>NZ_JBHVIX010000003.1:430818-513153 GCF_042799415.1 Streptomyces sp. NPDC057694
CGTCGAAGGGGGGGTATGTATTCACGGTTCTGGTCTGCGGGGGGGGTGGATGGTGGGTTGGTGCTCTTTGGCCGGGGTGGGGTCCGGGGAGCGGCACGGCGCGAGGTCGTACGGGGGCTACGGTGCCGGGTTCACGGCGCCAGGTTGGTGCCCAGGCGGGCGCCGGCCGGGGAGCCGACCTGCGTCACGCCGTAGTACTTGGCCGTCGACAGGCCGAGCCCGCCGCTGTTGCTCGGCACGTAGAGCAGCGTGCCGTTGCCCGTGTCCTCGCCCGCCACACCGAGCACCAGGTCGGCCCGGCCGTAGCCGGACAGGTCGGTGAGCGCGGCCGACGAACCGAGGTTGTCGTTCGTCTCGGTCGAGCCGGGGACGCCGGGCTCGTCCTGCGAGATCGCGATCGCGCCCGTGCCGGTCAGGCCGGCCGAGGAGCCCTTCAGGAGCAGCGACGTACCCGCGTTGGACTGGTTCTTGCCGCTGCGGGTGATGTCCTCGTTCGGGGCGCCGGTGAGCACGTCCGCGTAGCCGTCGTTGTTGTAGTCGCCGACCGCGACCGAGGCGCCCATGGCGTCGCCGGCCTCGGAGGCGCCGGGGACGCCGGTGGTGGACTGGTGGATCGTCGTGACCTTGGTGCCGAGGCCGGTGCCCGCCACGCCGTAGACCGCGGTGACCTGGCCGCCCGAGTGGGCCGCCGACTCGGAGGTGTAGGGCTGGCCGATGACGATGTCGTCGACGCCGTCGCCGTTGATGTCGCCGGAGGCGATGGAGCGGCCGCCCTTGACCGTGAGCGTCGCGGCCTTGCGCAGGCCGCCCGCGCCGCCCTTGTACCAGACGACCTTGCCGAGGTTCGCGCCGTCGCGGTAGTTGAGCGCGACGTCCGCGTAGCCGTCCCGGTTGAAGTCGCCGGACGTGGCGTCCTCGTAGGTCAGCTTGTCCTCGGAAGTGGTGATCATGGAGTCGCTGTCCCAGCCGTCGCCGTACCGGGCCGACCAGGTGCCGCCGAAGCCGGTGGAGGCGGCGAAGACGTCCGCCGTGCCGTCCGCGTTGAAGTCGCCGACCGCGACGGCCGAGCCGAACCGGGCGCCCGACAGGTCGTAGCTCGCGTCCAGGTTCACGCCGGTGCCGGTGGTGAAGCCCGGGCCGTACACGATGGTGTAGGCGCCGCGGTCCTTGTGCCCTGTGGTGTCGTCCTCGCCGGGCTGGCCGACGACGAGGTCGGTGTAGCCGTCGCCGTTGACGTCGCCCGTCGCTGTGGACGCGCCGAACTCGTCACCGCTCTCGCCCGCGCCCGGGATGTCCCCGGTGGACTGCGAGATGAGCTTCTTGCCGGTGGTCGTCGGGCCGGAGACGCCGCCGGGGACGATGGCGACCTGGCCGCCGCTCGCGCCCTTCGGGAGGCCCGCGACGATGTCCGAGGTGGCGTCGCCCGTCAGGTTCTGCGAGGGCAGCGCGTGGGAGATGCCCGCCGTGGCGGCCTGCGTGGCGATGCGGCTCAGCTTCGGGTACAGGTTCGCGCCCGGGCAGAGCGTGGAGTTGGTGTCCTTGTGGCCGAAGACGCGGGGCAGCGTGATGGTCTTGCCGAGCGCCACCTTGTTGCCGTCGGTGCCGAGGTCGCCGTTGGACGTCAGGGTCACCTTGTCGGTCGCCGTGAGGCCGTACTGGCCGAACTTCCAGGCGACGACCCGGGAGATCGCGTCGAGCGCGGCCTTGGTGGGCTTGGCCGACTCGAAGTTGCCGATGTAGGAGATGCCGACCGTGTCGGTGTTGAACCCGTAGTCGTGGGCGCCGTGCACCGGCAGGTCCATGCCGCCGCTGCGGCCCTCGAAGATCTGGCCGCAGCGGTCGACCACGAAGTTGTAGCCGATGTCGTAGTAGCCCTTGGCGATGTGCTCCTGCTGGATCTCGCGCAGCCGCTTCGCGGACTGGGCGCAGGGCACCGCGTTGTCGGAGTCGACGCCGGTGTGGTGCACGACGGCGGCCTTGATCTCCGCGTCGTACGACGGCGTTCCGTCGTAGTTGGTGCCGGCGCCCCACTGGGCCTGCGTGATGATCCGCGGCTTGACGACCGTCGACGGGAGGGGCGCGGGGGGCGTCTCGGACGCGGAGGCGCTGGGTGAGGCGGAGGTCGTGGCCGTGTCGCTCGGCGCGACCGAGGCCGGCGCGGAGGACTCGGGAGCCGTCGCGGTCGCCGTGGCCGTCGTCGCCGAGGGGTCCGGGGTCCCGGCCGGGGCCGTCGTCTCCTCGGAGTACGCGGCCGGCTCGATGCCCGCGCTGCGGCCCTTGGCGGAGCCGGTGCCCGGGTCGATCAGCTTGACGTCCATGCCGGAGGGCAGGTCGGACGCCTTGCCGTCGGCGTCGACGACCCGCACCTCGACGCCGTCCGCGTCGGCCTTCGTCGGCACGGACGCGGTGCCGCCGCGCAGGGCGGCCCGCTCGCGCTCGGCGCCGTCCGCGTCGATGGTCTCCTTCGGCAGCGTCGTCCACGCGCTCCAGTCGCCCGACTCCGCGTCGCGCGAGCGGAACTGGGCCGAGCCGTCGATCTTGTCCTCGGGGTCCTTCCAGGTCACCGTCACCGCGCTGAACAGCTGCGTCGACTTCTGCGGTACGACCTTGCGGTCGCTCTTCGTCTGCATGCTCACGGAGTGCACGGTCGCGGCCCGGTGGGCGGGCACGCCGTCGACGCCGGTCCCCGGGTCGGCCATCGCGTACGTGACCACGCCCGCGCCGCCCAGCGCGACGGCCCCGACCGTGATCCAGGCTCTGCGCTTGAGACTGAGCGGCTTGTACGCGTGCGCGGCGCGCGCGTCAGGCGCTTTTCCTCGCGAATGTCGCGGGCTCACTTGCCCCACCCCTTGAATAAGTCCACAGAAGAATTTCCCACCTGCCCCGCGCGTCCCGCGGGTAGTTGTCCTATCCAGCGAAAGACAGCCGGGGAACGTCACACGTTGTGCTGATGTGCTGTACGTCACTCAAGGGGTCCGGGCATAAGAGCTGTGTAGGCATATGCCTAAGAAGGGGTAAAGCTCGCCAATCACGCAGCCAAAGAATGCGTCTAACCTCGGTTTCCCCTCCCTCGCGTGGGTGAATTCACGCAGGTCAAGAGGGCCGTCGGCGATCTAGGTTCGGCAGTGATCGGCTCATGCCGCCATCCGCCCTGGAGAGGTCATGTCCTACACCTCCGCCCCCGTCCCCGCCCCCCACCCCGCTCCCACCGCCGTCCCCGCCGAGACCCTGTTCCCCCGCGAGGAGTGCGCGCCCCGCGCCGTCTACGACGCGATCCGCGACGAACTCCTCCTCGACGGCCGCAGCCGTCTCAACCTCGCCACCTTCGGCACGACCTGGATGGAGGACGAGGCCCGGCTGCTGATGGCCGAGACCGCCGACAAGAACCTCGTCGACACCGACGAGTACCCGCAGGTCGCCGACATGGAGGCGCGCTGCGTGCGGATGCTCGCCGACCTGTGGCACGCCCCCGACGCGGCCCGCGCCACCGGCTGCTCCACCACCGGCTCCAGCGAGGCCGCCATGCTCGCCGGGCTCGCGCTCAAGCGGCGCTGGGAGCACCGCCGCCGCGCCGCGGGACGGGACACCGAACGCCCCAACATCGTCGCGGGCGCCAACGTCCAGGTCTGCTGGAAGAAGTTCTGCTCGTACTTCGACGTCGAGGCGCGGCTCGTCCCGCTCGCGCCCGGCCGGCTGCACCTCACCCCGGAGATGCTCGCCGAGTACTGCGACGACCGCACCATCGGCGTGGTCGGCATCCTCGGCTCGACCTTCGACGGGTCGTACGAGCCGATCGCCGACCTGTGCCTCGCCCTCGACGGCATCCAGGCCGCCACCGGCCACGACATCCCCGTCCACGTCGACGGCGCGTCCGGCGCCCTGGTCGCCCCCTTCCTCGACCCCGATCTCCTCTGGGACTTCCAGCTCCCGCGCGTCGCCTCGATCAACACCTCGGGACACAAGTACGGGCAGGTCTTCCCCGGGCTCGGCTGGGCCCTGTGGCGGGACGCGGCGGCGCTGCCCGCCGAACTCGTCCACCACGTCGACTACTTGGGCGGCGAGATGAACACCTTCTCGCTCACCTTCACCCGCCCCGCCTCGCACGTCGCCGCGCAGTACTACACCTTCCACCGGTACGGGCACGCCGGGCTGCGCCGGCTGCACCTGGAGTCCCGGCGCACCGCGCGCGGCCTCGCCGCCGGCATCGCCGACCTCGACCTCTTCGAACTCCTCAGTGACGGCGACGAGTTGCCCGCCTTCGCCTTCCGCCTCACCGACCGGGCCCACGCCCTCGGCCTGCACGAGCGCGGCATCGCGCTGGCCATGCGGGCCCGCGGCTGGCAGGTCCCGGCGTATCCGCTGCCGACCGGACTGACCGACACCTGGGTGCTCCGCGTCGTCGTGCGCACCGGGTTCACGCCCCGGCTCGCCGCGCTCTTCCTCGACGATCTGCGCAACGCGGCGCGCACGGTCATGCGGGCCACCGTCGGCGTCCCCGCGGAGAGGGGAGCCGCGCTCGCCCTCGGCTGACCGAGGGGCGGACGGGGGCAGACGGGGGGCAGGCGTGGGGTGGGCGCGGGCCCGGGGCGCGCCCGTTCCACGCCTGCTCCCGGACGGCCGAATCCCGGAAAGGGTTGTACGAACGCGCTCAACTCGCGCTGTGAGAAGGGACATGCGCGACACCCGTGACAGCGGGGACCGCCCACCCGCTTGGTGAGTACACGGAGCGAAGCCAATGGGGGGCTCACCATGCCAGAGGGCGCGAACCACACGCCGGCCGCCGACATGCGACGGCACGCGGCGGCGTTCGTCGCGCGCGTCGCCTCGTCCCGACTGCCGCTGGACTACTCCGTCGCCAGCCTGCGCGTCGTCGACTTCCTCATCGACGGGCTGCGGAAGGGCACCACGGAACGCGGCCGTCTCGACGGCGTCCTGTTCGAACTCGGCGCGTACGTCGGCGAGGTGCTCGCCCGCCGGGCCGGTGCCGTGTGGGTGGACCTCGACGCCGGCCAGCGCGCCTACTTCGGGCAGGGAGTGGGCGTACGGATGCCGGACGGACGGGTGTGGAACCCGCTGGGCAAGGTCGTCAACCGCTACGAGGTCGGCCCGGAGGAGTCGCTGCGCACCTTCTACCTGACCCTCCCCGGCCGGACGGCGCGACGGACCGCGGAACCGGGCGGCCGGGAGTGCGCCGCGCTGTGACATTTCTGTGCGGGACGGCGCTGATCGACTCGGGGAACGTGGACGGCTGAGGCGCCGCCGTCCTGAGTGACGTACGAAGAGGAAAGCGGTTGGGGCAGGGAGGGGAGCCTCGTCGCGGGCAGGCCTTCGACGAGGAACTGGGCGCCGCCGTCGCGCGGGCTCAGACGGGCGACGAGAGCGCCTTCGCCGTGGCCTACCGGCTCGTGCAGCCGGGACTGCTCGGCTATCTGCGCGGGCTCGTCGGCGACGAGGCCGAGGACGTCGCCTCCGACGCCTGGCTGGAGATCGCCCGGGACCTCGGGCGCTTCCGCGGCGACGGCGCGGGATTCCGCGGCTGGACCGCGACCATAGCCCGCTACCGCGCCCTCGACCTGCTGCGCCGTCAGCAGGTGCGGCCCCGCTCGTCCGGCACCGAACAGGACGTGCTCGATCTGCCCGCCGTCCACAACACCGCCGAGCAGGCCTTCGAGATCCTCTCCACCGAACGCGCCCTCGCCCTGGTCGCGGGACTGCCCCGCGACCAGGCCGAGGCGGTGCTGCTGCGCGTCGTCGTCGGCCTCGACGGGCCCGCCGCCGCGCGCGTGCTCGGCAAGCGGCCCGGCGCCGTGCGCACGGCGGCGTACCGGGGGCTGAAGCGGCTCGCACGGCAGCTCGCGACCGAGGACGGCACGCACGATCAGGACGAACAGGGCGCAGAAGGCGGCGAGGAGTGACGGATGACGGTCCTCGCGCGCTGGGTGGGTCGAGATGACTGACGAACACGCCCACACCCTGGGCGAGGCGCTGGCCGCGGCGGTCCGGCCGCGACAGGCGGACGGGACGTCCGGTGAGCGGCAGGCGCTCGCCGCGTTCCGCGCCGCGCGCGACGCGGGCGCCCTCACGGCGCCGCCCCGCCGCCGCGACGACTGGCGGCCCCGGCGCGGGCGCGCACGGTGGTCCGCGCGGGCCGCCGTGGGCGCGGTCGTCGCGAGCCTCGCGGTGGGCGGGGTCGCGGTGGCCGGCATCGGCACCGTGACCGGCCCCGACACACACCGCGAGCGCTCCCGGCCCGCCCCCGCGACGACGACGTCGCCGGCCCCGGCCCCGGCCGCGCCGCGGACCACGGCTCCCGCGAAGCCGACGACCGGCGTCCTGCCACCGCGTCCGGAACAGGCCGATGACGAGCAAGCGCGTTGCAAGTCGTACGAGAACGGGCACGGCCTGAACCGGTCGGAGCGGGCGGCCGAGGGCTGCGCGACGCCCTCGGTGAGCAGTCCGGCGCCGGGGAACGCGGGGGCGGGGCACGGCTCGGGGAAGACTCCGCCCGGTCTCGCCCGTGGCCACGACAAGGACTGACCCGGGGATCCGGCGTGCGGGACGCCCTGGCACGCGGGGCCGGGCATACGGGACGGCCGAGGTCGCCACCCCCCACAGGAGAGACCCCGGCCGCCGCGCGGTACGGGTCGCGAGCGGCCCGTACTCCCTTCAGCGCCGAGGGTGCGTTTTCTGTCACACCCCGCTGTGCGCGTCGATGGTTGCCCGTTGTACAAACATGGACGCGGCGGCGTTTCAGGCCGTAGCGTGCTGATTCGCGCTGGGGGCGCACGAGACCAAGTGGGCAGGGACTGGGAGTGCTGGGGGACGACGCGGAGCTGACCGCCGCGGTGCTTGCGGCACAGGACGGGGACGAGGCCGCGTTCCGGACTGTGTACCGCGCCGTGCATCCGAGGCTGCTCGGATATCTACGCACGCTCGTCGGCGAGCCCGATGCCGAGGACGTCGCGTCGGAGTCCTGGCTGCAGATAGCCAGGGACCTTGACCGGTTCGAGGGCGACGCCGACCGGTTTCGCGGCTGGGCCGCCCGGATCGCGCGCAATCGCGCCCTGGACCACATACGCATGCGGGGACGCCGGCCCGCCATAGGCGGTGACGAGACCGAGCTCACCGGCAGACCCGCTTCCTCCGACACCGCGGGCGAGGCGATGGAGTCCCTCGCCACCGGCGACGCCATGGCGCTGATCGCCCAACTGCCGCAGGACCAGGCCGAGGCCGTCGTGCTGCGCGTCGTCGTCGGGCTGGACGCGAAGAGCGCGGCGCAGACCCTCGGCAAGCGGCCGGGAGCCGTCCGCACGGCCGCCCACCGCGGCCTGAAGCGGCTCGCGGAACTCCTCGGCACGGACATTCCGGAGACCCCGGGAACGCCCGGCCCCCTCGTCGCGCTGCCGCAGCCGAGGCAACCGAGAACAAGCACGGTGACGTCCGCCGGTGTGACGCAATCGCGTACGCGGACGCAGAAGGACATGTGATGGCCGACGAGCACTACAGGTGGCTGGACCGCGACACGGCGGAGCGTGTGCTGCGCGGAGAGCCGCTGGAGGCCGTCGGTGACGACGACGCGCGACGGGCCGGCCGGCTGACCGGGACACTGGACGCGCTGAGCGCCGTCCCTTCCGGTCCCGGCGGTGAACTCCCGGGCGAGGAAGCCGCGTTGACGGCTTTCCGTGAGGCCCGCGCCGAGTCCGCGATGGACGCCGCCGTGACCTCCGTGGGCAGTCCCGCGACCGCTGCCGGGCGGGCCGGACGGCACCGCGCGGGCGCCGCCGTCCGTCCGGCGGGCAACCGTCGGTGGGGCCGTCCGGTGCGCTTCGGGCTCGCCGCGGCCTTCGCCGCGTGCATGGTCGGCGGGGTCGCCGTCGCCGCCGGGACCGGGGTGCTGCCCTCGCCGTTCGGCGACCGGGGCAACCCGGTGCCCGCCTCCTCGGTGTCCGCCGCCCACTCCGACCGGCCGCTCTCCACGGGGTCCCCGAGCCCCACGGGCGGCGGTGACAAGACGCTGCCGGACGGCTCCGCGAACCCCGACAGGCCGTCCACCGGCCCGGACCGCAAGGAGCCGGCCCCGAAGGACAAGGGCACCTCGCCCACCCCGAAACCCGGACCGACCGAGAACGGCAGGGCGGCCGAGGCGTTGCGCCGCGAACTCACCAAGGGCTGCGTCAAGTACCGCGCCGGGCGGCTGACCGCCACGGAGAAGCAGCGTCTGCGGGACTCGGCGGAGAGATACGGACGGGGACCCGCCGACATCGCCAGAATCTGCGACCGGGTGCTCGCCGACGCCGACGACCACACCTCCGGGGCCGACGGCCAGGACGGCGGCCCGGACGGCGACGAGGACAGCGGGAGCAACGGACCCGGCAACGGCTACGGATTCGGCAACGGCCCCGGCAACAACACCCACACCAACAGCGTCGGCAGCGGCGACGACGACATTCGCTTCCACACCGTCACACCCGGCACGAGCCCGAACCCGTCCTACAGCGCGGCCCCGCAGCTCCCCACCGCAGCGCCCTCACCGTCCGCCTCTTAAGGCGTTGACCTGCGAAAACGCGGCCCCCAGAAATCCCCGTAGAAAAATCTACGCAACGGGTGTGACGTTTTTGGGGCCTGTGACGCAGTACTGAGTGAGCCGACTGGTCATCGGCCGCGCACGAGCCGGGGTTCCCCCCGTACCTTCGGCTCAGTGCCACTGGCGTGGGTGGGACACGTTCCCCCGGTCCCACCCACGCCGCTCAACATCTCCCGCCGCCCCTCCTCACCAGTAGACGACGACCTTGTCGCCGGTGCGGACCTGGGCGAACAGGCTCGCGATCTTCGCCTCGTCCCTGACGTTCACGCAGCCGTGCGAGGCGCCGGCGTAACCGCGGGCCGCGAAGTCCGACGAGTAGTGCACCGCCTGGCCCCCGCTGAAGAACATCGCGTACGGCATCGGCGTGTGGTAGATCGTCGAGACGTGGTGCCGGGACTTGAAGTCCACGTGGAAGACGCCCTCGCGGGTGGGGGTGTACTGGGACCCGAACCGCACGTCCGTCGTCATCAGCCGCTTGCCGTCCACCATCCACGACAGCGTCCTGCTGGTCTTGCTGATGCACAGCGCCCGGCCCGTCATGCAGCGCGGATCCGGCTTCGCCGCGGGCTGGCCGCCAGAGGCGTACAGCTCGTCCCTGTTCGGCTCGTGCGTCATCTTCAGCAGCCGCTGCCAGGTCACGGTGTCGGTCGTCCCCGTGCGCGGCAGCCCGCGCTTGCCCTGGAAGCCCTTGACCGCCTCGGTCGTCGAGGCTCCGTACGTCCCCGTCGGCCCGTCGAACAGCCACGCCACCTGCCGCAGCCGCGCCTGCAACTCCCGCACCTCCTGCCCCTTGGCACCCGGCGCCCACAGGGTCCTGCCCGGCTGAGCGGGCGCGGAGGCCGACGCGGACGCGGATCCGGACGGCTTGGCGTCACCGCCCGACGTGCCCGAAGCCGACCCGGACGCCGATGCCGATGCCGACGCGGACGAAGGCGCCTTGGCCGACGGGTTCGACGACGATCCCTCCACCACCTGAGCCTTACAGCCGCCGACAAGGGCGAGCACCCCGGCGGCGGCGAGAATTCTCCTTAGGACAGCTGTCCGCATGACGTCCCCCGTCTGTCGCGTCGTTCTCCTGTGTCTCTACTGATGCTTCCCGCCGCCGAAACGTTGCGAACTGCCGCTACAGTCCGTCCCGAGGGTCGATGACTACTGGTAAGTAACCGCTGGAGGCACCACCATGGCGCGCGCAACCGAGTCCGGACTGCCCATCGAGCCGGTCTACGGCCCGACAGCTCTCGACGGCTGGGACCCGGATCAGCAGCTCGGCGAACCGGGCGCGTACCCCTTCACACGCGGCGTCTACCCGACCATGTACACCGGCCGTCCCTGGACGATGCGCCAGTACGCGGGCTTCGGCACGGCGGTGGAGTCCAACGCCCGCTACCAGCAGCTCATCGCCAACGGCACGACGGGCCTGTCGGTCGCCTTCGACCTGCCGACCCAGATGGGCCACGACAGCGACGCGCCCCTCGCCTCGGGCGAGGTCGGCAAGGTCGGTGTCGCCATCGACTCGGTCGACGACATGCGGGTGCTCTTCGACGGCATCCCCCTGGACAAGGTGTCGACGTCGATGACGATCAACGCCCCCGCCGCCCTCCTGCTGCTCATGTACCAACTGGTGGGTGAGGAGCAGGGAGTGCCGGCGGAGAAGCTCACCGGCACGATCCAGAACGACGTGCTCAAGGAGTACATCGCCCGCGGCACCTACATCTTCCCGCCCAAGCCCTCCCTCCGGCTGATCGCGGACATCTTCAAGTACTGCAAGGCCGAGATCCCGAAGTGGAACACCATCTCGATCTCCGGCTACCACATGGCGGAGGCGGGGGCCTCGCCCGCGCAGGAGATCGCCTTCACCCTCGCCGACGGCATCGAGTACGTGCGCACCGCCGTCGCCGCCGGCATGGACGTCGACGACTTCGCCCCGCGCCTGTCCTTCTTCTTCGTGGCCCGGACGACGATCCTCGAGGAGGTCGCCAAGTTCCGTGCCGCGCGCCGCATCTGGGCCCGGGTGATGAAGGAGGAGTTCGGCGCCGAGAACCCCAAGTCGCTGATGCTCCGCTTCCACACCCAGACGGCCGGCGTCCAGCTGACCGCCCAGCAGCCGGAGGTCAACCTGGTCCGGGTCGCCGTCCAGGGCCTCGGCGCCGTCCTCGGCGGCACCCAGTCGCTGCACACCAACTCCTTCGACGAGGCCATCGCGCTGCCGACCGACAAGTCCGCCCGGCTCGCCCTGCGCACCCAGCAGGTCCTCGCCTACGAGACCGACGTGACCGCCACCGTCGACCCCTTCGCCGGGTCCTACGTGGTGGAGAAGATGACCGACGACGTGGAGGCGGCCGCCCTCGCCCTCATGGAGCGGGTCGAGGACCTGGGCGGCGCGGTCAGCGCGATCGAGCACGGCTTCCAGAAGTCCGAGATCGAGCGCTCCGCCTACCGCATCGCGCAGGAGACCGACTCCGGCGAGCGCGTCGTGGTCGGCGTCAACCGCTACCAGCTCGACGAGGAGGAGCCCTACGAGCCGCTCCGCGTCGACCCCGCCATCGAGGCCCAGCAGGCCGAGCGCCTGGCGCGGCTGCGCGCCGAGCGCGACCAGAAGGCGGTGGACTCCGCGCTGGCCGCCCTGAAGGAGGCCGCCGGGTCCGACGCGGACACCGCCAACGTGCTCTACCCGATGAAGGACGCCCTGCGCGCCCGCGCCACCGTCGGCGAGGTCTGCGACGCGCTGCGCGAGGTGTGGGGCACCTACGTCCCCTCGGACACCTTCTGACCTGCACTTCCTTGATCTTCTCGGTGACCGCTCCCGTGATGTGAAACCCCTGCGCGGAGTGTCGTACCCATGTGCGACACTCCGGGCATGCTGGGTGTCATCGATCTTCCGACCTATCTCGCGGGTCTCGTCCTCATCATCCTTCTCCCGGGGCCGAACTCGCTGTATGTGCTCTCCCTCGCCGCCCGCCGGGGCATCCGCACCGGCTACAAGGGGGCCGCCGGAGTCTGGTGCGGGGACACCGTGCTGATGACCCTGTCCGCCGCCGGAGTCGCCTCCCTGCTCCAGGCCAACGCCGTGATCTTCAGCATCGTGAAGTACGCGGGCGCCGGCTATCTCACCTGGCTCGCGATCGGCATGCTGCGCGCCGCCGTGTCGATGTGGCGCACCCGGCGCGAGCGGCTCGCCGCCGAGGTGTCCGGGGACGCGGCCAAGGAGGCCCAGGAGCGTCCGTTCCGCCGTGCCTTCGTGATCAGCCTCCTCAACCCGAAGGCGATCCTGTTCTTCATCGCCTTCTTCGTACAGTTCGTGGACCCCTCCTATGCCTACCCGGCGCTCTCCTTCGTGGTCCTCGGTGCCTTCGCCCAGGTCGCGAGCGTGCTGTACCTCTCGGCGCTGATCTTCAGCGGCACCCGCCTCGCCGCCGCCTTCCGCCGCCGCAGGCGGCTGTCGGCCGGTGCCACCTCGGCGGCCGGGGTGCTGTTCCTGGGCTTCGCCGTGAAGCTGTCGCTGGCCAGCGTGTAGGGCTCCGGCGGGCGGGACTCGCTCGAGTGATCCGGGGCGGATCTCCTGCACTGCCGGTTACGCTCGTGGAGTGTGACTCCCCAAGGAGGATGCCGTGGCTGCCGTACTGCACGAGATGACGATCGATGAAGCTGCCGACCGTCTGTCCAAGGCGCTGCCCAGGCACCGTGTGGAGGTCCTCAAGGGGAACATCGTCGGGACACCGCCGCCGGACGGACCGCACCAGGAAACTGTGGGAGAGCTCGTCTACCTCTTCCGGCAAGTTGGAGGGCGAGACGCCGGGGTCAAGGGGCTGCCCGGCATCGGCCTCTGGCTCGGCACCGGACCGGACGACCGCGCCGAGCCGGACTGGGCGATCGTCGAGGCCGACTACAAGGACGCTCACGTCAAGCAGAACTACTACGCCGCGAACGTCTTCCGACTCGTTCTCGAAGTGACCTCGTCCAACTGGGAGAACGACCTCATCACGAAGGTCGAGTCCTACGCCGGGGCACGCATCCCGGTCTACGTCGTCGCCGATCGCAAGCACGACCAGGTGGTGCTGTACAGCGAACCGCTGGGTGATTCCTACGCCGAGCGCACCGTCTACAAGCGAGGGGAGACGGTCCCCGTGCCGGAGAGCGTCGGCGTGACGCTGGAGCTGCCCGTCGACGTCCTCCTCGACGGTGACGGCGACTGACGTCACCCTTTCCCGACGCCGACCCCCGCCAGATACTCCACCACCCCCTCCGCCGCATCCCCGGCCCACCCGACATAGCCGTCCGGCCGCACCAGGAAGACACCGGTGCCGTACGCCTCGTACGCCGGGACCGTGACCGTGCGGACCGACTCGCTGTCCAGTTGTGGCAGCGCGGCACCGTCCACCCCCACCGCGAGCAGCGTCCAGTGCGGGCCGCGGAAGGCGTCGAAGAGGCGGATGCCGCCGGGCCGGCCGTCCGGCGCCCGGTCGCCCGCCCGCAGCGCGTCCTCGGACAGCTCCCCGCGAGTCTCCACGGTCAGCGCCGACTCCCGGTAGCCGATGCCCAGTTGGCGCAGTTCGCCGCCGCGCCGGACCGGGGTCTTCGAGCGGTGGATGCGGGTGCTGACACCGAGAATGCCCGCCGCGACCGGTATCCGCTCCTCCTCATAGGTGTCCAGCAGCGACTCGGGGGCACCGGCGAGGACGGCCGCCAGCTTCCACGACAGGTTGTACGCGTCCTGCACGCTCGTGTTCAGCCCCTGGCCGCCCGCCGGGGAGTGGATGTGCGCGGCGTCGCCCGCCAGGAAGACCCGGCCCGAGCGGAAGCGGTCCGCCAGTGCCGCCCGCGCCCGGAAGTCCGAGGCCCAGAGCACCTCGGCGACGTGCTCCTCGGCGAGCACCGTACGGGCCGCGAGGAGCTTGGCCACGCCCGCCGGCGAGGTGTCGGGGAGTGCCGACTCGTCCGCGTACTGCGCGGCCAGCTGGAAGACCCGGCCGCCGTCCGGCGCCGACGGCAGCGGGCAGAACGCCACCGTGCCCTCCGCCGCCTTCGGCCACACGTGCCAGTGCGTGTCCGGGACCGGGGCGTCGTCCGTGATCCGCACGTCCGCGACCAGCATCGGCTTCGCGTCCACCGTCTCCCCGGTCATGCCGATGCCGAGGGCCGCGCGGACCGTGGAGCGGCCGCCGTCCGCCGCCACCGCGTACCGCGCGCGGACCGTCGAGCCGTCCGCGAGCGTCGCCGTCACACCGGCCGGGTCCTGCGCGAGGTCCGTCAGCGCGGCACCGAACCGCACCCCGCCGCCCAGCTCCCGCAGCCGTGCGTACAGCACCTCCTGCGTGCGGGCCTGCGGTATCAGCCAGCCATTGGGGAACGGCACCTGCTCGCTCGGCTCGGAGCGCTCCATCATGTCCCACTCCTGGCCGGGTGCGTCGCCCTCCCAGATCCGCATCGTCGGGTACTCCGTGCCGGCCGCGCGGACGGCGTCCAGCACCCCGAGGTCGTACAGCACCTCCTGCGTGCGCGGTTGCAGTCCCTTGCCGCGCGAGCCGGGGAACAGGCCGTCCGCCCGCTCCACCAGCAGGGCGTCCACCCCGCGCCGGGCCAGATCCGCCGCCAGCACCAGGCCTGTCGGGCCCGCGCCCACGATCAGCACGTCTGTCATCGTCGCCACGTCCGTCATCGCCACCCTCTCCTTAACGTCGTTAAGTTCGATGTGCCGAGCATCGCCTTAACGGCGTTAAACTGTCAAGCGTGGCCGACGAAAAGAACCCGAAAGACGCCAAGAAGCCGAAGCTCGACAAGGCGCACGTAGCCGACACCGCCCTGGATCTGCTGAACGACGTGGGTCTGGAAGGGCTGACGCTGCGCGCCATCGCCAAGGAGCTGAACGTGCAGGCGCCCGCCCTGTACTGGCACTTCAAGAACAAGCAGGCGCTGCTCGACGAGATGGCGACCGTGATGTTCCGGCGGATGGTCGGCGCCGGAGAGGCGGGCGTCGCCCATGAGCCCCAGGGCTCCTGGCAGGAGTGGCTGATGCTCGGCAGCCGCCAGTTGCGCGCCACGCTGCTGCGCTATCGCGACGGCGCCCGGGTCTTCAGCGGCTCACAGTTCACCGGGACCGACCACGGCCCCGGCATGGAGGCGAATCTGCGCTTCCTGACGGAGGCCGGATTCGGCGCGGACCAGGCCGCCTGGGCGAGTTCCACCGTATGGATGTTCACGCTCGGGTTCGTCACCGAGGAGCAGGGTGTGCAGCCGCTGCCCGGCGAGCGGCGCCCCGGCTACGACGTGGCGGAGCGCGCCGAGATGCTGGCCGACTATCCGCTCGCCGCGGCCGCGGGAGAGCACCTGTTCACCGGGTTCGACGAGCGGTTCGAGGAAGGGCTGCGGCTGATCGTCGCGGGGATCGAGGCGCGGTACGGGGTGCGCTGAGGAGCGCCCCGGATCACGGGGCGAGCGCCCCGCGCAGCCGCGGCGTCGCCCACCGCTCCACGTACCGGTTCACCAGCCAGGCGAGGACCAGCATCGACGCCACCGTCCCCGCGATCGTGACCGACGACGGCAGCCCGACGCGCCGGTGCAGGAAGCCGATCACCACCCAGCCCAGGTGCTCGTGGACCAGGTAGAAGGGGTACGTCAGCGCGCCCGCCGTCGTGAGCCAGCGCCAGTTCGCCCAGGTCAGCCGGCCCGTGGCGATCGCCGCGACCGCCGCGAAGCCCAGCGTGACCACCGCGACGATGCCGAGCGACGAGCGCTGCGAGAAAGCGTGCGGGTCCGGCGCGTGCCACAGGCCCGCCACCGCGTAGTGCTGGCCGATCGCCCAGCCGACCGCGACGATTCCCCAGGCCAGGACGTCCCGCCGGTCGCGGTGGACCAGGTACAGGCCGATGCCGCCGATGAAGAACGGCGCGTACTCGGGCATGAGGAGCACCCCGAGGAACGGCTCGCCCGAGGCCTGGGCCAGCGCCGCCGCCAGGGTCCACACCGCGCAGAACAGCACGACGCGCTGCCGGGTCGCGCCCGGCAGCACCACGCACAGGGCGAACAGGGCGTAGAAGCGCAGCTCCGCCCACAGGGTCCAGCACACGCCCAGCACCCGGTCGGCGCCCAGTGGTTGCTGGAGCATCGTGAGGTTCAGCAGCGCGTCGCTGGGCGAGACCGTCGCGTAGGCGACCATCGGCAGCGCGAAGACGGCCGTCACCAGGACGACCGCCACCCAGTACGCGGGAAAGAGCCGGGCCACGCGGGACGCGAAGAACGACCGCAGCGGCCGGCCCCAGCCGCTGCGGCAGATGACGAAACCGCTGATGACGAAGAAGACCTGCACGCCCAGGCAGCCGTACGCGAACAGGCCACTCAGCGTGGGGAACTGCTCGCGCGGCGACGTGCCCCAGGCGGTGGCGACGTCACCGCCCCGGCCGCCGTAGTGATAGGCCGCGACCATCAGCGCGGCGACCAGCCGCAGCCCGTCCAGGGCGCGCAGCCGGCCGTCGCCCCCGCCCCGCGGGCGGGAGGGTGTCGGCAGCCGGTCCGTCCCGTCGCCGCCGGACGGTACGGCGGTCGTCGGCGCGGTGTCCGGCGTGCTGACGACCGTCTCGGTCACGGGTGCTGCTCCCTGCTGTGCGTCGTGGTGCCGCGAAGGCGGCGGCGGGTCACAGCCCACACTAGGCAGCGGCACAGCAGGAGTTGGAGCGTGGCGGGACCGGTTCGCCGACTGCTCGTGAGAACGTCATCCGCCGGTCACCCGTTGTCGGCCACCCGTTGTCAGCCGAGAAGGCGGCGCAGGTTCAGCCGGCCCCACAGCATGCTCGTCGCGAACGACAGCGCCATGACCGTGGCGAGCAGACCGACCAGGATCAGTCCCGCCACCGGACCGCTCCAGTCCGGCGACACCAGCGGCCGGACGATCTCCTCGACGAACAGCACGTGCACCATGTACGCGCCCAGCGCGGCGCCGGCCAGCTTCTGCAGCAACGGCCGCCACTTCTCCGGGATGTTGACCCGGCTGACCAGCAGCAGCACACAGATGAAGCTGACGGCCACGAACAGGTGGGCGTTCGGGATCACGTAGTGGACCTGCGTGTTGTACCAGAGGCACGCCGCCATGGCGATCGGCAGCAGGACCAGCAGCGCCTTGCGCCACCGCACGACCCCGGCCGGAATGGCGAAGAGCATCGCGCCGCCGACCGCGTACACCACCGAGTACGTGCTGAACCCCCAGGCCACGGTGGGCATTTCGTGGCCGGTGGTCTCCGTGATGGTGCTCAGCACGCTGGGCAGCACGGCGATGCCTAGCAGCACGGCGCCCAGGCCCCACGGACGCTTGCCCGCCCGGATCAGCATCGCGAACGCGAGGAGCACGATGATCGGGATGTACGTGTACATGAACCACAGGTGGTACGCGGGCTCCACCGAACCGACGAGGGAGTCCGCCGCCAGCTCGGTCATGGGCCGCTCGTTGCGGTCGCGCAGCCACGCCCACAGCAGATACACCGCGGTCCACGCGAAGAGCGGCACCGTGTTGCGCACGAGCCGCTTCCACATGCGGGCGCTGTCCTTCGGCGGCGCGCCCACGAGCACCGCCCACCCGGCTATCGCGAAGTACATCGGGACGGCGAACGGGTTGATCGCCTCGGCGACGTGCCCCGCCCAGTACGAACCGGCGCCGTTCGCCGGGTCGTTGCCCGTGGAGCGGATGAACTGGGAGCCGACGTGCCCCAGCATGACGATGGCGGAGCACAGCAGCCGCATCAGGTCGACGTCGAAGCGGTGCTCGCGCGGCGCGGCCGGCTGCACCACGACGGCCGGGGCGGCAGCGGCGGCCTGGGTCTCCGCGGTCTCGGGCGGGCTGAGGGTCGTCTCGGGTTGCACGGCGCGCCTTTCGGAGGCGGGAGGGTGAGGGACGGGGGCGGTGCCGCTCCGCGCGGTCATCGCCGGGGGGTGCGCCGGACGGTCCTGCCGACCACGCGCCGGGCCCGGCGAGCCTGGAGCTTCGCGCGGGCCTGCGGTCCGGCGCCGGGCAGGTCCAGTTCGGCCAGGCGCGGCTCGGGGAAGTAGTGGCCGGGCAGCCCGGCGAGGTGCTCACGCAGATAGGCCTCGGCCTGCTCGCGCGACTGCTCCAGGAGGGCGGGCTGCATGCAGAAGCCGATCGTGCGCACCAGCGGCGGCAGCGACGCGGGCGCCGTGCCGACGAGGGCCGCGCTCTCGCCGGCCGCCAGGTCGGGCACCACATGGTCGACGATCGCCAGCGGGACGCGGTTGCTGTTCTGGTACGGCTTCAGCCGCTCCATCACCAGCGCCGTGCCGACCCTGCCGACCGGGACGTCGTAGTACGCCGACGCCGTCACCATCGCCGTGGAGAAACAGCCGACGACCAGCTCCGGCCGGACGTGCTCGTACAGCGTCTCGGCGAGCAACGGCGCGTCGAGCACGGCGAGTCGGACCCCCGCGTCGGCGGCCGCCTTGCTCAGCGCCGCCGAATAGCTGGGCGGCGCCGTCGGGTGGGGCTTGAACACGATCGACCGGTGCCCGGCCCGTGCGGCGGCGCCGAGCATCCGGACATGGAGGTCCTCCTCCTCGTCCGCGCTGAGGATGTTGATCGCCGCCAGATACTGCCCCAACAGCACGGCGGTGGGCGCCTGTTCGCGTACGGGCGTCAGGCGCGGGTCGTCGGCGGCCTCCGCGGCGATCTCGTCGAGCACCGCCCGGAACGCCTCGTCCGGGACGACCTCGGGTGCCACGTCGAACTCGGAGAGCAGCAGCGGGCGCAGCCCCGGCACCAGGTCGAGCTGGAGCAGCCGTTGGATGCGCGAGCCGATGGACAGCGGCAGCCGCTCGCGGGTCGGGCCGTAGCTCATCAGCCCGTCCGCGTACACGTGCACGGCGCTCTCCGAGAAGATCGCGGCCAGCGCGCGGCCCGGGTTGACCTGGATCGACTCGACGGCGATCTCGACCTTCTCGCGCGGGCCGATGTCCCAGGCCAGCCGGAACGCCCGCTGCCACAGCGTCGCGTCGTCGCCGCGCGGACCCCAGACGCTGGGGTGGTGCGGGCGGATCGCCTCGTTCCAGCTGACCACCTGGTCGAAGCGGCGGACGATCGGCGCGTAGCCGTGCATCTCGTCGAGGCGCAGCGCGGTCTCCGGCACCGTCGCGTTCTGGGAGACCAGCAGGATGCGCCGGGTCCCCTCGCGCGCGCCGAACTGCCCCGCGTCGAGTGCGGCGGCCAGCGTGGCCGCTCCGTACAGCGTCGAGACCTGGAAGATCTGGGTGGTGCGGTGAGCGCTCTGTGTCAGGTGGGTGCTGTGAGCGCTGTGGGTGCTGTCACGCATGGGTCAGGCAGCCTTCCGGCCGTCACGCAGGCGGCTGAGGGTGCGGCTCCGCTTGCTGTCGATCGATCTGAGGGTCTCCTCCAGCACCTGCTCGGGCATGCGGTGGAGGGCGGCGCGGGCCTCGCGGCGCAGGCGCCGGGCCGCCGTGGTGTCGTACTCGTCCGCCTTGCCCAGGTGGAAGGCGATCATCGCGCAGTACGTCCGCACGGCCTTGGGGAGGAAGCGCTCGGCCTCGGGGTCGTTCTTCACGTCCTCCAGCAGGAGGTCGTAGGCCGGGATGAAGTCCAGCTGGCGGTCGTCCTTGATCTGGGTCAGGGAGGTCGCCACGCCCCGCCGGTAGAAGATCCCGTGCAGGCCCACGGCCGCGTACGTCTGCGCCTTCAGATGCAGGCGCCAGATCCACAACCGGTCCTCGGCCGTGCGCAGTTGGGTCGCGAAGCGCATCCCGCCGTCGTCGAAGAGATGCCCGCTGTAGATGCCCGCCCAGACGAAGGGATAGTCGACCATCGTCTCGCGGTGGGCCGGCGCTATGCCGTCCCGGGCCGCGAACACGGTGTCGCGGGCGCCGGCCGGAGGTCTTCGCACGACCCGGTCCCGGCCGGTGGCCTGGACGTGGTCGGTGCGGGCGAAGTCGCAGCCCAACTCCTGTATTCGGTCCACGAGTTCGGGCAGGTATCCGGGCGCGTACCAGTCGTCGCCGTCGAGGAACGTGAGGTAGTCGCCGTGCGCCGCGTCGATGCCGGTGTTGCGGGCCTGCGCGATGCCCCGGTTCTCCTCGTGCCGCAGCACGCGGGCGTTGGGGAGCTTCCGCGCCCAGCTGTCGATGATCTGCGGAGTGGAGTCCGTGGAGCAGTCGTCGACGATCAGGAACTCGAAGTCGGGGTGCACGTTGCCGACGAGACTTCGCAAGGTGCTCTCGGCGAAGGCCCCCACATTGTGCATGGGGACGATGACGGAAAGTATCGGCACGCGTGCCACTCCAAAAAATGTTCGAGTCTGTGGCGGGTCGTGCACAGGTTAGGGATGTTCCCGGTGTGAACGGTGACCGGAGAAGCGCCGTTGGGTGAACTCTGGTTACGAGGCAGATGAACTGTCGGGAATTCGGAAGATCCCGCGCAGTTCGGCGATGTTCGCCTGTGTCGTCTTCCACAGCGATTCCTGCGCGGCGCGCACGTCCGCCACGGCGGCGTCGGGGTCGTCGAGGACCGCGGCCGCCCGCTCCGCGAGCCGCGGCCCGAGGTCCCGGTCGTGCACCGACAGACCCCAGCCGGGGCGGTCGATGTCCGACAGGAAGTACGCGAGCTTCGGATGGGAGACGAGGCTGAGGATCGGGGTGCCGCAGCCGAACGGGATCATGCCCGCGTGCCCGCGCATCCCGATCACCAGGCGCGCCCGGCGGTACAGATCGCGGATCGCGTCGTTCGACAGCGCGTAGAGCCGCTCGACGGGCAGGCTCAGACCGTGCTCGCGGCGCAGGTCGTGCACGAACTTCTCGTCGGCCGGCATGTGGGCCGCGTACCGCACGTCGGCCCGCCCGCGCAGCTGCCGCAGCGCGCTCGCCATCTCGGCGAGGAAGTGGCCGTAGTCGTGGCCGAAGCGCAGCCCCGACCGGTCGTACGCGCAGTTGACGAGGACGGTGTCGGAGCGCGGCGCCCGCTCGGCGGGCGGCACGAGCAGGTCGCCCACCGTGGTCGGGCACGGCTGGTGGCGCACCCGGTCGCGCAGCTCCTCGGGGAGCAGCTCCCGCACCCGGTCGATCGAGCCGTGGTTGCGCAGCCCGAAGAACGCCGACCGCTCCACGAGCACCCGCAGGCTCTCGGCGAACCGGGTCCTGCGGTACTGCTGCCCGTCGAACACGTTGTAGCCGACCGCGAACACCGCGAGCGGCGCCGTGAGCCGGCCGAGGAGGGCGTCCGGCACGTTCCACTGCCAGTGGCTGGTGCTGTTGGGCGAGGTGTCCGGCAGGAAGAGCCCGCCGCCGCCCACGACGACCCCGCGCCGCGCGTTCAGCCGCTCCAGCGCCTCCTCGTCCACCAGCAGGTGCGCGTGCTGCTGGTGCCAGCGGCGCGGACCCGTGTCCGTACCGAAGCACTGACGCACGGCCTCGGGCAGCACCTTGTCGCCCGCGTTCTCGTCGCCCTCCGCGAACAGCGCGACGTGCGCGAGCTGTTCGGCGGCGGGTGCCGGGCCGGGCGCCGCGTCGGGTGCTTCGCGCGTACGTACGTACCAGGCGTGGCACCCGGCGTCGGTCGGGTCGGCGGTCAGGCCCTGGCGGGCGTAGTCGTGCGCGTCCGCCTCCCGGCCGCACAGCCAGGCCAGGCGGGCCAGCTGGGCGAAGGCGCGGGGCGCGGTGTCGGGGGAGGCGGCGGCCAGCAGCAGATGGGTCTCCGCCTCGGCGTAGCGGGACAGCGCCATCAGGCACAGCCCCAGCGTCTCGTGGCAGCGCGGCGCGTCCGCCCGGTCGTCGAGCACCGGGGCGAGGACCGCGACGGCCTCGTCGTAGCGGCCCTGCTGCCGGTACACGTCGGCGACCGTGCGGGCCAGATCGAGCGAGGGACGGCTCGCCAGCAGCGGCGGCGCGAGATGCGCGACCAGCTCGGGGTGCTTGCCGCCGGGCAGCGCGCGGTACGCGGCCCGGAACGCGTCGTCGTCCAGCTCGAAGCGGCGCCGCGCCTCGTCGGCCGGGCCGTAGCCGGGCGCGTCCGCCGGATGACTGAAGTGCAGCACCGCGACCTGCGGCGGCACCGGCAGATCGTCGTGCAGCCGACGGGTGAGGAAGTCGTAGCGGGCGTCGACCGGGACGAGGACGCCGTCCGGCAGCGCGTCCGCCGTGTCTTTCATGTCCGCCCGCTGGACGACCAGCAGCCCGTCCGGCAGCACCGAGCGCCGCTCGGCGTCCGACGCGTCGCACCACACCTGCGGCACGGCGGCCACCCCGCGCCGCAGCCGCAGCAGTTCACCGAGGTCACCGAGGACGACCATCGCCGGGTCGAGGGCGATCACGGTGTCGTGGTCCGGCAGCCGGAACACCTCCGCCCGCGAGTCCGCGCGGCGGGTGATCAGTCGCGGATGCAGCCGGCGCAGCGGCTCGAACTCGGTGTCGGGGAGCCCGGGATGGAGGACCACCACGTCCTCGCACACGGCCGGATTGGTGAGCACCAGGCTGCGCAGCAGCGTGGCCAAGGCGGGCAGTGTGCCGGTGTCGGCGTGGACGGCGAACGCGATCCGCCGCTTGCCGGTGACGGCGGAGCGGTCGTCGGCGCGGGAAAGGGTCATCGCAGGGCGGTCCTCATCGTGCTGTCGTCTCGTTGCGTCGAGTGGTCCGCGACCCACGCGGCCTCCGCCGGGCGCATCGCACCCGCGCCGGACGCCGGGAAGCCGATGAGGTCGAGGCGGGGGCTGACGTCCAGGAAGTCCAGCAGGCGCAGGACCGTGAAGGCGGTGCTCGCGTCCTCGCCCCACGCGGACTCGCCGAGCAGCGCGGGGTCGGTCAGCGGGCGGCGCAGCGACACATCGCCGATGTGCTCCTGCGCACCGGGCACGAGCCGCTGCCGGACGATCCGGCGCCAGCGCGGCGCCGCCTCGTCGAACACCAGCCGGATCCCGGTCGCCGCGGTCCACGGGGGGCCGTCCCACGGGGTGGCGCCGCGCGGGGTCAGGGCATGCAGATCGGTACGGGCGCCGGCGCGGAACGCGTCGCAGCGCACCACCACGTCGTAGCCGTCGAGCACGCCGCCGGGCACCTCGGCGCTGCTCGCGACCACGCACACGGTCCTGCCGGTGAGCAGCGCGCGCAGGCCCGCCACCCCCACCGGCGTGACGGCGTCGGGCAGCGCGGCGGGCACGGCGTCGCGCTCCACCAGCCGCCGGTAGGTGCCGTACAGCTCCGCGAGGCGGCGCACCGCGGGGTCGCCCGCGCCGTCCCGGGCCGTGCGCTGCCGGACCAGGGCGGCAAGTCGCGGGGTGAGTTCGGCGGGCGGCGCGGAGGAGTCCGCGGTGCCGTCGGACACGAGACCGGCCAACTCGTCCAGCGCCGCGCGCCGTTGACGCAGGGTGTCGATCCTGCGGACGGTTCCCGGGGCCCCCTCGCCGCCCGGGACCAGGGCGAGATAACGCTCGTACGACTCCAGCGCCTCGTCGTCGCGGCCGAGCCCGTCCAGGGCCGCGCCGTGCAGCCGCCAGGCCGCCCGGGAGCGCTGCCGCAGCCGGGTCGCGGTCCCGGCGACGCTCAGGGCCAGCTCCGCCGACGCGTCCCCGCCGGCCTCCAGGGCCCGTTCTCCGACGGTGAGCAGGGCGTCGAAGGGGTCGGCCGCGGGGCCGTCCAAGGAGGCCGTCAGGGTGCCGATCGCCTGGGTGAGGCGGGTCTGCCGGGGGATGAGCGGGCCCGGGGCCGCGAGGTAGGCGCCGCACCGGTGGACGCTGTCCGCGTACAGGGCCGACCTGGCGGCGTCGCGCTGCCGCGCCTTGAAGAGTCCCGCCAGGGGGTTCGTCATGCGCTCACCGTTCTTGTGTTCTCCCAGTCGTTCCCCCGGTCCGCGCCGAGCACGGCCGGAGGCCTGAATGTGCCGCACCGCACGGCGGCCCGGGCGGCTTTCCGGTGTCCGGCGAGTGAACTCTCCCCACGCTTGCGCTCCGCGCTCCTGGGTTGTCGTTCGTCCGCGGCCCGGTGGGGGCTGGTCGCGCAGTTCCCCGCGCCCCTTAACGGGTTGTCGGTCGGGTGCGGGCCGGTGGCCGCTTCTCGCGCAGTTCCCCGCGCCCCTGAGGCAGGCGCTTCGCGCCGCCTCCCCCCTCCCCTTGAGGCTGCGCTTCGCGCCGCCTCCACCCGGTGCAGGGGGCGCGCCTCTGATGAGATGGCGCACGAAGTGCGCATCTCAGGGGCGCGGGGAACTGCGCGAGAAGCGGCCACCGGCCGTCAGCCGACAACGAACCCAGGAGCGCGGGGAACCGCCGCCGTCGTCGCGGTCAGCGCTTCACCGACCGCCACGTCCTGCGCGCCCGCCGCGCAACCCGCCGCGCGGTGGAGTTGCGCGGCAGGAACGCCAGGCGTTGCGGAATGCCGCCGGGCAGCCCGAGCGACGTCAGGCGGCGCTTCTTGAAGTACCGCTGGACACGGCTGTCGAAGTGCTGGGACAGGAACCGTTCGGCCGCCGGTCGCAGCGCAGGCAGCACCTGCGGCTGCATCGCGAAGCTCACCGCTGTCACCAGACCTTCGAGCCGCTTGGGCGGCAGCGGATCGGCCGGCGTCTCCGCCTCCAGGTCCGGCAGCAGCGCGTCGGCGAGGACGACCGGCACCCGGTTGCTGTTCTGGAACGGCGCCAGGCGTTCGAGCAGCGTCCCGGTGCCGATGCGGGCGACGGGCAGCCCGTAGAACGCGGACGCGGTGAACAGAGCCGTCGAGAAGCAGCCGACGACCAGCGCGGGCCGGGCCTTGGCGAACAGCACCTCGGCGAGCACCGGCCGGTCGATCACGGTGAGTTCGACGCCGAGCCGCTCCGCCTCGGCCTCCAGGGCCAGTTCGTAGTCGGCCGGGGCCGTCGGGTGCGGCTTGAAGACGAGGGAGCGGTGACCGCGCGCGACGGCCCCGCGCATCATCCGCACATGCAGCTTCGTCTCCTCGGCGGGCGTGAGGATGTCCAGGGCCGACAGGTACTGGCCGAGCAGCAGCGCGGCCCCGTCGGGCACGGCCGGCACCTCGCCGCTCGCGCCGGTCAGGGAGCCCATCACCTTCAGGAAGTTCTCGGCGGGCACGATCTCCGGCCGCACGCCGAACTCGCTGAGCAGCACCGGTTCGAGCCCCGGCACCAGATCCAGGTGGAGCAGCCGCCGTACGCGCGTCCCCACCAGCGGGTCGATCTTGTTGCGGGTGGGGCCGTAGCTCATCAGCCCGTCCGCGTACGCGTGGATCGGCGCGCCCGTGAAGATCTGGGCGAACCCCAGCGCCGGGTTGACCTGGAGGGACTCCAGGACCAGTTCGAGCCGGTCGTCGCCGAGCCGCCACAGCATCCGCAGATAGCGCTCGAGGAGCGGGATGTCGTCCTGGCGCGGGCTCCAGGCCGCCGGGTGCAGCGGGCTGATGGCGTCGTTGAAGCAGAGCACGTCGTCGAAGTGCTTGCGCAGCGCGGCGAACCCGGGCATCTCGTGCACGCCCGGCGAGGTCTCGGGCACCGACGCGTTGTTGAACACCAGCAGGATGCGCCGGTCCGGTTCGTCGAAGCGGTCCGCCTCGATCGCCGCGGCGAGCGTGGCCGCGCCGTACAGCGTGGAGGCGCAGAAGATCTGGGTGGTACGGGGCATCAGGCGGCCGCCTTCGCTGAGGTGACCCGCCGCCGCAGTCTGCGCAGCCGCGCGGCGCGGTCCAGGTCCATGGTGTCGAGGACGTCGGCGAGGAGCGGCTGGGGCATCCGCTCCAGCGCCGCCGCGCTCAGCGCGCGCAGTCGCTTGGCGACGGCGGGCTCGAACTTCTCGATCTCCGCCAGATGGTGGGCGATGATCGCGCAGTACGTGCGGACGGCCTTGGGCAGCAGCTTGTCGGCGTCCCGGTCCTGCGCCGTCTCGGCGAGGACCTCGTCGAAGGCGCGGATGAAGTCGAGCTGGCGCACGTCGCCGATCTGCGTCAGCGACGTCGTCACCCCGCGCCGGTAGAAGACGCCGAGCAGGCTGACGGCGGCGAACGACTCGGCCTCCCGGTGCAGTTGCCAGATCCACGGACGGTCCTCGGCGGTGCGGAGCCCGTCCGTGAAGTGCAGCAGCCCGCGCTCCAGCAGCCGCCGGTGGTAGGCGCCGGCCCACGCGTACGCGTAGTCGACGGAGGTGGTGCGGTCGGCGGGCAGGATCGCCTCGCGCGGCACGAGGGCCTCGCCCCGCACCCCCACCGGCACCCGGGAGACCGAGCGGGCCCGCCCCTTGGTTTGCACATGGTCGGTGCGCACGAAGTCGACGCCCAACTCCTCGATGGCCCCGACGAGTTCGGCCAGGTACCCCGGAGCGAGCCAGTCGTCGCCGTCGAGGAACGTCAGGTACTCGCCTCTCGCGGCGTCCAGGCCCGTGTTGCGGGCGGTCGCCAGACCTCCGTTCTTCTCGTGTCTGACCAGGACGGCGCCGGGCAGCTCGCGTTCCGCACGCGCGAGTATCGCCGGGGTCTCGTCCGTGGAGCAGTCGTCGACGAGAATGAATTCGAAATCGTCGCGTGTGTTTGTGCGAAGACTCCTGAGGGTGTCGGGCGCGTATTGCTGCACGTTGTAGAACGGCACGATGACGGAGAGCTTGACCACCCGTCGGACGCTAAGGGACGGCCTGACATGCGGATTGGCCGACGGTTAGATGTCGGATGAACGACATGTGTCGGAATGGTGAACCGCCGCCGCCCCAGCCGAATTCCGGGGCTGATTCGCCATTCGGAGATCTGTTGTTAACCGTTTGTTGCGTTCAGGTTGGGCCGCGGCTCGGAATCCCTTTCTACGTTTCTCGACGTGCCAGTAAGCAGCAATACGAGGACCGAAAAGGCGCCCGAGGGAACGCTCAGGGCCGCCGTGCTCGCCGACTCCGACACCCGATGGAAGTGGGGCTCGCTCACCGCCGCCCGCCTGCTCGGCGACGACGCGCGGCTCGACGGATACCTGCTGCGCGGCCGCGCCACCCCGACGCCCCGCCAGCTCGACGAGGTCGGCGTCCGCGCCGACCGCATGAGCGAGGTCACCGCGGTCGAGTTCCTGCGGGAGATGGAACGCGCGCCCCAGGAGTACGACGTGGTCGTCCTCGCCCTCGTCGGCGGAGCCGTCCAGGCCGTACTGCACGGACTCGCCCACGCCTGGCGCGAGGTGCCCGACCGGCCGGTGGTCGTCACCGGCTACGTCGGCGTCGTCTACGAGAAGCTCGCCGACGGCCTGCTGCTGCGTCACGGCGCGGACGTCGTCCTCGCCAACTCGGCCTACGACGCGGAGCGCTTCCGCGCCGTGTACGAGGGAGTGGGCGCCGACGCCACCGCGGTGACCGAGTGCGCGCTGCCGTTCCTCGGCGGCACGCCCTACACGGCGGAGCACGACCCGTACACGGTCGTCTTCGCGGCGCAGCCGTCCGTGCCGGACACCCCGGCCGACCGGATGTACCTCCTCGAACGCCTGGTGCGGCACGCCAGGCAGCACCCCGACCGCGAGGTGCTGCTCAAGCTGCGCAGCAAGCCCGGCGAGCACACCACGCACATCGAGGAGATCCCCTACCAGAAGCTCGCGCAGCGCATCGAGACGCCCGCCAACTTCCGTCTCGTGTACGGGAACATGGGCGAGGTCCTGGACCGCACCGACCTGCTCGTCACGGTCAGCTCCACCGCCGCCCTCGAAGCCCTGCACCGGCGCATCCCGACCGCCCTCCTCACCGACCTCGGCGTCCGCGAGGCACTGGGCAACCACCACTTCACCGGCTCCGGCTGCCTCGTCTCCTGGGACCGGCTCGACGCGGGGCTGCGCCCCGAGCCCGACCCCGCCTGGGTAGCCCGGCAGGGCGTCGCCGCCGACGGTACGTACGGCCGCGCCTTCGACGGCGCGCGCGCCACGGTCGCCGCCCTGCTCGGCCGCGACCGCCCGGCCCTCGCGCCGTACTACTCGACCACCACCGCGCCCGGCTACTTGCCGCGCGTCCTGGCCCGCCACCACCTCGCGCCCGACGGCAGCCCGCTGCCCGGCGCCCCGGCGGCCGGCAAGGACCCGGGGGCCGTCCGGCAGATCGTCCGCCGGGCCGCCCGCGGCGCCTACCGGCACGGCGTGCAGCGCGTGGCCCCCGTCATCCGGCGGATGGGCGAGCTGTGACCCCCCACATCCCAGAACTTCCCGACCTCCCCGAACTCCCTGAAGGAGTAGCGCACATGACCGACCCGGAAGCGGTCCAGGCCGCCCCCGTCCGCCGCGTCCTCGCCGTGATCCCGGCGCGCGGCGGCTCCAAGGGCGTACCGGCCAAGAACCTCGCCCCGGTCGGCGGCGTACCCCTGGTCGCCCGCGCCGTGCGCGAGTGCCTGGCCACCCGGCACGTCACGGACGTCGTCGTCTCCACCGACGACGCGGCCATCGCGGCCGCCGCGCGGGAGGCGGGCGCCGAGGTCGTGACCCGGCCCACCGCCATCGCCGGCGACAAGGCGACCTCCGAGGCGGCCGTGCTGCACGCCATGGACGCCCACGAGGCGCTCCAGGGCGCGGCCGTGGACGTGGTGCTGCTCGTGCAGTGCACCAGCCCGTTCATCGTCCGCGAGGACATCGACGGGGTGGTCGCCGCCATCGTCGAGGACGGCGCCGACAGCGCCCTCACCGTCGCCCCCTTCCACGGCTTCGTGTGGCGCGACGCCGCCGATGAGCCACAGGCCGTCGCCGCCGAGCGGGCCGCCGCCGTGGGCGGCACCGGCACCCTCCTCACCGAGGCGCCCGCCACCGGCGGCGGTTACGGCGTCAACCACGACAAGTCCTTCCGGCCGCGCCGCCAGGACCGCCCCCAGGACCTCCTGGAGACCGGCGCCGTGTACGCGATGGAGGCCACCGGCTTCCGACGCCACGAGCACCGCTTCTTCGGCCGTACGGACCTGGTGCGCACCGACCCCGCGCGCGTCCTGGAGATCGACGACCCGCACGACCTGGCCCGCGCCCGCGCGCTGGCCCCCCTCTTCGACCAGCGCACCCTCCCCACCCGGGAGGACATCGACGCGGTCGTCCTCGACTTCGACGGCACCCAGACCGACGACAAGGTGCTGATCGACTCCGACGGACGGGAGTTCGTCACCGTGCACCGCGGTGACGGCCTCGGCATCGCGGCCCTCCGCAAGAGCGGCCTGACGATGCTGATCCTGTCCACGGAGGTGAACCCGGTGGTCGCCGCCCGGGCCCGGAAGCTCAAGATCCCGGTCCTGCACGGCATCGACCGCAAGGACCTCGCACTGAAGCAGTGGTGCGAGGAGCAGGGCATCGCGCCGGAGCGCGTGCTCTACGTCGGCAACGACGTCAACGACCTCCCGTGCTTCGCCGTCGCCGGCTGGCCCGTGGCGGTCGCGAGCGCCCACGACGTCGTACGCGGCGCCGCACGCGCGGTCACCACCTTCCCCGGTGGTGAGGGCGCGATCCGAGAGATCGCCAGCTGGATCCTCGGCCCCTCTCTCGACACCCTCGAAACCAAGTAAGGAACGCATCCCTCATGTCTGCTCTCCCCACCCTGAACTCCCGCCTGCGCACGTTCGGTTCGCGGACCGCGGGCCCCGGCCACCCCGTCTACATCACGGGTGAGATCGGCATCAACCACAACGGCAGCCTGGAGAACGCGTTCAAGCTGATCGACGTCGCCGCCGAGGCCGGCTGCGACGCCGTCAAGTTCCAGAAGCGCACCCCCGAGATCTGCACCCCGCGCGACCAGTGGGACATCGAGCGGGACACCCCCTGGGGCCGGATGACGTACATCGACTACCGCCACCGCGTCGAGTTCGGCGAGGACGAGTACCGCCAGATCGACGAGCACTGCAAGAAGCGCGGCATCGACTGGTTCGCCTCCCCGTGGGACACCGAGGCCGTCGCCTTCCTGGAGAAGTTCGACGTCCCCGCCCACAAGGTCGCCTCCGCGTCGCTCACCGACGACGAGCTGCTGCGCGCCCTGCGCGCCACCGGCCGCACCGTCATCCTCTCGACCGGCATGTCGACCCCGAAGCAGATCCGCCACGCGGTCGAGGTCCTCGGCTCGGACAACATCCTCATGTGCCACGCCACGTCGACGTACCCGTCGGTGGCCGAGGAGCTCAACCTCCGCGTCATCAACACCCTCCAGGCCGAGTACCCGAACGTCCCGATCGGCTACTCCGGTCACGAGACGGGCCTGCAGACGACGCTGGCGGCCGTCGCCCTCGGCGCCACCTTCGTCGAGCGCCACATCACCCTCGACCGCGCCATGTGGGGCTCCGACCAGGCCGCCTCGGTGGAGCCGCAGGGCCTCCAGCGCCTGGTCCGCGACATCCGCACCATCGAGGCCTCCCTCGGTGACGGCGTCAAGAAGGTCTACGAGTCCGAGCTCGGCCCGATGAAGAAGCTGCGCCGCGTCACGGGCGTCGTCGCCGAGTCGGAGATCGCCGTCGCCGCCGGCGAGCCCGTCGGCGTCTGATCCACGGGTTCATCAAGCCACGGTCGGTCCGGCGCGGTTGACGCGCCGGGCCGACCCGGCGTCCCTCGGGAGGGCCGCAGCATGTCCGGCAGAACGCTGTGCTTCGTCGAGAGCCCGGTACAGCTCCTCAACGTTCTCGAATGGGCCCACCTCGACGGCGGCCACGCCACCGTCGTCGTCCTCTCGCCCACCGATCCGATGACCCGCGGCCAGCTCCGCCGCGTCGCCGAACTCGCCCGCGAGGAAGGCCACACGGTGCGCTGGGAGGAGGCGCGCGGCGGCGCGTCCGCGCCCTTCCAGACCATCGGCGGCCTCGCCGGGCCGCTGCGCGCGGCGGACCGGATAGTGCTCGGCGACCCGTTCTCCCGCTACGTACAGCTGCTGCTCACCATCACCCGCGCCCGCGAACTGGTCGTGGTCGACGACGGCACCGCCACCATGGAGTTCGTCAGCCAGCTCGCGGGCGGCCGGCGCCTGGTGCGCTGGCACCGGCGCGGCGGCCGTCCCGGGCCGCGCGACCTCGTCTTCGGCCCGGTCGCCTCGGTGGCCCGCCGCCGGCTCACGCCGAGCGCCGGGGGCCGCAGGGCGGTCTCGCTGTTCACCTCGATGCCGGTGGAGGGGGTGCCGGAGGGGGTGACGGTGACCTCGAACCGGTACGCCTGGACGCGGGCCCGGTTCGGTCCTCCGCGCCTCACCCGCGGTGCGGACCTGGTCGGAACGTCCCTGGTGGAGACGGGAGTTGTCGACCTCGACCGCTATCTCGTAGCGGTCGCGGATCTGGCCGCCGCGCACGGCGCCACCCGCTACTTCGCGCACCGTCGCGAGAGCTCCGACAAACTCCACCGCCTCGCCACCGAGACCGGCCTGGAGGTCGTCCGTCCCGACCTCCCCCTCGAACTCATCGCCCGTCGCGGCCCCATCGGCCGTACGATCCTCAGCTTCCCCTCGACGGTCGTCCACACCCTGCCGATCGCCCTGGAGGGCACGGGTGTGAAGGTCGCCGTCTGCGAGATCGACCCGGCGTGGCTGACGGAGGGCGTCTCCGCCCATGCCCAGGGCTTCCTCGCCGGAATCGCAGACTCGGCCCGAGACGTCCGAACCGTGTAGCCCCGGCTGCGGGCCGGTGGGGGCTGGTCGCGCAGTTCCCCGCGCCCCTGGGTTGTCCGTTCGTCTGCGGCCCGGTGGGGCTTCTCGCGCAGTTCCCCGCGCCCCTGAGATGCGCACTTCGTGCGCCATCTCATCAGGGGCGCGCCCCCTGCCCATCGGAGGCGCGCGTAGCGCAGCCTCTGGGGGAGGCGGCGCGAAGCGCCTGCCTCAGGGGCGCGGGGAACTGCGCGAGAAGCGGCCACCGGCCCGCGCACGACCGACAACCCGATAAGGGGCGCGGGGAACTGCGCGACCGGCGCCCATCAGAGGCTCCGGGCCACGACGTCCCCGTAGCCGGTGGTCGCCCGGATGGTGAGCCCGGCAGCGGCACCGTCGGCGTTCCGCAGAGAGTTGCTCACACGCCCGTAGGAGGTCCCGGCGTCGAGCGTCGCGGAGACCCCGTGCGCGGCCCCGACGGTCACGTCACCGGCCTCGGTGCGCAGGCTGACCGTGCCACGGGTGGCCTCGCCGACACTCAGGTCACCCTTCATGGTGCTGATCTCGGCGTCCCCGGTGAGCCGCCCGACCGTGATGTCACCGGCCTTGAGTTCGAGCCGGACACGCGCGGCCTCGTCGAGCTTCACCGGACCCAGCGCACTCGCGAAGGTGACGTCCCCGAGCCGCCCGACCCCGCGCAGCTCGCCGGCGCCCGCCGTCGCCTCGACGTCCGAGCCGGCCGGCAGCTGCACGGTCACCTCGACGGTGCCGGACGGGCCGAAGAGCCGGTTCTCCGCGGCCGGGGCCGTGATCCGCAGCCGGCCGTCGGCGTAGCCGACCTCGATCTGCTCGGCCGCCTTCACGTCGCGGCCCTTGCCGGCGTCGGCGGGCCGCACCTCGACGACGGTGTCCGCCCGGTCGGCGGCGATGAACCGGATCCGGCCCGCGGGGATGTCGAGAACGGCGGAGATGGTGGCGGGGGTGGCGAACTTCTGCATCGCTGACTCCTTGAATCGCTGTTTCCGATGAGAGAAACGCTACGTTGCGTTCATGGGATCAGCAACGGCTTCGTTGCGTAATAGGTCAGTAATGCCAGCTCAAAGCCGCAATTTCGTTGCATCGGGCTCGCGGGTAACGCAACAAACACCACACCGAGCGTTGCAATAGATTGAGAGTGAACGCTATAGTCGCCACGGCAGACGGCGGTCAGGACCACGGACGAAGGAGACGGCGATGCCGGGAGGCAGGCTCACCCAGCAGGAACGGCAGCAGATCGCGCTGGGACTGGCCGACGGCCTCGCCTACGCCGAGATCGCCCGGCGCCTGGACCGCCCCACCTCGACCGTCACCCGCGAAGTGATGCGCAACGGCGGCCCGACCGCCTACCGCGCCGACCTCGCCCACCGCGCCACCGAGCAGCGCGCCCACCGGCGCAAGCCGGCCGCGCCCCGGGGCGCCCAGCCGTCCGCGCGGCCCGGCGGGCGCGACGACGAGGCGGTGCGCGAGTTCGAGGAGACCTTCACCACCGTCATGATGGCCTCGGGCATGCCCAAGATGATGGCCCGCGTGCTGTCCAGCATCTGCCTCAGCGACGAGGGCAGCCTCACCGCGGCCGAACTCGTCCAGCGGCTCCAGGTCAGCCCGGCGTCCGTCTCCAAGGCGATCGCCTTCATCGAGGGCCTCGGCATGGTGCGCCGGGAGCGCGACGAGCGCCGCCGCGAGCGTTACGTCGTCGACGACGACATCTGGTACCAGTCGATGGTCGCCAGCGCACAGGCCACCGCCCGGATCGTCGGCATCGCCCGCGAGGGGTCCGGCCTCCTCGGCCCGGCCACTCCGGTCGGCGTCCGCCTGGAGAACATCGCCCGCTTCCTCGACTTCGTCTCCGAGAACACCGCCCGCGCCGCGGAGCAGGCCCGCTCGATCCTCCACACGAAGCCGCCCGAGTCCGGTTCGCAAGACGCCGATGAGCCGACTCCCGGCGACTGACGGCCGAACGTCCTCCACAACCGGCCCGACCGCAGGTCGAAAGAGTCTGCATACCCCCTCTGCGCGATCGACATGCGCAGCTCCGCCAGATTTCTTACGTCAATCTGGCTGAACTTTTGTTGATCGCGCGTCAGTTGGCCCAGGCGTCGCCCTACCCTTCACAGGGTGAACCAGATGATGTCCCGAGAATCCGAGGCCGACCAGCCGGGTGAAGCCGCCGGGGAACCCGCCCCGGGCGCCGTGCTCCCCGGCACGCTGCCCGAAGCCCTGCGCGCCGAACTCATCGCCTTCCGGCGCGACTTGCACATGCACCCCGAGCTGGGCAATCAGGAGTTCCGCACCACCGCCGCGCTCAAGACCCGCCTGGAGAAGGCGGGGCTCGTACCGCGCGTGCTCGGCATGGGGACGGGGCTCATCTGTGACATCGGCACCGAGGAGGGCGAGCGGCGCGGCGGGCGCGGCATGTTCGCGCTGCGCGCCGACATCGACGCCCTGCCCATCCCGGACACCAAGGTCACCTGCGCCTACCGGTCCACCGTGCCCGACCGCGCCCACGCCTGCGGGCACGACGTGCACACCACGGTCGTGCTCGGCGCCGGACTGGTCCTCGCCGACCTGCACGACCGGGGCCTGCTGCCGCACCCCGTGCGGCTGATCTTCCAGCCCGCCGAGGAAGTGCTGCCCGGCGGCGCCCCCGACGCGATCGAGTGCGGGGTCCTGGACGGCGTACGGAAGATCGTCGGAGTGCACTGCGACCCCAAGGTCGACGCCGGGCGGATCGGCCTGCGGGCCGGGGCCATCACCTCGGCGTGCGACCGCCTGGAGGTCACGCTCGACGGGCCCGGCGGGCACACCGCGCGCCCGCACCTGACCACCGACCTCGTCGTCGCCGCCGCCAAGGTCGCCACCGAGGTGCCCGCCCTGGTCGGCCGCCGGGTCGACGCGCGCTCCGGGCTCTCCGTCACCTGGGGACGCCTGGAGACCGGCCACGCCTGCAATGTGATCCCGCAGCACGCCGAGCTGTCCGGCACCGTGCGCTGCCTGGACCTGGAGACCTGGCGGCAGGCGCCCGACCTGGTGCACGCGGCCATCCAGGAGATCGCCGACCTGTACCGCGCGAAGCCGGTCGTGAACTACGTGCGCGGAGTGCCGCCCGTCGTCAACGACCCGGCGGTGACCGAGCTGCTGCACGCCGCGATGACCGCCCGCCTCGGCGCCGACTCCGTCGAGGACACCCAGCAGAGCCTGGGCGGCGAGGACTTCTCCTGGTACCTGGAGCACGTCCCCGGCGCCATGGCCCGGCTCGGCGTGAAGACCCCGGGGGACCGGGTCAGCCGGGACCTGCACCAGGGCGACTTCGACGCCGACGAGTACGCGATCACCGTGGGCGTGGAGATGTTCACGGCCGCCGCGCTGCTGGACGCCGAGCTCGCCTGACCGTCTGCCGGGTGACGGTGCGTCGGCGCGTGCCGCTTGCGTCGTGGTCGCTCGCGCAGTTCCCCGCGCCCCTGAAGGCAGCGCTTCGCGCGCCTTCCCTGGGCGAGCGAAGCTCGCCTCAGGGGCGCGGGGAACTGCGCGAGAAGCGGCCACCGGCCCGCGGGCGAGAGGCAACCCCAGGGGCGCGGGGAACTGCGCGACCAGCCACGACGAAAGCCGCACCCGAACACCCTCCGAAATGCCCCCGTACGTCCCCGGCGTCACCCCCCGACACCCAGATGTAACCCACCCCCGCCACGATCCGATAACGGCGGAGCCCAACCGGGTTCCCCGCCCCTTCTACGCGCGTTACGCTCCGCCGAACTCAACGCCCTTCGCGGCGTGTTGACGAAGGAGCAGCCCATCATGCGTCGTACTCGTACGTCCCGGCTCACGCGGACCGCCGTGGTCGTCACCGGTCTCGCCCTCGCCGCCACCGCCTGCGGCGGCACCAGCGGGGACAAGGCGGCCTCCGAGGGGAAGAGCAAGAACCTCGGCATCGGCCTCGCCTATGACGTCGGCGGCAAGGGTGACCAGTCCTTCAACGACGCCGCGTACGCGGGCATGAAGAAGGCCTCCGACGAGTTCGGCTACAAGAGCACGGACCTGGAGCCGAACGACGGCGAGTCCGACGCCGACAAGATCGCCCGCCTGGAGTCGATGGCCAAGCAGGGCTACAACCCCGTCATCGGGGTCGGCTTCGCCTACGCGCCCGCCGTCAAGGCCGCCGCGGCGAAGTACCCCAAGGTCTCCTTCGGCATCGTCGACGACTCCACCATCAGCGCGAAGAACGTCGCGGACCTCGTCTTCAGCGAGGAGCAGGCGTCCTACCTGGCGGGCGTCGCCGCCGCCAAGGCCACCAAGTCGGACGTGGTCGGCTTCGTCGGCGGTGTGGACGTGCCGCTGATCCACAAGTTCGGCGCGGGCTTCGAGCAGGGCGTCAAGGACACCAACAGCAAGATCAAGGTGATCCCCCAGTACCTGACCGAGACCGCGGCGGAGGGCGGCTTCTCCAGCCCGGACAAGGGCAAGACCGCCGCCGAGGGTCAGATCGAGAAGGGCGCCGACGTGGTCTACCACGCGGCCGGCCTGTCCGGTCAGGGCGTCATCCAGGCCGCCGCCGAGCACAAGGTGTGGGCGATCGGCGTGGACTCCGACCAGTACGAGCAGGAAGCCCTGGCCAAGTACAAGGACTACATCCTCACCTCGGCCACCAAGGACGTCGGCGGCGCGGTCTACAAGCTCGCCAAGTCGGTGAAGGACGGCAAGCCGCTGTCCGGCGTCACCCGGTTCGACCTGAAGCAGGGCGGCGTCGGCATCACCGACACCAACCCCAAGTTCAAGTCCATCGCCGGTCTCGCGGACGCGGTCGCCAAGGCCAAGCAGGACATCGTCGACGGAAAGATCACCGTCGCGACGAAGTAGCGGCCCTCGGGTTCACGGGCGGGGCGCGGGCCGGTTCGACCGGTCGGCGCCCCGCTTTGCTGCGTCGCGGACGCATCGGATCCACCACGCGCCACCGTGCCCGACTTAAGGCTTTCAGTACAGCCCGATAACAGTGGGGAGAAGGGGGTTTTATGTTCTGTCTACGCGCGTTAATCTGCGGCGAAGTCAGCGCCGTCCGGAACGCCGTCGGTGCAGGTACGAAGGAGCTCACCCCATGCGCCGCGTTTCCCGAATAGCTCTCGCAGGCACCGCGACCATCGCCCTCGCCGGGTCGCTCGCCGCTTGCGGCGGCACGTCCTCCGACGCCTCGAAGCAGAGCGACGGCGGCAAGTCCAAGGGTCTCGCCATCTCCTACGACGTCGGCGGCAAGGGTGACCAGTCCTTCAACGACGCCGCGTACGAGGGCCTGAAGCAGTCCGAGAAGGCCTTCGGCTACAAGGGTACCGACGTCGAGCCGAGCGACGGCGAGTCCGACGCCGACAAGACCGCGCGCCTGGTCGCCCTCGCCAAGCAGGGCTACAACCCCATCGTCGGCATCGGCTACGCCTACGCGCCGGCCGTCAAGGAAGCCGCGAAGAAGTACCCGAACGTCACCTTCGGCATCGTCGACGACTCGACGGTCCAGGAGAAGAACGTCGCGGACCTCGTCTTCAGCGAGCAGGAGGCCTCCTACCTGGCGGGCGTCACCGCCGCCAAGGCCACCAAGTCGAACGTCGTGGGCTTCGTCGGCGGTGTGGACGTGCCGCTCATCCACAAGTTCGAGGCCGGCTTCGAGCAGGGCGTCAAGGACACCAACAAGAAGGCCAAGGTCGTCTCGCAGTTCCTGACCGAGACCGCGGCCGACGGCGGCTTCTCCAGCCCCGACAAGGGCAAGACCGCCGCCGAGGGCCAGATCGACAAGGGCGCCGACGTGGTCTACCACGCGGCCGGCCTGTCCGGTCAGGGCGTCATCCAGGCCGCCGCCGAGCACAAGGTGTGGGCGATCGGTGTCGACTCCGACCAGTACAAGCAGGAAGCCCTCGCCAAGTACAAGAAGTACATCCTGACCTCGGCGACGAAGGACGTCGCCAAGGCCGTGTACAACCTGGCGAAGTCGGTCCAGGATGGCAAGCCCGAGACCGGTGTCATCACCGGTGACCTCAAGTCCGGCGAGGTCGCCCTGGCCGGCTCGAACCCGGAGTTCGCGGGCAACGCGGACCTGCAGAAGGCTCTCAAGACTGCCCAGGAGAAGATCGTCAGCGGCGAGATCAAGGTCAACAGCAAGTAGCCGTAACCAGCGGGACACATCCGGGGAACGGGGTGCGGGGAGGCTGAGAACGGCGCCTTCCCTCACCCCGTTTGTCCGGATTGTGCCCAACTCGCAGTGCCGTAGGGGCTCTACGCGCGTAGCAACAGGCGTCGGCAGCCCCCTGTCCATTCCACAGGAGTGTGCGCCATCAACGCGTCCAGCAGCCCGCCGGCCGTCGAACTGACCGGCATCACCAAACGCTTCCCCGGCGTCGTCGCCAACCACGACATCCACCTCACCGTCCACAAGGGCACCGTGCACGCCCTGGTCGGGGAGAACGGTGCGGGCAAGTCGACGCTGATGAAGATCCTCTACGGCATGCAGAAGCCGGACGAGGGCACCATCGCCATCGACGGCCAGACCGTCTCGTACGCCTCGCCCGCCGACGCCATCGCGCGCGGCATCGGCATGGTGCACCAGCACTTCATGCTCGCCGACAACCTCACGGTCCTGGAGAACGTGGCGCTCGGCAGCGAGAAGCTGTACGGGATCGGGGCGAAGGCCCGGAAGAAGATCCTGGAGATATCCGAGCGCTACGGCCTCGGCGTGCGCCCGGACGTCCTCGTCGAGGACCTCGGCGTCGCCGACCGCCAGCGCGTGGAGATCCTCAAGGTCCTCTACCGCGGCGCCACCACGCTGATCCTGGACGAGCCGACCGCCGTGCTCGTGCCGCAGGAGGTCGACGCGCTCTTCGACAACCTGCGCGAGCTCAAGGCCGAGGGCCTGTCCGTCATCTTCATCTCGCACAAGCTCGGCGAAGTGCTCTCCGTGGCCGACGAGATCACCGTCATCCGGCGCGGCACCACGGTCGGCACCGCCGTCCCCGCCGAGACCACCCCGCGCCAGCTCGCCGAGCTGATGGTCGGCTCCGAACTGCCGACCCCGGAGACCTCCGAGTCCACGGTCACCGACCGCCCGGTGCTCACCGTCAAGGACCTGCGCCTGGACGCCGAGGGCGGCCGTCCGCTGCTCGACGACATCTCCTTCACCATCCACGCCGGTGAGGTCCTCGGCCTCGCGGGCGTCGAGGGCAACGGCCAGACCGAGCTGATCGACGCGATCATCGGCCTCAAGCACGCCGACTCCGGCACCATCGCGCTGGAGACCGACGAGATCACCGCGTGGTCCACCCGCAAGCGCCGCGAGGGGGGCGTCGGGTACATCCCCGAGGACCGCCACCGCCACGGACTCCTCCTGGAGTCCCCGCTGTGGGAGAACCGGATCCTCGGCCACGTCACCGAGAAGCCCAACGCGCGCGGCGTGCTGCTCGACATCAAGGCCGCCCAGGCCGACACCCGGCGCATCGTCGAGGAGTACGACGTGCGCACCCCCGGCATCGACGTCACCGCCGCCTCGCTGTCCGGCGGCAACCAGCAGAAGCTGATCGTCGGCCGCGAGATGAGCCACAACCCGCGCTTCCTCATCGCCGCCCACCCCACGCGCGGCGTGGACGTCGGCGCGCAGGCCCAGATCTGGGACCAGATCCGCGAGGCCCGCCGCGAAGGACTCGCGGTGCTGCTGATCTCCGCCGACCTCGACGAGCTGATCGGCCTCTCCGACACCCTCCGCGTGATCTACCGCGGCAGGCTCGTCGCCGACGCCGACCCGGCCACCATCACGCCGGAGGAGCTGGGTTCGGCGATGACCGGCGCGGCCTCCGGCCACCTGGAACACGTAAGCGAAGACGCCGAAGCCCCGGCGACCCGTCAGCCGGAGGACCAGTCCTGATGGCCATGAAGAACACGTTCGACAAGGAGCGGCTGCTCCTCGGGGCGGCCGGTCCGGTCATCGCCCTGGTGACGTCGGTCGTCCTGACCTCGATCGTGCTGGTGCTGTCGGGCAAGAGCCCGTTCCAGCCGTACACGATCATGTTCACGCAGGCCACGTACTCCGACGTACAGGTCCTGATCATCAACCAGGCGGCCATGTACTACCTGGCCGCCCTCGCGGTGGCCATCGGCTTCCGGATGAACCTGTTCAACATCGGCGTCGACGGCCAGTACCGGCTCGCCGCGATGGTCGCCGCCATCGTCGGCGCGAAGGTGGCGCTGCCCGCCGCCCTCCAGCTGCCGATGCTGATCATCGTCGCGATGCTCACCGGCGCCATGTGGGCCGGTATCGCGGGCATCCTGAAGGTCACGCGCGGCGTCAGCGAGGTCGTCGCGACGATCATGCTGAACTCGATCGCGTCCGGCCTGATCGGCTACCTCTACCTGCCCGACATCTTCGGCGTGCAGGTCGGCAACAACAAGACGACCGGCACCATGCACGAGTCCGGCTGGTTCCCCGGCATCAACATGGGCGCCTCGGGCGAGATCTACGGCTTCGTGGTCATCGCCGCGCTGCTCGGCGTCGTCTACTGGTTCGTGCTCAACCGCACCCGCTTCGGCTTCGACCTGCGCGCCACCGGCTCCTCCGAGTCGGCCGCGGCCGCCTCCGGCGTCGACGCCAAGCGCATGGTGCTCACCGCGATGCTGGTCTCCGGCGGCCTCGCCGGCCTGGCCGGCATGCCGCTGCTGCTCGGCGAGGCGCACACCTACAGCCTCACCTTCCCGACCACCATCGGCTTCACCGGCATCACGATCGCCCTGCTCGGCCGCAACAGCCCGGTCGGCATCGCCTTCGCGTCCCTCCTGATCGCCTGGCTCGACAAGGCCTCGCAGCAGCTCGACTTCGAGGGCTACGACAAGGAGATCGCGACGATCATGCAGGGGATCATCGTGATCGCCGTGGTCGTCTCCTACGAGTCCGTACGCGTCTGGGGGCAGCGCCGCCAGCAGCGCCGGGTCGGCATCGAGCTCGGCACCGCGCTCGCGCAGCCCACCACCGACGGCACCAACGACACCAAGAAGGAGGTGGCTGCCCGATGAGCACGGCTACGGTCCTCGACAAGAAGCCCGCGTCGCAGCCCGCACCCGGCGGCCGCCGCAGAATGTCCCTCCCCGTCACGATGATCGTCATCGCCGGGGTCCTGGCGCTGACCTCCCTGGTCCGGCTGATCACCGACGCGGACGGCATCACGAACGTCAGCCAGATGGCGACGGCCCTCCAGCTCGCCGTGCCGATCGGCCTCGCCGGTCTCGGCGGTCTGTGGGCCGAGCGCGCGGGCGTGGTCAACATCGGCCTCGAAGGCATGCTGATCCTCGGCACCTGGTTCGGTGCCTGGGCCGGCTACCAGTGGGGCCCGTGGGTCGGCATCCTCGCCGGCATCATCGGCGGCGCCATCGGCGGCCTGCTGCACGCGGTCGTCACGGTCACCTTCAACGTGAACCACATCGTCTCCGGTGTGGCCATCAACATCCTCGCGCTCGGCGTCACCCGCTACCTCTCCAACTTCACGTTCGAGGGCGTCGAGGGCGGCACCACCAAGCAGTCCCCGCCGGTCGACTCGCTCGGCACGATCACCGTCCCGGGTCTCTCCGACTGGCTGACGACCCTGAACGAGAAACACTGGTTCCTGATCTCGGACATCGCCGGCCTGCTGGGCGGTCTGGTCACGGACCTGTCCCCGCTGACGATCATCGCCGTCGCGCTCATCCCGTTCACCTGGTGGGTCCTGTGGCGCACCTCGTTCGGCCTGCGCCTGCGCTCCTGCGGCGAGAACCCGGTCGCGGCCGAATCGCTCGGCGTGAACGTCATCAAGTACAAGTACATCGCCGTGATCATCTCGGGCGGTCTCGCGGGCCTCGGCGGCGCGTTCCTGTCGATCGTCGCCAACCCCTTCTACCTGGAGGGCCAGACCGCCGGTAAGGGCTACATCGGCCTCGCCGCGATGATCTTCGGCAACTGGATGCCGGGCGGACTCGCCCTCGGCGCCGGCCTGTTCGGCTACACCGACAGCCTCAAGCTGCGCGGCGGCACGGAGAACGTGCACGCGCTGCTGCTCCTCGTCGCCCTGCTCCTGGTGATCGGTGCGGTCTGGATGCTGGTGCGGAAGAAGTACGTCGCCGGCGCGGTCTGCGCGGTCGTCGCCGTCGGCACGGCAGTCTGGTACGCCACCACGGACGACGTGCCGACCCAGCTCGTCACGGCGACCCCGTACATCGTCACGCTGCTCGTCCTGTCCTTCTCGGCGCAGCGCCTGCGCATGCCGAAGGCGGACGGCCAGCCGTACCGGAAGGGCCAGGGCACGTGACGACGGAAGCCGACTGGGAGGAACTGCGCCAGGCGGCCCGCGAGGCCATGTCCCGCGCGTACGCCCCGTACTCGGGCTTCCCGGTCGGCGCGGCGGCCCGCGTCGACGACGGCCGCACCGTCACCGGCTGCAACGTCGAGAACGCGTCGTACGGTCTCGGCCTGTGCGCCGAGTGCGGCCTCGTCTCGCAGCTCGCCGCGACGGGCGGCGGCCGCCTCACGCACTTCACGTGCGTGGACGGCAAGGGCGAGATCCTGATGCCGTGCGGCCGCTGCCGCCAGCTGCTGTACGAGTTCGGCGGCGCCGGCCTCCTTCTGGAGACGTCCGCCGGGGTGCGCCCCCTGGGCGAGATGCTGCCCGACGCGTTCGGCCCGGAACACCTCGACTGACCGTCTCGCGCCACGACTTGCGGCCGCTCCTCCTTCGGGAGGGGCGGCCGTTCGCGTACGGCTACTTCTTGTAGAACTCCCACAAGGTGCGCGGGCCGAATCGCTCACCTCCCGGGCTTCTTGGCGGGCAGCTCGCCGTGATGGGCTCAGAGGAGATCGCGATTCGTCTTGTCAACTACCTATAAGGGAGAAGGCCGGGATGTCCGAGAACGAAGCGGTGCTGGTGACCGGTGCCGGAGCGACGACCCCCGTGGGCGGCGACGCCGCGGCGACCTGGGCCGCGCTGCTGGCGGGGAAGTCCGGGGTGCGCGCCCTGGCCGAGGAATGGGCCGAGGAGCTGCCGGTGCACGTCGCCGCGCCGCTCGCCCAGGACCCGGCCGCGCAGCTGTCCCGGGTCGAGGCCCGCAAGCTGGACCGCGTCGAGCAGATCGCGCTGATCGCCGCCCGCGAGGCCTGGCGGGACGCGGGCGCGCCCGGGGCCGACCCCGTACGGGTCGCCGTCGTGATCGGCACCGGCACCGGCGGCGTCCTCACCACGCTCGGGCAGGACGACGTCTTCGAGCGGTCCGGGGCCCGCAGGCTCTCCCCGCACACCGTGCCGATGCTCATGCCCAACGGGCCCGCCGCCTGGGTCAGCATGGAGCTCGGCGCCAAGGGCGGTGCCCGCACCCCGGTCAGCGCCTGCGCCTCGGGCGCGGAAGCCCTCGCGATGGGCCTGGACCTGATCCGGGCGGGCCGCGCCGACGTCGTCGTCGCCGGGGGAGTGGAGGCGTGCCTGCACCCCTTCACGCTGGCCGCCTTCGCGCAGATGAAGGCGCTGTCGCCGCGGTCCGACGACCCCGAGTCGGTCTCCCGCCCCTTCGACACCGCCCGAAGCGGCTTCGTGATGAGCGAGGGCGGCTGCGTCCTGGTCCTGGAACGGGCCGGATTCGCCCGGGCCCGCGGCGCCCGCGTCCTCGGCACGCTGGCCGGGGCCGCGGTCGGCTCCAGCGCCGGCCACATCACGGCCTCGGACACCGAGGGCCAGGTCGCCGCCATCGAACTCGCGCTGCGGGACGCCGGGTTGAGCCCGCGCGACATCGGCCATGTGCACGCCCACGCGACCTCCACCCCGTCCGGCGACCTCGCCGAGGCGGCGGCCGTACGGCAGGCGATCGGCGACCACGCCCCGGTCGGCGCCACCAAGTCGATGACCGGGCACATGCTCGGCGCCTCGGGAGCGCTCGGCGCCCTGTCCGCGCTGCTCACCCTCCGGGACGGCATCGCCCCGGCCGTGCGCAACCTCGACGACCTGGACCCGCAGGTCGATCTCGACATCGTCCGCGGCGAGAACCGCACCGGCCGCTGGGACGCCGCCCTCGCCAACTCCTTCGGATTCGGCGGGCACAACGTCAGTCTCGTGCTCACCGCGGACCACTGAGCCCAGCGCTCTTCCCGCCCCGCATCTATGCGCGTAGAGTCAGTTCGGTCACCTGTAGCGGCCCCTGGAAGGAAGTGCCATGGACGTCATCTCCGTCATCCGTACGAAGCGGGACCGGGGCCGGCTGAGTGACGAGCAGATCGACTGGGTCGTCGACGCGTACACGCGCGGCGCGGTCGCCGACGAGCAGATGTCGGCGCTCGCCATGGCGATCTTCCTCAACGGCATGGACCGCGCGGAGATCGCCCGGTGGACCGCCGCGATGATCGACTCCGGGGAGCGGATGGACTTCTCGGTGCTGACCCGCCCGGCGACCGACAAGCACTCCACGGGCGGTATCGGCGACAAGATCACGCTGCCGCTCGCGCCGCTGGTCGCCGCGTGCGGCGCCGCCGTGCCGCAGCTCTCCGGGCGCGGCCTCGGCCACACCGGCGGCACCCTCGACAAGCTGGAGTCGATCCCCGGCTGGCGCGCGGACATCACCAACGAGGAGATGATGCGCACCCTGGAGGACGTCGGCGCGGTCATCTGCGCACCGGGCAGCGGCCTGGCCCCGGCGGACAAGAAGCTCTACGCGCTGCGCGACGTCACCGCGACCGTGGACTGCATACCCCTCATCGCCTCCTCGATCATGTCGAAGAAGATCGCGGAGGGGACGGGCTCGCTGGTCCTGGACGTGAAGGTGGGCACCGGCGCGTTCATGCGCGAGCTGGACCAGGCCCGTGAACTGGCGCGCACCATGGTCGGGTTGGGCACCGACCACGGGCTGCCGACCGTCGCGCTCGTCACCGACATGAACACCCCGCTCGGCCTGACGGCGGGCAACGCGCTCGAAGTGCGCGAGTCCGTCGAGGTCCTCGCGGGCGGCGGCCCCGCCGACGTCGTCGAGCTGACCCTCGCGCTGGCCCGCGAGATGCTCGACGCGGCGGGCCTCAAGGACGCCGACCCGGCGAAGGCGCTCGCCGACGGCTCCGCGATGGACGCCTGGCGGCGCATGATCGCGGCGCAGGGCGGCGACCCGGCCGCGGCGCTGCCCACGGCCCGCGAGACCCATGTCGTCACGGCCGCCTCCTCGGGCGTCCTCACCCGCCTCGACGCCCTCTCGGTGGGCCTCGCCGCCTGGCGCCTCGGCGCGGGCCGCGCCCGCAAGGAGGACCCGGTGCAGGCCGCCGCCGGCGTCGAACTCCACGCCAAGCCCGGCGACTCCGTCTTCGCCGGCCAGGTCCTGATGACCCTGCACACCGACACCCCCGAGCGGTTCGCGTACGCGCTGGAGGCGCTGGAGGGGTCGTACGACGTCGCGCCGGCCGGCACGGCGTTCTCGGCGGGGCCGATCGTGCTGGAACGTATCGGCTGACCTGCGGTTTTCCCATTCGGGTGAACGGGACCGGTGGACCATCGCTGGTCCCGTTCGGCATGCTGGTATCGGTGACGACCGATTGGAGCACCGCCATGAGCGCACTCGCCGTCAGCCACGACTCCGAGCAGAGCTGGGACGACCTCGTCCGGTTCTGGGCGGAGTCGGAGTGGCCCGAGGGCAGCAAGGTGGAGATCATCGAGGGGATCGTCACCGTGTCACCCACTCCCGTGTATCGCCACAACCTGATCGCGGCGCGCATCCAGCGCCGCCTCTACGGGATGCTCCCCAAGGACTTCGAGGTCTTTCAGACCCTGGCCATCGCGATGCCGTCCAGGTTGGGCATGTTCATCCCGGATCTGCTCGTGGCGCCCGTCCTGGAAGAGGAGACTCCCTCGTACATCCCGGCGGGCCTCGCCGAACTCGTCGTCGAGGTCACCTCCAGGCCAAATGCCCGCCACGACCGCATCACCAAGTGCGCCGCCTACGCTGCCGCAGGCATCCCTCTCTACCTTCTCGTCGACCCCTGGGCCCCGGACGGTCCGACCGTCACGCTGTACGGCGAGCCGCAGGGCGACACCTATCGCGCTCTGGCAACCGTGAAGTTCGGCGACGCCATCACACTGCCCGCCCCCTTCGACCTGACCATCGACACAGGGGAGTTCCCCAAGAGCTGAGTCACCCCAACAACGCCGCAACCACCACAAGCACCGGCACCGCCACCATCGTCGACAGCAGGATCGACTCCCGGGCCAGACGCTCGCCCACCCGGTACCGGCTCGCGTACGTGAACAGGTTCTGCGCCGCGGGAAGCGCCGACGTCACCACGACGTCCAGCAGCCGCGCCCCGTGCAGCCCGAAGAGCGACGTCGCCAGCGCCCAGGCCGCCACCGGCTGGCCCACCGACTTCAGCGCCGTCGACAGCAGCACCGGCACCCGGTCCGCGCCCCGGCCGCCCGGCCACGAACTCCCGCACAGCGAGATGCCGAACGCGATCAGGATCGCCGGCACCGACATGTTCGCGATCAGTTCCAGCGGGTCGAAGACGGGCGAGGGCACCGTCCAGCCCGTCGCCGAGACCAGCACCCCGGACAGCGAGCCGATCGCGATGGGATTGCGGAACGGGGTCAACAGCCGCTGCGCCCACGACAGTCGGGCCCCCGACGACGCCTCCGCCAGATCGAGGACCGTCAGCGCCACCGGCGTCACGAACAGCTGCTGGAAGAGCAGCACCGGCGCGACGAGCGAGGCGTCCCCGAGGACGTACACGGCGATCGGGATGCCGAGATTCCCCGAGTTCACGTACGAAGAGCAGAGCGCGCCGATCGTGGTGCGGCCCACGCCCCAGCCGCGTACGACACCCACCGCGATGAAGACCCCGGCCGTCGCCGCCGTGGAGAGCGCCGTCACCAGCAGGCTCGGCGACAGGATCAGCGACAGATCGGCCTTCGCCAGCATCGTGAAGAGCAGGGCCGGAGTGGCCACATGGAACGCCAGCCTGGTCAGGACCTCCCGGCCGCCGTCGCCCAGATAGCCGCGCCGGCCGATGACGTAACCGACCGCGATGACGATCGCGATGACCGCGAATCCATTGAGTACCCCCTGCACGTACTCCACCCTCGGACGCGGAAGAACCGCAGGTCAACGTTGATTCTGATCAACGTGACCCAGCCCACGCCGGGGCCGCGCCGCAGCCGGGTGCCCGCTGCCGATGAATTCCGGCCCGCCGTCCGGTCTCGACTTCCGTGGCTGCCTACTCCTCTCCTTCCGTCGTGGTCGTCGCCGGGCCGATCCGCCCCGCCGACGTGCCCGGGCTGTGCGCACGCGTCCGCGCCGCCCACCCGGGCGACGGCACGGACGGCCGGGACATCGTGTGCGACGTCTCGGGTGTCACCGCCGCCGACTTCGGCACCGTCGACGCGCTCGCCCGGATGCAGCTCGCCGCCCGGCGGGCCGGCGGACGGATCAGGCTGCGCGATCCGTCCCCTCAACTCGCCCTGCTGCTAGGGCTGACCGGGCTGGGGGACGCCCTGGGCGTCCAGCCGATCGGGGACGCCGAACAGCGGGAACCACCGCTCGGCGAGGTCCAGGAAGCAGTGGAAGCCGACGATCCGGCCTTCTGAGATCTCCAGGACCTGGATCGCCCAGGGCTTGAACCCGCCGGTGTCCGGGTCGGGCTTGTAGTGGGCGAACGCCGGTGTCCCGTTCGCCGACACCGGCAGCAGGCGCGAGCCCTCGCACTCGTGGCCCAGCGTGAGCATGAAGCCCGTGATGTCGTCCGTGCCGCGCAGCCACAGGTCGAACGGCGGCATCGTCATGACCGCGTCCTCGGCCAGCAGCTCGGTGAGCGCCTTCATGTCGTAGCCCTCGAAGGCCGACACATAGCGCTCCAGGAGCTTCTGCTGCTCCTCGTCCAGCGGGTCCGCCGTCGCCGAGTCCGCCGGGGGCGCCTGCGCGAGCGTGGCCCGCGCCCGCTGGAGCGCGCTGTTCACCGACGCCACCGAGGTGTCGAGCAGCTCGGCGACCTCGCTGGCCTTCCACGCCAGGACCTCGCGCAGGATCAGCACCGCCCGCTGCTTCGACGGCAGTTGCTGAAGGGCCGCCACGAACGCGAGCCGTACCGACTCGCGCGCCACCGCCGCCTCCGCCGGGTCGTGGACGGTCGGCAGGACGCGGGCGTCGGGCATGGGCTCCAGCCACACATTGTCGGGACGGGGGGTGAGCGCGGCCTGGGCGAGCGGGGCCGCCGCCGTCAGGTCCATCGGGCGGGCCCGCTTGTTGCCCGCGTTCAGCGAGTCCAGGCACACGTTCGTCGCGATGCGGTACAGCCAGGAGCGCAGGCTGGAGCGGCCCTCGAAGGTGGCGAAGCTGCGCCAGGCGCGGACCATCGTGTCCTGCACGGCGTCCTCGGCCTCGAACGCCGAGCCCAGCATCCGATAGCAGTACCCGGTCAGCTCGACCCGGTATTTCTCCAGGTCGTCGAGGCCGGCCCTCGTCGCGGTGTCACTCATCGTCCAACGCCCCCATCGCGGCTGTGATCGGCAGCACATCCCCAGCACTTCGCAAGCTACCGCAGCCCACTGACAACGGCCCCCGGACCGGCGAAAAGCGCAGGTCCGGGGGCCGTAGGCGAGAGTCGGGGGAGGGGAGGGGACGGTGGGGCGAACGGTCAGTGCGCGGAGACCGGCACGCCGCCGTGCCCGCGCCGCGTCCGGGCCGCGTACGTCCCCCACACGGTCAGCGCGACGACACCGAGCACCGCGGCGAAGCCGAGCCCCACCGTGCCGTCCCAGCCCGCCGCGTGGAACGCCAGGGCGCCCACCGCCGAGCCGACGCTCGACCCGATGTAGTACGCGGACTGGTAGAGCGCCGAGGCCTGCGCCCGGCCGTGCGTCGCGGTGTGGCTCACCGAGGACGACGCCGTGGCGTGCCCCGCGAAGAAGCCCGCCGTGATCAGCACCAACCCGATGAGCATGACGAGGAGTTGGGGTACGAGTTCGAGGACCAGGCCCGCCGCCGTGGTGCCCGCCGCCAGGTAGAGCGTGCCGCGCCGCCCGAGGCGTCCGACCAGCTTCCCGGCCGTCGACGAGGAGACCGTACCCACCAGGTACACGAGGAAGATCGAGCCGACGAGCCCCTGGGACAGGGAGAACGGCGCCTCCGTGAGCCGGTAGCCGATGACCGTGTAGGTCGCGCCGAACACCATCATGAACAGCGCGCCGATCACGTACAGGCGGCGCAGCAGCGGGTTGGCGAGGTGGTCGCCGACCGTGCGCGCGAGGGCGCGCGGGTGCAGCGAGCCCGCCGTGAAGTGGCGCGGCGCGGGCAGCAGCGCCCGGAACGCGAGCGCGCACGCGACGGCGATGACGCCGATGGTGCCCACGGCCACCCGCCAGCCCCACGCCTCCGCGATCCAGCCGCCGATGATGCGGCCGCTCATGCCGCCGATCGAATTGCCCGCCACGAACAGGCCGATCGCCGTGACCAGCGCCTTCGGCCGGACCTCCTCCGCCAGGTACGCCATCGCCGACGCGGGCAGGCCCGCGAGCGCCGCACCCTGCAGCACGCGCAGCGCGACCAGCACGTCGAGGCTGGGCGCGAACGGCACGAGGAGCCCCACCGAGACCGCCACCGCCAGCGACGCCGTCATCATCGTGCGCCGCCCGAACCGCTCCGACAGCGCGCTCAGCGGCAGTACGCACACGGCGAGCGCGAAGGTCGCCCCGGACACCGTCCAGCTCGCCGCGCTCGCGCTCGCGCCGAAGTCGGCGGAGACCAGGGGGAGCAGGGCCTGCGTGGAGTACAGCAGCGCGAAGGTGGCGACCCCGGCGAGGAAGAGGGCGAAGCTCATCCGGCGGTAGCCGGGCCCGCCAGGGGCCAGACGCGTGTCGCTGGGGGACGAAGGGACGGCGACCGCGGGGGTGACGGCCGCCCGGCTACTGGCAGGAGACATGTCATGAACGTAGGACCGTCCGACTCATGCGTCCAATGCATGAACACTCCATAATCGTTCCCATGGAGCATGAGCACACGTCAGCGCGGCGCGAATCGCCGCTCAGTGACACGGAAGACATCGTCACCCTGCTCGCGCCACGGCTCTCCTACTTCGCGGCGGTGGCCCGCACCGAGCACGTCACGCGCGCCGCGCAGGAGACACAGGTGCCCCAGTCGACCCTCTCGCGCGCGATGGTGCGGCTCGAACGGGACCTGGGCGTCGACCTGTTCGCCCGCCACGGCCGCACGGTGTCGCTGACCCCGGCGGGCCGTACGTTCCTCACCTCCGTCGAGCGGGCCCTCGCCGAGGTGGAGAAGGCCGCCGAGTCCGTCCGCGCCGACGCCGACCCGGACTCCGGCAAGGTCGCCTTCGGGTTCCTGCACACCCTGGGCGTGGAGACGGTGCCCGGCCTGATCCGCGCCTTTCGCGCGGAGCATCCCCGGATCCGCTTCAGCCTCGTACAGAACTACGGCGAGGCGATGCTGGAGCGGCTGCGCACGGGGGAGCTGGACCTGTGCCTGACCTCGCCGCTGCCCGACGCCCCCGACCTCGTCGCCCGCCGCCTCGACGAGCAGCGGCTCCGGCTGGTGGTTCCCGAGGACCACCGGCTCGCCGCCCGCAAGCGCGTCCGGCTCGCCGAGTGCGCCGACGAAACGTTCGTCACCCTCGAACCCGGCTACGGGCTGCGCCGCATTTTCGACGACCTCTGTACGGAGGCGGGGTTCAAGCCCCGCGTCGCGTTCGAGGGCGAGGAGGCCGAGACCCTGCGCGGCCTGGTCGCGGCGGGCCTCGGCGTCGCCCTCCTGCCGCCGCCGACCGTGCCCCGGCCGGGAGTGGTGGAGCTGACGGTCAGTGGCGGGCGCGCGGTCCGCGAGATCGGTGTGGCCTGGCTGGACGGCCACCCCGACACCCCTCCGGTCGCCGCGTTCAAGGAGTTCCTGCTGTCGCGGCGGGGGCGGTTGCTGCCGGAGCAGGCGGAGACGGAGTAGGGCCGTCCTGCCTGGGTCCGGCAATCTGTACGGATCCTTGATGCCGGATGTCTGCCTGGCGGACGAGACTGGGCGGGGCGGAGTGTGCCAGGGGGACGAAAACAGCAGGGGGCGACCGGCATGGTGGGCGGGACAGGGGACGGCAGCCGGGCAGCCGGACAACAGGCACGCCGCCCACGGGCGGCAGGCTGGGCAGGGCTGCTGCTCGCCCTGGTGTCGGGGGTGCTGTTCGCCCTCGTACCGCTCGCCGACCAGGACAACCGGGCGTACGCCGCCGCGCAGCCCTGCCCCGCCGGGGTCCGGTCGGACACCTGCACGACCGCCGCGGCGGCGACCGTCACGGACAAGGACTCCGAGCGCAGCGGCAAGAGCACCCACTACTTCCTCACTGTGCGGGACAGCGGAAGCCGGGCGACAGCCGGGCACCGGGTGCGGATGACCACGCACGGGCGGGTCTACGACGTAGTGGGGCCCGGCGACCGTGTCACCGTCGTCTACTGGAAGGGCGACATCCGAGCGGTCCGTTACGGCGGCAGCACCCAACAGACCTGGACGTCCCCCGCCCACGACGGGCGGCTGCCCGGAGCGTTCGCCGTGCTCACGGGCGCCGTGGCGTTCGGGCTGCTGTGGCTGTGGTGGTGGCAGCGGTACCGGCCCACGCCGCGCGGCGCGCCCCACTCCTGGGAGACCTTCACCGGCCTGGTGGCGGGCATCCTCGTCGCCTGCCTGGCCCTCCCGCTCGTGCTGATGGGGGACAGCGCGGAGGAGGGCCTGCAGATCGTGGGCCTCGGCGCGGTCCTGGCCCTGCCGCTGTCCGCCGCGCTGTGCCGGTGGTCGGTGCGCCGGGTGCGCCGGGGCATCGCGAAGATCGTCCCGGCCCTGGCCGCCGGGCGGCGGGTGCTGCCCGCGGCGGTGCACGGCGACGTGCCCTACGACAGGCCGGGCTACTGCTATCTGGTCGTCGGGGACGGGCCGTTGGTGGCCACTCCCGATCCCACGGGACACGTCGCTCTCGCCCCGCTCCCGGACACCCTCGCGGTGCGTCGCGTGCGCGAGCACCTCACCGGTGACCCCGCGTTCTCGACCGGCAGAAGAGGGGAGTCTGTCGTCGTCATCGAGTGCGTGGACGGCGACCGGACCGTGCTGGTCCTCGCCGGGCGCAAGGACACCCCCCAGATCCTCGGCGCCCTGCTCGAAGAGGGCCCGGGATGGGTGACACCGATCGGCCCTAGTGCGTGAGCGTCCGCCCGAACCCCGCGGCCAGCGGCATCCGCAGACCGATCGGCGGCGGCGCCGCGAGCGCGTCCTGGAGGGGGCGGGAGAACGGGTGGCCGAAGAGCGTGCCCAGCGTGAAGTCCACGGCCAGTGCGGAGACTTCGGAGCGGTGCTGGGCCATGGTGTGGCCGTCCGAGTGCACCTCGAAGCGGCACACGTCCCGGTTGGCCTTCTTCGCCCGCCCGGCGAGCCGGAACGACAACTCCGGGTCGGTGCGCCGGTCGTCCGTGCCGTGCACGATCAGCACGCTGCGGCCCGCGAGCTGTTTCACCGGTTCGGGCGGTGCCGCGACATCGTCCTCGGGCAGCCAAGGGGCGAGCGCGAGCACGGAGTTGACGGCTTCGTGGCCGCCCGCGTGCAGCGCCGCGCGCCCGCCCATGTCCCGGCCCACGAGACAGATCGGCACGTCCCCGTAGCGGCGCACCACCTCCTCGGCGGCCCACTCGGCGTCCCGCGCGAGTTCGGCCTGCGGCCCGTTCCACCCCCGGAACCGGTAGTGCACGGCATGGGTGACCAGGCCCTGCTCGCGGCCCGCGCGCGTGAGCCTGCGCGCCAGCGGCCGCAGCAGCGCCGCCGCCAGCGGCGAGGGTCCGCGGCCGGACGTCTCCTCGCCCGAGGGCAGCAGCAGCACCACGCCGCCGACCGCCCCGGGCACCGGCCCCACCGCCTTGCCGAGCCTGGCCTCGCGGGCCGGCGTCGCTCGCTCCTGCATGACAGAACAGTGTCAGAAGCACGGATGTACGCCACCCGTCCGCAGGGTCACTGTTGCGTATCGGCAGATCACGTTCTCCGCACTTTCTGGCGCGTACTCGCATCTACCCGGCGCGATCTACGCGCGTAGGAGTTAGAGTGCCGAAATGACGAGCCAGACACAGAACGCGCCCTCGGCGGAGCAGATCCGCCGCGCCCCCAAGGTGCTCCTCCACGACCACCTCGACGGGGGCCTGCGCCCCGGCACCGTCGTCGACCTGGCCCGCGAGCAGGGGTACGAGAGCCTGCCGGAGACCGACCCCGACAAGCTCGGCGGCTGGTTCCGCGAGGCGGCCGACTCCGGTTCCCTGGAGCGGTACTTGGAGACGTTCGCCCACACCTGCGCCGTCATGCAGACCAAGGAGGCGCTGTTCCGGGTCGCCGCCGAGTGCGCCGAGGACCTCGCCGAGGACGGCGTCGTCTACGCCGAGATCCGGTACGCGCCCGAGCAGCACCTGGAGCAGGGCCTCACCCTCGAAGGGGTCGTCGAGGCGGTCAACGAGGGCTTCAGGGAGGGCGAGCGCCGAGCGAAGGCCAACGGCCACCGCATCCGGGTGGGCGCCCTGCTCACCGCGATGCGGCACGCGGCCCGCGCGCTGGAGATCGCCGAACTCGCCAACCGCTACCGCGACCTGGGCGTGGTCGGCTTCGACATCGCGGGCGCCGAGGCCGGCTTCCCTCCCACCCGCCACCTCGACGCGTTCGAGTACCTCAAGCGCGAGAACAACCACTTCACGATCCACGCCGGTGAGGCCTTCGGCCTGCCCTCGATCTGGCAGGCGCTCCAGTGGTGCGGCGCCGACCGCCTCGGCCACGGCGTGCGCATCATCGACGACATCAAGGTCGCCGAGGACGGCACGGTCCAGCTCGGCCGCCTCGCGAGCTATGTGCGCGACAAGCGGATCCCGCTGGAGATGTGCCCGACGTCCAACCTCCAGACGGGCGCGGCCGACTCGTACGCGAGCCACCCCATCGGCCTGCTGCGCAAGCTGCATTTCAGGGCCACCGTGAATACGGACAATCGACTTATGTCCGGCACGTCGATGAGTCGCGAGTTCGAGCACCTGATCGACGCTTTCGGGTACACGCTCGACGACATGCAGTGGTTTTCCGTCAATGCGATGAAGTCAGCATTCATTCCTTTCGATGAACGACTGGCGATGATCAATGACGTCATCAAGCCCGGATACGCCGAGTTGAAATCCGAGTGGCTCTTCCGTCAGACCGCCTCGACCAGCGGTTCTGTCGCCGAGTAGCGAATTTCGCCGAGCAGGGAAGCGGCCGTGGATTCCGACGCGCGGCCGCTTTCCGGTGTTTGCGGACGCCTCTGTGGCGTGTTTACGGTCGTGGACCGCTCAAGCCCTGTCTACGACATACGTCAGAGGACGCATTCACGATGAAGCAGTCTGCTGTGAAGACCCTCGGTGTCGCCGCTCTCGGTGCTGCCTTCGCCGCCGCCGGTGCGGGTGCCGCGAACGCCGCCCCGGGTGTGCCGGACGCCACCGCGACGCTCGACTCCGTGACTCAGAACCTCCCCACTGAGTCGCTCACCAAGACGCTGCCCGGCGCCCCCGAGTCCCTCGCCGCGGGGCACAACGCCCTGGGCACCCTCGCCACCGCCGCGCCCATGGTCGAGAAGGCCGCCCCGTCGGTCCTCCCCGCCAACGGTGCCGACCCGGTCTCCGGCCTGCTCGGCGGCCTCCCGGTCGGCGGCCTCGCCGGTGGCCTTCCGGGCCTCGGCGGCTGATCCCGTCACGCACGAACAGGGGCGGAACCGCGAGATCGCGGGTGCGCCCCTGTGCTGTGTCCGTGGTCGCCGGGTGTGCGGGCGCTCACCAGGCCTGGCGGGTCCTGTTCTCGGCCGGGAAGAGGATCCACAGCGCGATGTAGAGCAGGAACTGCGGCCCGGGCAGCAGGCACGAGACCAGGAAGATCACGCGCATCGTCGTCGCGGAGGTGCCGAAGCGCCGTGCCAGCGCTGCGCACACTCCGCCGATCATCCGTCCTTCGGTGGGGCGGGCAAGGGCGGTCATGAGAGGCTCCTTCGCGAACCGTGGTCGAGTGGTGCTGTCCTGAGGTGCTGTCGTGAGGTGCTGACAACATCGACACTACGGTTGCGAAGCGGGCAAAACGTCAGCTCACGGGGCGATGCCGACCCTGGTAATCGTCGGGGTCCTCCCCTGAGCCGGCTCCTCCACAAGGAGGGGAATCCCCTCGGACCTGTGGCGGATACGGGCCCGGACGGCCGGCACCACGGCGAGATGGGCGACGGCCACGCCCACGGCGTTCAGCAGCACGGAGTCGATGTCCACGACCTGACCGGGCACCCCGGTCTGCAGCAGTTCGATGCCGAGCGAGATCAGCGCGCCCGCCGCGACCGTACGCACCAGCGAACCCCACACCGACACGTACAGCCGTCCGCCCGCGAGAGGCAGCAGCACGCCGAGCGGCGCGAGCAGGAGGAGGCCCTCGCCGATGCGCTTCGCCCCCTCGCGCCAGCCGAGCGCCAGATCGGCCCGGATGCCGGCCAGGGGACGCAGATTCGCCGCGCTGACCCACGGCACGTCCAGAGGTCGCAGCATGATCCAGGCGACGAGGAAGAGATGCGCGGCGAGGAGAGCGAAGCCTGCCGTACGGAAGCGGACGGCGGCCGTCTGGCCGCCTGAGCGATGGCGCTGCACGCTCCCCAAGACGCCGGGTGCGGGATGAACGGTTCCGGGTGGGGGGCGATGACGTGGGTCACGTACGGGTGTTCGGCTGACGGCCGGTGGCCGCTTCTCGCGCAGTTCCCCGCGCCCCTGGAAGCGAGCTTCGCTCGCCCAGGGGAAGGCGCGCGAAGCGCGGCCTTCAGGGGCGCGGGGAACTGCGCGACCAGCCCCCACCGGCCCGCAGCCGAACAACAACCCAAGAGCGCGCGGCCAGCGCTACCCCACCGTCCGTGCCGGAGCCGGAATCGTCCCCGGACGTGCCTTCACCGCGTCCGTGCACTCGTAGTCGCGCAGCGGATCGCTCCCCGGCCCGCCCAGCACCACGTGACCGCCGTCCTGAGTCGTCATCTTGCTGTTCGCGAACGTACAGACGATCTGGGCGAGGGCGTACGGGGAGAGATCGTCCGGCGGGGTGTTCAGCCGCAGCGCGTCGGACGGATCGCCGGCGGACGGACCCGACACCTTGAGGCGGGTGCCCACGTCCGTCGAGAAACCGGCCGCGGACTCGTCCGACGACAGCCGCCGCGAGAGCTGCGCCAGCAACTGCTGGGCGACCACGGCGCGCTCGGAGGACTGGCCGCGCTTCAGCGTGACCGTACGGTCGACCGTCACGAGCTGCGACGTGCACACGAGATAGATCTGCACCGTGAACTGGCCGCCCGCGGGCGTCTCCGTCCCGCTCGTGCTCGCCAGGGCGCAGCCCACGCGCGTGGGCGCGGCGCCGAACTCGGTGGGGACCTCGGTCGGCCGGATCCCGCATCCGGCGAGCAGCGTCGCCGAAAGACCCAGCAGGACCGACAGCCTGGTGCGCGGCCTCACTTGGCGGCACCGCCTTCCTGTGAGTCCCCGGCGCCGTCGGCGTCCGAGCCGCTCGCGTCGGCATCGGGGTCGTCGGGATCGTCGAGGTCGTCGTGCGTGTCGCGCGGCAGCCGCAGCGTGAACACCGCCCCGGCGTCCGGGGAGTTCGCGGCGGTGATCTCACCGCCGTGGATGTGCGCGTTCTCCAGGGCGATGGACAGCCCGAGACCGCTGCCCTCCGAACGCGGCCGGGACGCGCTGGCCTTGTAGAACCGGTCGAAGACGTGCGGCAGTACGTCCTCGGGGATGCCGGGCCCGTGGTCGGTCACGGCGATGACGAGGTCGCCGCCCTCCTCGCCCTCCCGGGTGTCGATGCGCACCGAGACCCGCACCGGGGAACCGCCGTGCTTGAGCGCGTTGCCGATCAGGTTGGCGAGGATCACGTCGAGGCGGCGCGGGTCGAGACGGGCCATGATGCCGCGCTCCGCGTCGAGGTCGACGGCGTCCAGCCAGGCGCGGGCGTCGATGCAGGCCGTGATCTGGTCGGCGATGTCCACGTTGTCGAGGACGAGCCGGGCGGTGCCCGCGTCGAAGCGGGTGACCTCCATCAGGTTCTCCACGAGGTCGCCGAGCCGCCGGGTCTCGCTCACCACGAGCCGCACGGCGGGCTCGATCATGGGATCCACCGACCCCGTCTCGGCGTCGAGCTCCTCCTCAAGCACCTCGGTCACCGCGGTGATCGCGGTCAGCGGGGTGCGCAGCTCGTGCGACATGTCGGCGACGAACCGGCGCGAGGACTCGTCCCGCGCGCGCATGTCGGAGACCTGCTTCTCCAGGTTCTCCGCCGTCTTGTTGAACGTCCGCGACAGCTCGGCGAGTTCATCGGTGCCCGACACCCGCAGCCGGGTGTCGAGCTTGCCCTCGCCCAGCCTGCGCGCCGCGATGCCGAGGCGGTGCACGGGTTTGAGCACGGTCGTCGCCGCGGCCTGCGCGAGCAGTGCCGAGCCGATCAGCGCGAGACCGGTGGCGATCCCCAGGGACCAGGCCAGCGAGCTGAGATCCTTCGCCTCGGGTTCGAGCGACTTCAGCATGTAGCCGGTCGGCCCGCCGTTCACCTTCGCGCCGCCCACCAGATACGGGTCGTCGTCCTGCCGGGTGCGCTGCCAGTACAGGTGGTACGCGTTCTTGTTGCTGGAGGTGACGTCCTGCTTGCGGTTCACCGCGTCCTGCAGCGCGTCCGGTACGTCGGCCAGCGTGAAGGCGTCGAGATCCGAATTGCCGACCACCTGACGGCCGTTCTCGTCCGTGCCGATGAGCAGCACACTGAAGTGCTGGCTGCTGTCGGCCATCAGATTCGCCGCGTGCTGCAGCTCGCCCTGCGTGGGATGTTCGGGCAGCACCGCCGCCCGGTTCTGCATCTCCTGCTGGAAGTCGCTGAGCGCCGCGTCCTGGGTGCGGGTGAGCACCGCCTCGCGGTTGAGCCAGTACGCGATCCCGGACGCGGAGACCGCGGCCGTCAGCGCCACCAGGGCGAACACGACCACCAGACGCAGGCGCAGACTGGTGAAGCGCAGCCCGGCGAGTATCGCCTTCTTGGTCGCGGCGAACGCACGGAGTCGGCCGTGCCCCGGCTCGTCGTGCGGCTGGGTCACTGAGGCGAGTCCAGCCGGTAGCCCACGCCGCGCACGGTCCGGATCAGCGTCGGCGACGACGGAACGTCCTCCACCTTGGCGCGCAGCCGCTGCACACAGGCGTCGACGAGCCGCGAGTCACCGAGATAGTCGTGCTCCCACACCAGGCGCAGCAACTGCTGCCGGGACAGCGCCTGTCCGGGCCGCCGGCTCAGCTCCAGCAGCAACCGCAGCTCGGTGGGCGTGAGTTGCAGGTCCTCACCGTTCTTGGTGACCGTCATCGCGGACCGGTCGATGACCAGCGAGCCGAACGACGCCGAGTCGTTGGCCTCCCGCTCGCCGCGGCGCAGCACCGCACGGATCCGGGCGTCGAGGACCCGGCCCTGCACGGGTTTCAGTACGTAGTCGTCGGCGCCGGACTCCAGACCCACGACCACGTCGATGTCATCGCTGCGCGCCGTGAGCAGGATGATCGGCAATTGGTCGGTGCGCCGGATGCGACGGCACACCTCGAATCCGTCGATGCCCGGCAGCATCACATCGAGCACGATCAGATCCGGCCGCTGCTCGCGCAGCAACTTCAGACCGTCCTCGCCGGTGGCAGCGGTGGCCACCCGATGACCCTGACGGGTGAGCGAAAGCTCCAGGGCCGTACGGATGGCGTCGTCGTCCTCGATCAGCAACAGGGAAGGCACAAGCGCCATTCTGGCCCATGACTGGCCCTTAGTTCGACCGTCGGAGCGCTCCCACACCCGACCCGCACAGCCAGAGGGCCTGTGACAGGTCTGTGACAGTCGGCGGACACCGTCATGAAGTCGCCCGGGCAAGCTTTTGGACATCGCAAGGAACCACGGCGATGAAGCAAGTGAAAGACCGCAGGAAATACCGGACTCCACGACGGGGGGCGCGAGATGAACACGCTGCACAGCACCAGCTCAAGCGCAGTTGTCACGCGCCTTCACGATGTGACGGTCCGGGCCGACCGGCATGAGAAGTCCGGTGCCGTGAGCGGGCGGGGGTGCGCTCGCGGCACCGGGCGTCAGCACTCGTCGTACATGACGGTGCTCGACGGGTACGAGGCGGTGGCTGACGGGGGTCACGGGGGAGCCGCGTACAGGGAGGAATCGGGGGATCAGCGACGTCCCTCCTTGTCGGAGGCCGAGTTCACGGCCTACGTCCAGGAGCGTCGCGCCTCCCTGTACGCAACCGCCTACCACCTGACCGGTGACCGGTTCGAGGCCGAGGACCTGCTCCAGAGCGCCCTCTTCTCGACGTACCGGGCCTGGGACAGGATCAGTGACAAGGCGGCGGTCGGGGGCTATCTCCGCCGCACCATGACCAACCTGCACATCAGCGCGTGGCGCCGCCGCAAGCTGAACGAGTATCCGACCGAGGAGCTGCCGGAGACGGCCGGCGACACGGACGCGATGCGCGGTACCGAACTGCGGGCGGTTCTCTGGCAGGCGCTGGCGCGCCTTCCCGAACTGCAGCGCACGATGCTCGTGCTCCGCTATTACGAGGGCCGGACCGACCCGGAGATCGCGGAGATCCTGGGCATCAGCGTCGGCACGGTGAAGTCCAGCATCTGGCGGTCGCTGCGGCGGCTGCGCGAGGACGAGGTGCTCAGCTTCGGCCGTGACCAGGAAGAGTCCTTCGGCGAGCTTGTCGCCTGAGGCTGGGGGGAAACGGGGGCCCTGTTCGGGGGAACGGGGCATCACGGGGGATGGCAGCGGGACCGGAGGACCGGGGGGTCTTCCCGGTCCCGCTCCTTTTTTGGGTGCGTCGTCGACTGACGGCCGGTGGGGCTTCTCGCGCAGTTCCCCGCGCCCCTGAGGCATGCGCTGCGCGCAGCCTCCCGATGAGATGGCGCACGAAGTGCGCATCTCAGGGGCGCGGGGAACTGCGCGACCAGCCACGACGAGAGCCGCAGGTGGTCTCAAGGGCCCCGGCCGTCAGCTGGGGACGACGGGGCGGCCTGTCGTGGCGGTGGTCAGACGGGCGAGGGCCGCGTCCTTGTCGCAGGCGTGCGCGCCCAGGGCCACTTGGCGCGCGACGATGGCGCGTTCGGCGCGCATCAGACGCCAGCCGCGCCGCAGCAGGAACGGCACCGACTTGCGCCCCTCGCGCAGATCACGGAGCAACCGGCGACGGAACGTCGTCGAAGGGCGCCCGCGCAGACACAGCGCATCGGCCAGCACCCCGAGCTCCCGGCACCGCGCCACGATGTCGGCCGCGAAGATCCCCTCCGCGATGAACAGGGGAGAGTCCCCGATGTCGAGCGCCGTCGCCCCCACCCGCGAACTGGTCGCGATGTCGTACACGGGAATGTCCGTACGCCCCTTCTCGCACAGCGAGACGATCGCGGCGAGCGCGATCTCGGCGTCCCACGAGTCGGGGGAGTCCCAGTCGATGTCCGAGGTGCCCGGCACCAGCGGCAGCGTGGGATCGCCCGCCTCTTTGTAGAAGTCGTCGAGGCAGAGCACGGGAAGCCCCGAGCGTGCGGCGAACGACGACTTGCCGGAGCCGGAGGGGCCGGTCAGCAGGACGACCCGGGTCGGTATCGGAGGATGCGCACTCACGAGAGACCAGTGTGAAGCATCAAAGGCCCGGCGCGGACCCCGCGTCGCGGCCAAGTGGCGTGCGCCACGTCAACTACGCTACGTGGTTCAGCGGTTACCCGTGCCGTATGTCGAACTCCGAAAGGTCCAGGCGGAATCACATGCCCCGACACGCACAGCCCACGTCCTCCTCCCGCACCCGCCGCACGCTGGTGCAGGCCGGCCTCGTCGTGGGTGCCGCAGGCGCGGCCCTCGCCGCGGGCGGCGGCGCCGCGAGCGCCGCGACGCTGCCCGCGGACAGCACCGACGCGGCGGCCGCGACCCAGGCCGTCACGCACGCCCTGCACGGCTCGACGGCGAGCGGCCTCGGCACGCTGAAGACGCTCCAGCTCGACCCGCTGGCGGGCACCGGCGTCGACCCGCTGGCCAACGGGGTCGGCACCCAGATCGCCGACTTCAAGCCGATCGGCACCTCCGACGTGACGGCCCCGCTGACCAACGGCGGAACGCTGCAGGACCTGCCGCTGGTGGGCCCGGCGACGAGCCTGCTGCCGGACTGACCTCAAGAGGCCCGTGCGGCGCGCAGCGGAGCCTCCCGCACCCACCACGCCGCCACGAAGGCCACCGCGCACAGCGCCGCCGTCCCCGCCGCCACCCCGTGCAGTCCGTCGACGATGCCCGCCGGGGACGCGTCGTCGCGCACCCGGCCCGCGAACACCGAGCCCAGCACGGCGACCCCGAGGGAGCCGCCGATCGTGCGCAGCAGGGCCTGGGTGCCGCTGGCCGCGCCGAGGTCGCGGGGCGCGGCGCTGTTCATGGTGATGAGCAGCGCTGGCTGCATCAGGCAGCCGAGGCCGACGCCCAGCAGCAGGGTCAGGGCGGAGGCCGCCCAGGTCGCGGTGGCCGTGCCGAGCAGGAACAGGGCGAGGGCGCCCAGGGTGGCGAGCGCCCCGCCCGCGATCGGGTAGTGCCGGTAGCGGCCGCCCGCGCCCACCCGCCGCCCGATGGCCAGTTGGGCACCCATCATGCCGAGCATCAGGGGCATCAGGAGCAGCCCGCTCGCCGTCGACGACATGCCGCGCACCAGCTGCATGTACTGCGGCAGGAAACTCGCGGCCGCGAGCATCGCCGCCCCCGAGGTGAAGCTGAGCACCTGCGCGACCCCGAAGTTGCGGTCCCGGAACAGCCGGGGCGGGATCACCGGCTCGGCCGCCCGCCGCTCCACCGCGACGAAGGCCGCGAGGGCCGCCACCGCCACCAAGGCGAGAGTGACGATCCGCGGTGACGTCCAGGCGTACGTCGTGCCTCCCCAGGACGAGAGCAGTGTCAGGGCGAGGATCGCGGCGGTGAGCAGCGCGGCGCCCGCGACGTCGACCCGGGCCCGTACGCGCTCGGTGCGCACCCGCACGCCCACCGCGATCACCGCCAGGGCCGCGGCGCCGACCGGGACATTGACGTAGAACACCCACCGCCAGTCCAACTGGTCGGTGAGGAAGCCGCCGATCAGCGGGCCGCCGATCATCGCGGCGGGCAGCAGTACGCCGATGACGGACTGCGAGCGGCTCGCCCCGGCGGGCCCGAGCACGGTGCCGAGGAGTGAGAGCGCGCCGACGAACAGGCCGCCCGCGCCGATGCCCTGCACTGCCCGGAACGCGATCAACTGCCCCATGTCCTGGGCGAGTCCGCACAGGACGGAGCCGATGAGGAAAACGGTGATCGAGGCGAGGTAGCTGCCTTTGCGGCCGTGGAGATCTCCGAGCTTTCCCCACAGGGGAGTGGTGACGGCGGCGGCCAGCAGGTACGCCGTCACCACCCAGGAGAGGTGGGTCAGACCGCCCAGGTCCTCGACGATGACCGGCAGGGCGGTGCCGACGATCGTGCCGTCCAGTGTGGCGAGCACGATGCCCATCAACAGGCCGGTGATCACCAGTCGGGAGGGCGGTGCGGCGACGGCCGCCGCTTCGTCTTCGTGTGTACGGGTTCGCATGGATCCCCCTGATTCCGTGCGTGAGGTGGCGGTCGATCAGGCCGCGTACGGGCGGAGCGACCTGGCGTCGCGCAGTGCCTGCGCCCACCAGGTCAGCTGGTCGAGCATCGCCTTCGCGGCGGCGTCCACCGCCGGGTCGTCGACCCGGGCGTCCTCGCCGAAGGCGCCCCAGGAGTTGTGGAAGCTCACCGTGTTGCGGACGGTCATCGCGTTCAGCTCGGCCAGCACGATGCGCAGCTGCTCGACGGCGCGCAGCCCGCCGGACAGCCCGCCGTACGAGACGAACGCGACCGGCTTGCCGTGCCACTCCGCGTTGTGCCAGTCGATCGCGTTCTTCAGGGATGCCGGGAAGCTGTGGTTGTACTCGGGCGTGACGAGGATGAAGGCGTCGGCGGCCGCGAGGCGCGGTGACACCAGGGCGAGGGCCTCCTCGGTGCCGGGCGCGGGCTCCTCGCCGAAGGCCGGGAACACGGTCGGCAGCGGTGTCTCGACGAGATCGATGACGTCGGTACGCAGATCGGCGCGCTGCCCGAGCTGCCCGCTGAGCCAGCGCGTGACGACCGGCGCGAAGCGGCCCTCGCGAGTGGAGCCGACGAGGACGGCGACGCGGAGCGGAGCGACCGTGGACGGAGTGCTGTTGGTGGACATGGTGGCCCCCTTGAACTTTGTGTACGGCGTACACGTTGATGCGTACAACGTACACAGGAATGTGTACGCCGTCCACAAGGGATACGCTGTACGCATCGTTGAGCGAGAGGGGCCGGACCGTGGCAACAAGCAAGGGCGAGGGCGGGCTGGTCGAGCCCTCTCTCTGGGAGCGCCTCGAACGGCCCGCGCCGACTCGCCGGGCGTCACTGACGCTGGAGCAGATCGCCGCCGCGGCCGTCGAACTCGCCGACGAGGAGGGCGCCGCGGCCGTCACCATGCGCCGGCTCGCGACGCGGCTCGGGGTCGCGCCCATGGCCGCGTACCGGCACGTGTCGGGCAAGGACGATCTGTGGGCGCTGATGCACGACCGGGTCTCGGCCGGGATCACGGTGCCCGACGAGGTGACCGACTGGCGCGAGGTGCTGTACTCCTTCGCGCTGCAGACGCGGGAGTTGATGCTCCGTCACCTGTGGCTCGGGCAGGTTCCGGCGCCGCTGGTCCAGCTCACACCGGCGCGGATGGCCATCGCCGAGCGGCAGTTGAGGGCGCTGTCCGGGCGCGACCTGGACGCCGACTCGATGATGGCGGCGTTCCGCACGGTCAGCGCCTACGTGCACGGCTCGGCGCAGTCCGAGATCGCGCTGCGCCTGTACAAGGAGGAGCACGGCTGGAAGAGCGGCGACGAGACCCGGCAGGCGCTCGCCCCGCAGATGAACTACCTGATGGACAGCGGCCGTTACCCCACCTATAAGGAGTACGCGCTGTCCGCGACCCGCAAGGACGACCCCGCCTGGGAGTTCGCGTTCGGGCTCGACTGCGTGCTCGACGGGATCGCGCGGCGCCTGGAGATCTGAACAGGCCCCGCTCCCTCCCGGACGGGGAAGGGGGCGGGGCCTGTCAGCCCTGTGGGGGAAAGGGGGGGGCTAGTACGAGGAGCCGGACGCGCCCAGCGAACCCGTCGGGTGCCAGACCGTCTTCGTCTCCAGGAACGTCGTCAGGCGGTCCGTGCCCGGGTCCGCCGTGAAGTCCTCCACAGGCTGTGGACGGCGTACGCGCTTCAGGTTGTCCGCCGCCGCGATCTCCAGCTCCTTGGCGAGGGCCGCGTCGGCGCCGGTGAGGTCGATGCCGTTCACATCCTGGTGCGCGGCGAGCGCGGGGGCGATCTCCGACGCGCGGCCGGACAGGATGTTGACGACGCCGCCGGGCACGTCCGAGGTGGCCAGCACCTCGCCGAGGGAGAGGGCGGGCAGCGGGGACTTCTCGCTCGCGATCACGACCACCGTGCTGCCGGTGGCGATGACCGGGGCGATCACCGAGACCAGGCCGAGGAAGGACGACTCCTGCGGCGCGAGGACCGTGACGACACCGGTCGGCTCGGGGGTCGAGAGGTTGAAGAAGGGGCCCGCGACGGGGTTGGCCCCGCCCACGACCTGGCCGACCTTGTCGGTCCAGCCCGCGTACCAGACCCAGCGGTCGATCGCCGCGTCGACGACCGCCGCCGCCTTCGACTTGGACAGCCCCTCGGCCTCGGCGACCTCGCGCACGAACTGCTCGCGGCGGCCCTCCAGCATCTCGGCGACGCGGTAGAGGACCTGCCCGCGGTTGTACGCGGTCGCGCCCGACCAGCCGCCGAACGCCTTGCGCGCGGCGACGACCGCGTCCCGGCCGTCCTTGCGGGAGGAGAGCGGCGCGTTCGCGAGCCAGTTGCCCTTACCGTCCTGCACTTCGTACACCCGGCCGCTCTCGGAACGCGGGAACTTCCCGCCCACGTACAGCTTGTAGGTCTTGAGGACACTCAAACGGTCAGACACTGAGGTACGCCTCCAGGCCGTGACGGCCGCCCTCGCGGCCGAAGCCGGACTCCTTGTAGCCGCCGAACGGCGAGGTCGGGTCGAACTTGTTGAACGTGTTGGCCCAGATGACCCCCGCCCGCAGCCGGTTGGCCACGGCGAGGATGCGGGAGCCCTTCTCGGTCCAGATGCCGGCCGAGAGCCCGTACTGCGTGTTGTTCGCCTTGGCGACGGCCTCCTCCGGCGTGCGGAAGGTCAGGACCGACAGGACCGGGCCGAAGATCTCGTCGCGGGCGACGGTGTGCGCCTGCGTGACGTTCGTGAAGAGCGTCGGCGCGAACCAGTAGCCGGAGGAGGGGAGTTCGCACGGCGCCGACCAGCGCTCGGCGCCCTCCGCCTCGCCCGTCGCGGTGAGCGCGGTGATCCGGGCCAGCTGCTCCGCGGAGTTGATCGCGCCGATGTCGGTGTTCTTGTCCAGCGGGTCGCCGAGGCGGAGCGTGGACAGGCGCCGCTTCAGGCTGTCGAGCAGCTCGTCCTGGATCGACTCCTGGACGAGGAGGCGCGAGCCCGCGCAGCAGACCTGGCCCTGGTTGAAGAAGATCCCGGTGACGATCCCCTCCACCGCCTGGTCGATCGGGGCGTCGTCGAAGACGATGTTCGCGCCCTTGCCGCCGAGTTCGAGGGTGAGCTTCTTGTCCGTACCGGCGAGGGTGCGGGCGATCTCCTTGCCGACGGCCGTGGAACCGGTGAACGCCACCTTGTTCACGTCCGGGTGGGCGACCAGCGCCGCGCCCGCGTCGCCGTACCCGGGAAGGATGTTGACGACGCCCTTGGGCAGGCCGGCCTGGCGGCAGATGTCCGCGAAGAACAGCGCGGACAGCGGGGTCGTCTCGGCGGGCTTGAGGACCACCGTGTTGCCGGTCGCGAGCGCCGGAGCGATCTTCCAGGCGAGCATCAGCAGCGGGAAGTTCCACGGGATGACCTGGCCGGCGACGCCGAGCGCCTTCGGGTCCGGGCCGAAGCCCGCGTGGCCGAGCTTGTCGGCCCAGCCCGCGTAGTAGAAGAAATGCGCCGCTACGAGGGGGAGGTCGGCGTCCCTCGTCTCCTTGATGGGCTTGCCGTTGTCCAGCGTCTCCAGGACCGCCAGCTCGCGGCTGCGCTCCTGGATGATGCGGGCGATGCGGAAGAGGTACTTGCCGCGCTCCGCGCCGGGCAGCGCCGACCACTTCTCGAACGCCTTGCGGGCCGCCTTCACCGCCCGGTCCACGTCGGCCTCACCGGCCTGTGCGACCTCGGAGAGCACCTCCTCGGTGGACGGGGAGACGGTCTTGAAGACCTTGCCGTCGGCCGCGTCGGCGAACTCGCCGTCGATGAACAGGCCGTAGGACGGCGCGATGTCGACGACCGAGCGCGACTCGGGGGCGGGGGCGTACTCGAATGCGTGGGCCATTGCCGTTTTCTCTGCCATGGGTGATCAGTCCACCGTCACGTAGTCGGGACCGGAGTAGCGGCCGGTGGCCAGCTTCTGGCGCTGCATCAGCAGATCGTTCAGCAGGCTGGAGGCGCCGAACCGGAACCAGTGGTTGTCGAGCCAGTCCTCGCCCGCCGTCTCGTTCACGATCACGAGGAACTTCACCGCGTCCTTCGAGGTGCGGATGCCGCCGGCGGGCTTCACGCCGACCTGGATCCCGGTGGCGGCGCGGAAGTCGCGGACCGCCTCCAGCATCAGCAGCGTGTTCGCCGGGGTGGCGTTGACCCCCACCTTGCCGGTCGAGGTCTTGATGAAGTCGGCACCGGCCAGCATGCCGATCCAGCTCGCGCGGCGGATGTTGTCGTACGTCGACAGCTCGCCGGTCTCGAAGATGACCTTGAGCCGGGCGGCCCCGGAGGCCTCCTTCACGGCGCGGATCTCGTCGTGGACCTTCATGTAGTTCCCGGCGAGGAACGCGCCGCGGTCGATGACCATGTCGATCTCGTCGGCCCCGGCCGCGACGGCGTCCCGGACATCCGCGAGCTTCACGTCGAGGGCGGCGCGGCCCGCCGGGAAGGCGGTGGCGACGGAGGCCACCTTCACCTCGGTGCCGGCGACGGCGGCCTTCGCGGTGGCGACCATGTCCGGGTAGACGCACACCGCGGCGGTGCGGGGGGCCGTCCGGTCGGTCGGGTCGGGGTTGACGGCCTTGGCGCCTAGTGCCCGGACCTTGCCCGGGGTGTCGGCGCCCTCCAGGGTCGTCAGGTCGATCATCGAGATCGCCAGGTCGATGGCGTACGCCTTCGCCGTCGTCTTGATGGAACGGGTCCCGAGCCCGGCGGCCCTCGCCTCCAGGCCCACCGCGTCGACGCCGGGCAGCCCGTGCAGGAAGCGGCGCAGGGTGGCCTCGGAGGCGGTGGCGTCGGCCAGCGCGTGTTCTTTGGCGGGTGCTGATGCGGGTGCAGTGGACATGGTCACGAGGGGAGCATATCTACGCGCGTAGCGGCTGTACAGGGGGCTGGGGCGAAGCTCACGGGGCTCCGCCCCGGGCCCCGGGGTCGTCGGTCGTCCGCGGGCCGGTGGGGGCTGGTCGCGCAGTTCCCCGCGCCCCTGGAGATGCGCACTGCGTGCGCCATCTCCATCAGGGGGAGGCGGCGCGAAGCGCCTGCCTCAGGGGCGCGGGGAACTGCGCGAGAAGCGGCCACCGGCCCGCAGGCGAACGACAACCCGATCAGGGGCGCGGAGAAGGGCCCGGTCAAGCCCAGCGCAGCGTCAGGCACAATCGACGCCATGACGAGTGAACCCGAGCCCACCCGCGACCGCGTGTACAGGTCACCCGCCGGTATCGCGGGCGGCGCCCTGCTGCTGGCCCTCGGCGCCTGGCTCGGCATCGACGCCGTGATCGGCGGCGACGGCCGCACCCCGTGGCTGGCGCTCGCGGGACTGCTTTTCGCGGTGCCCCTCGTCGTCGCGTTCACCCTCCGCCCGGCGGTCTTCGCGAGCGAGGACCGCCTCCGCATCCGCAACCCGTTCCGCAGCATCACGCTGCCCTGGGCCGTCGTCGCGACCTTCCGTTCCGGGTACTCCAACGAGGTCGTCGACCAGACCGGCACCAAGTACCAACTGTGGTCCGTCCCCGTCTCGCTGCGCGGCCGCAAGAAGGCCCAGCGCAATCTGGCCAGGGCCGCCGCCGCGGACGACCCGGGCCGCCCCTCGGTCATCGGCACGGGCAGCCTCCAGAGCCGCTCGACCCGCGCCGCCACCGACCAGGTCATGGACGAGCTGCGCGAGCTGAGCGAGGCCCGCGCGGCGGAGCCCGCGTCCCAGGGTGAGCCCACGGTCCGCTGGGCCTACGAGATCATCGCCCCGGCCCTCGCCGGAGCCGTGGTCCTCGCCGTGCTCCTCGCGACCGGCTGAGTCAGGGCGCGCTCGGCCACACCAGCGCCATGTACGCCCCGCAGTACGCGGCCCCGAGCACCGCCCCCGTCACCCCCAGCACCCGCACCCGCCGCGACGTCGTCCTGGCCAGCGCCAGCGCGAGGGGGAGCAGCAGCGGGAACCCGGGGAGCAGGAAGCGGGCCCGGGGGAAGTAGACGCCGCCGCTGCCCAGCACGATCACCAGCAGCACCCCGGTGAAGACCAGCAGCGGCAGCGGCTGGCGGTCGGCCAGCGACAGCAGCCACAGCACCGCCGACGCCATCAGGGTCAGCGAGACCAGCACCAGGAACAGTTCCGGCGTCGAGTCGTAGGCGAGGAACTCCCGCATCCGGCGCAGCGTCTCCACGCCGCCGTCCAGCTGGTTGTGCCACAGCCGCTGGACCGCGAAATAGCCGTCCCAGCGGCCGAGCCGCAGCCCCACCCAGCCGACGTACGCGCACCAGCCGAGCGGCGCGAGTAGCCCGCCGGCCAGCACCCGCCAGGACCGGTGGCGGCGCAGCGTCAGCAGCGCCGAGAGGGAGACCGCCGCGGCGATCGCGACGCCGGTCGGGCGGGTCAGCCCGGCCAGCGCGGACAGGGTGCCCGCCCACACCCAGCGGCCGGTCAGCACCGCGTACAGCGACCAGGCGACGAACGCCGTGAACAACGACTCGGTGTAGCCCATCCACTGCACGAGCCCGACCGGCAGGCACGCCCAGAGGAAGGCCAGGGACACCCCGACGCGGCTGCCGTAGAGGCGGTCGCCGACCGCGAAGATCCCCCACGCGGCGACGAACGAGCAGAGCACCGCGAGCACAAGGCCGACGCTGGCCCGCGAGCCCGGAGTCACGGCGGCCACCGCCTTGACCAGGCCCGGGTAGAGAGGGAAGAACGCCAGGTTGTTGGCGTTGTACGCGGTGCCGAGCGTGTGGGCGTAACCGTGGTCGGCGATGCCCAGGTACCACTTGGAGTCCCAGTCGTGCGCGAGCGTCGCCCAGACGCCGTGGCCCTCTTTGTGCGCCCAGAAGCCCAGGATCAGCAGCGAGAACAGGCGTACGGCCGCGTACGCGCACAGGGCGGGAGCCGCGCGGCGCAGGGAGCGTCCCGCGCGGGCGCGCAGCCGGGTGATCGCCGCGGGGGCGGGGCGGCTCCTTCTGGCGTGCGGGAGGAGGGGGGCCTCGGGGGCGGCGGTCGGGGGCACGGGCGGGGCTCCTGGGGACGGGGACAAGGGCCGGGGGCAACGTTCCCGTTGCCCCCGGCCCTTGCCTCCCCGCGTTCCGTCAACCACCCGGTCGGGGGACCCTCACGCACCCAATCAAGCCCCGCCCGATCAAGCCCCTCCGGCGATTGAGGAGCGGGGTCCGGGGCGGAGCCCCGGGTGCCGGGTGCGCGTTTCGTCGTGGCTGGTCGCGCAGTTCCTCGCGCCCCTTACGGGGCGCTAGATGCCGGCGGCGGCGGACAGGTCCCGCTTGATCTCCGCGAGGAGTTCGGTCGCCTTGGCGCGGGCGGCGCCCAAAGAATCCCGGTCCGCGACCGGCACCACAACCTCCAGGTAGCACTTGAGCTTCGGCTCCGTACCGGACGGCCGCACAACGACCCGCGCCCCGTCGAGCGAGTACCGCAGCCCATCGGTGGGAGGCAGCCCCCCGGCCCCCTGAGAGAGATCCTCGGCGGAGGTCACCACGAGCCCGGCCAACTCCGCCGGAGGCACCTCGCGCAGCCGCCGCATCGCATCGGCGATGACCGACAGGTCCTCCACGCGCACGCTCAGCTGATCCGTGGCGTGCAGCCCGTGGGCCAGCGCCAGATCGTCCAGCGCGTCGAGCAGCGTACGGCCCTGCTCCTTGAGTTCACTGGCCAGCTCGGTGACGAGCAGCGCGGCCGTGATGCCGTCCTTGTCGCGTACGCCGTCGGGGTCGACGCAGTAGCCGAGCGCCTCCTCGTAGCCGTAGCGCAGGCCCTCGACGCGCGCGATCCACTTGAAGCCGGTGAGCGTCTCCGCGTAGGGCAGCGACGCCGCCTCGGCGATCCGCCCGAGCAGCGACGACGACACGATCGACTCGGCGAGCACACCGGTGGCGCCCCGCTTCACCAGGTGCGCGGCGAGCAGCGCGCCGACCTCGTCGCCGCGCAGCATCCGCCACCCGGAACCGTCGGCCACGGCGACGGCGCAGCGGTCCGCGTCCGGGTCGTTGGCGATGATCAGGTCCGGCGCCTCGGCCAGCGAGCCGGCCGTCGCGAAGGACAGGTCCATCGCGCCCGGCTCCTCCGGGTTCGGGAACGCCACCGTCGGGAAGTCCGGGTCCGGCTCGGCCTGCTCGGGCACGAGCACCGGCTCGGGGAATCCCGCGCGGGCGAACGCGGCCAGCAGCGTGTCCTTGCCGACGCCGTGCATCGCCGTGTAGACGGCGCGGGCGGTGCGCGGCGAGCCGGGAGCCAGGACCGCGTCCGTGCGCGCCAGATAGGCCTCCAGGACGCTGTCGTCGAGCGTCTCCCAGCCCGCCTCGGGCCGTGCCACGTCGTCCAGCGACTTGACCGCGGCGATCTCGCCGGCGATCTCGGCGTCGGCGGGCGGCACGATCTGCGAGCCGTCGCCGAGGTAGACCTTGTAGCCGTTGTCCCGGGGCGGGTTGTGCGAGGCCGTGACCTCGACGCCCGCCACCGCGCCCAGGTGCCGGATCGCGAAGGCGAGTACGGGCGTCGGGAGCGGCCGGGGCAGCACCGCGGCGCGCAGTCCGGCGCCCACCATCACCGCGGCCGTGTCGCGCGCGAAGTCCGCCGACTTGTGGCGTGCGTCGTAGCCGACGACGACCAGGCCGTCGCCCTGGCCCTTCGCCTTCAGGTAGGCGGCGAGCCCGGCGGCCGCGCGGATCACGACCGCGCGGTTCATCCGCATCGGACCCGCGCCCAGTTCGCCGCGCAGTCCCGCGGTGCCGAACTGGAGCGTGCCCGAGAAGCGGTCCTCCAGCTCCGTCAGCTCCCCGGCCGCGACGAGCCCGGCGAGCTCGTCGCGGGTCTCGGGGTCAGGGTCCTCCGCGAGCCAGGCCTTCGCCCGGTCGAGCAGTGCGCTGCCTTCAACGGTCACGGTGAGTTCCTTCGGACGACTGGTTCGGACGGTACGTACGGGCCGCGGCGGACCGGCTCAGATCTTGGCGAGGACCTGGGTCAGCAGCTCGCCCATGCGGACGGCGGAGTCACGGCCGGCCTGGAGGACTTCCTCGTGGTTCAGCGGCTCGCCGGACAGGCCCGCCGCCAGGTTCGTCACCAGGGAGATGCCGAGCACCTCGGCGCCCGCCTCACGGGCCGCGATGGCCTCCAGGGTGGTGGACATGCCGACCAGGTCGGCGCCGAGGACGCCGGCCATGCGGACCTCGGCCGGGGTCTCGTAGTGCGGGCCGGGGAACTGGGCGTAGACGCCCTCCTCCAGCGACGGGTCGATCTCCTGGCACAGCTGGCGCAGGCGCGGCGAGTACAGGTCGGTGAGGTCGACGAAGTTGGCGCCGACGATCGGGGACGTCGCCGTCAGGTTGATGTGGTCGGAGATGAGGACCGGCTGGCCCGGACGCATGCCCTGGCGCAGGCCGCCGCAGCCGTTGGTCAGCACGATGGTCTTGCAGCCCGCGGCGGCCGCGGTGCGCACGCCGTGCGCGACGGAGGCGACGCCCCGGCCCTCGTAGTAGTGGGTGCGGCCCAGGAAGACCAGGGCGCGCTTCTGGCCGACCTGGTACGAGCGGACCTTGCCGCCGTGGCCCGCCACCGCCGCGCCGGTGAACCCGGGCAGCTCGGTGAAGGGGAACTCGGCGGCCGGCGCGCCCAGCGCCTCGGCGGCGGGCGCCCAGCCGGAGCCCATCACGAGGGCGACGTCGTGGGTCTCGGCACCGGTGAGCTCGCGCAGGCGCGCGGCGGCGGTGTCGGCGGCGGCGTACGGGTCGCCCTGGATGTGGTCCGGAGTAACAGATGCGTTCACGCGTTTGAGAGTAGCCGGTCACGTCCTACGCGCGTAGATGCTGATGGTCACGGGAATGCGATCGTTGTCTTGTCGTTTCCGACGAGAGCGCTCCGCTGGGGTGCGGGATCAATCGTTCGCGGCGCCGTTGCGGCTGGTCGTGCCGTTCTTCGTCTGCGGGCCGGTGGCCGCTTCTCGCGCAGTTCCCCGCGCCCCCTGAGGCATGCGCTGCGCGCAGCCTCCCCGCCGTTGATGAGATGCCGCACGAAGTGCGCATCTCAGGGGCGCGGGGAACTGTGCGACCAGCCCCCCACCGGGCCGCAGTCGAAGTGCATACGCACTCAGCAAGGCCGCTTGCGCAACTCCATGACGTAGTCGTGGGGGGCGCCGGCCGATTCGGCTGCGTCGGCGATCTCGCCCAGGTAGCGCGCGGAGGGCAGACCGCCCTCGTACCCGTTCAGTACATAGACCCAGGCGGGCTCCTCGCCCTCCAGGGTGTCGATACGGACCCGCATGCGCCGGTATATGTCGAGCCCGACACCCTCCCAGCGGTCCATGGAGTCCTCGTCCATGGGGGCGATGTCGTACAGCGCGACGAAGGTCTGCGAGCGCGGCGACTCCACGATGGTGGCCAGCGAGCCCTCCCAGCCCATCTGCTCGCCCCCGAACGTCAGCCGCCAGCCGGTGAGCCAGCCGGTCGAGCGCAGCGGCGAGTGCGGGGCGCGGCGGCTCATCAGCCGCGCGTCGAGGTTGCCGGCGTACGCGGCGTAGAGCGACATGGGTCCGAGGGTACGACAGGGACGGCCGGGAGCTCGGGTGAAGTCCGTACCAGGGAGGATCCGCGGCACGCACCCCGGCAGGACACGCCATTGTTGCGTGCGGGACAATGGGGCATGTGACTCGGATCGTGATCATCGGTGGCGGACCTGGCGGATACGAGGCGGCACTGGTGGCCGCCCAGCTCGGCGCGGAGGTGACCGTCGTCGACTGCGACGGTCTGGGCGGTGCGTCGGTGCTCACCGACTGCGTGCCGTCGAAGACCCTGATCGCGACGGCCGAGGTGATGACCACCTTCGACTCTTCGTACGAGGAGTTGGGGATCATCGTCGAGGACGACACCCCGGACCCGGACTCCCCGGCCCGTGTCGTCGGCGTCGACCTCGGCAAGGTCAACCGCCGGGTGAAGCGCCTCGCGCTCGCCCAGTCCCACGACATCACCGCCTCCGTCACGCGTGCGGGCGCGCGCGTGCTGCGCGGCCGGGGCCGTCTCGACGGCCAGCAGGACCTCGACGGCTCCCGCAAGGTGATCGTCACGGCCGCCGACGGCAAGGAGGAGACCCTCACCGCGGACGCGGTGCTCCTGGCGACCGGCGCCCACCCGCGCGAGGTCCCGGACGCGCAGCCCGACGGCGAGCGGATCCTGAACTGGACGCAGGTCTACGACCTCGACGAGCTTCCCGAGGAACTCATCGTGGTCGGATCCGGTGTCACCGGCGCCGAGTTCGCCGGCGCGTACCAGGCGCTCGGCTCGAAGGTCACCCTCGTCTCGTCCCGCGACCGCGTGCTCCCGGGCGAGGACCCGGACGCCGCCGCCGTCCTGGAGGACGTCTTCCGGCGCCGCGGCATGAACGTCATGGCCCGCTCCCGTGCCGCCTCCGCCAAGCGCGTGGGCGACCGCGTCGAGGTCACCCTCTCCGACGGCCGGGTCATCTCCGGCACCCACTGCCTGATGGCGGTCGGCGCGATCCCCAACAGCGAGGGGCTCGGTCTGGAGGGCGCCGGGGTCAAGGTGAAGGACTCCGGTCACATCTGGACCGACAAGGTCTCGCGCACGACCGCTCCTGGCGTGTACGCGGCCGGAGACGTCACCGGCGTGTTCGCCCTGGCGTCCGTGGCCGCGATGCAGGGACGCATCGCGATGTACCACTTCCTGGGTGACGCGGTGGCCCCGCTGAACCTCAAGACGGTCTCGTCGAACGTCTTCACCGACCCGGAGATCGCGACCGTCGGCGTCTCGCAGGCCGACGTGGACGGCGGCAAGTTCGACGCCCGCGTCGTCAAGCTGCCGCTGCTGCGCAACCCCCGCGCCAAGATGCAGGGCATCAGGGACGGCTTCGTCAAGATCTTCTGCCGCCCCGGCACCGGCATCGTGGTCGGCGGAGTGGTCGTCGCGCCCCGCGCTTCGGAACTGATCCATCCCATCTCGATCGCGGTCGACAACAATCTGACGGTCGAGCAGATCGCGAACGCGTTCACGGTCTACCCCTCGCTGTCCGGATCGATCGCCGAAGTGGCCCGGCAGCTGCACACGCGCAAGCTCGCCGAAGAGGGCTGATCCCGGCCCGTGGGCAACCGCGACCTGCCCGTTGTCACGGTGCGTCGCGGCCCATGCGGGAGGCATAGGCGGGGAGGGTAGGCACCCCGCCCTGCGTATACCACTTCCGGGGGTCTGGCATGAACAGAATCTGTAATTCGGCGCAAACTGCTGAAACCAGACGGTCGTTGGGGTTACTGTCAGTTTCGTGTTCGCTGCAGAACGTCGTCAATTGATCCTCGAAATGGTGCGAGCCAACGGGGCTGTATCGCTCCGTGAACTCGCCCGCGTCGTCCAGACCTCCGAAGTGACCGTGCGGCGGGACGTGCGCGCACTGGAGGCAGAAGGACTCCTCGACCGCCGGCACGGCGGTGCGGTATTGCCGGGCGGATTCACGCGGGAGTCCGGCTTTCCGCAGAAGTCACATCTCGCGACCGCAGAAAAGACGGCCATCGCCGATCTCGCCGCGGGTCTCGTCGAAGAGGGCGAGGCCATCGTGGTGGGCGCGGGGACGACCACGCAGGAGCTGGCCCGCCGGCTCGCGCGTGTGCCGGGCCTGACCGTCGTCACCAACTCGCTCCTCGTCGCCCAGGCGTTGGCACACGCCAACCGGGTCGAGGTCGTCATGACCGGTGGCACGCTGCGGGGTTCCAACTACGCCCTGGTGGGCAGCGGGGCCGAGCAGTCCCTGCAAGGGCTGAGAGTGTCGCGGGCGTTCCTGTCCGGGAGCGGCCTGACGGCCGAGCGCGGCCTGTCCACGTCCAACATGCTGTCGGCGTCGGTGGACCGGGCGCTCGTCCAGGCCGCGGCCGAGGTCGTGGTCCTCGCCGATCACTCTAAGTTGGGTACCGACACCATGTTTCAGACGGTGCCCACCGATGTGATCACACGCCTGGTCACCGATGAGCCGCCCGCTCATGACGACCGCGCCGCCACCGAGTTGCAGGCGCTGGCCGATCAGGGGGTGCAGATCGCTGTCGCGGGGGCGTCGGCCGCCGGGGGTGGTGAGCAGGCTCCGGCGCGGCAGTCGCGCCGGGACGTTCCCCTGCCCGTCCAGCGCCGTGGCCAACTCCCGGGCGGGGGACACCCCCTGCGCAGCGCCGCCCCGATGGACCCCGGCCCGGAACGCTCAGCAAGGGTCGCCGACCTACGGCGCCGCTGAGGGGCGCGGGGAACTGCGCGACCAGCCACGACGGACGCGCACCCGGCAACGGACCCGGGGCTCCGCCCCGGACCCCGCTCCTCAATCATCCCCCAGACTTCGTCCGGGGGGACCCCCAGGGGGCTTGAATGAGCGGCGCTGCTGCGGTGCCGCCAGGGGCGCGGGGAACTGCGCGCTCAGGTGCCGGAGGGGCCTGATTGGGTGATGCCCCGGAGCGTCAGGTTCAGCAGACGGTCGGCCAAGCCCGGGTCCGACGGTGTCTCCTCAGCGGCCAGCGCAATCGCGTTGGTCAGCTGCATCAGATCCGTGATGGAGACGTCCCCGCGCACGGCGCCCGACTCCTGGGCCCGTGACAGGAGCGCCTGCCCCGCCTCCCGCATGGGGGTACTGCACGGGGCGAGCGCCGAACTCGCGTCCTGCGAGGCCGACATGAGGGCCCGCGACAGGCCGCGGTACTCACCGGCGTGGGTGATGATGTCCCGCAGCCATGCCACGAGCGCGGAGCACGGCTGCGGGGCGTCGAGCAGTGCCCGGGACCGGTCGAGCAGTTCGGTCACGGCCTCTTCGAAGACGGCGCTCATCAGCGCGTACCGATTCGGGAAGTGCCGGTACAGGGTGCCGATACCGACCCCGGCGCCGCGCGCCACGTCCTCCAGGGACGCCCCTGTCCCGTGCTCGGCGAACGCCGTACGGGCGGTGGCGAGCAGCCGCTCGTAGTTGCGGCGCGCGTCCGCGCGCAGGCGACGGGCACCGGCGTGCGCGGTGTCGGACGTCATGGGGCCTCCCAGGATGCGGGCCTTCAAGGATGCCTGATCGTTCGGGTACGACGGCGAAGCGCCCGCCGGCCCTCTCAGGGGGCCAACGGGCGCTCGGTACAACCGGGTCGGACCGTCAGTCCTTGATCTCGCAGATGGCGGCGCCGGAGGTGAGGGAGGCGCCGACCTCGGCTGACAGGCCCTTGATGGTGCCGGACTTGTGCGCGTTGAGCGGCTGCTCCATCTTCATGGCCTCCAGGACGACGATGAGGTCGCCCTCCTTGACCTCCTGGCCCTCCTCGACGGCGATCTTGACGATCGTGCCCTGCATCGGGGAGGCGAGGGTGTCGCCGGAGGCGGCCGGGCCGGACTTCTTGGCCGCGCGCCGCTTGGGCTTGGCACCGGCGTTGAGCCCGGTGCGGGCCAGCGACATGCCCATCCCGGCCGGGAGGGAGACCTCCAGGCGCTTGCCGCCGACCTCGACGACGACGGTCTCGCGGCCGGCCTCGTCCTCCTCACCGTCCACCGCGGGCGCGGCGAACGGCGGGATGTCGTTGGCGAACTCGGTCTCGATCCACCGGGTGAAGATGGTGAACGGCGCATCCGAGCCGGTCAGTTCGGGGGCGAACGCCGGGTCGGTGACCACCTTGCGGTGGAACGGGATGGCGGTGGCCATGCCCTCGACCTCGAACTCGGCCAGCGCCCGGGCGGCCCGCTCCAGGGCCTCCTTGCGGGTGCGGCCGGTCACGATCAGCTTGGCCAGCAGCGAGTCCCAGGCCGGGCCGATCACGGACCCGGACTCGACGCCCGCGTCCAGGCGGACACCGGGGCCCGAGGGACCGTCGAAGCGGGTGACGGTGCCGGGCGCGGGCAGGAAGCCGCGGCCCGGGTCCTCGCCGTTGATGCGGAACTCGAAGGAGTGGCCGCGCAGTACCGGGTCGCCGTAGCCGAGTTCCTCGCCGTCGGCGATGCGGAACATCTCGCGGACCAGGTCGATGCCGGCGACCTCTTCGGTGACCGGGTGCTCGACCTGGAGGCGGGTGTTGACCTCCAGGAAGGAGATCGTGCCGTCCGCGCCGACCAGGAACTCCACCGTGCCGGCGCCGACGTAGCCGGCTTCCTTCAGGATCGCCTTGGACGACGAGTAGAGCTCGTCCAGCTGGGCCTGGCTCAGGAACGGGGCGGGGGCCTCCTCCACCAGCTTCTGGTGGCGGCGCTGCAGCGAGCAGTCACGGGTGGACACGACGACCACGTTGCCGTGGGAGTCGGCCAGGCACTGGGTCTCCACGTGCCGGGGCTTGTCCAGGTAGCGCTCCACGAAGCACTCGCCGCGGCCGAACGCGGCCACCGCCTCGCGCACCGCGGAGTCGTACAGCTCCGGCACCTCCTCGAGCGTGCGGGCGACCTTCAGACCGCGCCCGCCGCCACCGAAGGCGGCCTTGATCGCGATCGGCAGACCGTGCTGCTCGGCGAACGCGACGACCTCGTCGGAGCCCGAGACCGGGTCCGGGGTGCCCGCGACCAGCGGGGCACCGGCGCGCTGCGCGATGTGCCGCGCGGCGACCTTGTCACCCAGGTCGCGGATGGCATGCGGCGGCGGACCGATCCAGGTCAGCTCCGCGTCCAGCACGGCCTGGGCGAACTCCGCGTTCTCCGACAGGAATCCGTAGCCGGGGTGGATGGCGTCCGCGCCGGAGTCCTTGGCTGCCTGGAGCACCTTGGCGATGTCCAGATAGCTGGTGGCCGGGGTGTCACCACCCAGCGCGAAGGCCTCGTCGGCCGCGCGGACATGCAGAGCGTCCCGGTCCGGATCGGCATAGACGGCAACGCTCGCGATCCCTGCGTCCCGGCACGCCCGGGCCACGCGGACAGCGATTTCGCCACGGTTGGCGATGAGCACCTTGCGCACGATGGCTCCCTCCTTGAAACAAGCCGAGTTTAGGGACAGCCGACACGGCCTTACGACCCGTCCCCAATGGTGAGCTTGCCCACACAGAGTGTGACTCGAGGGCTGCTCGGTCCCGGAAATCCCTTGTTGCGCCTGGCTGAAGGGGATCCCTCGGTGGAACCCTATCCCCGCTGTGTGGTCTAGGTCTCTGTGAGACCGCGCTGCGGCCGGTCGGCTTTCTTTGTGGAGTCCCTACGAATGGCCCAACGATTCTTTGCCTTCGCCAGAACCCTTGTCCGGACGTTTACCCGTTAGTAGCGTTCGCGATGTCACGACGTACTCGCAGTAACAGGCGATGGCTCAGGGGAAAGTGGGTGGGGCCGGTGGCCCGCAGGCCGGTGGCGTGGGTGGCCGCGATCGTGCTCATCGCGGAGGCGCTCGGAATCGCCTTCCTGAACTGGTTCCTCGGCCTTGTGGTCGACAACCAGAAGATGTCTCTGGCCGGTCTCGATCCGCGTGCGATGACCATCGGCGCGTGGGTCGCGGGCGGCGTCTTCGGCCTCTACCTGGTGCTGGGCGCCGTGGTGCTGCTGCGCGCGGCGATCACCGACCGTGCCCCGGGCGGCTTCGGGCGGATCCTGCTGGTCAGCGTGGCCGTGGTGCACGCACTGCTCGGGGCATTCGTCATCGGCCCCGTCGGCTGGCCCGCCTTCGTCGCCATGATGGTCGTACTCGGCCTCGTCGTGCTGTCGCTGGTCGCCTACGACCGGCGGGAGAACGGCCCTGTGGACGGCAGGCCCGGCCCGCCCGCGCCGCCGTCCGGACCCGCTAGCTCTCCTGAGCCCACAACTCCGTAACACTGACGTCCAGTTGCGCCAGCAATCGGCGCAGCAGCGGCAGCGACAGGCCGATCACATTGCCGTGGTCGCCGTCGATGCCCTCGATGAAGGGCGCCGAGCGGCCGTCGAGGGTGAAGGCGCCCGCGACGTGGAGGGGCTCGCCCGTCGCCACGTACGCGGCGATCTCCGCGTCGCTCGGCTCGCCGAACCGGACCACGGTGGACCCGGTGCCCGACGCGTACCGGCCGGACGCCGTGTCGTAGACGCAGTGGCCCGTCTGAAGGGTGCCCGCGCGGCCGCGCATCGCCTTCCAGCGGGCCGTGGCCTCCTCGGCGTCCGCGGGCTTGCCGAGGGCCTCGCCGTCCAGGTCGAGGACCGAGTCGCAGCCGATGACCAGGGCGCCCTGCGCATCGGGCCGGGCGGCCACCACGGAGGCCTTGGCCTCGGCGAGGGCGAGCGCGAGCTCGGCGGGGGTCGGGGCGGTCACGGCGTCCTCGTCGAAGCCGCTGACGACGACCTCGGGCGCGAAACCGGCCTGCCTCAGCAGACCGAGGCGGGCGGGGGACTGGGAGGCCAGGATCAGGCGGCGGGACGGCGTCATGGGAGTCAGCGTATAGAACCGCCGACCTCTCACAGCACGCCCAGCAGAAACATGATCAGGACCATCGCGAGCGCCAGCACGACGCTCGCGCGCCGCAGCATCACCTGCGTCGCGCGAAGCTCCTCGGGGGGCTTGTCCTCAGGGTCAGACCACAGCACGACACCGATACTGCGACGCGCTCGCGCGGGGCGCCTGAGTACGCGTACTCAGGCGCCCCGCACAGACGGACTAGTTCGTTCCGGCAGGCTGCTCAGGCGGGCCAGTACGTGCGCGACCAGCTCGCCGGGCCCGGGGCGGGCAGCCGGTGGCGGGCGATGCGGGAGGGGTCGGCCCACGCGTCCCGTTCGGCCGCGGCCGGCGGGGCCTCCGGCTCCGCCGCGGCCCGGGCCTGGACCACCGCCAGTGCGGCGGCCAGCTCCTCGGGGGTCGGGTTTCCCCGGACGACCTTGATCATCATGGGTGATGGCTCCCTACGGTCCGCAGACGGTCCAGACGGTCTAGAGGGGGATGTTGCCGTGCTTCTTCGGAGGCAGGCTCTCCCGCTTCGTACGCAGCTGGCGCAGGCCCTTCACGACGTGGGCGCGGGTGTCGGACGGCAGGATCACCGCGTCGACGTAGCCGCGCTCGGCCGCCGTGTAGGGGTTGAGGAGCGTGTCCTCGTACTCCTGGATCAGACGGGCCCGCGTCTCCTCGACGTTCCCCTCGGCCTCGGCCGCCGCGATCGTCTTGCGGTGCAGGATGTTCACCGCGCCCTGCGCGCCCATGACGGCGATCTGGGCGGTGGGCCAGGCCAGGTTCAGGTCCGCGCCCAGGTGCTTGGAGCCCATCACGTCGTACGCGCCGCCGAACGCCTTGCGCGTGATGATCGTGATCAGCGGGACGGTCGCCTCCGCGTACGCGTAGATCAGCTTGGCGCCGCGCCGGATGATGCCCTCGTGCTCCTGCTCGACACCCGGCAGGAAGCCGGGGACGTCGACGAAGGTCAGCACCGGCACGTTGAAGGCGTCACACGTGCGGACGAACCGCGCGGCCTTTTCGCTCGCGTGGATGTCGAGACAGCCGGCGAACTGCATCGGCTGGTTGGCGACGATGCCGACCGGGCGGCCCTCGACGCGGCCGAAGCCGGTGAGGATGTTCGGCGCGAACAGCGCCTGCGTCTCGAAGAACTCGGCGTCGTCCAGGACGTGTTCGATCACCGTGTGCATGTCGTACGGCTGGTTGGCGCTGTCCGGGACGATCGTGTCCAGCTCCCGGTCCTCGTCCGTGACGGCCAGCTCGGCCTCCTCGGGGAAGGCGGGCGGCTCGCTCAGGTTGTTCGAGGGCAGGTAGGACAGCAGCGACTTGACGTACTCGATGGCGTCCTTCTCGTCGCCCGCCATGTGGTGCGCGACGCCGGAGCGCGAGTTGTGCGCCCGCGCGCCGCCCAGCTCCTCCATGCCGACGTCCTCGCCGGTGACCGTCTTGATGACGTCGGGGCCGGTGATGAACATGTGGCTGGTCTGGTCGACCATCACCGTGAAGTCGGTGATCGCCGGGGAGTACACCGCGCCGCCCGCGCACGGGCCGACGACCAGGCTGATCTGCGGGATGACGCCCGAGGCGTGGGTGTTGCGGCGGAAGATCTCGCCGTACATGCCCAGCGCCATCACACCCTCCTGGATGCGGGCGCCGCCGGAGTCGTTGATGCCGATGACCGGGCAGCCGGTCTTCAGCGCGAAGTCCATCACCTTCATGATCTTCTGCCCGAAGACCTCGCCGAGCGCCCCGCCGAAGACCGTGAAGTCCTGCGAGAAGACGGCCACCGGGCGGCCGTCGACCGTGCCGTAACCGGTCACCACGCCGTCGCCGTACGGCTTGTTGGCGTCCAGGCCGAAATCGGTCGAGCGGTGCCGCGCGAACTCGTCCAGCTCCACGAACGAGTCCTCGTCCATCAGCAGGTCGATCCGCTCACGGGCCGTCAGCTTGCCCTTGGCGTGCTGCTTCTCGACGGCGCGGGCCGAACCCGCGTGGGTCGCCTCGTCGATCCGGCGCCGCAGATCCTCGATCTTGCCTGCGGTGGTGTGGATGTCGGGCTTCTCTTCCAACTCGGACATCGGGATGCGGCTCCCTGCCTGGACGGTTCGGGGGTGGGGGACGGTGCGGTGGCTACTGACTCGTAGCGTAGTGGCGCGAATACGGCTCGGCAGTGCGGCGTTTGCCACACCTACGCTGGGTTGCATGACGCCGCGAGATGGTTCAGACATGCACGGGAACAACCGCTGGTCGGACCTGGACCGGCCACCGCTGGGCCAGGCGGGGCTGCGCCGCTCCCTCCTGCGCGGGGACGGACTGTGGTCGTCCCTCGAAGTGGTGCCCCGTACCGGTTCCACGAACACCGACCTGGTGACCCGGGCGTCCTCCGGCGCCGTCGCCGAGGGGGCCCTGCTGATCGCCGAGGAGCAGAGCGCGGCGCGCGGGCGGCTCGACCGGCGCTGGTCGGCTCCGCCGCGCTCGGGGCTGTTCTTCTCCGTGCTCCTCAAGCCCGGCGAGCACGAGGTGCCGGTGGAGCGCTGGGGGTGGCTGCCGCTGCTCACAGGGGTGGCGCTCGCCACGGCGCTGTCCTCGGCGGCCGGTGTCGACACCGCGCTGAAGTGGCCCAACGACCTGTTGCTCACCGTCGGCGGCGAGGAGCGCAAGGCCGCCGGCATCCTCGCCGAGCGGGCCGGGTCCGATGGCGTCGTGGTCGGGATCGGGCTGAACGTGTCGCTGCGGGAGGATGAGCTGCCGGTGCCCACCGCGGGGTCGCTGGCGCTGGCCGGGGCCAAGGTCGTCGACCGGGAGCCGTTGCTGCGGGCCGTTCTGCGGTCGTTCGAGCGCTGGTATCTGGAGTGGTGCGCCGCGCAGGGGGATCCGGGGCTGTCGGGGTTGCAGGCGACGTATGCCGCCGGGTGCGCGACGCTGGGCCGTTCTGTGCGGGCTCAGTTGCCCGGGGGGCGGGACCTGGTCGGGGAGGCGGTCGCCGTGGACGGTGACGGTCGCCTGGTCATCGCGGGCCCCGACGGCACCCGGGAGCCGGTGTCCGCCGGCGACATCGTCCACTTGCGCCCGGCGTAACCGGTTTTTGTCGGTCGTCCGCGGGCCGGTGGCCGCTTCTCGCGCAGTTCCCCGCGCCCCTGAGATGCGCACTTCGTGCGCCATCTCATCGGGAGGCTGCGCGCAGCGCATGCCTCAGGGGCGCGGGGAAC
>NZ_JBHVIX010000004.1:0-3572 GCF_042799415.1 Streptomyces sp. NPDC057694
GGTGGCGCCCGCGGCTCCCGGCGCGGCGTTCGCCGCCCCGCCGCCGCCTCCCGCGCCACCCGGGCCGCCGGTGCCCAGCACCGCCGAACTCGACTACGCCGACCTGGTCCTCGCCGGTCCCGACGCGTCGAGGGGCGATCGTGGACTGCTCGCGCCGGGGTCCTCCGTGGACCGGGTGGCCGCCGAGTACCGGCGCCGCGCCGAGTCGGTGGGCTCGCTGCCGCTGCCCGAGCGCGCGGTGAGGCCGCGCGAGTCGGCCGGTTCCTTCGACCATCGCTACGACGCCGAGGGCCCCGCCGACATCCCCTCGGACGGCACCTGGCACACCGTCACCGTCGCGGAACTCCCGGTCGGCCTGCGCACCGAGTACCTGTGCGTGCCGTCCGTCGAGGAGACGGTGTACGCCACGCTGGTGCTCGCCAACGGCACCGGCCGGGCGCTGCTCGCCGGTCCCGTGGACGTCACGGTCGACGGTGAACACCTGCCGACGGCCGCGCTGCCCACCCTCGCCCCGGGCGGCACCGGCCGGGTCGGGCTCGGGCCCGCCGAGGCGGTCCGGGTGAGCCGCCGCACCGAACTGCGCGAGTCCACCTCGGGGTTGCGGTCCACGACCACCGTCCTCGACCACCGGATCCATGTGGAGCTGGCCAACCGGCTGTCCCGCGCGGTCACCGTGGAGGTCCGCGAGCGCGTTCCCGTCACCTCCCAGGCCGACGTCCGCGTCGAGGAACGGGCCGACTGGACCGAGCCCGGCGACGGCCACGAGGAGGCCGAACCGCACGTCCCCGGCACCCGGCTGTGGCGGGTGGACGTACCCGCGGGCGGCACCGCCGTGCTCGACGGCGGCTACGAGATCCGGATCCCGGCCGCCAAGGCCCTCACCGGCGGCAACCGGAGGAGCTGACCCGCCATGAACACATCTCCCGCGACCACCCGCCCCTCTTCCGAGACCACGGACCCTTCGGCGCCGGAGCTGATCCCGCTGCCGGTCACCGAGGTGACCTGCCTGGAGGACCGCGCGCACATCGCGCGGACCGCCGCACTCCAACTGGCTCCCGGTGTGCAGCGGTTGCGCCTCGGACCGGTCAGCGCGCTGGCCGTCGACCGCACTCTGCACGCAGAGCTCACCGGCGGCCCCGACGGCGCCACCGTCCTCGATGTCCGCGTGGTGCGGGCCTGGACGCCCCACGACCCCGAGCCGCCCACCGACGACGACTCGCCGCTGCGCCGCCGTCTGCACGCCCTGGGCGAGGAACGGCGGACCCTTGAGCAGCGCCGCGACCGGCTGCTGGCCCGCCTCGACCTGCTGAGCAGGCTCGCCGCCGACCTGCTGCGCGAGATCGGTGAGGGCGCGGGGTTCGGCGAGGCGGAACCGGAGCGCTGGAGAGCCGAGTTGGACCGGGTGGACGCCGAGCGGGCTTCGCACGAGGACGAACTCGGTTCCGTCGAGGCCGGTCTGGGGAACCTGCGCGTCGAACTGGCCTCCGCGCAGACCGCTTTGGACAGCACGGAGGAGGAGCCGCCCGAGCTCGCCGCGCATGTCGAACTGACGGTGCGCTCCCCGGCCGCGGGCCCGGCCGAGCTGCGCCTGGGGCACCTCACACCGTGCGCCCTGTGGCGCCCCGCCTACCGGGCGACGCTCGACGACGGAGAACTGACGCTGCGCACGGACGCGATGGTGTGGCAGCGCACCGGCGAGGACTGGACCGGCGTCCGCCTGACGTTGTCGACCGCACGCTCGTCCCTCGCCGCCGGACCGCCGCGCCTGGTCGAGGACCGACTGACCCTGCGCGACCGGTCCGCCGCCGAACGCCGGTCCGTGGAGATCGAGTTGCGCGAGGAGGACATCACCGACGTCGGCCCCGCTCAGGTGCCGGGCCTGCCGGGCGTGGACGACGGAGGAGAGGTACGTGTCCTGCGCGCCCCCACTCCCGCCTCGGTGCCCGGCGACGGGCGCGCCCACCGCGTGCCGCTGACCACCGCCGTCTCGCCCGCGCAGAGCGAGTACGTCTGCGCGCCGGAACTCTCCGCGCTGGTCACCGAGGTCGTACGGTTCACCGGCCCCGCCGGTCACGCCCTCCTGGCCGGCCCCGTGGAGCTGGTCCGCGGCAGCGGTTTCATCGGCCGCGCCACCCTGGACTTCACCGCGCCCGGCGCCACCCAGGAGCTGACGTTCGGCAGCGCGGACACCTGTCGGGTGACCCGGGAGGCCGAGGAGTCCCGGAGCACCACGGGCCTGACCCAGCGCACCGTCGTCACCCGCACGGTGCGGGTGCACCTGTCCCGCTTCTCCGCCCCGGATGAGACGGATGACCAGGTGATCGCGGTGCGCGAGCGGATCCCGGTGTCCGAGGTGTCGGACGTCGAGGTCCGCCTCCGCAAGGAGTCCTGCTCCCCCGCTCCGGACTCCCTCGACGCCGAGGGCATCGCCCGCTGGGACATCGCCCTCCCGCCGGGCGGACGGCGCACGGTGACGCTGGTGTACGAGGTGTCGGCGAGCGCGAAGGTGAGCGGCTTGTAGCCGGGCGCGCACACCGTCACCAGCAGGCGGGGTTCGGCTTGCGGAACCGCTGACAGGGCGGGCTGACGCGATATGCTGATGCAGATAGTGCAAGCCATTTGCAGAACGAGGAGGGTCATGGCTACTCGGGCGACCGACACCGGGACGAACCAGAGCGTCGAACGAGCGGTGTCGGTGTTGCGCGCACTGGACTCGGGCCGCGCCGAGCTGCGCGTGTCCGATGTCGCCGAGCTCACCGGCCTCGGCTCCTCCACCACGTCCCGGCTGCTGTCCACCCTCGAACGCCTGGACATGGTCGAGCGTGACCCCGTCAGCAATCTGTACCGCCTCAGCCTCGGCATCCTGCCGCTCGCGACCACCGCGGCGAACCGCCATCCCGTGCACCGGGCGGCCCGGATGGTCCTCCAGGACCTCGCCGCCCGTACCGGCCTCGGGGCGAATGTCGCCGTCCGCCGCGGGACCGAGCTGATGTTCCTGTGCAACTTCGAGGGCACCCGCGCCCCCAAGTCGTACACGCAGGCCGGGCACACCGCGCCGCTGCACGCCACCAGCATCGGCAAGTGCCTGCTCACCGGGCTCACGCCCAAGGAGCGCCGCAAGCTGCTGCCCGAGCCGCTCGCCGCGCACACCGACTACACGACCACCAGCCACGATCTGCTCGACACCGAGATGGACTCCGTGCGGCGCTCCGGCTACGCGATCGAGGCCGAGGAGCGCGCTCTGGGCCGGGCCTCCCTCGCCGCGCCGGTCCGCGACGCCTCGGGCGATGTCGTCGCCGCCATCTCGCTGTGGGGGCCCACCTCGGTGCTCGGTGACCACAGCACGGAGAACGACAGCCAGCGGCAGACCCTCACCCGTGAGGTCATCGAGGCGGCCGACGCCATCAGCCAGGCACTCGGCGCACTCTGAACCGCGTAACCACGTAGCCACGGGCTAGAAGGAAGGGGCCCCGGGTTCCGGGTATTTGACATGGAAGAGGGAACCCCTCCCTCCCCCCCTAGCGCCCCCCGACCTGCGCCCTTGACACAGGTACAGTTGTTCGCCGCCCCCC
>NZ_JBHVIX010000004.1:3582-11267 GCF_042799415.1 Streptomyces sp. NPDC057694
GTCGCCTGGACCGCGCGGATCCTCCGGGCGCGCGGCGTCCCGCCGCGCAGCCTGCTGCCCGCCCCCTCGTTCCCCTGCCCCCACCCTAGACACTTCCCCCCCATCCCCCCCCCCCCTTTGCCCCCTTCCCCGTACCCCCTGAGCGCTACGCGCCGTACGCCTTGAACGCGGTCACGTGCGCGCGCCGCGCCCCGTGCGTGGCGTCGACCACGATCCGCAGCGCGTCGGTGCGCACGGGCTCACCGTCCGCGCCGGCCAGTGGGTGCACGCGGTGGCGGCGGCGGTTGCCGGTGACCGTCAGCAGGGTGTGCCAGGTGCCGTCGGCGTCGCGGCTCTGGAGGCGGTAGTCGCGGACCAGTTCCGGCATCACTTCGAACGGGGTGCGGTGCCGGTGGAGGTTGTTGAGGTATTCGTCGACGTCGTCGTCGAAGACCACCCGGGCCTCGGTGAGCGACTGCTCGTGGTCCCATTCGAGGCGCAGCCACTCCTCGTCGGCCGTCGGCTCGGAGACCCACATCTGCGGGCCGCCGTAGGCGCGCTGGAACCCTCCGACGACCCGCTCCGGGCGGAACGCCGACGTGTCGGGGCTCGCCCGGAACGCGAAGGTCTGCCGGCGCAGCCCGCGAGCCTGCCACTCCAGGACGAGCTGACCGTCCTCCTCGGGGATGTCGTGGTCGACGGCCGCGTCGCCCTCGACGCGGCTGCGCAGCGCGAGCACGCCGTCGGTGCGCTCGGGCACGAGGACGAGCGCGGTGCCCGGTTCGGCCCGCACGATGACGACGACGTTCTCCGGGGTCTCGGGGCGGTGGTCGAAGCGGGCCGTGACCCAGTGCGGGCCGTCGGCCGGCACGGTCACGGTGGTGGTCAGCAGGTGGTCGACGGGGACCGCGTTCTCGGGGTGGCCCGTGCCCCACAGCTCCACGGTGAGTTCGCGCTCCGCTCCGTCGGCGGCGCCGTGGACGAGCAGGTCGACGGTGTCCAGGGCCGGGTCCACCGGCAGCAGCAGCCCCAGGTCCCGGGTGAGGGGGTAGGGCTCGCCGGGCGCCGCTTCCGTCGGCTCCGCGGCCAGTCGGGCGAGGTGGCCGGCGGCGCTGACGCGTGCGGTGCGGGCCAGGTTGTCGGGGTCGTCGTCGGCGAGACCGATGACGGAGGCGTCCTGGCGCAGCAGAGCGCGGCGCATCAGCTCGGGGCGCTTGGTGGCCAGTTCGCGCGGGCTGAGGCCCTCGCCGACGCAGAGCGCGGCGGCGGTGCCCGCCGCCTCGCCGATCGTGGCGCAGGTGGCCATGACGCGGGTGGCGCCGAAGGCGATGTGGGTGGCGGAGATGTTGCGCCCGGCGAACAGCAGGTTCGTGACGTTCACCGAGTACAGGGAGCGCAGCGGGATGTGGAAGACGCCGTCCGCGTAGCGCTGGCGGGCGCCGGGCTCGTCGGCGTACATGCCCTGCACGGGGTGGAGGTCGACGGACCAGCCGCCGAAGGCGATCCGGTCGGCGAACTGGCGCTGTTCGAGGATGTCCTGCTGGGTGAGGACGTAGTCGCCCAGGAAGCGGCGGTACTCGCGCTTGCCGGGCAGGGAGCCGACCCACTCCAGGGTGAGGTTGGCGGCGTCGGGGAACTCGCCGGAGTTCTTGATGTGGTCCCAGATGCCCATGATGACGGCCTGGAGCTCGTCCCGGATCCGCTCGTTGTCGTGGACGGTGTCCAGCTCGCCGCCCCACTCGATCCACCAGTAGTCGCAGCCGTTGTCCCCGGTGCGCAGGACGCGGTTGCGCAGGATGGGTGTGGTGGTCAGGTCCCGGGCGTAGGCGGGCGGGACGAACTTCACGGGGTGGCCGGCGTCCTTGGTGTGGAACAGGATCGTCGAGCCGAGCAGCGCCTCGTCGCCCTCCTCGGGGGCCCACGGCTCGTCGAACTCGGCGCGGGCCTCGCGGCCGATGCGGTAGCGGGCGCCGGCGAGGTGGCCGAGCAGTCCGTCGCCGGTGCAGTCGAGGAACTGCTGTGCGTGGAAGGTGATGCGCCGCTCGGATCCCATCATCCAGCCGGTGCAGGAGTGCACCTCGCGTGCGTCGTCGGGGCCGCTCGCCTCGGCCTCGCGCACGTCCGTGTTGAGGTACAGGTCGATGTTGGGTTCGGCGAGGACGGCGTCGAGGACGACCTGGTCCCAGTAGTAGGGGTTGCCCTCGGGGTTGCGGAACTGGTTCTCGGTGTACAGCTCGCCCATGATGCCGGTCTCGCGCGCCCATCGGTGCACGCCGTGTGCGGTGGCGCCGCAGACCCAGACGCGGACCTCGCTGCTGGCGTTGCCGCCGAGCACCGGGCGGTTGTTGACCAGCGCGACGCGTCGGCCGAGCCGGGCCGCGGCGATGGCCGCGCAGGTCCCCGCCAAGCCGCCGCCGATGACGGCGATGTCGTAATGGACCTCTTCTTCCCGCACGGAGCGGCCTCCTTGATGTGACGCGGTGTGGCGCGATGTGAAGCGCGGATACTCCCCGCCGGAACGGGACGGCCTCGAACGTACATCACATGCATATTGTGCAACCACTGTTCAGCCAGTGGGATCCGTTGTAAGTTTCCGACGCAGCCGCGGACACGGCTGGCACGAGCCGCTTTTGTAAGTTCATGGCAGGTGGGGCGAGTTCGCCGGTCCTGCGCAGAACCGGCGATTCACCGACCAAAAGGGTTGACGCCGTCGCACGATATGGAGAACGATCCCGCATGCTGCAACTTGCGTTCAATGGAGCATGGATGGCGTTCACACAGGGCCCCGGCGCTCCCGCCCCGTTCGAGAGGACACACCCATGAGTACGGCCGCACCTCCCCGGAAGGCCACGCCCGCGCGTGAGCGGACCGGCGGACGGCTCTCCAACGGCGCGTTCGCCCTCCTGCTGACCGCACCGGGACTCGCCCTCTTCGCGGCGATCATCATCTATCCGCTGATATCGGCCCTGTTCACCGGCTTCTTCAAGCAGGACCTTCGGCTGCCGGGCCGTGAGTTCGTCGGCCTGGAGAACTTCACGTACTGGCTGGACGGCGACTTCCTCACCATCCTCAAGCAGACGCTGATCTTCACCGTCGGTGCGACGGTCGTCCCCTTCGTGCTCGGCTTCGCCCTCGCCCTCGCCCTGAACACGGGTCTCAAGGGCAGCGGCTTCATGCGCGGGCTGTTCCTCTTCCCCTGGGTGATCCCGGGTGTCGTGGTCTCCTTCCTCTGGATGTGGATCTTCAACGCCAACTACGGCGTTCTGAACGGCGTCCTCATGAAGGCGGGCCTCATCGAGGACTCGGTCTCCTGGCTGGGCCAGCCCGGCACCGCCATGCTCGCCGTGATCATCACCAAGACCTGGGCGAGCTTCCCCTGGATGATGGTGATGCTCCTCGCCGGTCTGCAGACCGTGCCCCGGGAGCTGCACGAGGCGGCCTCGATGGACGGCGCGGGCTCGATCCGGCGGTTCTTCAACGTCACCTGGCCGCAGGTGCGCGGGGTGGCCTCGATCGTGCTGCTCCTGGAGTTCATCTGGAACTTCCAGCACTTCGACACCATCTACGTGCTCACCGGCGGCGGGCCCGCCGGATCCACGGAGACCTTCGCGACCGCCGTCTACCAGACCGCCTTCAAGGGCTTCGACATCGGCCGGGCGACCGCGCTGGGCGGGCTGTGGATGCTGCTCCTGCTCGTGCTCGTCGTCGTCTACCTCAGGATCACCGAGCGGAAGGGCGACGCCTGATGACCACCACGACTCCCATGACCTCCTCCCAGCTGTCCGAGACGGACCAGCGCCCCGGCACCGGACAGCCGTCCGGCACCGGCGCGGCGCGGACGCCCTCCGCCGCCACCGGGCACACCTCGCGGCGCCGGATGCGCAAGGACGTGCTGCGCTCCAAGATCGCCGCCTGGACCGCGGTCGTCGTCATCGGCTGCTTCGGCCTGCTGCCGGTGTACTGGCTGCTCGCCACCGCGCTGAGCACGCCCGAGTCGACGTTCCAGTTCCCGCCGAAGCTGATCCCCACCGACCTCACGCTGGACAACTTCACGGCCCTCGCCGAGAACGACCAGTTGATCAAGTACCTGATCAACTCGATGATCGTCGCCACCATCACCGCCGTCCTCAGCGTGATCGTCGCGACCTACATGGGCTACTCGTTCTCGAAGTTCCGCTACCGCGGCCGCCGTTCCCTGATGCACATGGTGCTGGCCTCGCAGATGTTCCCGCAGGCACTGCTCCTGGTGACGCTGTACGCCGTCTTCTCCAGCTTCGGCCTGCTGAACACGTACACCGCGCTGGTGCTGTCGTTCACCACGTTCACGATGCCGCTGTGCGTGTGGATGCTGAAGGGCATCTTCGACACCATCCCGGACGCCCTCCTCGAAGCGGCCTCCATCGACGGCGCCTCCCGCTGGCGCACCCTGCACTCCATCGTGGCGCCGCTGGCCGCGCCCGGCATGATCGCCGCGGGCCTGTTCGCCTTCGTGCGCGGCTGGAACGACTTCATCTTCGCGGTGACGCTGGCCGACAAGGAGAAGCAGACGCTGCCGCCCGGCCTGGTCTCCACCTACATCGGCGAGTTCCAGACCGCGTGGCCCGAGCTGATGGCCGCCTCGCTGGTCGTCTCCGTCCCGGTGGTCATCGCCTTCATGTTCCTCCAGCGCTACCTGGTCGGCGGCATGACCGCGGGCTCGGTCAAGTGACCGCCCGCACCCTCCCGAAAAGCCTCAGCTGAACCCGCGCGGGCCCGGCCCGCACGCGCCCCCACACTTCCCTTCCGTTCCACTCCCCCATGGAGACACCATGACCACCAATGGCATCAGCCGGCGCGGCGCCCTGCGCATGTTCGGTATCGGAGCGCTCGGTGTGGCGGGCGCGGGCGTGCTCGGCGCCTGCGCGCCGTCCGGCGCCAGCACCTCCTCCAACGGCGGCGACACCAAGTCGAAGAACTTCGACTTCACCTCCTGGTCGCTGAACGAGGAGGCCGCCAAGCCGTCGATCGAGAAGATCATCAAGGCGTGGGAGACGGACCAGAAGTCGAAGATCCGCGCGGTCTCGTACCCGTACAACGAGTACCTGAGCCAGCTCACCCTCAAGCTCGGCGGCGGGGAGACCACCGGCGCGGTGCACCTGGACATCGCGTGGCTCGCCGCGGTCGCCCAGATGGGCAAGCTCGCGGACCTGGGTTCCGTGGCGGGCAAGGGCGGCTACACCGATGTGGCGCTGGACAGCGGCAAGTACGACGGCAAGCAGTACGGCCTGCCGTGGAACACCGGCTCGATCGGCCTGATAGCCAACTCCAAGCTCCTGAAGAAGGCGGGCATCGACGAGCAGCCCACCACCATCGAGGAGTTCGAGGACGCGCTGCGCGCGCTCAAGGGTCTCGGCGGCGGGGTCGTGCCCTACGCCGCGGCGACCAAGGTCGCGCAGCTCAAGGACATCTTCCCGTGGATGCAGACCTTCGGCTGCAAGCTCCTCGACGGGGAGAAGGTGACCATCGGCGACGACGCCTCGATCGACGCCGTGACCTGGTACAAGAAGCTGCACGACCAGAAGCTGATCGCCGCCGACGTGGACCGCTTCGACGCGCGCGCCCTGTTCAGCCAGGGCAAGGCGGCCTTCTACGACGACGCGATCATCGGCAAGGGCGTCACGTCCGCCCAGTCGAAGGACAAGACGCTCGCCGACGCGATGCAGCCGGTGCCGCGCCCGGTGCTGAAGGCCGGTGACACCCCGCAGGCGCTGCTGTGGGGCGGCGTGATCGCGATCGTCAAGGGCAAGGGCCAGGACGCGGCGACGGACTTCGCGCTGCACGCCACGACCGACCCCGAGACGATCGCCCAGTACTTCGTCGAGCGCGCCCTGCCGCCGTCGACGACCGCGGGCCTGGCCGACCCGAAGGTCGCCAAGGACACGTTCACCACCGAGTGGACCGAGAAGATCACCAAGACGGCGACGGGCAGCCCGTTCTGGCAGTTCGCGCAGAACGCCCAGATCGAGGAGGCCGTGGCCAAGCAGGTCCAGGCCGTCCTCGTCGGCAAGTCGAAGCCGAAGGACGCGATGAAGGCGGCCGCCGAGGAGGTCACCGACCTCATCAAGCGCTGATCTCATGAAGCGCTGACCCGGCAGAGGCAAGGGCCCGGTGAACGTCGCACGGCCGTCACCGGGCCCTTCGCTGTCCGCGGAGCCGCCGCTCCCCCATGACCAGGCCTTCGGGCCACTCCTGTTCGGCACCTCACCGCACCCGCGAAGGAGTTCACCATGAGACGACCCACGCTCCGCACGTACGCCGCCGCGACGGCCGCCGTCGCCGCCCTGCTGATGCCCGTATCGGCCGCGAGCGCCGACGGCACGGCGAGTACGGCGGCGGCGACCGTCGAGAAGGTCCCGTACGCGATGGACTCGTCGAACCAGGCCGCCTGGTGGACTCCGGCCGCGACGTACAAGGGCCGCGGCCAGTACACGTACTTCGCGTTCAACGAGCCGGGGGCGACGGCCGCCACGCACCGTCCCGCGATCGCCCGCCGCGACCCGGACGGGGTCTGGAGCAAGCTGCCGCTGCTGAACAGCGACGGTCAGCAGGCCGAGTTCGCCGACGACAACGGCCACAACCAGCCGTCCGTGGCGCGCGACGGCAGCGGACGGCTGCACGTCTTCACGTCCATGCACTGCGACACCTGGCGCTACTACCGCACCACGGCCCCCGGCACCGACGTCACGAACCACGCGAGCGAGCTGCCCGACCAGGGCCAGGGCATCACCTACCCGGTGCTGACCACCGCGCCCAACGGCGACGTCTATCTCGCCGCCCGCGTCGGCTGCGGCAACTCCCAGCGCGACGGCAAGCTCTACCGCTGGAACAACGCGGCGAGCACCTGGAGCGTGGTGGCGACCTTCGGCTCCGCGCTGAACCGGTCCGTCTACCCCGACGACCTCACGGTCGACGCCTCCGGGCGCGTGCACCTGCTGTACGAGTGGGCCAAGGCGCCGGCGTCGGCCTGGCGCCACCAGCTCTCCTACCTGCGCTACGACCCGACGACCGGCCAGTTCGCCGACCATGACGGCGCCGCGGTCACCCTGCCGACCACGCCCGACACCTCCGACGTCATCCAGGGGCTGACCACGGGTGAGGAGTGGAGCATCGACAACGCCGGGTACACCGGCGCGACCGTGCAGAGCGCCAAGCTGACCCTCGACGGGGACACCCCCAAGGTCGCGTACCGCTACCGGTCGGCGGACAGCGGCGGCAACTTCAACGTCTTCTACGCCTACCCGAGCGGCACCGGCTGGGTCCGCAAGACGGTGTACGCGGGCGGCCAGACCACCGCGGCCGTCGGCATCACGTGGGACGAGACGGACGGCAAGCGGATCTACTACGTGACCTCGTCCGGCACCGACCGGGTGTTCGCCGCGACGCAGGCGGCGGACGCCTCCTGGACCGCCGAGTCCGCGGCGCCGGGCGTGAGCGCGGACCGGCTGGCGGTGCGGCGCGACTCGGACGGCAACGACGTGCTGTACCTGCCGGACACCGCGCACAACTCCCTCTACTACGGGGTTCGCTGACCGTCCCCGTCCAGTGCGGGCCCGGGGGGGGGGGGGGGGGGGGGGGGGGGGGAGAGGGGGGGGGGGGGGGGAGGGGGCGAGCAGGAAAGCGAGGAAGAAGGGGAGGGGACGGGGGCAGCGGGGAGGAACAGGAACACG
>NZ_JBHVIX010000004.1:11277-349433 GCF_042799415.1 Streptomyces sp. NPDC057694
GGGCAGACTGGGATGACAACACTGTTCTGCCCCTCCCGAACACCACCCACACCCCCCTCTCCTCTGGGGTTCGCTGCCCTCCCCTTTCAGTTGGGGCCCCGGCGGGGCGACACCCGATGCCCCCCCCCCCCCCGGGCCTTTGTCATCAGGGGCCCCGCGGACCCCGGCTCGACCGCGCGTCGCCTTCTGTGATGGCATGAGCATCCACGTCCGAGGAGGTGGCGGTGCGCGGCAGGAACACACGGTGGGTCGCGGGAGCCCTGGCGCTTCTCTGTCTGCTGCTGATCGGTCCCGGCGCGCCGCGCGACGACCTCTCCGCCGCCGAGCCGCTGCCCTCCGGCGCGGCCACGGACATCGTGCCGAACCGGGTCATGACCTGGAACATCTGCAATCCCTGCCGGGGCGCGGGCCAGAACCTCGGCCGCGCCGCCGACATCGCCACGTACGCGCCCCAGGTCATCGGTCTGCAAGAGGCGTGCGTCCGTGACGTCGAGCAGATCCGGGACGACCTGGAGCACATCTACGGGCTCGACTACCACGTCACGTACGGCTCGGTGCTGCGGAACTGGAGCCGCTGCGGCGGGCTGCCCTGGCGTGCCGGCGGCTACGGCCAGGCGATCCTCTCCGCGGCGCCGGCCACGGACGCCGTGACCGTGGAGTATCCCGACGGCGGCTCCGAGGACCGCGGTTTCACGGCGGTCACCACGGAGGTGGACGGCCGCCCGGTCCGGGTGTTCAACACCCATCTCGCCGAACGGCGTCAGGAAGCCGTGCGCGTTCGGCAGGTCCCCGTGCTCGCGAAGGAGCTCGCGCGCCACGACCGGGCGATCGTGCTCGGCGACTTCAACGCCGTGCCGGACTCCGCCGAGCTCGGCCCGATCTGGCCGCTGGCCACGGACGCGGATCCCCAGTGCAGGCCGTCGGCGGCCGGTGCGTGCGAGCCGACCACCGACTGGCAGAGCCGGTTCGACTACGTGTTCCTGCGCGGGATCGACCCCCGCGCCCACCACGTACAACCGAGCGAGCACTCGGACCATCACATGCTCTACGCCGATCTGGCCCCGCTCTGATCACGCGCGCGGTCGGCGCGGGGCCTTGTCGCGATCAGGCCCGTTCCAGGCGTACGACCACGGCCTTCGATGTCGGCGTGTTGCTGCGCTCGGCGACGCTGTCGAGCGGCACCAGCACATTGGTCTCGGGGTAGTACGCGGCGGCCGAGCCGCGCGGTGTCGGGTAGGCGACGACCCGGAAGCCGGGTGCGCGTCGCTCGACGCCGTCCTCCCACACACTGACCAGGTCGACCAGGTCGCCCTCCGTGAAGCCCAGTTCCGCGAGGTCGTCGGCGTGGGTCAGGACCACGCGCCGGGCGCCCTCGATGCCCCGGTAGCGGTCGTCCATCGCGTAGGGGATGGTGTTCCACTGGTCGTGCGAGCGCAGCGTCTGGAGGATGAGGTGGCCGGGCGGCGCGGTGAGCCCGGTGAAGGTGTTGGCGGTGAAGACGGCGCTGCCGGAGGCGGTCGGGAACCGCAGTTCGTTGACGGGGTTGGGGAGGGTGAAGCCGCCGGGCTCGCGCACCCGGCGGTTGAAGTCCTCGAAGCCCGGGACGACCCGTCCGATGTGCTCGCGGACGAGGTCGTAGTCGTCCTCGAACTTGTCCCAGGCGATGCCGTGCCGGTCGCCGAGGACCGCGCGGGCCAGGCGGCTGATGATCGCCACTTCGCTGAGCAGCGCGGTCGAGGCGGGGGCCAGTCGGCCGCGGGTGGTGTGGACGTCGCTCATGGAGTCCTCCACCGTCATGAACTGCTCGCCGGTGGCCTGCACGTCGCGGTCGCTGCGGCCCAGGGTCGGCAGGATCAGGGCGGTGTCGCCGCAGACCGTGTGCGAGCGGTTGAGCTTGGTCGAGATGTGGGCGGTGAGGCGGCAGTTCCGCAGCGCGCGTTCGGTCACGTCGCTGTCGGGGGTGGCCCGGACGAAGTTCCCGGCGACGCCGAGGAAGAACCGGGCGCGGCCGTCGCGCATCGCGCGGATCGCGTCGACGGAGTCGAGGCCGTGGCGGGCCGGCGGCGCGAACCCGAACTCCTTCTCCAGGGCGTCGAGGAACGTCTGCGGCATCCGTTCCCAGATGCCCATCGTGCGGTCGCCCTGGACGTTGCTGTGGCCGCGCACCGGGCAGACTCCCGCGCCGGGCCGTCCGATGTTGCCGCGCAGCAGCAGGAAGTTGACGACCTCCCTGATGGTGGGGACGCCGTGCTTGTGCTGGGTGAGGCCCATGGCCCAGCACACGATGACGCTGCGGGACTTCAGCACCCGCTCGTGGACCTCCTCGATCTCCTCGCGCCGCAGTCCGGTGGCGGCGAGCACGTCGTCCCAGTCCAGGTCGCGGACGTTGTCGTTGAAGAGGGCGAAGCCGGTGGTGTGGCGGGCGATGAAGTCCTGGTCGAGGACGGTGCCGGGGGCCTTGTCCTCGGCCTGGAGGAGCAGCAGGTTCAGCGCCTGGAACAGGGCGAGGTCGCCGCCGGGGCGGATCTGGAGGAACTGGTCGGCGATCTGGGTGCCGCGGCCGATGACGCCGCGCGCCTTCTGCGGGTGCTTGAAGCGCAGGAGTCCGGCCTCGGGGAGCGGGTTGACCGCGACGATCTGTCCGCCGCGCCGCTTGGTCTCCTCCAGGGCCGACAGCATGCGGGGGTGGTTCGTGCCCGGGTTCTGGCCGACGACGAACACCAGGTCGCTGTCGTACAGGTCGTCCAGGCTGACGCTGCCCTTGCCGATGCCCAGCGTCTCGCCCAGCGCGGAGCCGCTGGACTCGTGGCACATGTTGGAGCAGTCGGGGAGGTTGTTGGTGCCGAAGGCGCGGGCGAACAGCTGGAGCAGGAAGGCGGGTTCGTTGGCGAGGCGGCCCGACGTGTAGAAGAGCGCCTCGTCGGGATGGTCGAGGTGGGTCAGCTCGTCGGCCAGCAGGGCCAGGGCCTCGTCCCAGCCGATGGGCTCGTAGTGGTCGCTGCCGTGGCGCTTGACCATGGGTTCGGTCAGCCGGCCCTGCTGGTTGAGCCAGTAGTCGGAGCGGCCCGCGAGTTCGCTGACGGGGTGCTCGGCGAAGAACTCCCGGGTGACGCGGCGCGTGGTGGCCTCGTCGCTGATGTGCTTGGCGCCGTTCTCGCAGTACTCGTTGCGGTGGCGCTTGCCGGGGGCCTCCTCGGGCCAGGCGCAGCCGGGGCAGTCGATGCCGCCGGCCTGGTTGATGGTGAGGAGGGTGAGGGCCGTGCGGCGGGGCGAGGTCTGGCCGAGCGCGTACTTCAGGGCGTGGGCCACGGCCGGTGCTCCCGTGGCCCAGGTCTTGGGCTTGTGCACGGAGAGTTCTTCCGCCGGCTCTCCCTTGTCACGCATGCCCATCACTCCAGCGTCTCGTCCGTGGCCGCGGAACTCCGGCGGCCCGCGGACAGCAGCATTCGCCCGGGCCGCCCGCACGGTCAAAGCGGAAGATCCGATGGTCGATAGGCGGTTACGATCACGCCGAACTCTCCGGACAAACCATCCGGCCGAACTCGCCGGACGAAGCTCCGGACGAACTCCCCGAACCGGACAGGCGGTGGCCCCGACCCGTGCTCCTGCGACAGCTCGAATACCTGGTGGCGCTGGCCCACACCGGGCACTTCGCCCGGGCGGCACAGAACTGCTATGTCTCCCAGCCGACCCTGTCCGAGGGCGTCCGCAAGCTGGAGAGCGAGCTGGGTGTGCCGCTGGTGCGCCGCGGCCACCGGTTCGAGGGGCTGACGGCGGAGGGCGAGGAGGTCGTGGTGTGGGCGCGGCGGATGCTCGCCGACCGGGACGCCATGACGGCGGGTCTGGCCGCGCTGCGCTCCGGTCTGGAAGGTGAGTTGCGGATCGGTGCCGTGCCGACGGCGGTCGCGGCCGTCGCGTTGCTGACCCAGCCGTTCTGCGCGGCGAATCCGCACACCACCGTACGGGTGCACGCGGATCTTCAGGGCGACGAGATCGTCCGGCGGCTGCGCGCGTTCGAACTGCACGGTGCGGTGACCTACCCGACCCGTGAGCCCGGTCTGCCGTTCGTGCCGCTGTACCGGGAGCGCTATGTGCTGCTGACGCAGGAGTCGGCCGACGTCGACACGCAGGGCGTCAGCTGGGCCGAGGTGGCGGCCCTGCCGCTGTGTCTGCTGCACCCGCACATGGTGGGCCGCCAGGTCTTGGACGCCGTCTTCGCCGAGCTGCGGGTCGCGGTCGCGCCGCGGGTGGAGACCGACTCCATCGCCTCGCTCATCGCGCATGTGCGTACGGGGCACTGGTCGACCGTGATCCCGCACACCTGGCTGCACGTCTTCGGCATCCCCGCCGGAATGCGTGCCGTGCCCCTGGTGCGGCCCCGGCGCAGCGCGAGCATCGGGCTGCTGCTGCCGCCGCGTACGCCGTTGTCGGTGATGGAGCAGGCGCTGGCCGATCTGGCCCGCGCGTCGTCGATGCACACGGTTCTCGACGAGCTCCCGGGCTGAGCCTTCGGGGCGCGGTGGCACCACCACGCGGGCCGGTGTCCGTGTCCGTCCCCAAGGACGACTCTGATGCGGAGGCCGAGCCGGTCGAGCCGCGCGCGGTGCACACGGCTCCTCGCCGGCACGTTCGACATCGCTCTCACCCCAGGTGAACTGACCGCGATCCTCGCGAAGTTCGGTCCCTGCGGGCGATGACGCGGGCGTGGGTGCGTCTGGCGGAGGGACCGCCCCGGTCCACACCTACAGCGCGTACGCGCAATGGGGGCGTTTGCAATAGCCCGCGCATGCAAGTAGTGTCGTCATCTGTAAGGCGACCGCTCGCACCCGGACGCGGCGCTCACAGGTGGCCACCCGGCCCCCACCCCCACATTTCGCAAAGGCACGCCCCATGTCACTCAAGAACCTCCTTCCCGGCCGCCTCGGCTTCGGCACCGCCCCGCTCGGCAACATGTTCCGCGACATCCCCGCCGACGAGGCCCGCGCCACCGTCGAGGCCGCCTGGGACCACGGCGTCCGCTACTACGACACCGCCCCCTTCTACGGCGCCGGCCTCGCCGAGGAGCGGCTCGGCGAGGTACTCGCCGGCAAGCCGCGCGACGAGTTCGTCCTCTCCACCAAAGTGGGCCGGGTGATCCTCGACGAGCACGAGACCGACGTGCCGGACTTCGGCGAGAAGGGCGGCCTGTTCGAGCACGGCAACCCGAACAAGATCCTCCACGAGTGGACCGCCGACGCCACCGAGCGCTCCATCGAGGGAAGTCTCAAGCGGCTCGGCACCGACCGCCTCGACATCGTCTGGGTCCACGACATCGCGCAGGACTTCCACGGCGACGCCTGGCTGGGCAAGTTCGAGGAGGCCCGCACCGGAGCCTTCCGCGTCCTGTCCCGGCTGCGCGACGAGGGCGTCATCAAGGCCTGGGGTCTCGGCGTCAACAAGACCGAGCCCATCGAGCTGACCCTCGCCCTCGACGAGCCCCGGCCCGACGGCTTCCTCCTCGCAGGCCGCTACACCCTGCTGGACCATGAGCACGCGCTCACCCGGCTGCTCCCCCTGGCCCAGGAGCAGGGCGTCGACATGGTCGTCGGCGGCCCGTACAGCTCCGGCGTCCTCGCCGGCGGCACCCACTTCGAGTACCAGCAGGCACCCGCCGAGATCATCGAGCGCGTCGGCAGGCTGAAGGCCCTCACCGAGAAGCACGGCGTCAGCATCAAGGCCGCCGCCCTGCAGTTCTCCCTCGCCCACCCGGCGTCCGCCGCCGTCGTCCCCGGCGCGACCAGGCCCGGCCGCATCGCCGAGGACACCGCGGCCCTCAACGAGACGGTCCCGGCCGCGTTCTGGACCGACCTGCGCACCGCGGGCCTGGTCAGCCCGGCGGCCCCGCTCCCGCACAACGCCTGACCCCCGCACGACACCACAAGGAGCGATCATGGCTTCCACGTCCGTCTCCCGCACCGTCCCCGCCTCGCCCGACCAGGTATGGAGCCTGATCGGCGGCTTCGACGCCCTGCCCGACTGGCTCCCCTACATCTCCGCGAGCACCGCTCTCGAAGGCGGCCGGGTCCGCAGCCTGACCAACCCCGACGGCGACGTCATCGTGGAGCGGCTGGTCGGCTTCGACGAGGCCGAGCGTCACTACAGCTACGCCATCCTCGATGCCCCGTTCCCCGTCGACGGCTACCTCTCCACGATCCGGGTCCACACCGTCCCCGGCCGCGAAGACCTCGCCGAGGTCCAGTGGTCCGGCCGCTTCCACGCCAAGGGCGCCACCGAGGACGAGGTCGTCGAGCTCTTCACCGGCATCTACGCCGACGGCCTCGACGCCCTGCACGAGGCTCTCGCCTCCTGACCTCGGCGGGCAGCCGTCCGGACCCGATCGCTCACGGGCGGTGCCCGGCGTGGGGCACCGCCCGGTAATTGGCTCGACGACGGCCATCCCGACAAGGCACCCTGCACCCGATGCCCAGAATCAATGACACGCCTCCCGCATGGGACGAGCGCACGCAGCTCACCACGTTTCTCGACTACGCACGCGACACCACCCGCGCCAAGTGCGAGGGCGTCTCCGAGGAGAACGCCCGCAAGGCGATCCTCCCGGGCTCGCCCCTGATGACGCTGAGCGGGATCATCAACCATCTGCGGTGGGTCGAGTACCACTGGTTCCAGGTGATCTTCCTCGGGGAGGAGGACCAGGGACCCTGGACGGACGAGGATCCCGACCGGGAGATGCGGATCGCCGTCGAGTTCCCGGTGAAGCAGTTGCTCAAGGAGTACGCCGATCAGAGCGCCCGGTACCGGGAACTGGTCGCGGCGACGGAGCTGGACGCGCGCGCCGTGGGGACCGTCCGGGGTGGGCTCCACGTCGACCTGCGCTGGATCCTGCACCACCTCACCGAGGAGACCGCCCGGCACAACGGGCATCTGGACATCCTGCGGGAGTTGCTCGACGGCGCGACCGGTTACTGAACCCGGGGCCGTCAGTGGCCGGCGAGGAGTTTGACGCCGACCACGCCGAGGCCGATCACGGCGTTGAGGACGCCGGTGACCGTGGCGCGCAGGATGCCCGCCCCGATGCTGCGGCCACCGGCGAAGCCCCACAGGGCGAGCGCCGCGACCTCGCTGTAGACCGAGACCCACAGCGCCGTGTCGAGTTCCAGCGCGCCCGCGGCGGACAGGCCGATCAGCAGCAGTGGTCCCACGGCGCTGGTCAGCAGAGGGCTGCTGACGAACAGGACGTGCCGGATCTCGCGCACCCCCGGCCGGCTCCCGTGGGCGACGGGGTGGGCTTGCAGGTCCGCGACGAGGGTCGCCAGCCACAGACCGAGCGCGGTGACGGCGACGGCGACCGCGGCGCCCGAATGGCTGGGGTGACCGCTCATGGCGAGACCCACCAGGACGGCGAGCAGGGTGAGCGAGGCGTAGATGCGCTCCTTGAGCCGCTCGCCCCACACCGCCGCCCGATCATGCGCACCGGTGTCCTGCCCCGCACTGCCGTCCGTCACCTCGAAGATCCTTCCCGCACAGCGTCCATGTCGTAGTCGCGAACGTACACAGCCGTTCGCACCCGGCACCGTGGCAACACGGCCGGGACCCGTTCGTCGTGCCCGATGAGCACACCCCCACACGTTGTCACCCACGACGAAGCCGTCCGCACACCGCCTCCCCCACCTTCCGGACATCACCGATGACGGCCGCAGCTTCGTCGGCCCGGACAAGAAGGGGTGGCCCGTTCGTCGGCGCCGACGAACTCCCGGGATCGCGGCACGAGCCAAGTCGACGTATCTGAGGGAAAGTTGAGCGTGTCATGGACGTGTAACGGTGATCGGTCCGCTCTCGCCTGCCGACCGGCCGCCTGGCAGACTGACAGGGATGCTCTGACCGCCTCGGGGAGGAACCGGACGGCATGACAGCGACGATCTCCGTGAGGGTCGAGGGCCCGGTCGGCCTGGACGAACCCGAGGAACTCCGCGCCGAACTGGCCCGGGAGACCGCGCTCCAGTGGCGGCTCGAAGCGCCGGACGAGGAGCGGGGCACGCTCGACGGCGGGGTGAGCGCCCTGCTGCTCGCGGTCCTCACCAGCGCCACCGGCGCCGTGGTGCAGGCCGCCGCGCAGCGCGCGATCGACGCGTGGCGCGGGCGCAGGCTCGACCCGCCGCCCGTCACCATCGTCGTGGTCCAGGCGAGCGAGCAGGCCCAGCCGCCGGACGACAGTGACGGCGACGGCGACCGGCCCGTCCTTCCCGAGGGGAGCTGAGGGAGATGGCCTTCCGGGCCCTGGTGATCGGCGTCGGCACCTACGAGGCGAACTCGGGGATGAGCGGCTATCCCACGATCGAGACCAGCGCCCGCGCCTACGGGGACGCGCTGGCCCGGGACCCCCGGTGGGGCGACGCGGCCCGCTCGGTGATCCTCTCCGGCGACGACGCCTACTCGGCGGACGGTGTGATGCGCGCCCTGCACGACGCCGCGTCGGCGGGCGAGGGCCCCGAGGACACGCTCCTCGTCGTGTACGTCGGGCACGGCGCGTACTGGAAGGACGTCCCCGGCGGCCAGGTCCACTTCGCCGTCGGCTCCTCGCACCTGAACGAGCCGTGGACCTGGCTGTCGTCCTGGTACGTGTACCGGGCGATCCGGCAGAGCAGGGCCGGCCTCAAGGTCCTCATCACCGACTGCTGCTACTCGAACCTGCTGCCCCACCTCGGCCCGGAGTCCCCGCTGCCGGGAATCCTGGGCACCCGCTCCGACGGCACCTGCGTCTTCAGCGCCGTCAGCGGCGCCGTGCACAACGCGTCGGCGGACGCCTGCGCCAATCTGCCCGAGCCGCTCAACGGCTGCACCCCCTTCAGCGGGCATCTGCTGAACGTGCTGGGGCAGGGCATGTCCGAGCACGACGACGACCTGACGCTCGGCGCGCTGCGCGCGGGCATCGACGAGGACATGCAGTCGTGCGGGGTGCACGACGCGCCCAGGATGCTGCTGAACGACGCCTCCGAGGCGGCGGCGCTCTTCACCAACCATGCCAAGGGCCGCCGCCCGCCGGGCCGTGAGCCGCAGACCGAGGACGACTGGGTGCGCGAGCTGCGGCTGTACGGCGAGCGCAAGCTCCGCAGCCTGATGCTGAAGCCGGACCTCGCGGGCCGCGTCGTGGTCCGTCTGAAGTCGGGCGACGAGCAGAGCCGCGACCTGGCGGGCCGCGTCGAGCGCCGGGCCGCCACGCTGCTGGCGAACCCGGTGGACTTCGTCCGCTACTGGCGTGAGATCGAACCGGCGCTGCTGGGCGGCGCGTGAGCGGGTCCAACGGCGCCGTCGGCGCCCGCCGCACCCATCTGCTGTTCCAGCCGGACGTGGCGAAGCTGCTCACCGAGGACTACGCGTGGGTGACCCAGGTCGACGGACCGCAGTTCGCCCGCATCCTCGACCAGATGCGGTCCACCCGCAGCGAGGCCATGGCGATGCGGGCGCTGCACGCCTTCGCGCTGCGCCGCAGCGTCCAGGACCTGGTGGAGCTGGCGGACGGGTTCGACGCCCGCGACGCGGTCATGATCATGGCGACGGCGGCGCTGGCCCGGCCGGTCAGCGAGGCTGCCGAACTGGCCATGCTCCAGCAGGAGATGGAGGCGGGCCGGCCCAGCGCGCCGATCACCGCGAGCATCGTGCACGACGTCGCCTGCCAGCGCACCGCCTTCGACGTGGCGGTCTTCGTACGCGTCGTCCGCGACCAGTACCCGCAGCTCGCGGACCGTACGGTGGCGGTGTTCGGCGGGCCCGACTCGGGCCGCACCAACCTCGACAAGGTGCTGCTGCACACCGCTCTGCTCGACGAGAAGTGCCCGGTCCAGGCCGATCGTCTCCTTGAGCTGACGCTGCACGTCGTCGCCACCGACGGCCCCGGCGGCTCGGAGGGCCAGGGCGAGGAGATCGCCGACCTCGCGGGGGCGTTCCTGCACCTGAGTCCGCACGGGCAGATCCTGGAGACCTGGGCGCAGACGCAGTTGAGCGCGCCCGACGCCCGGCAGGTGGACCACGCGCGGAAGCTGATCGCCCGGCTGATCGCGCGCCGCGGCGCGGGCCACGACGCGCTGGCCGCGCACATCGGCCGCACCGCGCAACCGCGTGACGTGGTCAAACTCTGCGCGCTGCTGACCCGCGAGGAGGAGTCGCCCGCCAAGTGCGAGCGCTTGCGCCGTCATGCGGCGGGGCAGCAGAACGTGCAGGGCCTGGCCAAGCTGGTGTCGCTGTGGCACCGGGACCCGGTGCTGACGTCCGGCACACGGGAGCTGCTGGCCGACATCGTGACCGTCCCGGCCGGACCGGACGACGTGCCGCGCTCCCTCGATGTCCTCGCCCAGTTGTGCGACTGGCTGAACGAGGAGGAGGGCGGCGACCAGACCTGTGTGGCGCTGCTGTGGCACATCGCCGCGGTGCAGGTGCGCGGGCGCTCCGGTGAGGAGCTGACCGAACTGCTGAACCGCATCACGCGCACGCGCGAGCGGACCCGGGCCGCGCACGAGGTGGGCCGGCAGCTGGCCGTCGAGGTGATGGAACCGCGCGCCGACCGGCGCTGGTTCGTGCACTGTCTGGTCGTCCTGCGGGAGAGCCGGCACGCCGAGGCGGTGGAGGCGGCGTGCCGTGAACTGTCCGACCCGTCGACGCCGCAGGCGGCGGACGCGCTGCTCGTCGCCGAGGTGGCGCGGCTCCTGCACGACGCGGAGCTGCAGAACGTGGCCTGGACGCTGCTCGAACGCTTCCTGGAGAACGAGCAGTTGGTGCAGGCGTCCGACGTGCTGTGCGTGGTGCGGGGCGTCCTGGCGATCCCGCTGCCCGACGCGGAGCTGCTGCTGCGCGCCACCGTGGGCCGCTGGTCGGACGTGCGGCACCGCGACGAGGCGGTCGCCACGCTGCGCGCGGAAGGCCTCGGCGAGCAGGCCGACTGGATCGTCAAGTCCCTGCGCTGACCCGGGGGCGCGGCGCTTCGCCCTGGTGCGGCAGCGTGGGCCTGACCTGGTCCATGTAGCGGCGGGCGGCCCGTACGAGCAGCGGAAAGACCACGACGGCCGCCAGCACGCAGACGGTGCGCGTCACCGCCGCCGCGGTGTCGCCGAACAGTTCGCGCAGGCCCGTGCAGCCCACGAGCGCGCCGATGTAGCCGACCAGCAACAGCAGCGGCCGCACCGCGGGATCGCCGCGCCGGGTGAACCGGGACAGGTGCTCGCGGGCGTCGTAGTGGCGCAGCACCCTCCCGATGTACGGCAGATCGCGCACGGCCAGCCAGGGCAGCGCGAGCAGCAGCGCCGCCCCGATGCCCACGCCCGCCATGCCCCGCCAGACGTCGGCCCAGCCCGCCTCGTGGATCACCAGCGCGATCGCCACGAACGCCGCGTACGCCAGGCACCAGCGCACGGCCTTGCGCAGCCAGGTCGCGTCGGTGCCGGGCAGCGCCACGAGCACGACGCCCGGCATGGCGTAGACGACCATGATCGGGACGCTGTTGAGGGCGACGAGCTGCTCCCAGTTGCCACGCACGAGGGCGAGTGTGCTCAGGCCGATGACGAGGTTGACGATGAGGATCATCCAGTACGCGTCGATCTCCGCCCCGCGGAACTTGAACGAGGCCCGGCGTGCCGTCTGCAGTCCGCGGTGGGTGAGGTGGGCGCGGCTGAGGGCGGCGACCTCGCGGGTCAGGGCGTGCGTGAAGACGATGCCGGAGCCCATCGGGGACAGCACGGCGTTGAGCCGGATCAGCCAGGCGAGCCAGGTCATCGAGGCGGCGGTGGCGAACTGGGCGTAGGGCGACTGCAGCATGTTCGCGGCGAGCGAGCCGCAGTTCTGCGAGAACACGTACTGCAATGCCGTGTAGAGGGCGACGGCGCCGACGAGGGTGCCGTAGACGGCCCAGCGCAGCCGGGCCGCCTCCCCCATGCCGCGGCGCTTGATGTTGCCCGCGAAGTCCAGGGGTGCCTGGAAGCCGATGTACGCGTAGATGATCCCGCCGCCGAGGACGACGTACAGGGCCGAGAAGTGTCCGGCCTGGCCGCGCAGATGGTCGGCGCCGCCGGACTGGCCGCTCAGGTACCAGGCGTCGCCCGGTGCGCAGGACCCGGCGGCGTCGGTCGCGGCGAAGGTGAGGCAGACGACGATGAGCAGCGGGACGAGCACCTTGACGACGGTGATGAACAGGTTGAGCCGTATCAGCCGCCGGGCGGGCAGCAGGTTGAAGCCCACGACGGCGATCATCAGCACGACGGCGCACAGGGCGCCGGTGAGCGACAGGTCGTAGGCCCGGTCCATGCCGAGGGGCAGCCCGACGTCGACGGCCGCGCCGGCGTGGCCGCTGCGCAGCAGGGACGGGAACCAGTGGGCGAGGCCGCGCACCATGGCGGCGGCCTCGCTGGCCGGGTTCACCGCGTAGACGATCCACAGGGCGGCGGCCACGACGGTGGCCACGAGCGGTCCCGCGGCCTGGAGCGGGAGGAAGATCAGGCCGCCGGTCTTGGGTGCGGCGATGCCCAGTTCGACCATGACGGCGGCGATCAGCAGCATCACCGCGCCGCCGATCACCCACGCCCACACGGCGTCTCCGCCCGCCGCCCAGTGGGCCTGCCCCGCGGCGAGCAGCCACCCGGAGCCGACGACTCCGCCGGCCGCGAGTCCCACCAGGTCGAGAACGGACAGCCGCCGTCCCTCGTCCACGTCCTGCACCGAACCACTGCGGGCATGCATGTGACCCAACTCCCTCCCCCGTCCCTGGAGTTGTAGCTGGCCAGGCTATCCCCGTTGTCGTTCGTAAGGCAGATGAACGGCACAACGATCCGTGTACACCGCCCGGCGCGTCTCACCCCCCATGCACCATAAGTCCATATATGCATGGTTCATGACCTTGTTGGTCCTCGCACACTTCGCCGTCGCGCTCTGCGCCGCGCCGCTGGTCCGCCGGGCGGGCCCGCGCGCCTTCTTCGTGCTCGCCCTGCCACCCCTGGCGGCGCTCTGCTGGGCGCTGTCCCGGTGGGGCGAGGTGGCGTCGGGGCGGCCGAGCACCGAGACCTGGTCCTGGATCGGGGCGTACGACGTCGAGGCCGCCTTCCGGCTCGACGCGCTGTCCCTGGTGATGGTGCTGCTCGCCGCCGGGATCGGGGCGCTGGTGCTGGTGTACTGCGCCGGGTACTTCCGGCCCGGCACCCGCCAGTTGGGCGGGTTCGGCGGCAATCTGCTCGCGTTCGCGGGCGCGATGCTCGGACTCGTCCTGGCCGACGATCTGATGATCCTCTACCTGTTCTGGGAGTTGACGACCGTCCTGTCGTTCCTCCTCATCGGGTACGACAGCGAGAAGCGCGGCAGCCGCCGCTCGGCCCTCCAGGCGCTGACCGTCACCGCGGCGGGCGGGCTCGCGATGTTCGTCGGGTTCCTGATGCTCGGACAGCTCGCGGGGACGTACCGCATCTCGCGGATCGTCGACGCGCCGCCCGCGCCGAGCGCCGCTCTCGTCGTGGCCGTCCTGCTGATCCTGTGCGGGGCGCTGGCCAAGTCGGCCGTGTGGCCGCTGAGTCTGTGGCTGCCCAACGCGATGGCGGCGCCCACCCCGGTCAGCGCCTATCTGCACGCGGCGGCGATGGTCAAGGCGGGCGTGTACCTGGTGGCGCGGTTCGCCCCGGCCTTCTCGGACGTCACGGGGTGGCGGCCGGTGCTGCTGACGCTCGGCACGGTCACGATGCTGCTCGCGGGCTGGCGGGCGCTGCGGCTGAACGACATCAAGATCGTGCTCGCCTACGGCACGGTCAGCCAGCTGGGCTTCCTCGTCGTGCTCGCGGGCGCCGGCTCGTACGACACCGCGCTCGCGGCCGTGGCGATGATCCTGGGGCACGCGCTGTTCAAGGCCCCGCTGTTCCTCGTGACCGGGATCGTCGACCACGCGGCGGGCACCCGTGACCTGCGGCGCCTCTCGGGGGTGGGGCGGTCGCTGCCGTGGGTGTGCGCGGTCGCCGTCGTGGCCGGCGCGTCGATGGCCGCGCTGCCGCCGCTGCTCGGCTTCGCCGCGAAGGAGGCGGCGTTCGACGCGCTGGCGCACGGCGGCACCGGCGAACGCTGGTCGCTGGCCCTGATCGTCGTCGGCTCCGCGCTCACCACCGCGTACACCCTGCGCTTCCTGTGGGGCGCCTTCGCCCGCAAGCCGGGGCTCGCCGACACCCCGGTGCACCGGGTCGGCGTCGGCCTGCTCGCCCCGCCCGCGCTGCTCGCGCTCGGCAGTCTCGTCTTCGGCCCGGGCATCGGGCTCCTGGCCGGTCTCTTCGAGGAGTACGCGCACGCCTACCCGGTGCCCGAGCACCCCTACCACCTCGCGCTGTGGCACGGCTTCGGGCTCGCGCTCGGTCTGTCGGCGCTCGCCTGGGCGGGCGGCGCCGCGCTGTTCCTCGCGCGGGAGCCGGTGGCGCGGTTCGGGCGGCGGGTCGCCTGGCCCAAGGCCGACGAGGTGTTCGGCCGGATCGTGCTGGGCCTGGAACGCTCCGCCCTCCAGGTGACGGGCTCCGTCCAGAAGGGCTCGCTGCCCGCGTACGTGGCCACGGTCCTCGCGGTGATGCTCGCCGGGCTCGTCGCGGTCCTCGCCACCGACCGGCCCTGGGACGCCACCCCCGCACCACGCGTGTGGGACTCCCCGTGGCAGGCCGGTGTCGGCGCGCTGACCTGCGCCTGCGCCCTGATGTGCCTCGTGGTGCAGCGGCGGATGAAGGCCGCCGTCCTCGCGGGCCTCACCGGATACGGGACGGCGGCGCTGTACATCGTGCAGGGCGCCCCCGATCTCGCGCTCACGCAGTTCGGGGTCGAGACCGTGTCGACGGTGGTGCTCGTGCTCGTCCTGCGCCGCCTTCCGGTCTTCTTCGGCGACAAGCAGAAGATCCGCCGCCGGCTCACGGGCGTCCTGCTCGCGCTGGGCAGCGGCGGCGTGGTGGCCTGCGCGGTGTGGCTGGCGGCGGGCGCGCGCACGGCCGAACCGGCCGGGGCCGCGATGACCGAGGAGACCGCGCACCACGGGCTCAAGGACGTCGTCGCGACGATCCTCGTCGACTACCGGGCCTGGGACACGATGGGCGAGTCCGCCGTCCTCGCGGTGGCCGTGCTCGGCGTGACCAGCCTGCTCTACGTGCACCGCAGGCAGGGCAGGTCGGCCTCGCCCCCGGCGCGGCTGCCGGGCGGCGTGACGGCGTGGTCGCTGGCCACGTCGCGGCTGCGGGTGCCCGCCAAGTACCGCCAGGGAGCGCCGGAGCGCAGCTGGCTGGTGGCCGGGGACACGCTCGCGCCCGAGCACCGGTCGGTGGTCTTCGAGGTGGTGGCCCGGCTCGTCTTCCATCCGATCCTGATGCTGTCCGTGTATCTGCTGCTGTGCGCGGAGAACCTGCCGGGCGGCGGCTTCGTCGGCGGGCTGGTCGCCGGTGTCGCCCTGACCATCCGTTACCTCGCGGGCGGGCGGCACGAGCTGGCCGCCGCGGCCCCGGTGCACGCGGGCTTCTTCACCGGTCTCGGGCTCGCCCTGTCGACGGGGGTCGCCCTGGTGGGCCTCACCGACGGGACCGTGCTGCACGCCTTCACCTGGCACGGGCACCTCCCGCTGATCGGCGACTGGCACGCGGGCACCGCGGTCCTGTTCGACCTGGGCGTGTATCTGCTGGTGCTCGGCGTGGTGCTCGACGTCGTACGCGCCCTCGGGTCCAAGATCGACCAGCAGACCGAGTACAGGGCGGGCCTCGCGCTCGCCGGTGAGGAGCGCGGGTGAGCGTCAGTGCGACCCTGCTGGTCTGCGGCATCGTGCTGGTCGCCGCGGGCGGGATGCTGATCCTGACCCGCAGCCTGACCCGGGTGCTGATCGGCATCATCGTGTGCGGCAACGGCGTCAATCTCTTCGTCCTCGCCTCGGCCGGGCGGGCCGGTCTGCCCCCGCTGCTGTACCCGGGCGTCTCCCATGCCCGGGTGACCGACCCGCTGCCGCAGGCCATCGTGCTGACCGCCGTCGTGATCACGCTCGCCACCACGGCGTTCGTGCTCGCGATGGCCTATCGCAGCAGCCAGTTGACCGGTTCGGACTTCGTGCCGGACGACATCGCCGACCGGCGCGTGGTGCTGCGCGCCCAGATCGCCGAGGAGCGCCACGAACTGCGGGAGCAGCACCGCGAGGAGGGCAAGCGGGCCTGGCGCGAGGAGCGTCGCGAGCAGCGCCACCGGATCCGCGAGGACCGGGCCTTCCAGGCGCGGGCCCGCGACTCCTCCGGTGACCTGTGGGACGACGTGCTCGGCACCGATCCGGAGGAGACCCGGTGAACGCTCTCGTTCCGCTGCCCGTCGTCATGCCGCTGACGGTGTGCGGCCTGAGCCTGTTCATCGGGCCCCGGCTGCGCTGGCTGCACCGTGTGATCACCGTCGGGGTGCTCGCCGCGGTCGTCGCCGTCGACCTGGTGCTGCTCGTCGAGTCCGACCGCGTCGGCCCGCTCGTGGTCCACCTCGGTGACTTCGGGCCGCCCCTGGGGGTGACCCTGGTCGCCGACCGGCTGGCCGCGCTGATGCTGACCGTGTCCGGCGCCGTCACCCTCATCGTCCTCGTGTACGCGATGGGCCAGGACATGGCCGACCGTGAGGAGAACGCGCCGCTGGCCGTCTTCCACCCTGCGTATCTGGTGCTGGTCTCCGGGGTGTCGCTGACCTTCCTCGCGGGCGACCTCGTCAATCTCTACGTCGGCTTCGAGATCATGCTGATGGCGAGCTTCGTGCTGCTGACGGTGGGCGCCACCGAGCCGCGCATCCGCGCCGGTTCGACCTATGTCGTCGTCTCGCTCGTCTCCTCCCTGGTGTTCCTCGCCGGGGTCGCCGTGACGTACGCCGCGGCGGGCACCGTGAACTTCGCTCAGCTCGCCGTGCGGATGCCCGAACTCCCGCTCGGCGTACGGACCATGGCCGAGGTGCTGCTGCTCACCGTGTTCGGGGTGAAGGCCGCCGCGTTCCCCGTCGCGGCCTGGCTGCCGGACTCCTATCCGACGGCGCCCGCGCCGGTGACGGCGGTCTTCGCGGGGCTGCTCACCAAGGTCGGCGTGTACTCGATGATCCGCGCCGAGACACTGCTGTTCCCGGGGAACCGGCTGTCGGCCGTCCTGATGGCGGTGGCCTTCGCGTCGATGGTCATCGGCATCATCGGCGCGGTCGCCCAGACCGACCTGAAGCGGCTGCTGTCGTTCACCCTGGTCAGTCACATCGGCTTCATGCTGTTCGGGCTCGCGCTCGGCAGCCGGGGCGGCATCGGCGGCGCCATCGTGTACACGGCCCATCACATCACCGTGCAGACGACGCTGTTCCTGGCGGCCGGTCTGCTGGAGAAGCGGTACGGGACCACGGAGCTGACGCGGCTGGGCGGCGCGGCCAGAACGGCCCCGCTGCTGGCCGCCCTGTGGTTCGTGCCCGCCATGAACCTCGCCGGGATCCCGCCGCTGTCCGGCTTCATCGGCAAGCTCGGCCTGATGCGGGCGGGCGCGCAGGACGGCGGCGCCTGGGCGTACGTCCTGCTCGGCGGGGCGGCCGTGACGAGTCTGCTGACGCTGTACGTGATGGTGAAGGTCTGGAACCTGGCGTTCTGGCGCGCGCCCGCGGTGACCGAAGTCCCCTCCGAGGGTGAGGTGCTGGAGGAGAGCGACGATCCCGACTCGGCGCCCGAGGACGGCTCGGGACCGGTGACGACGACCGTCGTGCGCGCCACCGCCCGGATCCCCCGCGTGATGACGGCGGCGACCGCCGCCGCGGTCGCCCTCGGTCTCTCCTACACCGTCCTGGCCACCCCGCTCACCGGCCTCGCCGACCGCTCGGCCGCCGAACTCCTCGCCCGTACCCCCTACGTCAAGGCGGTGCTCGGACCGTGAACTCCCCCGCCCTCGCGGCCCGTCGGCGCCGCCTCGACTGGCCGCTCATCGCCTGGCTGACCGTCATCTGGATGCTGCTGTGGTCCGGGCTGACCTGGGGCAACCTCATCAGCGGCGTCGTCGTCGCGATCATCCTGTGCCTGGCGTTCCCGCTCCCGGCCGTCGATCTCGACCTGCGGCTGCGTCCGCGCGGCATCCTGCGGCTCGCCGGATATCTGCTCTACGACATGGTGGCGTCCAGCGTCGTCGTGACCCGGCTCGCCCTGGCGGGGAGCCGCCGTCCGGCCGCCGTGCTACGGGTGCCACTGCGCTGCCGCACGGACCTGATGATCGCGGCGACGGCCGTCGCCGTCTCCAGTGTGCCGGGCGGCGCCCTCGTCGAGGTCAACGCCGCGACGGCCACCCTGTACCTGCATGTGAGCGACGCCGACGACCCCGCGACGGCGCCCCGCGCGCGCCGGGACGTCTGGCGTCTGGAGGCCCTGGTCGTACGGGCCTTCGGCACCCGCGAGGAGATCGCGCGGATCGCGGCGGACCCCGACCCGGCCGCCGCCACCGGAAAGGAGAGCGGTTCATGACGCTGGCCAACGACATCCTGCTCAACGCCGCCCTGACGCTGATCATCCTCGCGGGCGTCCTGCTGCTGATCCGCATCTGGCGCGGGCCCTCGATGCTGGACCGGGCCGTCGCCGTCGATGTGGCCGCGGTGCTGATCATCGCCGGGATCGGGGTGGACGCGGCGATGACCCGGACCCGCTACTACCTGTCGATCATGCTGGTGCTGGCCTTCCTCGGCTTCACCAGCTCGGTCGGCATCGCCCGCTTCATCGCCTCGCGCGACCGCGCCGGCACCAAGGAGCGCCCGTGAACACCTGGCAGCAGGCCGCCGATCTGGCCGGCTCCGTCCTTCTCTTCCTCGGCGCGGCGGTCTGCCTGTTCGGCGTCATCGGAATGCTCCGGCTGCCCGACGTCCTCACGCGCAGCGCGACCGCGACCAATCCGCAGACGTTCGGCATGCTGCTGCTCCTGGCCGGCCTCGCCCTGCGACTGCGCTCCGGGGTCGACTTCGGCACCCTCGCCCTTGTCGCCTTCTTCCAGCTCCTGACCAGCGCCGTCGCCGCCCACCTGGTCGCGCGGGCCGCGTACCGCACGGGCCAGACGGGCGACTGCGCCCTGCTCTACGACGAGCTGAGCACCCCGGACGCCGGGCGGCCGCCGCGCGCGGACACCGCGCCGTAACGCCGCCCGCACCCGAGCGAAACGAGAGCGGAGCACGCTGCCCGGAGCGGTATACCGCAGGCGCCCTCCAGCGCTTCGACAGCCCTTTCCCGCACAGGAGTTGACTCTCGTGATCGACCGCAGTGAGGCCACCCGCCGGATCCTGGCCGCGAAGGAGGCCGCCGGGCTCTCGTTCGCGGAGATCGCCGCCGCGGCCGGCGCGCACGAGGTGTGGGTGGCCTCCGCACTGCTCGGCCAGAACACCATGAGCCGGGTCCAGGCGGAGGCCACCGGCAAGGTGCTCGGACTCGACGAGGAGACCGTCGCCGCCCTCACCCGCGACGCCTCCCGCGGCAGCCTGGGCCGGGCCGTGCCGACCGACCCGCTGATCTACCGCCTGTACGAGATCGTCCAGGTCTACGGCACCACGATGAAGGCGGTCATCGAGGAGAAGTTCGGCTCCGGCATCATGTCGGCGATCGACTTCTCCATGGACATCCAGAAGAAGCCCGACCCCAAGGGCGACCGGGTCGTGGTCACCCTGGACGGGAAGTTCCTGCCGTACCGCACCTGGTGAGCCGTCCGCCGGCGGTCTAGCGCTTGATCTCCTTGATCTTCAGCATGCGTGTGATGACCTTGTCGAGCTCGGCGTCGTCAAAGACCTTCTTCCAGTCGTCGCGGACGATCGACTCGCGGCCGTAGTCCATGGCGATGAGGCAGGCGTCGGAGAACGGGTTCGAGCCCTTGAGGGTGTTGGCGAGCGCGACCTGGGTGTGGCCGAGGAGCATCGCGCGGGCCGCCTTCTCGGGGACGCCGACGGTGTGCACGGTCTCGTGCAGGGCCTCGGTGAGCAGCGCGCCGACCATGCAGGCGATGGTCTCGACGAGCGTCGGCTCCAGGACGGCGAGCTGCCTGACGGTGACCCAGTGGACGTCGACCACGGGCGCGTACATGACGCGGATGACGGCGTCGGCGAGCGCCTGCTTCTCCTCGTCGCCGCCCTCGTACGCGGCGACGACCTCCTGCGGGGCGGCGATGCCGCCGAAGGTGTCCTGCCACTCCTCCTTGGTGGTGCGCTCCAGGAAGACGGACGGGTGGCAGGGGTGGGCGCAGGCGTAGTGCACGTCGTCGCGGGCGAAGAGCAGGCCCGCGTAGGCGGCGGCCGGGTCGAGGGTGAGGACGACGGCGCCGGGCTTCATCAGGGGCACCAGCTGCTCGGAAACGGTGCCGAGGACGATGTCGGGGACCGCGAGGATCACGACGTCGGCCTCCTTGGCCGCGGCGTCGGAGTCGGTCAGCTCGCGGCCGAGGGAGCGGATGAGTTCCTGCCCCTTCTCGGAGGCCTCGCTGAAGAGGACCCGGAAGTCGCTCTCGACCAGGTTGTTGGAGACCCGCTGGCCCATCTTGCCGGCGGCCCCGATGACGGCGACGGTCTTGTTCTCGGTGGCCATGGTCATGCGCTCCTCAGGAGGGTGGTGATGCTGGTGTGCGTCCACTGGTGTTCGAGCCGGGCGGTGGCCTCGTAGCCGTCGTCCTGCCACGGGAGCCAGTGCTCCACGATCTGGTTGATGCCGCGCTCGTGCGGCCGGACGGCCGCGATCATCGCGGCGTGGTCCAGGAGGCCGGTGCCCAGCGGACAGCCGGCGTAGGTGAAGCCGACCCAGCCGTCGCGGCGGGTGAAGGCGAAGTCCTTGACGTGGATGTTCACGGTGTGCGCGGCGGTCGCCGCGACGACGTCGGCCGGGCGTTCCAGGCGGGCGACGCTGTTGCCGGGGTCGAGGACGATGCCGAGGTGCGGGTCGTCGACGGCGCGGACGATCGCCATCAGGTCGTCGGTGGCGATCTGCTCGTACGTCTCCAGGCCGAGGGTGACCCCGGCCGCCGCATAGCGCGGGACGCTCTCGCCGAGCAGCGCGGCGGCCTCGTCGACCGATGGCCGCAGGCTCGGCGTGTGCGTCATGGAGCGGACCAGCGTCACGTCCAACTGGGCAGCCATGTCGAGGTATTTGAGCAGGTGCTCGGGGGCGATGCCCCGGGTGCCGAGTTCCAGCGTGAGGCCGAGGTCGCGGGCCGCGTCCTTGACGTCGGCGAGGCGCGCGGCGTCGTAGCTCTCGATGGCCGGGTAGTCGCAGATCTGGAAGACCTGGCCGCCCAGCTCCTTGGTGTCGACGAGCATGTCGAGGAGTGACAGCGGCTTGGGCGCGCGCTCGGAGATCCGCCAGAAGTAGGCGTAGGTGCTGATGCCGTAGGCCATCACGCCACCGCCGCGGGGGACTTCATGGCCTCGATCTCGTCGAGGATCCGGCCGACGGCCGACGGGTCGTGGGCGAAGCGACCCAGGAAGAGTCCGCCGGTGGAGTCGCCGAGGCGGGTGAGCAGGCCGGGGCCCGCGCTGCCGCCGTAGATCACGGTCGAACCGGCGTGCTGCGGGCGGGAGTCGAGCCATTCGCGCAGCGCGCCGCACACGGTCGTGATGTGTTCGGGCGAGGCGGGTTCCGGGGCGCCGATGGCCCACTGCGGCTCGTAGGCGAGGACGACCGTGCCGTGCAGCCCGTACAGGAGGCGGGCGGCCTCGGCGACGGTGCGGCGGGCGGCCTCGGCGGGGTCGACGGGGTCGAGTTCGCCGACGCACAGCACGGGCGTGAGCCGGTTGCGCAGGGCGGCCGCGGTCTTGGCGGCGACGACGGTGTCGCCCTCGCCGTACAGGCGGCGGCGCTCGGCGTGGCCGACCTCGGCGTAGCGGCAGCCGATCTCCCACAGGTAGGAGCCGGAGACCTCGCCCGTGTACGCGCCGGCGTCCTCGGTGGCGATGTCCTGGGCGCCGACGGCGACGGCGCTGCGCGCCAGGATGCCGGCGACGGGCACGATCGCTGGGAAGGCGGGGAGCACGAAGAGGCGGGCGGCGCCGCTGGTGACGGCGGGGTGCTCGTCGGCCAGCTCGACGGTCTTGCGGGCCCAGTTGAGGGTCTCGTGGTGGCCGAAGTACATCTTCAGGCTCACCCCGAGCAGTACGGGGGACGTCATCACGCGGCCTCGGACTCGCTCTCGTAGTCCACCATCAGCTGGACCTTCGCGGCGGACGGCGAGGTCTCGTCGAAGCGGTAGGTGAGCCACTCGGCGGCGAGGCGGCGGGCCAGTTCGAGGCCGACGACGCGCTGGCCGAAGGTCAGCACCTGGGCGTTGTTGGAGAGGACCGCGCGCTCCACGGAGAAGGAGTCGTGGGCGGTGACCGCGCGGATGCCCTTGACCTTGTTCGCGGCGATGGCGACGCCGAGGCCGGTGCCGCAGACGAGCAGCGCGCGGTCGGCCTCGCCGCGGGCGACCAGTTCGGCGGCCGCGATGGCGATCTCGGGGTAGGCGGTGTGCCCGTCGGCGTCCACGCCCACGTCGGTGACGGAGGCGACGAGGCCGATCGCCTCGAAGTCCCGCTTGAGGGCTTCCTTGTACTGGAGTCCGGCGTCGTCGCAGCCGACGACGATCCGCAGCTTGTCGCTCATCTCAGGCTTCCTTGGGGGGAGTTACGGGCGGGTGGTGAGCGCGCCGTGCACGGCGCGGACGATCAGGGCGAGGGAGTGGGCGCCCGCGTCGGGCGTGCCGAGGGACTTCTCGGCGTGCGGGCGGGCGCGGCCCATGCGGGGCAGCAGGTGCGCGGTGTCCCGGGCGGCCTGCTCGGCGGCGGTCGCCGCGGTGTCCCAGGCGGCGGTCAACTCGGCCCCGGAGGAGACCTGTTGACCGAGGGTTTCGGCGAACGGGACGAGGACGTCGACCATGGTCTTGTCGCCGACCTCGGCGCCGCCGGTCTCGCGGACGCCGTCGGACGCCGCGCGGACTCCGTGGGCGACGGTCGCCGGGGTCGGCTGTTCGGTGTCGCCGAGCGCGTCGGCGAGGGAGCGCAGGATGATGCCCCACAGCGCGCCGGAGGTGCCGCCCGCCTTGTCGGCCCAGGCGTCTCCGGCGGCGGTCAGTAGCGAACCGGCGCCCGCGCCTGAGGCCCACGCGTGCTCGGCGGCCGCGTGGGCGGCGGTCGAGCCGCGCTGCATGCCGATGCCGTGGTCGCCGTCACCGGCGACGGCGTCGATGCGGCCGAGCTCGTCGGCGTGTGCGTCGACGGTCTCCTTGAGGCGGCGCAGCGCGTCGAGCGCGGTGGCCGCGGCGGCGCGGGACTCCTCGGTCGCCTCGTAGGACCGCTCGTCCTGGACCATGTCGTCCGGCTCGTCGGCGGCGAGGACGGTCTCGGGGACGGCGCCCTTGCGGAAGGCGGGGGTGTCGGCGGGCGCGGCCCACAGCGCTTCGAGGTCGTCGTCGAGCCAGGTAAGGGTGAGGGAGACGCCGGCCATGTCGAAGCTGGTGACGAGTTCGCCGACCTCGGGGTCGACGATGGTGACCCCGGCCTCGGTGAGCAGTTGGGCCACGCGGCGGTAGACGACGAAGAGTTCCTCGTACTTGACCGAGCCGAGGCCGTTGAGGATGACGGCGGCTCGCTGTCCGCCCGGTGCTGCGACGTCCTCGGGCAGTTCCTTCAGGAGTGCGGAGACGAGGAGTCCGGCGGCCTCGTCGGCGGTGGGCACGGCCTCCTCTCCGATGCCGGGTTCGCCGTGGATGCCGAGGCCGACGGCGGTGCGGCCCTCGGGGACGGTGAACAGGGGGTGGTCGGCGCCGGGCAGGGTGCAGCCGGAGAAGGCGATGCCGAAGGAGCGGGTACGGGCGTTGGCGCGCTCGGCGACGTCCGCGACCTCCTGGAGGGTGCGGCCCTGCTCGGCGGCGGCCGCCGCGGCCTTGAAGACGGGCAGGTCGCCCGCGATGCCGCGGCGCTTGTGGGACTCGGCGGGCGCGGCGCTGGAGATGTCGTCGGTGACGGCGAAGGTGCGGGTGGGTATGCCGTCGGCGGTCAGGCTCCGGGCGGCCTGCCCGAAGTGCAGGACGTCGCCCGCGTAGTTGCCGAAGAGGAGCAGGACGCCGCCGTCGGCCTGGGCGATCCGGGCGACCCCGGCTATCTGCTGGGCGGACGGCGAGGCGAAGACGTTGCCGACGGCGGCGCCGTGGGCGAGGCCCTGGCCGACGAGGCCGGAGAAGGCCGGGTAGTGGCCGGAGCCGCCGCCGATGACGACCGCGACCTGGCCGGGCGTCTTCGCGGTGGCGCGCACCACGCCGCCCCGGACGGGGCGCACCCAGCGGCGGTGGGCGGCGGCGAACCCTTCGAGCGCCTCGTCGGCGAAGGCTGCGGGGTCGTTGTAGAGGCGGGTCATCGCAGGAGGTCCTTCTCGGTGGTGGTGCGCGTGCGGGAGGCGAGCCGGATCATCAGCGCGGCGGAGAGCAGCATCAGGGCGCCCACCAGGTACAGGGGCACGTAGTAGGCGCCGGTCCAGTCCTTGAGCCAGCCGGTGATGTAGCTGGAGGCGAAGCCCGCGACGTTGCCCGCCGTGTTGATCAGGGCGATGCCCGCGGCGGCGGCCGCCCCGGTCAGGAAGCGGGAGGGCAGGGCCCAGAACACCGGCAGGGCGGCGAAGATCGAGCAGGCGGTGACGGTGACGACGGCGACGGTCGCGGTCGGTGAGCCCATGTACAGGGCGAGGGGGATCGAGACGCCGCCGACGATCGCCGGGGCGGCGACGTGCCAGGTGCGGGTGCCGTGCCGGGTGGCGTGGCGGGACCAGAAGAAGAGGACGACGGCGGCGGGCAGGTACGGGATCGCGGTGATCCACGCCTTGTCCATCACGCTGAACGAGGTGTCGTACTGCTCCTGGAAGCCGTTGATGATCGTCGGCAGGAAGAACGCGAGCGCGTACAGGCCGTAGACGAAACCGAAGTAGACGAGCGCGAGGGTCCACACCCGGCTGTTGGTGAAGGCCGTCTTCAGGTCGCCCTTGGCGTGGGCGGACTCGTGGCCGGTCTTGCCGGAGTTCTCGGCCGCGAGTTCGCCGGTGAGCCACTCCTTCTCGTCGGTGGTGAGCCACTTCGCGTCGGCGGGCCGGTCGATCAGGTAGAACCAGGCGATGACGCCCAGCAGGATCGCCGGGATGGACACGAAGAGAAACATCACGCGCCAGCCCTCGAGGTCGAAGAGGCCGTGGCGGCCGATCAGCCAGCCCGCGAGCGGGGCGCCGAAGACCGTGGTCAGCGGCTGCGCGAGGTAGAAGAGGGCGAGGATCTTGGTGCGGTGGCGGCTGGGCACCCACTGGCTGAGGAAGAGGATGGCGCCGGGGAAGAAACCGGCCTCCGCGACACCGAGCAGGAAGCGCAGCGTGTAGAGGCCGCCGCTGCTGTTCACCCAGGTGAACAGGAGCGAGACGATGCCCCAGGTGACCATGATCCGGGCGAGCCAGCGGCGGGCGCCGAAGCGGTGCAGGGCCATGTTGCTCGGGATTTCGAGCACGATGTAGCCGACGAAGAAGATCCCGGAGGCGAAGCCGAACTGGGCGGCGGTCAGCGCCAGGTCGTCGCCCATGCCGTTGGGCTCGGCGAACGACACCGCCGTCCGGTCCAGGTAGTTCACGAAGAACATCAGGGCCACGAAGGGCACGAGACGTATCGAGATCTTCCTGATGGCCGACGTCTCGACGGCTGATCGCGACTCCGGCACGGGTGGCGCGGTGCTGGCAGGCATTGCGGCTCCTCGACTCTCCGGACAACTCTGTCCGGAACGGCGGCACTCTCGGCGCACGGGACACGTCAGTAGCGGCTGACCACACCCGATGGGCCGATCCGGACGTCACGCTATGCCCGATTCTCAAATTGGTCACCAATTTACCAATGTGGTGAGCGTCGCACTTGTCCGTCGTCGTTGAACCCTTGACAAAGGGGGTGGGTCGAGCGCAGAACGCGGGCGGGAGACGGCCTCGGCGGGCGGTCTGGTCTACTGGTGACCGTGACCAGCCAGCCCGCATCCGCCGCCTCCGACTCGCAGCCGGACCTCGCTCAGCTCCTGCGCCCCGTGGTGCGGGAGTCCTCCGTGAGCGAGGTCGCCAAGCGTCTGCTCGACCACCTCTCGGCGGGCAACATCAGGCCGGGCACCCGGCTGCCGGCCGAGCGCCAGCTCGCGGAGGCGCTCGGCGTGGCGCGCTCCAGCGTGCGCGGGGCGCTGTCCGCGCTCGATGTGCTCGGCATCGTCGAGATCCGGCCGGGTTCGGGGTCGTACGTGCGCGAGGGCACCTCGGAGTTCCTACCGCGCGCGATCAACTGGGGCCTGATGCTGGGGCAGCGGCGCACCCAGGACCTGGTCGAGGTGCGCACCTACATGGAGGGGGTCTCGGCGCGGCTCGCCGCCGAGCGGGCCACCGACGAGGACGTGGCCCGCCTGGAGGAGCACCTGCGGCGCATGCGCGAGGCGGGCGGCGACGTCACGGCGTTCGTCGACGCCGACATCGCCTTCCACCTGGAGTGCGCGAACATCGCGCGCAACACGGTGCTGAGCGACATCCTGCACAGCATCCGGGCACTGCTCCAGGTCTGGATGGAGCGCGTCAACGACATCGAGGGCACCGTCACCGGCACCCTCTGCGAGCACGACGCAGTGCTGGAGGCCATCCGGTCCCGCGACCCCGAGGCCGCGGACCGGGCGATGGCCGAGCACATGCGGATGGCGAGCGAGCGGCTCCAGACGTCCATCGGCGACCCCGCCTGAGACACCTGCGCCGCATGTCGGCACCCGCGCATGCGCGGGGAGTCGAGCCTTGCGCGGCCCGGGCCGCGGGCGCTCAGAAGGAGTCGCCGTACCAGTGGGCGGCGCCGGGCGCGTTCAGGGTCCGTTCCACGGTGCGGGCCGGAGTGAGCAGCGGGCGGTACATGCCCGTCGTGTCGGTCCCCCGGATTACGGCGTCGGCCCGCAGCAGCCGGGGCAGGGCGCGCTCGGCGCCGGGCGTGGCCGGGAGCCGGGTGCGGGCGCGGACGGCTCCGGCGGCGTGGGCACGGACGGCCAGGCCCTCGTACAGGACGCCCAGGCGGTCGTCGGTGGCGACGGCCGCCTCCAGCACCTCCGCCGTCCCGTCCACGATGCGGGCGACGAGCCAGCCGTTCAGTCCGCCCGCACCGTCCTCGGTCACCAGCTGGAGCGTGTCGGGGCCGTACCAGGCCGGTACCCGCACCCGCCAGTCGTCGGCCGAGCGCACCGAGCTGAGCGGGCGGTGGGCGTTGTCGGCCGCCTGGAGGCGGGCGAGCGACGCACGGTCGACGGGGCGCGCGTCGCGTACGTCGCCGGGGCCCTCCGGCACGGCGGCCAACGGCCCCTCGGCGTACGGGCGCGCGAACGTCCGCCACCCCGAACTCTCGTAGACGCCGGGGGTGCCGGTGAACAGCAGGGACCAGCCGCAGCCCTCCCTCATCATGGTCGCCGTCGCTTCGGCGAGCAGGGCGCGGACCAGTCCCCTGCCCCGCGCCTCGGGCCGGGTGGCGACGCTGCCGATGCCGCCGATCCGGTGCGGGGCGCCGTGGGCGTCGCGCACGGTGCGCGGTACGTGGACGACGACGGCGTCGAGGGTGCCGTCGTGTCCGGCGGCGACGAACGTGCGGTGGTGGCGGCTGTCGTCGAGGGCGTACAGCGCGGGCAGGTGCGGGGCGTCGCCAAAGCACCGGGACCACAGCGCGTAGAGGGCGGGTTCGTCGGCTGGGGTGGCGGTGCGGATCACCGGAGCGGGGATCGCGGGTGGTGGGGTCACAGGAGGAGGTTTCCGTCGGTGCGGACGTGGTCGCCGTCCTTCGGCAGGGCGCTGCGCGCGGTCCCCCGCTCGACGCAGGCGGTGTGCAGGACGTCGGCGCAGGCCTCGGGTTCCAGGTGGAGGCGGCCGCCGGTGAAGCGGCAGCCGGTGGCGGCGTAGTGGTTGGTGCCGTCGGCGATCCGGACGTGGGCGGTCGCGTCGTCGTCCGTGCTGGAGGCGGCACCGGTGAGCTGCCAGGTGGTGGTGCCGGAGCCGCCGGCGGCCCGGCCGAGGAGGGTCTTCGCCTTGTTGGTGCCGGTGAGGCGGGCGCCGCCGGTGACCTGGAGATCCTGGTCGCGCACGGCGCTCAGCTCGATGCCGGTGTTCGTGAACGTGCCGCCGTCGATGACGAGTTGGGCCGCGCCGACCGAGAGGGGTGCGGCGTCCGGGGCGCCCTCGACGGTGCAGTCGGTGAGGTGGACGGGGCCCGCGCCGCGCAGGACGAGCCCGTCGGCGCCCTTGATCACGCAGCGGACGAAGTGCACGGGCGTGGTCACCGGGGTCTGGACGAGGACCGTGCCCGCGGGCGGGCTGAAGACGCAGTCGCTGATCACGGTGGGCCGGGTGGAGCGGGCCGAACGCTGGGCGACGGCGAACGTCTTCGCGGTGCAGCCGCGCAGTTGCGCGCCGTCGGCGTTGACGGTGAGGGTGCCCGCCTGGTCGAAGGTGGGGCGGGCGATGACGGTGACGTCCTCCAGCGTCAGGTCGGTGATCTTCGTGTTGGCGGTGAACCAGGAGCAGGTGTGCCGGCGCACGGTGATGCGCTTGGCCGAGATCCCCCACTGGGCGCCGGAGTTGGCGATGTCCATCAGGCCGGAGTTGCCGTCGAAGAGGAGGTCGTGCTCGTACTGGCCGTGCGTGGTGAAGGGGTTGCCGCCCGCGTCGTCGCCGTCTCCGTGGCAGTTGACGACGGTGCAATAGGCCGACGCCGTCAGGTCGTTGAGGTGGCGCACATTGCTGGTGGTGCAGTCGGCGACGCGGCCGTAGAGGCAGTAGATCTGCTGGGTGAGATAGCCGGCGCCGCCGTACTCGACCGTCGGCGGGTTCTTCAGGGAGCACTGCTCAGTACGGAACCGGGTGCACCAGCGCCGCATGATCACCGGCCAGAAGGAGCCGGTGGCGTGGATGCCGGACACGTCGCAGTCCACCGCGTACTCGTACGAGACGGGGTGCGAGCCGGTGTACTCGTCGTCGCCCGCGCCCTCGAAGAGCATGTTGCGGACGTGGGTGTCGCGGACGGGTTCGATCCGGGTCCAGGTGAGAGTGCGGCCCTTGGCGAGGGGCCAGCCATTGAGGTAGTTGACGCGAATGTGGGTGCCGTCGACGATCTCGGTGATCTCGACGAGTTTCTGCAGTTCCCGCTCGTCGCGTCCGCCGCCCGCCACCGGGTCGACCTGCACCGCCCACCACTGGCCGACCGCGAAGGCTCCGGAGTCCGGCACGGGGAAGGTGTCGGTCAGTTCGATGACCTCGGCGGGCAGGGCGTAGGTGTGGGTGGTGTCGGTGGGGGTGCCGCGGAAGGCGAGGACGGCGCCGAAGGGGTTGTCGTGGGTGTTGGCCTCGATGCCTTCGGTGAGCATGCGGTGGCCGTGGAAGTCGAGTTCGATGCGGGAGCGGTGCCACAGGTGACGCTTGGTGAAGAGGAGGTCGGTGTGGGCTTCGATGCGGTGGACGGCCGGGTCGTCGACCATGGCGTCGAGGGCTGCGTCGGCGGGGGTTTGGGCGTCGAAGTGGCCGAAGGTGCGGAAGTCGACGATTCCGGTGTGGAGTTGGTGCCAGCGACCGCGGGTGCCCGGCTTGGCGGGGGCGATGACGGTGCCGCCGTTGTGGGCGGTCTTGGAGGTGGCGTCCCAGTGGAGGGCCATGCCGCCGCCGTCACCGGGCTCGCGGTATCCGGCGACGATGACGACCGCCCCGTCCCGCACTCCCTTCACCGTACGCAGCGCGGCGACGGTGTCGACGCACAGGGCATCCTCGCGGGCCGCCGCGTGCGCCGTGCCGGAGGTGGCGGCAAGGACGCCCACCCCGGTCAGTCCGGACAGCAGCAGGGCCCGTCTGCGTGACTCGTCCATCGGGGCGTCACTCCTCAATTGTCAGTGCGTGTCAGGGAGTTGCGGTACGGCGGCATGAACCGCATCCGGGGCATCTGGTCGGCGAGGACACCGCCGTCGACGACGATCCGGGCGCCGGTGACGTACGCGCCCGCGTCGGACGCGAGCAGGAGCAGCGCGCCGACGCAGTCGTCCGGCTGGGCGTAGTGGCCGAGCGGGATGCGCTCGCGGTAGGCCGCCTCGAACGCCTCGCGGTCGAAGGGGAACTCCCCGTCGATCGGCGTCTCGACCATGCCGGGCGCGAGGGTGTTCGCGGTGATGCCGTGCGGGGCCAGCTCCACCGCGTACGTCTCGGTGAGCAGCTGCGCCGCCGCCTTCGACGCGTTGTAGTGGGCCAGGCCCGCCTCCGCGACCAGGGCGTTCTTCGAGGTGATGGTGATGACGCGGCCCCGGACACCGTCCGCGACCATGTGCTCGGTGACGCGCTGGGTGAGGAAGAAGACGGCGTCGACGTTCACCCGCATCACCGCCGCCCAGCTCGCCGGGGTGATCTCGCCGACACGCTCCAGGGCCGCCGTGCCCGCGTTGTTGACGAGGATGTGCAGCGGGCCGCACTCGGCGCGGACGGTGTCGGCGAAGCCGGCCAGCTCCTCGGTGCGGGCCAGGTCCTGGCCGTACGTCCATACGCGGCGGCCCAGTCGCTCGACGGCGGCAGCCGTGGTGGCGATGCCCTCGGCGCCCGGCAGGTCGACGAGGACGAGGTCCGCGCCCGCCTCGGCGAGGCCGACGGCGAAGGCGCGGCCGAGCCCCCGGGCCGCACCGGTCACCAGCGCGGTGCGGCCCGTCAGGTCGAAGCGGTCGACGCCCCGCGCCCCGGCGCTCACGACAGCCCCAGGAGGTCGAGCGAGGGACGCCGGATGATGGCCTCCACCGCGTCGGCGTCGAGCGGCGGCAGGCCGGGGATGCCGGGGATCGCGGCGATCTCCCGCAGCCCCTTCACCGAGTCGTCGACGGTGGTGAAGGGATAGTCGCTGCCGAACAGCAGCTTGTGCAGGACGCCGTAGTCCTGGGCGAGCCGCAGGCTGTGCCAGAGCTGGAACGGCCGGTAGTGCAGGGCGCTGATGTCCGCGTACACGTGCGGGTGCTTGCGGATGACGGCGATGCACTCCCCCTCGAAGGGATGGCCCAAGTGGGCCAGGACCATGCGGAGTTCGGGGTGCCGGATGGCGACCGCGTCCAGGTGGCGCGGCATCGCGTACTCCAGCGGCGCCGCCGACACGAAGGTGGTTCCGGTGTGCACGAGGAGCGGCAGGCCGTGCCGTTCGGCGTACGTGTACAGCTCGTCGTACTCCTCGGCGGCCGGGTCGAAGCCCGCGTACATCGGCATGAGCTTGATGCCGCGCAGGCCCAGTTCCTGATGTCCGTAGCGGAGTTCGTCCTGCCAGCCGGGCTGGGTGGGGTCGAGGGCGAGATAGCCGATGAGGCGGTCGGGGCGCTCGGCGACGTAGGCGGCGACGGCCTTGTCGTCGACCCACAGGCCGCTGCGGCGGGCCTTTCCGCCGACGACGATCGTGCGGGTGTCTGCCGGTGAACTGGCCTCGTACTCCTCCCACTTGACGGTGAGGTCGACCTCGCCCTCGTGGGCGCGGGCGGAGTCGGAGGCGAACGGGTCGGTGAAGTCGTGGCTGTGCCGGAACAGGTGGGAGTGGACGTCGACGATCATGTCCGGTTCCTCTTCTCCCAGCCCTCGGCGAACATGTTCCAGAACCGGTGGGTCGGCGGGTGCTCCTCGAAGACCTCGTCGACGAGTTCGACTCCGAGGCCGGGCGCGGTGGGCAGGTCGATGTGTCCGTCGGCGGCGAGCGGCAGGGTGCCCTTGAGGGCCTGGAAGACGTAGTCCTCCAGGAGGCCGTCGAAGGTCTCCAGGATCTTGAAGTTGGGGATGCCGAGCGCGGCGTGCACCGAAACGGTCGTGCACAGCGGAGAGTTGGAGTTGTGCGGGGCGACGAGCATGCCGTGCGTGTCGGCGATCGCGGCGATCTTGCGGACCTCGGTGAAGCCGCCGGCCATCGACAGGTCGGGCTGGACGATGTCGACGGCCTCGGTCGCGAAGAGCTGCTTGTACTCGTAGCGGTTGTGGAAGTGCTCACCGCCGGAGATCGGGAACGGCGCGCGCTGCCGCAGCTCCGCGTAGCGCTCGATGTGCGTCCAGGGCAGCGGCTCCTCGAACCAGCCGATGTCGTACGGCTCCAGCTCGCGCAGCAGCCGGGACGCGGTCGGCATGGCGAACCGGGCGTGGCCCTCGATGAAGAGGTCGATGTCGGGTCCGACGGCCTCGCGGACGGCGGCGACGAGGTCGACGGAGCGGCGCAGTTCGGCGCGCTCCAGCTCGTGCAGGCCGGGGCCGAAGGGGTCGAACTTCAGGGCGGTGAAGCCCTTTTCGAGGATGGCGCGGGCCTTCGCGGCGAAGACCTCGGGGTCGCGTTCGCCGTTGTACCAGCCGTTGGCGTAGACGCGGACGCGGTCGCGGCAGGCGCCGCCGGTGAGGCGGTAGGCGGGCACGCCGAGGGCCTTGCCCATCAGGTCGTACATGGCCTGGTCGAGGCCGGACAGGGCGATGCCGCCCATGTCGCCGCCGCGCAGGAAGTCGCCCTGGTACAGGCGCAGCCAGACCTCCTCGATGTCGAAGGGGTCGGCGCCGATGAGGTGGCGGCGGGCGAGGGACTCGGTGAGGGCGCAGACCTCCTGGCCCCGGTAGGGGTGGGTGATCTCGCCGATGCCGGACAGGCCCTCGTCGGTGTGCACGCGCACGTAGCCGAAGTCGCGCCAGGCGGTGCCGAGCATCAGGGTCTCGACGCGGGTGATGCGTCCTGCGGGGCCCGCGGGGCGGGTGGTGTTCACGGTGAGCATCAGTTGACCGCCCCGCCCATGGTGGAGGCGTTCTCCAGGTCGCGGGCGCCGCCCTCGGCGAGGACGGCCTTGACGGCGGCCTCGGTGCCCTCGATCAGCCGCTCGACGTCGGCGTCCGTGTGCGCGTAACTGATGTGGCTGCGCTTGAGGTTGAGAGGCAGCTCGAAGAAACCGTGGTCGAGGAGCTTGCGGCGGTAGCCGACGAAGAGCGACGCGTCGTTGGCGAGCAGGTCGTCGTAGGTGCGCGGGGTGTCGGGGCCCGGCATGAAGTACGAGACGAAGACGGAGCCGTGCCCGGTGACGACGGCGGGGACACCCAACCGCTCGTACAGTGCGGCGAGTTCGGTGCGGACCCGGTTGCCGAGGCGGTACACGTGGGCGTGCACCGGCTCCTCGCGCAGCTTGCGCAGGGTGGCGAGGGCGGCGGCGACCACGGAGGGGTGGCCGTTGTAGGTGCCGGCGAAGAAGGCGGGGGCGCCCGGAGTGGTGGAGAAGAGGTCCATCAGGTCGGCGCGGCCGCCGATGGCGCCGACGGGCGCGCCGTTGGCGATGGCCTTGCCGAGGGTGGTCAGGTCCGGGGTGACGCCGCAGATGGACTGCCAGCCGCCGAGGTCGTGCCGGAAGCCGGTGATGACCTCGTCGAAGACGAGCACGCTGCCCGCCTTGGTGGTCTCCTCGCGCAGGGTGGTGAGGAACTCCTGGTGCGGCAGGAGCGCGCCGACGTTGTGCGGGACCGGTTCGACGATGACGGCTGCGATGTCGTGGCCGCGCTCGGCGAAGACGCGGCGCACCGCCTCGCTGTCGTTGAACGGCAGCACGAGGGTCGCGTCGAGGACCTCGGGCAGGATGCCCGTGGAGATCGGGTCGCGGGAGCCGACCTTCTCCGGTGCGGAGATGACGTTGAGGCTCACCGCGTCGTGCCAGCCGTGGTAGCAGCCCTGGAACTTGACGATCAGGCGGCGGCCGGTGGCGGCGCGGGAGACGCGCAGCGCGTGGAACGTGGCCTCGCTGCCGGTCGAGGTGAGCAGCACCTTCTCGACGGACGGGATCAGCTCGACGAGCTGTTCGGCGAGTTCGACCTCGCCCTCGGTGACGCCGACGCCCATGTGCCCGATGCGGGCACCGGCCTCGGCTGCGGCGCGGGCCACGTCGGGGTCGTTGTGGCCGAGCAGCGGCGGGCCGAAGGCGGCGTGGAAGTCGGTGAACTCGCGGCCGTCGGCGGTCCGGAAGCGGGCGCCTCCGGTACCGGTGACGACGAGATCGGTGAGGCCGGGGATGCTGCGCTGGCCGCTGTTCACACCGCCGGGCACGACCGTACGGGCGCGCTCGGCGATCCGGGCTCCGGAGGGGGCGTCCGGGCCTGAACTCATGGGGCTTGCTCCTTGCGTCGAGAGTCGTCGGTGTCAGGGGCCCTGCCCGGCCCGTGCACCCTGGCGCCATCCGCCCGGCAGTCTCCGCAGGAAGTGTTCTCACGCTTTTCAGAACAGCGTTCTGTGGTGCAGAACACGTCTGGAGACTACGACCGGTTCTCAGGCCGGTCAACCCCCTTGAAGCACCATCCAGAACAAGATGTGACTAGACTGTTCGGCCATGACGAACAGTGAGGGCCCAGACTCCCCACCGGCCGAGCCGAAGTACTGGGTCAAGAGCGTCGCCAGAGCCGCCGACATCCTGGAGGTCCTCGCCACCCCCGCGCCCGGACACGGCCTGAGCGTCACGGAGGTCGCGCAGACCTGCGGGATCTCCAAGAGCGCCGCGTTCGGCACCTTGCAGACACTGCGGTCCTACGGTCTCGTGTCCGACGACGGCGAGGGCATGAGCCGGCGCTACCGCCTCGGCATGGGCCTCGCCCGGCTCGGCGACCGGGCGCGCTCGCAGGTGTCGCTGCGCGGTGTCGCCCAGCCGGTGCTGCGCGAGCTGACCGCCGCGACCGGGATGGCCTCGCGGCTCGCCGTGCCCGAGGACGGGCACGCCGTGGTCGTGGACCAGGTCGAGCTGGACCAGCGGGTCCGGCTCGATCTGCGCATGGGACAGCGCGAGCTGCCGCACTGCACCGGGCTCGGCAAGGCGCTGCTCTCCGCGCTGCCCGAGGCCGAGGCCGCGCGGGTGATCGAGCGGTTCGGGCTGCCCCGGCGTACTCCTCGTACGATCACGGACCCCGCCACGTTCCTCGCCCACCTCAAGGACATCGACCGGGTCGGGTACGCGCTCGACGACGAGGAGGACGCCGAGGGGATCATCTGCATCGGGGCGCCTGTGCTCGACGATCACGGGGTGTGTGTCGGGGCGATCAGCATCACGGGGCTGAAGCTCGGGCTTCCTGCCTGGAAGTACCAGGAGTTGGGCGGGCAGGTTCGGGATGCTGCGCGGCGGGTCAGTGGGGCGTTGGGCTGGGTTTTCGAGGGGGGCGCCTAGGCGTCTGCGGGGGCTCGTGGTGGGCGGCTGCGGGTTGTATGTGGCTGGTCGCGCAGTTCCCCGCGCCCCTGACGGGGCCCGATCAGCTGGTCGCGCCCACGCGGCGGAGCCGCATATCGATACAGCCCCGCGCCCCTTACGGGGCTTGACTGGCCGGAACCTTCCGCGTACGTTCCCTGCCAATCAGCCGGTTGGTTTCCCGTCACCGGCGCTTCACCTCGATCGATTCGTATCCCGGTACCTGCCCAAGTCGCCGGGAAGCGCCCTGAGTCGTCTCAGGGACGGTCGCTTTCAGCCATCCGCCGCTACGGCAGCCCCCGCAGGAACGCTCCCCTCCCTTCGGCACTTCTCGGAAGGCGAAGTCCGCCATGAGCGTTCCGCAGCACCCGAGCACGACCACGAGAACCGACCGCCGCGCCCTGTTGCGCGCCTCCGGGCTCGCCGGCCTCGCCGTCGTCGGCACCGTCGCGGCCACCGGCACCGCGCAGGCCGCGTCGTCCCAGGACGATGTCGGCCACGTCGACACCGTCGCCGCTCTGCGTACGGTGAAGGGAGTGCGGGACGGGGCGGTCGTCATCGTCGCCGGATACCGCGAGCCCGGTGACGGCGGCGGCATGGCCGTCCACTGGGACGCCACCTCCAAGGCCGCCCACAACGGCGGCACCGTCATCGCCCCCGCCAAAACGACCGCGCGGGGCCGCTGGCGCCAACTCCACACCGGCATCGTCGACTTCCGCACCTTCGGCCACTTCGACGCCGAAACCCCCGCCGACGCAGCCCTCGACGCCATGGTCGACGACCCCGCCGTCCACCGCATCGAAGCCCACACCGACCTCCTCTTCACCCAACGCCACCTGTGGCACCGCTCCCGCATCGAACTCGACTTCCACGGCCACCGCATGCTCACCGAAGGCATCGAGGCCAACACCCACGACAACCCCTTCGGCGCCGTCCTCGCCTTCCGCGGCACCCCCACCGACACCACCCACACCCACAAGCTGGGCGCGGCGATGCCGGACCTCTCCGACCTGTTCGAGGTCGGCGACTCGGGTGAGTTCAAGGTCGGGCAGTGGTGGGCCGTCGAGGTGGACGCCCTGTCGGGGAAGTACGAGAAGGAGATCCAGCGGCTCGTCCAGGTCACCGATGTCGTCGACGGCACGCACATCCGGGTCAACTACCAGATCGGCTGGGACCTCGCGGCGGGCCGCACCCTCACCTGGACGCGGGTCGAGCCGGTCGACGGCGCCCATGTGCGCAACCTCGTCTTCGAGGGCGCCGGTGACGACGAACTCACCGGCTCGCACCCCGTCTCGTACGAGTACGCCGTCCGTTGCGACGTCTCCGGCATCGAGGCGACCGGCACGTTCTGGCCCGTGGTGATGCGCCGCTGGTGCACGTTCTTCCGCACCGAGCAGTGCTCGCTGGCCAACCCGAAGTCCGTGACGTACGGCGGCGCCGGGTATCTGACCCAGCAGATCTACTGTCTGTACGGGCACGTCGAGGACTGTCACACCTCCAACGCCCGGCACCTGAACGACTTCACGGCCTCCGCCTACTGCTATGTGACGAACTGTCACGGCGACGGCGACGACCAAGGGCCGTTCGTCACCCACGGCCAGTTCGAGCACGACCTCGTGTACACGGGCAACTCGGGGCTGATGACCTTCGCCAACTCCGGTGCGGCCTGGGGCGGCGCGGCCAAGCGGATCACGGTGCGACGGCACGCCTGCTCGTGGTTCGTGGCCCGCGTCAAGGTCACCGACCTCACCCTGGAGGACGTCACCGTCATCGGGAAGCCGTCCCTCGACGGCTCCGGCATGCTGTGGGTGAACGCCGACGGCATCCAGATGCGGGGCTGCACCGCGAGCGGACCGCTCATCGTGTCGCAGGCGTCGTCGCTGTCGGAGCGGCCCAATGTGATCGCCGATTCGAGCTTCTCGTTCGCGTCCGGCGCCGAGATCACCAAGGCGGACGTCTCCGCGCCGCTCACCCTGCGCGGCGTCACCCTCGGCGGAGTCGGCGGCGCCGTCTTCAACGGGACCGGCCCGCTGACTCTCGACGGCTGCGCGCTCACCGGCGCGGCGGACGCGGCAGCGGTCTCGTACGCGCACCGCGAGCTGACCCTCCACGGCGGTGAACTCAAGGACAGCGGCGTGAAGTTGACCGGCGTCAAGGACCAGCGGCTGCGGGCCGACGGGCTGCGCGTCGGCGGCGGCACGAAGGACGACGCCCTTCTCACCCGGGCCGGCGGCGCCGCACGCACCGTCACCTGGGAGCTGTCCGGCGTCACCTCCGACGCCGCCGACGCGAGGACCGCGCACCTGCTCGTCACCGAGGGCGTCAACCGCTACCGGGCCACCGGCTGCACCTTCACCGGCGGACGGCTCGACCTGCGGGCCGCCGCGTTCGCCGGGGACGACAGCCATCTGCTGCACACCGCTTGCGTCGAGGACGGCGTCGAACGCGCCGCCCTGCCCGACGAGGGCGCGCGCGTCGCCCACACCGCGGGCACCGTCCGCTACTGACACCCCGCCACACCGACACCTCCAGGGAACCCCTGTGTCCACGCACACCCCGATCACCGGCCGCCCGGTCCGCGTCGCCCTCGTCGGCGCGGGCAACCGCGGTCTCACCTACGCCGAGTGGATCAAGCAGCACCCCGAGCGGGCCGTGCTGGTCGCCGTCGCCGATCCGCGGCCCGCCGCGCGCGCCGCGTCCGGCGCGCCCGTGCAGTACGAGGACTGGCGGCCGCTCGCCGAGGAGCGGATCGCGGACGCGGTGATCGTCGCCACCCAGGACCGCGACCACGTCGAGCCGGTCCTCGCGCTGGCCCGCGCCGGGTACGCGATCCTCGCCGAGAAGCCCCTCGCGCCGACCGAGGACGACACCCGCACCCTCGTCGAGGGGGTGCGGGAGGCCGGCGTCATGTTCGCCGTGTGCCACGTCATGCGGTACATGCCGTACACGGACCTGGTGAAGGAGGTCGTCGACTCAGGGGTGCTCGGGCAACTGGTGTCGATCGACCACCTGGAGCCCGTCGGCTGGTGGCACTACGCGCACAGTTACGTCCGCGGGCCGTGGAGCAGCGAGAAGGACTCGTCGCCGATGCTGCTCGCCAAGTCCTGCCACGACCTGGACTGGATCTCGTACGTGATGGGCGGCGCGCGGATCGAGCAGGTCGCGAGCTTCGGCGGGCTGCGGCACTTCACACCCGAGAACGCCCCGGAGGGCTCCGCCGAGCGGTGCCTCGACTGCGCGATCGAGCACCAATGCCCGTACAGCGCCATGAAGTTGTATCTGCCGACGCTGCGCGAGCAGGGTCCGGTGTGGCCGGTCACGCATGTCACGGAGGCCACCGACGAGGCCGGGCTGCTCACCGCGCTGCGCGAGGGCCCGTACGGGGTGTGCGTCTACCGCTCCGACAACGACGTGGTCGACCACCAGGTCCTCGCCATGCAGTTGTCGGGCGGGGTGACCGCCACGTTCCAGATGGTGGCGTTCACCGAGCAGACGCACCGGCAGACCCGGATCTTCGGCTCGCACGGCTGGCTGCGCGGCGACGGCGAGCGGGTCACCGTGCAGGACTTCCGCACCGGCGACACCGTCGTGCACGAGCTCGGGGCCAGCGGGTCGAACGCGGCCGACGGGCACGGCGGCGGCGACACCGCGCTGGTCGAGGCGTTCGTGCGGGCCCTCGCGACCGGCGACCCGGCCGCCGTGCGCTCGGGGACGACGGCGTCCCTCGGCAGCCACCTCGCGGCGTTCGCCGCGGAACGGGCCCGGCACACCGGCACGGTGCAGACCGTCCCCGTCCACTGACTTCTCCCACTCCTTTCCACGTCCCTGGAGGCGACCCTCATGTCCCTTACCACGCACCGGAGTTCAAGACTGCGCGCGGCCACCGCGCCCGCCCTCGCCACCGTCCTCGCCGTGAGCGCCCTCGCCGGGTGCGGCGGCTCGGGCAGCGGTTCCGACAGCAAGTCCGTCACCATGTGGACGTACCCCGTGATCTTCGACGAGGCGAAGAACAAGGCGTACTGGGACGGTCTGGTCTCCGCGTTCGAGAAGAAGCACGGGGGCGTCACCGTCAAGGTGGAGACGTTCCCGTGGGCCAACCGCGACACCCAGCTGGCCACGGCCATCGCCTCCGGCAAGGGTCCCGACGTCGTCTACCTGATCCCGGACCAGCTGCCCAAGTACGCCAAGAACATCGTGCCCGCCGACGACTACATGCCGGCCGACGCGAAGAAGGACTACACCGACTTCGCCCTGGAGTCGGTCACCGTCGACGGCAAGGCCCTCGGCACGCCCGTGCTCACCAGCGCCAACCCGCTGATCTGCGACAAGCGGGTCTTCAAGGCGATCGGCGAGACGTCGTACCCGACGACGTGGGCCGAACTGGATTCGCTGGCGCCGAAGTTGAAGAATAAGGGCTACTACGCGACCAGCTACAGCGGCGACACGCAGCAGACCCTCAACATGACGTTCTACCCGCTGCTGTGGCAGGCGGGCGGCGACGTGTTCGCGCAGGACGGGAAGACGACGACGTTCAACAGCACGGCGGGTGTGAAGGCGCTGACGTATCTGAAGAAGCTCGTCGACGGCGGCTACACCGACAAGGACCTGGTGACGACGACGCCGAAGCTGGAGCAGACGCCGGTCGCCAAGGGCAAGGTCGCCTGTACGTGGCAGAACACCCCGGCGGACGTCGAGCCGTTCTGGGGCAAGGAGAACATCGTCGTCCAGCCGCCCCTCAAGGACGCGAAGTCGGTCGGGTACGGGACGGTCGGCGCGCTGTCGATGCTCAAGGGCGCGAACACGAAGCTGGCCGGTGACTGGATTAGCTTCGTCGCCGAGCCGAAGAACGCGGCCGGCCTGGAGAAGGGCGCGGGCTACTTCCCGGCGCGCGAGTCGGCCGGTGACCTGTACCCGGGCGACGCGCTCCAGAAGGCCGTCGGCGACACCCTGCCGACCATGACGGCCGGTCCGCTCCAGGACAAGGCGCGCGAGGTGATGGGGGTCCTCGCGCCCGAGATCCAGGCGGCGCTGCTCGGCAAGAAGTCCCCGAAGGACGCGCTGGACGCGGCGGCGAAGGCTGCCGACGCGATGGCCGCGCGCGGCTGAAGCGTCCGTCCCGTTCCGCCCGTCGTGTTCGGGGGCTCCGCCCCCGGACCCCCGCGTCCCTTGGCCTCAAACGCCGGCCGGGCTGGTCAGTCCCCCATCCGAAGGAGTCTCCCGTGACGGTAGTCGCGGACCACACCCGCCGAACCAAGCGGAGCGGCCCCCAGGCGCGCCGCGAAGCCCGGATCGGCCTGCTGTTCGTCCTTCCCTGTTTCCTTCTCTTCCTCGCCTTCCGGTTCGGTCCGGGTGTCGCCGGTGTGCTGATGAGCTTCACCGACTACACCCTGACCGGCGGCGGAAAGTTCATCGGCGTCGACAACTTCACGCGCCTGTGGGCCGATCCGCTGTTCTGGAAGTCCCTCAAGGTCACCGTCCTGTACACGGTGCTCGCCGTGCCGGGCACGCTGGTCGCGTCGGTGGCGCTCGCGCTGCTGACGCGGCGGGCGTTCCGCGGCTCGAAGGTGTTCCGTTCGGTGTTCTTCCTGCCGGTCGTCACCTCGCTGGTGCTGGCCGCCACCGTCTTCGTGTGGATCTTCTCGACGGGCGGCCCGTGGGCGACGTTCGTCAGCTGGTTCGGCATGTCCGACGAGTCGTGGCTGTCGTCGGACACGCTGGTCGTGCCGGCGCTCGCCGTCGTCGGGATCTGGTCCCGCTTCGGTTACGGGATGCTGATCCTGCTGGCCCGCATGCAGGACATCCCCCGGGAGCTGGAGGAGGCCGCGCTGACCGACGGCGCGGGCCCCTGGCAGCGTTTCCGGCACATCGTGCTGCCGCAGCTGCGGCCCGCGCTGTTCTTCCTCGCCGTCATCGAGACGACGGCGTCGTTCCAGGTGTTCGACGCCGTGTACACGATGACCGGCGGCGGCCCCGCCAACGCCAGCTACACCCTCGTGTTCCAGCTGTACGACGCGGGCTTCAAGTACTTCGACCTGGGCTACGCCTCCGCGATCGGGGTCGCCCTGTTCGTGCTGACGCTCGCCGTCGCCGTCGTCCAGCGGCTCGTGATCGGGAAGGACCAGTGACCATGACCGCACCCCCCGTGGAGAAGACCCCGGTGCCCGCGCCCGAGGCGCCCGTACGGCCGTCGCGGCGGCTGCGCAAGGAGGCCGAGCGGGACTTCGTACCGGCCGGTCTGCGCGGCACGCTCGGCGGCCGGATCGTGCGGGGCGTGCTGCTCACGGTCGCCGCGCTCGCCACGATCTTCCCGTTCTACGCGATGGTCGTGCTGTCCCTGAAGCCGTCCGCCGCGGTCGAGTTCCCCGGCAGTCTGCTGCCGTGGCCGCTGACCGGCGAGGCGTACGACTCGGTGCTCGGCTCGCAGGACGTGCCGCGCTGGCTGCTGAACACGCTGGTGTACTCCGTCGTCTCCGTCGTCGGCGTGCTGCTGCTCGCCTCCCTGGCGGGATACGCGTTCGCCAAGAAGCGCTTCCCGGGGCGCGAGGCGATGTTCTGGTCGTTCCTGTCGATGGTGATGGTCCCGTACCACGTCACGATGATCCCGACCTTCGCGATGATCGCGAAGCTGGGCGGCGTCGACACGTACTGGGGACTGATCGTGCCGACCCTCGCGAACGCCCAGGCGGTGTTCCTGATGCGGCAGTTCATCCAGGGGCTGCCCGACGAGCTGTTCGAGGCGGCGCGGCTCGACGGGTGCAGCGAGTGGCAGGTATTCCGCCGGATCGTGCTGCCGCTGCTGAAGCCGATCCTCGCCACGCTCGGCGTGTTCGTCTTCCTGTGGCACTGGAACGACTTCCTGTGGCCGCTCGTCATCGGCCAGTCCACCGACATGCGCACGCTCACCGTCGGCATCGCCTCGCTCCAGCAGCAGAACGTGCCGCTGAACGTCGTCCTGTCGGGTTCAGTCATCGCGTTCGTGCCCATCTTCGCCGCGTACCTGGTGGGCCAGCGCTACTTCACCGAGGGCGTCACGGCGTCCGGGATCAAGGGTTGAGTTCCACGATGTTCACTGATGAGGCGGCGCTGGAAGAGCGCCTGGCCACCCCCTCCCCCGCGCTCGTCGCGGACCTCGCCGGGCTCGACGGCGATCTGCTGGTGCTCGGCTCGGGCGGCAAGATGGGCCCGAGCCTGTGCCGGCTCGCGCGCCGCGCACTGGACGCGGCGGGCCGGACCGACGTCGTCGTGCACGCGGTGTCGCGCTGGTCGGACCCGGCGGCGGCGCGGGCCCTGGAGGCCGACGGCGTGCGCACGGTCGCCTTCGACCTGATGGACCCGCAGGCCGACCTCGGCACGCTGCCCGACGCGGGCAACATCGTCTTCATGGTGGGCGCCAAGTTCGGCTCCGCCGGGGCGCCTTCGCAGGCCTGGGCGGTGAACGCGGCGATGCCCGACCGTGTCGCGCGCCGCTGGCCGACGGCCCGGATCGCCGCGTTCTCCACCGGCAACGTGTATCCGCTGGTGCCGGTCGGCTCGGGCGGCTGCACCGAGGACGACCCGGTCGGCCCGGTCGGCGAGTACGCCATGTCGTGCCTGGGCCGCGAGCGGATCTTCGGGCACGCCGCCCTCACCCGGGGCACGCCGGTCGCCCTGATCCGCCTCAACTACGCCGTGGACCTGCGCTACGGAGTCCTCGCCGACATCGCCTCCCGGGTCCAGGCGGGCGAGCCGGTGGACGTGACGACCGGGCACGCCAACGTGGTCTGGCAGGGGTACGCCAATGAGGTCGCCCTGCGCTCGCTGAAGCACGCGACGGACGGCGACGGGTTCACGGTGAACCTGACCGGCCCGGAGACGGCGTCGGTGCGGCGGCTCGCGCACTGGTTCGGCGCGGAGTTCGGCACGGAGCCGTCCTTCGCGGGCACCGAGTCGCCGACGGCACTGCTGTCCGACGCCGCCCGCTGCCACGCCCTGTTCGGCTATCCGGACGTGCCGCTGCGCACGCTGGTGGGCTGGCAGGCCGACTGGCTGCGCCGGGGCCTGCCGCTGTCCGGCAAGCCCACCAAGTTCCAGGTCCGCGACGGAAGGTTCTGAACCGCACCATGACCGCGCTCGAAGTGCTCTCCCGGGGCACCGTCATCCCCGCCCACCCCCTCGCCCTCGACGCCGACCGCAGGCTCGACGAACGACGCCAGCGGGCGCTGACCCGCTACTACCTGGCGTCCGGCGCGGGCGGTGTCGCGGTGGCCGTCCACACCACCCAGTTCGACATCCGCGAGCCGCAGGTGGGTCTGCTGAAGCCGGTCCTCGAACTGGCCGCCGAGACCGTGCGGGCCGAGGCGGGCCGCCCCTTCGTGAAGGTCGCGGGCGCCTGCGGGTACACGGCGCAGGCCGTCGCCGAGGCCGAACTCGCGGCGTCGCTCGGCTACGACGCTGTCCTGCTGAGCCCCGCTGTGCCGGGCGCCGACGAGAAGGGCCTCCTGGAGCGGGCGCGGGCGGTCGGCGAGGTGCTGCCGGTCATCGGCTTCTACCTCCAGGAGGCCGTCGGCGGGCGGTACCTGTCGCCGTCGTTCTGGTCGGCGTTCGCCGATCTGCCGGCCACGGCTGCCGTGAAGATCGCGCCCTTCGACCGGTACCGGACGGCCGACGTCATCCGGGCGGTGGGCGCCGCCGACCGCGCGGCCGAGGTGGCGCTGTACACCGGCAACGACGACGACATCATCGGTGACCTGCTCACCCCGTACGACACGGCGGGCGGGCGGCGCTGGTTCGCGGGCGGACTGCTCGGGCAGTGGGCGGTGTGGACCCGGTCGGCGGCGACGCTCCTGGAGGACGTGCGGGCGGCGCGGGCCGGCGACCACGAGGCGCTGCTGCGCTGTCTGACCCGGCGCCCCGAGCTGACGGACGCCAACCAGGCCGTCTTCGACGTGCGCGGCGCGTTCCGCGGCTGCATCGCCGGAGTCCACGAAGTGCTGCGCCGTCAGGGCCTGTTGGCGGGCACCTGGTGTCTGGACCCGGATGAGACCCTGTCGCCGGGGCAGGCCGACGAGCTGACCCGGGTGGCGGCCGCGTACCCGTGGCTGACGGACGACGCCTTCGTGAAGGAGAACCTGGATGACTGGCTCCGCTGAGCGGCCGAAGGTCGTGGTCAGCGTCCCGCCGGGCCGGCGGGAGGAGTTCTTCACCGCCGAGACCTGGCGGCGCCTCGACGCGGCGGCCGACCTGGCCGTCCTCGACGCGCACACCGACCGGGCGGCCCTGGTTGCGGCCCTGCCGGGCGCCCGCGCGCTGATCAGCTCCTGGGGCACGCCACAGATGGACGCCGAACTTCTCTCCCGTGCGCCCGAGTTGGAGCTGGTCGCGCACACCGGTTCGGCCGTCGCCCCGTACGTCACCGAAGAGGTGTTCCGGCGCGGGATGCGGGTCACGCAGGCCGGGGACGAGATGGCGCGGCCCGTCGCCGAGGTCGCCCTCGCGTTCACGCTCGCCCTGCTGCACCGCACGCACCGCTTCGACCACGCGCTGCGCACCGGTGCCTCGTGGGAGGCTGCGGGGCAGGCGCCGCCCCGGCACGAGATCCACGGGAGCGCGATCGGGGTGATCGGCGCGTCCCGCACGGGCCGGGCCTACATCACGCTCGCCCAGGCGCTGGGCGCGCGCGTCTCGGTCACGGACCCGTATCTGACGCCGTCCGAGGCGGATCGGATCGGCGTTCAACTCCTGCCGCTGGACGAGCTGTTGAGGAGCAGCAGGATCGCCGCCGTGCACGCTCCGGCGACCGAGGAGACCCGGCGGCTGCTCGACGCGGAGCGGCTCGCCCTGCTGCCCGACGGGGCCGGTCTGGTGAACACAGCCCGCTCCTGGCTCGTCGACGAGTCCGCGCTCGCCGCCGAGCTGGGCACCGGCCGGATCGACGCCGCCGTCGACGTCTTCGACGCGGAGCCGCTGCCCGTCGGCCATCCCTTCCGCGCCCTGCCGAACGTCCTCCTCACCCCGCACACCGCCGCGGGCACCGTGGAGTGCCGGCAGCGGCTCGGCGCGAGCGCCGTGACCGAGGTGCTGCGCCTGCTCGACGGGCTGCCCGCCCTGACGGCGGTGGGCGTGGAGGCACTGGCACGGCTGCACTGATCCACCCGTAACACCCCCGTAGAACACAACGAGTTGGAGAACACACCCCTCATGCGTCTCATGCGTGTCGGCGAGCCGGGCCGCGAACGACCCGTTCTCGCCGCCCCCGACGGCCGCCACCACGACCTGTCGTCCGTGACGGCCGACATCGACGGCACGTTCCTCGCGGCGCTCGCCGAGAATCCCGGACTCGTGCCGCCGACGGCGGAGCTGCCCGAGGTCGACATCACCGGACAGCGTGTGGGCCCGCCCGTGGCCCGGCCGTCGGCGGTGCTGTGCATCGGCCAGAACTACGCGGCCCATGCCGCCGAGTCGGGCGCGCTCCCGCCCGAGCAGCCGATCCTCTTCTACAAGTCGCCGAACACGGTCGTCGGCCCGTACGACGACGTGCTGATCCCGCGCGGCGGGGAGAAGACCGACTGGGAGGTCGAGCTGGCCGTCGTCATCGGCCGCCGTGCCGCCTATCTCGACTCACCGCAGGAGGCGCTGGCACACGTCGCCGGGTACGCGGTCAGCAACGACGTCTCCGAGCGGGCCTTCCAGCTGGAGGTGTCGGGCGGCCAGTGGTCCAAGGGCAAGAGCTGCGCCACGTTCAACCCGCTCGGCCCGGTCCTGGTGACGGCGGACGAGGCGGGCGACCCGCAGGGGCTGCGGCTGCGGTCGTGGGTCAACGGCGACGCGCGGCAGGACTCGGTGACCGCCGACATGATCTTCTCGGTCGGCGAGATCGTGCATCACCTGTCGCAGTACCTGGTCCTGGAGCCGGGCGACGTCATCAACACCGGCACGCCGGAAGGTGTGGCGCTGTCGGGCCGGTTCCCCTATCTCCGGGACGGCGACGTGATGGAGATGGAGATCGCCGGGCTCGGCCGGCAGCGTTCGCTCTGCCGGCCGGCCTGAGAGAGCGGCGCACGGTCTACAGGCCCAGGTCGCGCGCGACGATCTCCTTCATGATCTCGGTGGTGCCGCCGTAGATGGTGGTGATGCGCGAGTCGAGGTAGTCGTGGGCGATGGGGTATTCGAGCATGTAGCCGTAGGCGCCGTGCAGTTGGAGGCAGCGTCCGACGACGTCGACGTACGCTTCCGTCGCCCAGAACTTCGCGGCGGCGGCGTCGACGGCGCTCAGGGCGCCGCGGGAGTGCCGGGCGAGCAGGTCGTCGATGTAGGTGCGGCCGACGCGGGCGGTGGTGACCATGTCGGCCAGTTCGAAGCGGGTGTTCTGGAAGGAGCCGACGCTCCGGCCGAACGCCGTGCGCTCCCGCACATACGCGACGGTCCGTTCCAGGGCGCCCTCGATGGACGCCATGGCGTTGGCGGCGATCGAGATCCGCTCCTGGGGCAGATTGCGCATCAGGTTCTTGAAGCCGGAGCCCTCGGCGCCGAGCAGGTGGGCCGCCGGGACGCGCACGTCCTGGAAGAACAGTTCGCTGGTGTCCTGGGCGTGCAGGCCGACCTTCTTCAGGTTGCGGCCACGGGAGAAGCCGGGCCGGTCCGCCTCGACGACGAGCAGGCTGAGGCCGCCGTGGCGGTCGGGTCCGGTGCGGACGGCGGTGACGATCAGGTCGGCGTTCTGGCCGTTGGAGATGAAGACCTTGCTGCCGTTGACGACGTAGTCGTCACCGTCACGGACGGCGGTGGTGGCGATGCCCGCCAGGTCGCTGCCGGTGCCGGGTTCGGTCATCGCGACCGCGACGACGAGCTGTCCGGCCGCGATGCCGGGCAGCCAGCGGGCCTTCTGTGCGTCGTCGGTCAGATCGGTGAAGTAGGGCACGACGATGTCGTTGGAGAGCCCCACCGCGGCGAGGCCGTCCGATGCGGGGTGGCGGGAGAACTCCTCGCCGATCACCGCGTTGAAGCGGAAGTCGGTGATGCCGCCACCGCCGTACTCCTCGGGGATGTTGAAGCCGAGGAGCCCGGCCCGGGCCGCCTCTTCGAAGAGTTCCCGGTCGACCCTGCCCGCCTCCCGCCATCGCTCGGCGTGCGGCGCGGCGTGTTTGTCGGCGAACGCGCGGACCGTCTCCCTCAGGAGTTCGTGGTCCTCCTCGTAGAGCGAGCGCTCTCCGATCACAGGGCTGGCCATCAGGTCTCCGATCCGGACGGGGCATGTACGGGCAGCGGGGGCACGGGCGCGCGGCGGCGCCGCTCAGCGCACACGGAGCCGGCGCAGCAGGGCGAGTTGGCCGTTGGTGCGGCGGACGAAGGTCCGCACGGCGTCCGGCCCGGGTTTCGGCGGTCCGAGCGGCAGGAGCCGCTGCGTGGCGATGGTCTGGGTCTCGGTGTACTTGCGGATTCCCTCGGCGCCGTGGCGGCGGCCGAGTCCGCTGTCGCCCATGCCGCCCATGCCGGCCTCGATGCTGCCGGCCGCGGCGGCGGCGCCGTCGTTGATGTTGACCGACCCGGCGCGGATCCGCGCCGCCATCCGGCCGGCCTCGCGGGTGTCCTTCGACCAGATCGACGCCGACAGGCCGTAGTTCCCCTGGTTGGCGAGGCCCACGGCTTCGCTGTCCGAGCCGACGGCGTAGAGAGAGAGCACCGGTCCGAAGGTCTCCTGTCCGCACACGGCCATCTCGTGGGTGACGCCTTCGAGGACGGTCGGTTCGTAGAAGAGCGGTCCGATGTCGGGGCGGGCCCGGCCGCCCGTCAGCACGCTCGCCCCCTTCGCCACCGCCTCGTCGACGTGGGCCGCGACCGCCGCGAGCCGTGCCGTCGACGTCAGTGAGCCGATGTCCGCCGCGTAGTCGTAAGCCGCTCCGAGCCGCAACGCCTGCGTCGCCCGGACGAGTTCGGTGCGGAAGGCGTCGTGGACCTGCTCGTGCACATAGACGCGTTCGACGTGGATGCACATCTGCCCGGTGTTGGTGAAGGCCGCGGTCACCGTGCCGGCCGCGGCGGCGGCGAGGTCGGCGTCCGCCCGGACGATCAGCGGGTTCTTGCCGCCGAGTTCGAGCGACGCCCCGACCAGCCGGCGCGCGGCCCGCTCCGCGACGGTGCGTCCGGTGGCGGTCGAGCCGGTGAAGCAGACGAAGTCCACGGCGTCGGTCAGCGCCGTGCCCACCTCGGCCCCGGGTCCGGCGACGACCTGCCACAGCCCGGCGGGCAGTCCGGCCTCCGCCATGAGGTCGCGGGTCCACAGCAGGGTCAGCGGGGTCTGTTCGTCGGCCTTGGAGACCACGGCGTTCCCGGCGAGGAGGGCGGGCAGGACGTCGCCGACGCCGAGATAGAGGGGGTAGTTCCAGGGGGAGACGATGCCGACGACGCCTTTCGGTACGCGGACCTCGCTGACCTTCGTCAGGCCCGGCACCATGCCGCGCACGCGGCGCGGGGCCAGGTAGTGCCGGGCGCGCCGGGCGTAGTGCCGGGCGATCGCGGCGACCTGCGCCACCTCCATCCAGGCGTGGTAGCGCGCTTTCCCGGTCTCCCACTGGATCAGGTCGAGCACCTGGTCCTGGCGGCGCAGCAGCAGGTCGTGGAAGGCGAGGACGATTTCGGCGCGGCGGCCGGGCGACGACTCGGCCCAGCGCGGCCGGGCGGCCCGGGCCCCGGCCACGGCCGCCTCGACGTCGTGCGGGGCGCACGCGGGGACGGCCGCGACCGGGCTCAGGTCGAACGGCGCGAGCGCGGTCACCGGCTCCGTGCTCCCGCTTTCCGCCGCGTCCCGGCTCACCCATCCGCACCACCGTGCGATCAGCTCGTCCGTCACCCACGGCGGCCGGGCGCCCGTCAGGGCGCTCACGGGGGCCGGGCCGTCGGGCGGGAGGCCGTCGGGCGCCGGGATCTCGTCCTGCTCCGTGGTCATGCGCGCTCCTCGGTCGTGGTCCCGGCCGGCGACGGCCCCTGATTTCCCTCGCGTCGATGCCCTTGTCGACCTCGGCACGCCTCGCTATGTTAATCAAAAATCACATCCTGGAACAAGCTCCCGAGCCTGGCCGACAGCGCCAACTCCGAGCATTTCAAGGCGAGATGAGCCGCACGCCCTACCAGGAAAGCGAGCAAGTAAATGGACAATCTCAGCCGCAGAAGAGTCCTGTCGCTCGGGGCCGCGCTGGGCCTCGTGAGCGCGACGGGCACCACCGGCGCCTGGGCGTGGTCCCCGGCGGGTTCGGTCGCCGGCAGCGGTACGGGTACCGACCCGGAGTACGTGTGGGACGACGAGGTGGACCGGCTGCTGGCGTCGCTCATCGACGACGGCGGGGTTCCGGCGGTCAACAGCGCGATGGCGTCGTGGGTGAACAACGACGACCCGCTGCCCAGCGGGCTGCCCGCCGACCTCACCGCCTATCTGCAAAAGGTCAACACACTGCCCTCCTGGGCGGATCCCGCGAAGCTGGCCCGCGCCGCCGACTTCAACCGGCGCAAGGACACGTACCTCTTCGTGCTGTACGGCCTGGGCAGCGGCATCATGAGCACGGTGATCCCGCGCGAGGCCAAAAGCGTGTACTGGTCGGCGGGCGGCGCGAACATGAAGGACCGCGCGGCCAAGACGTTCACGTTCGGCTACGACCTGGCGCAGCTCAAGGGCTTCGAGCCGACGGGCCAGTTCATCGTGACGGCGAACAAGACACGGCTGGTCCACGCCGGGGTGCGCCATCTGCTGCCGCAGTCGCCGCACTGGAGCGCGGTCGCGGACCAGAAGATCCCGATCAGCAACGCCGACATCCTGGTCACCTTCCACAGCCTCGGCACGTACGTGCGCCGCAAGCTCCTCGACTGGAAGGTCCCGTTCCCGGCCGCCGACCAGGAGGCCTTCCTGCACAGCTGGCAGGTCGCGCTGCATCTGCTCGGCGTGCAGGACCAGTACATCCCCAAGTCGTGGGCCGACGCGGAGGCGCAGTCGGGCCAGGTGCTCACCCCGATCCTCTCGCCGACGACCGAGGGCATCGAACTCGCCGAGGATCTGCTCGGGCTGACCGCCCAGGTCGATCTGGGCGTCACCCGCGGATTCCTCAACGAGTTCGTGCGCTACGTCCTCAGCGACGAGATCGGCGACTGGCTCGGCCTGAAGCGGGACTACGCCTCGGCCGCGCTGATCCGCACCGTGTGGCCTGCCTTCATCCTGTTCCGCGAGGGGTTGTCACCCGTCGCGCCCGCCGCGTTCTACGTGTTCGACCAGTTCGTGCGCGCCCTGGCCATGGCGTTCCTGAACAACGGCGCCTCGGGCACGACGACGCCCATCGTGATCCCCACGGGGAACCGGCCGTCCTGAGACCCGCCGCATTCGTACGCCCCGGCTCAGAGTCCCAGTGCGCCCACGACGAGGGCGGTCACGGTGGCGCGCGGGCCGGGGCCGTCGCGCCAGCGCAGGCTGCGCCCCGCCTCGACCACCACACCGAACCCGGCGTGCACAAGGACACGGGCCTGGCGCGGGTCGAGTTCAGGCCGTGCCAGGCGCAACTGCTGTTCCCACACGGCGATGTGCTCGCGCTGCGCCTGCACGAGGGGGCGCTGGAGATCGGCCGGGAGTCCGGCGAACTCCGCCTCGGCGACGCTGGTGAGCGCGGTGTGCTCGAAGCTGTAGGCCACGTACGTCGCCGCCAGCACGCCGACGGCCTCGCGCGGATCGGTCACCTCGTGCAGGCTCCGGTCCACGGCCTGCGCGAGGAGGCCGGCCGCTTGCAGGCACGCGGCGGCCAGGATGTCGACCTTGCCTGGGTAGTGGCGGTAGAGCGCGGACGGCGCGAGGCCGACGGCCCGGGCGATCTGGCCGTTGGTGACGGCGGCGAACCCGTCGCGGGCGAACAGCGGGACGGCCGCCGCGAGGATCTCCCCGCGCCGCGAACGCGGTACCGGCAGGGCGGGCAGCTCGACGCCCGCCCCGCTCCCCACACCTCCCGCCGGGTCGGTCCCGACCACGCGCAAGGCGCATCCCACCAGCAGTTCCTCGACCCGGCGCTGGGCGATCGAGGTGTGGTGCATGGTGAGGGACCCGATGGCGCCGAGCGCCGCGACCGCCCTCAACCGCTGCTCGGGCAGCGGGCGTTCGCGTCGCACCGCCTCGGACACCCGGCCGACGACGTGCCCGAACTTCGCGCGCAGGAGCCGGCGGTCCTCGCGGTGGAGGTACCTGGCCTCCCAGCGGTACACGCCGCCCGAGGCGCGGTGCGCGACGGTGACCCGGACCAGGGCGGTGAACACGTCCGCCGGGTCCGCCTCCGGCGGCAGTTCGTCGAGCGCGGCGACGAGCCGGTCCGCCATGGTGTGCGCGCACTCCGCGAACAACGCGTACTTGTTGGGGAAATGCCGGTACAGGGCGGCGGCGGTGATGCCGACGCGGGCGGCGATCTCCTCCATGGACGCCGCGTGGAAACCGCGCTCGCTGAAGAGCCGCCCGGCCGCCTCGACGATGAGCTGTCGGCGGTTGCGGGGCCGGGTGGGCGAGGTCGACCCGACGGTCATGACCGGCCGGACGGATGCGGATACGGGGCCATGCGGCTCAGTCAATCACACGCCGGGCCACGCCCGACGCGATGTGATTCCCCATTAACAAAATGCTTCACGCGCCTTCTCCGCGGGGCGCGTTGAAAGGCACAATGCGGCAGCGACCACCCGATCGCCACGACACCCGAGGAGTCGCCCATGCCGACCGCCACGGCTCCCGCCTGGTCCTTCCGGCACCACTGGATGTCCCAGGCGGCCACCCACGCGATGATGCGCCCCGACAAGCCCGCGCTGCGCCACCTCGGACGGACCACGACCTGGGCCGAACTGTCCGGGAGGTCGCTGCGACTGGCCGCCGCCCTCGCCGGCCGGGGAGTCGCCGAGGGCGACCGGGTCGTCCTGCTCACGCTGAACCATCCGTGGTTCGTGGAGAGCGTGTTCGCGGCGAACAGCCTCGGCGCCATGGCCGTCCCGCTCAGCTTCCGGCTCGCGCCGCCGGAGCTCGACGACATCCTCGCGGACTGCACGCCCGCCGCGGTCGTCGTCGACGCCCGGCTGCTGCCGCTGCTCGACGCCGCGCCGAACGCCGCGTCGATCGGCACGGTCGTCGTCATCGGTGACCTGCCGGACGACGGCAGGGCCCGGGGCCGGCTCGCGTACGAGGAGTTCCTGGCGGCCCACAAACCGATGGAACTGCCCGACATCAGCGAGGACGCGACCGCGCTGATCATGTACACCTCGGGCACCACCGGCCGCCCGAAGGGCGTGCTGCTGTCCCATCGCAACATGCAGGTGCAGGCGCTCACCTGCATCCGCGCGATGGAGATCTTCGACGACTCCGACATCGGCTTCCTGACGGCCCCCTTCTTCCACATCGCGGGCCTGGGCTCGATGGTGGCGAACTTCGTGGTGGGCAGCACCGTCGTGATCCATCCGCTGGGCGCCTTCGACCCGCAGGCGGTGCTGGACGCCTACGAACGCGAGGGCGCCACGGTCGTGTTCAACGTCCCGCAGCAGTGGGACCTGCTCTGCGCCCAGCCCGGCATCGACAAACGGGACCTGAAGCTGCGGATCATCAGCTGGGGGGCCGCACCCGCGAGCGACGCGACGCTGCGCGCGATGGCCGAGAAGTTCCCCGGCGCGCTCAACGTGGCCGTGTTCGGCCAGACCGAGACCTCGCCGATCACTTGTGTGCTGCGCGGGGAGGACTCGCTGCGCAAGCTCGGCTCGGTCGGCCGGCCGATCCCGAGCATCCAGTACCGCATCGTCGACGCCGACATGAACGACGTACCGGCCGGCGAGATCGGTGAGATCGTCTACCGCGGTCCCTCCGTGACCCGGGGCTACTGGAACAAGCCGCAAGAGACGGCGGAGGCCTTCGACGGCGGCTGGTTCCACTCCGGTGACCTCGTCACCCAGGACGACGAGGGTTTCGTGTGGGTCGTCGACCGCAAGAAGGACATGATCATCAGCGGCGGCGAGAACATCTACTGCGCCGAGCTGGAGAACGCCGTCGCCGCGCACCCCGCCGTCCGTGAGGTCGCGGTCATCGGCCGGCCCGACGCACGCTGGGGCCAGGTGCCGGTCGCCTACGTCACGCTCACCCCGGGAGCCGAACTGTCGCCGCACGACCTGGCGGAGTTCCTCGACGGACGGCTCGCCTCCTTCAAGCGGCCCAAGGACCTCGTCGTCCTCGGCGAACTGCCGCGCAACGCGGGCGGCAAGGTGGTCAAGCCCCTGCTGAGGTCCCGGGACGCGGCCCGCACCCCGCGCGAGGCCACGGGCTGAGACGGCCCCGGCCGGCGCTCTCGCCCCGCGCGCCGACTTCCGGTAGGAACAGCGGGACACTAGGGCGTGTGTCGAAAGTCCTGCCTGCCTCGCGGGGTCTGGCACGCACGCCCTAGGGCGCCGGCCGCAGCCGTCCGGGGCCGTGACCGAAGGAGACGAGACCGTGCCCCTGGGAGTAGCCGTCATCGGGACCGGAAAGATGGGTGCCGATCACGTCCGCCGGATCGACACGGCGATCAGCGGCGCGCGGGTCGTGGCCGTCGCCGACGTGGAGGTGGAGCGCGCGCGGAAGATCGCCGCGGACCTCGACGGCTGCACCGCGCACGCCGAGTCGGCCGCCGCGCTGGCGGCGCCCGGCGTGGACGCGGTACTCATCGCCTCCTCCGGGCCCGCCCACGAGGAGGCGCTGACGCAGGCGCTCGCCCTCGACCTTCCCGTGCTGTGCGAGAAGCCGCTGACGCCGGACGCGGCGAGCGCGTACCGGATCGTCGAGGCGGAGCGGCGCCTCGGGCACCGCCGGATCCAGGTCGGTTTCATGCGCCGGTTCGACGCGGAGTACCGGCAGTTGAAGGCGGCGCTCGACGCGGGCGGACTCGGCCGGCCGCTGATGCTGCACCAGCGGCACCGCAACACGGTCACCCCCGGCCACTTCACCGAGAAGATGATGATCACCGACTCGGCGGTGCACGAGATGGACATCACCCGCTGGCTCACCGGCCACGAGATCGCCGCCGTGCGGGTCGTGAAGCCCGCTCCCCTGCCCACGTCGATGAACGGCGTGCCCGATCCGCAGCTGGTGATCCTGGAGACGACGGGCGGGGTGATCGCCGACGTGGAGCTGTACCGCAACGCGGGCTTCGGCGACCAGGTGCAGTGCGAGGCGGTCTGCGAGCACGGCACGGCGCGGATCGGCGACGGCCACGCGATGGTCGTCCAGACGGCGGGCCGCTGGGGCGGCGCCATCGACCAGGACTACCTCAGCCGGTTCCGGGACGCCTACGACCGCGAGGTGCAGGCCTGGGTGGACGCCACGCTGGCGGGCCGGGTCGTCGGCCCCTCCTCCTGGGACGGCTACGCGGCGGCCGCCGCCTGCGAGGCGGGCGTGGCGGCCCAGGCGACCGGGGAGCGCAGGGTCGTGGAGCTGGCCGCCGACGAGCCCTTCTGAGCCGTCCGCCCCGCAAGGGCCGTCCGCCCCGCAAGGGAAGAGTCCGGACAAAGGCCGCCGGGCAGAACCGCGGCTCCGCACCCCGGCGTCCTCACCAGTAACAACAGCCCCTCAGGACGCAGGAGTAGAACGCTTGATGTCGCGCACCGCCCAGGACGACCGCCCCGTGCCCCCGACGGCCGACGGCCCGCGACGCGGTGTCGTCGCCACGGCTTGCGGCGTCCTGCGCCGGAACCGGGCACCGCTGGCGGGCGTGACGGTACGGGTCGTCGCTCTGTCCGGACTGGTCTGGCTGCTGCTGACGGCCGCGATCTTCGCGCTCTCCTGGCAGCTGTTCACCACCATGCGCAACAGGGTCCTCTTCTACCACTACAACGAGGATCCGTATCTGCACGACCCCGGCGACCTGGTACTCGTCACCCTCTGGACGCTCCCGCTGTTCCTGCTCCTGCTCGCGACCGGCAGCGCCACCTTGCAGTGGGTGTGCTCACGCGCCGTCGCGGCGGGGGCGGACGGGCGCCCGGAGCGACCCCGGCTGCGCACCGCGGCCGCTGCCCGGCTGCGGCCGATGCTGACCGTCTATCTGCTGCGCGGGATCGTCGTGTGGACGTTGCCCCTGGTCGCCTACGAAGTGGCGTACCGATTCACCGGCTCCCAGCTCGACACCCCGCTTCCCCTTGAGCGTGATTCGTGGGGGTACGCCGTCGTGTCGAACCTCCCGGTGGCGGCCCTGGTGGTGGCCGCCGTCCTGCGGCTGGCGCTGTCCCTCGCACCGGCGGCCGTGGCGGACGGGCTCGGCGCGCGTGCGGCGCTGCGCCGCTCCTGGTCGCAGACGACGACGCTCGCCGGGAGCGTGCGGGTGCTCGCGCTCGCGGTACCGGCGGTCGTCGTCACCGCCGCCGTGCTGCGGCTCGTGGTGCAGGTCGCCCTGCCGCTGCGTCCTGCCGTACGCGGCCTGGTCGAGGACGCCACGGGCAACTTCTTCGCCGGGTACTACGCCGGCATCCTCGCCCCCGTCATCATCGGCATCCTGTGCGCCGCGGCCCTGACCCTGCCCGTCACCTGCACCGTCTTCGCGGTCCTGCAGAACCGGCTGTCCCCGCGCGCCGAGGTGGCCCGGCCGCTGTAGCGGCCCCTGCGCCCCCATCCCGCCCCGACAGGAACATGCGTTACGTTCGCGAGCAGGGCGGCGGCCCCGCCCTGTCGCTCCCCACGCGGCCCCGCACCCGTCATCGGCCCCCTTGGAGGCACCCATGACTCTGCTCGCCCCCGCACTCTGGTCCGGCAAGGCCGCCATCGGCGGCTGGTCCACCCCGACGGGCGGCACGGCCGATGTCGTCGAGCCCGCCACCGGCGAGGTGCTCGACACGATCGGGGTGGCAGGCGCCGAGGACGTCGCGGTCGCCGCCGAGCGGGCGGCGCGTGCCCAACAGGCCTGGGCCCGCACCCCGTACACCGAGCGCGCCGCCGTGCTGCGCCGGGCCGGTGACCTGTTCACCGAGCACGCCGAGGAGATACAGGGCTGGCTGGTCCGCGAGGCCGGTTCGATCCCCGGCAAGGCCGCCTTCGAGACGACGACCGCCGCGCAGGAGTGCTACGAGGCGGCGGCGCTGGCGTCCCGGCCGCTCGGTGAGGTGCTGCCGTCGGCCGAGCCGCGGCTGAGCTTCGCGCGCCGGGTGCCCGCGGGTGTGGTCGGAGTGATCGCCCCGTTCAACGTGCCGCTGGTGCTCGGTATCCGGTCCGTCGCTCCCGCCCTGGCCCTCGGCAACGCCGTCCTGCTCAAGCCCGATCTGCGTACGGCCGTGTCCGGGGGTGTCGCGATCATGCGGGTCTTCGAGGAGGCCGGGCTGCCCGAGGACGTGCTGCACATGCTGCCGGGCGGCGCCGACACGGGTTCCGCGCTCGTGGAGGCGCCGCAGGTGCGGGTGATCTCGTTCACCGGGTCGACCGCCGCGGGCCGCGCGGTGGGCGCGGCGGCGGCCCGGCACCTGAAGCGGGCGCACCTCGAACTCGGCGGCAATTCCGCGCTGATCGTGCTTCCCGACGCCGATCTGGAGCGCGCCGCGTCGACGGCCGCCTGGGGCTCCTTCTTCCACCAGGGCCAGGTCTGCATGACCACGGGGCGCCACCTCGTGCACGCCGACGTAGCCGACGAATACGTCGAGCGGCTGGCGGAGAAGGCCGCCCATCTGCCGGTCGGCGACCCGGCCAAGGAGCAGGTGGCGCTCGGGCCGGTCATCGACGCCGGGCAGCGCGACAAGATCCACGCGCTGGTCACGGCCAGCGTCGACGGCGGCGCGCGCCTGGTGGCCGGCGGGTCCTACGAGGACCTGTTCTACCGGCCGACGGTGCTCACCGGTGTCACCGACGCCTCGCCCGCGTACGCGGAGGAGGTCTTCGGTCCGGTGGCCCCGGTGCGGGTCTACTCCGACGTGGACGAGGCCGTCGCGCTGGCCACGGCGTCCCCGTACGGGCTCTCGCTCGGCATCCTCACGCGGGACGTGATGCGCGGCCTCGACCTCGCCGAGCGGATCCCGACGGGCCTGGTGCACATCAACGACCAGACGGTGAACGACGAGGCGGTGGCGCCCTTCGGCGGTGTCGCCGCGTCCGGCACCGGTGCGCGGTTCGGTGGCGCCGCCAACATCGAGGCGTTCACGGAGACCCGCTGGATCACGGCCCGGCCGGCCCCGGCCACGTACCCCTTCTGAGCGGTTCGCCGTCCGCCGGGCAGCGACGGGCTGCCCGGCGGACGGCGGACGTCACTGCGCGAGGGCGCCCATGGGGTCCCAGGCCGGAAGGACGATCGGCGGGCCGGCGAGGGCCTCGGCCAGCTCCGGCGGCAGCGCGGAGCGGCGCACCGCGACCTCGAAGACGTGCTCGCCGAACCACGAGTCGTTCATCGTCCAGAAGCCGCTGTCGGCCTTCTCGCCGCCCCAGCTGTTCTCGACGCGCCAGCGGCGCGGCGCGCCGTCGACGACGTCGACGCCCGTGAACAGCATGGCGTGCGTCATCTGCGTCTCGTGGTGGAGCAGCCGCTCGGCCTTGTCCATCGCGAACGACGCGTCGTAGACGGCCTCGTAGTCGTACAGGTCGGCGTCCCAGAGGCCGATGTCGGCGCGCATCATCCGGCCGACGTCGCAGCCGAACCAGACGGGCTCGCCGCCGACGACGGCGTCCATGGTGAGCCGCTTGAGCAGGTCCATCTCCACGTTCAGATAGACCACGGGCGGGGCCTCGACGATGTTGCCGAGGTGCTCGACGGTGAAGGTCCGGCCGGCCGGGCTCGACTCGCGCGGGTCGTGGACGAGGCACACGTACTCGTCGAGGGGTATCTGGACGTACTCGGCGGCGAACTCGGCCGGGGTCATCCAGCCCTCCCGGTGGAACTCCTGGTCCTTGTCCCGCCACTGCCACAGGAACCGCTGCGGGGGCGTGCCGAGGTGGACGCTGAGCACGCGGTGCACTGCGGCGAGCACCTCGGCCTTGTGCTCGCGCTGCGCCTCCGCCCCGTCGGCGGCCAGTCGGCGCAGGTCACGGGCGCCCCGGCGCAGCAGGCCCTTCAGGGCCCGGTTCATCGGCCCGGTGGCCGAGGAGCTCTCCGTCTCCGGCATGGCCGTCTTCGGTACGAGTCCGTGCTTGGCGACCAGCGCCACGAACATGTTCCACTGGCCGCCGTCGCTGATGGGGTCGCCGAGCAGATGTGCCACCGTCCGGTCGTCGACGTCGGCGCCGGACGTCTCGATCATGGACTCCAGGAAGTAGTTCGCCCGCTCGAACTTGTCCCACCACAGCACGTAGTTCTGGGAGAACTCGAAGTCCTTCACACCGAGTTTCCGGGCGGCGCCGACCCGCAGCAGGTTGAGCCCGGCGAACATCCAACAGCGGCCGCTCTTCTTCTGGTTGGTGACCTTCCAGTCGTCCAGGTGGTGGGAGACCGAGTGGTCGGCGGCGGTCACGATCCGCCGGTCGAGGGCGATGTCGTCCACGGGCGTCTGGGTCACGGCGTTCTGCATCAGCCGGTTCGCCGGCCGGGAGGCGAACTCCTTCTCGAACACCTCGATCCGTGCCGGGGTGAGGCTGGCGTCGACGGCCTGAGGGGAATGAGAGTTTCCGAGCGTCACAGTGAACCGCTTCCAGTTTTCTTCTCGGCCCGTGATCGCGCGGGCCTGGGGCAGGCAGGAGGGAACGCGCTTTCACCGTTCCACGGCTTTTCTTTCCCAGTCAACGGCGTTCAGGCACCGTTCGTGCCCAGCCAATCCCCCACGACCTGGTCGGTGTGTGCGCCGAGGGCCGGGCTCGGGGCCGTCGGGGCCGGAGCCGTCGCGTCCGGGACCGCCCCCTGGCCGAGGGCGCCGAAGTGCGCGGGCTGGCGGAGGTAGGGGGTGCGGCCGAGCACGGGATGGTCGAACTCGCCGATCAGGCCGCGCTGTTGGATCTGCTCGCTGTCGATCGCCTGGGCGAGGTCCTGGATCGGGGCGGCCGGTACGCCTTCCGCCTGGGCGAGCTTCAGCGCCTCCTCGGTGGTCAGTCCGCCCGACCATTCCTCGGTGATCCGGCGCACCTCGTCCCTGTTGCGGGTACGGGCGGTGTCGTCGTGGAAGCGGGGGTCCGCGGGCAGGTCGGGGCGGCCCACGAGCCGGGCGAACCGGGCGAACACGCCTTCTCCGGCGACGGCGACGGCGAGCAGGCCGTCGGCGGTGCGGTAGGTGTCGAACGGGGTGGAGACGGGATGCCGGTTGCCGACCCGGCCGGGCAGGCTGCCGGTCGCGGTGAGCAGGCTCATCGCCGTCACCTGCAACGAGACGAGCGAGTCGAGCATGGCGACGTCGACGTGCCGGCCCTGGCCGGTGCGCTCCCGGTCGTAGAGGGCGGCGCCGACGGCCCAGGAGGCGAACAGCCCGGCGATCAGGTCGCCGACGGACTCGCCCACCCTGGTCGGCGGCCCATCGGGGGTGCCGGTGCCGGCCATGAGCCCGGACATGGCCTGCACGATCAGGTCGTACGCGGGATACGACCGCATCGGCCCGCTCTGCCCGAAGCCGGAGATGCTCGCGTAGACCAGGCGCGGGTTGACGGCGGCGAGCGCGGCATGGTCGATGCCGAGGCGTTCGGCGACGCCGGGGCGGTAGTTCTCGACGAGGACGTCGGCCTGCGCGGCGAGGCGCAGCAGCAGCGCGTGGTCGTCGGGGTTCTTCAGGTCGAGCACGATGCTGCGCTTGCCCCGGTTGAGCTGGGCGAAGTAGACGCTCTCGCCGTCGCGGAAGGGGCCGAGGTGGCGGGCGTCGTCGCCGGCCGGCGGTTCGACCTTGACGACGTCGGCGCCGAGGTCGGCCAGCAGGGAGGTGCAGTACGGGCCGGCCAGCACCCGGCTGAGGTCGAGCACCCGCAGGCCCTGGAAGACAGTCATCGCGTTGCGCCTTTCCGTTCGTGGGGCCGCGGCGGTGACGACCCGCGGCACCGGGAACGTATGCGGGCGTCGTCCGGGGAGTCGATGTGCACGTGCACGAAGGACGCGCCGATCGTCGTGCGCGTGCACCTTGGCGCGGGGCGGCGCGGTGGGCGGCAATGGACGCGCCCCTTACTCCCCGATCCATGAAGGAGCCCGGCATGACGCCGTTCCTGCTGCCCCCGATGTACGACGAGTTCCGCACCGCGGCCCGCACCTTCGCCGAGAAGGAGCTGGCGCCCAGGGCGGCGGAGACCGATGAGCGCGCCGAGTTCCCGCACGACAACTACCGGCGGCTCGTCGCCGCGGGCCTGCACGCGCCCGGTGTCCCGGAGGAGTTCGGGGGCGACGGGATGGACGCGATCGCCGCGGCCGTCGCGGTGGAGGAGGTGGCGCGGGCCTGCGCGTCCTCGTCGACGATCCAGACGTCCAACAAGCTGGGCGTGACACCGCTGTTGCTGGCCGGTACGCCGGAGCAGCGCGGCCGCTATCTGCCGGAGGTCGCCTCGGGCGAGGCGCTGATGGCCTATGCGATCAGTGAGCGGGAGGCGGGCAGTGACGTCGGCGCGATGCGCTGCCGGGCCGCCGCCGACGGGGACGGCTGGGTGCTGGACGGGGTGAAGACGTGGATCACCTCGGCGGGCGTCGCCAAGTACCTGATCGTGTTCGCGGTCACCGACCCGGAGGCGGGCTCGCGCGGTATCTCGGCGTTCGTCGTGCACGCGGACGACGCCGGGATCTCGTACGGCGAGCCGGAGCGGAAGATGGGCCTGAAGGGCTCGGTGACCCGCGAGGTGTACTTCGACGGCTGCCGGATCCCCGGCGACCGGCTGCTCGGCGAGCGCGGCAAGGGGCTGCGCCTGGCGCTGGGCACGCTGGACCACACCCGGGTCTCGGTCGGCGCGCAGGCGCTGGGCATCGCGCAGGGCGCCCTCGATCTGGCGACCGGCTATGTGCGTGAGCGACGCCAGTTCGGGCAGGCCCTCGCGGACTTCCAGGGGGTGCAGTTCATGCTCGCCGACATGGCGATGAAGGTGGAGTCGGCCCGGCAGATGGTGTACGCGGCCGCCGCGCGCAGCAGCGTGAACGCCGATGACCTGACGTACTTCGGCGCGGCCGCCAAGTGTCTGGCCTCCGACACCGCGATGTCGGTCACCACGGACGCGGTGCAGCTGCTCGGCGGCTACGGCTACACCAAGGACTTCCCGGCCGAGCGGATGATGCGCGACGCGAAGATCACCCAGATCTACGAGGGCACGAACCAGATCCAGCGGATCGTGGTGTCGCGCAAGCTGCTGCGCACGCGCTGAACGCGGGGTCAGTGAGAGAGGCCAGTGAGAGGGATCAGTTTCCTGCCGGGTCCGCGTCGAGGGCCGTCAGGGCCAGCCACAGTTCGAGACGGTCGGTCAGCCGGTCCAGGTCGCGGCCGGTGAGCTGTTCGATCAGCTGGAGCCGGTAGCGCAGGCTGTTGCGGTGCAGTGTGAGCGCCGCGGCGGTGGCGGCGGAGGCGCAGTCGTGGGCGAGGTAGGTCCGCAGGGTGGTGACGAGGTCGGCGTGCTGGGCCTCGTCGTGCCGCAGGAGCGGGGCGAGTACGCCGGTGCCCAGTTCGCGCAGCGGCAGGTCGAGGTTGCCCATCAGCAGGCCGGCGAGGCTGAGCGGTGCGGCCCGGTGCACGCCGGGCCCGGTCTGGGCGGCCTGGCGGGCCTCGAAGTAGCCGAGCCGCAGCCCGGTCACCCCGCGCCGGGGTGATCCGACCCCGACGCGGACCTGCGGGTCGATGAGGGTCAGATGGCCGGCGACGGTGCGGGCGGCGGCCTCGGCGTCGACGCCGTCCGGTACGACGACCGTCACCGTGTCGTCGATGAGCGCGGTGGGCAGCCGGTCGCCCTCGCGTTCGAGGAGCGGCCCCAGGGTCCAGGGCAGGCTGCGCAGCCGGGCGGGGTCGCCGCCGACGCGGGCGACCACGACCGCGTTCGTCCCGTCGACGGCCAGGTCGTGCGCGGCGAGCCGGCGGCGGGCGTCGGCGTCCGGGATCGTGCGGTGCAGGACGTCTTCGAGGAGCTGCCCGAGGAGTTCCCGGCGGCCGGTCAGCACGGCCTGGTGGCGGGCCACCTCCAGGCCGAGGATGCTCGTCGCGAACGACAGCAGGTCGCCGCGCGGGGTGGCCCGGCGGGTGCAGAGCAGGGCGACCGGGCGTCCGTCGACCTCGATCGGCACGGACGCGCCGGGGTTCTCGGCGGCCGGTTCCGCGCCCGGCCATGCGGAGGATGCCGGGTGGCGCGCCAGGATCCTGCCGCCCGGCTCCAGCACGGCCACCGGGCCGGCGCCGAGCTGCCGGTAGAGCCGGCGGAGCAGCCCGCGCAGCCCGTGTCCGGAGAGCAGTTCCCGCATCAGCTCGTCCTGCAGCGCGGAGGCGGCGCGCACGGCGTCGTACTGCTCGGCGAACGTCTGCTCCGCCACCCAGTGGCTGATCTGCGCGAACGGCACCTCGACCGGCGACCGCAGGAGTGCCAGCCCGACCCGCTCGGCGGTCTCGACGACGACCGGCGGAACCGTCTGGTGCACGAGCCCGGTGCCGACGCACAGCGCGGCGACGGGCAGCTCCGCGAGCCTGCCGAGCAGGCTGACCCAGTCGGCTTCGGCCCGGTCGAGGAGACCGGTGGTCATCACCAGCTCGCCGCCGCGCAGGAACGGCAGCGGGTCGGGCAGCTCCGTCGTGGAGACCCAGCGGATCCGCCGCTCCGTGTCGTCGCAGTGGCTGGTCAGCGCGGTGAGCCGGAGGTCGGGCTGGGCCACGAGGTCGGGTACGGAGACGGCCATCCGCCGATTGTGCATCAGCGGGTCCGCGCCGCCGGCACCCGCTCCCCCACCACCAGTTCGGCCCCCGTGGCCGCGCGCACCTCGTCGAGGGTGACGTCGGGTGCCAGTTCGGCGACGGCGATCCCGTCGGGGGTGATGTCGAAGACGCCGAGGTCGGTGATGAGCCGGTGCACGCACGCCTGTCCGGTGAGCGGCAGTGTGCAGTCGCGGACGATCTTCGGGCTGCCGTCGCGGGCGGTGTGTTCCATCAGGACGACGACGCGGCGGGCGCCGTGCACCAGGTCCATGGCGCCGCCCATGCCCTTGATCATCTTGCCGGGGACGGACCAGTTGGCCAGGTCGCCGCGTCGGGAGACCTGGAGGGCGCCGAGGATCGCGGTGTCGATGTGGCCGCCGCGGATCATCCCGAAGGAGAGCGCGGAGTCGAAGAAGGAGGCGCCCGGCGCGAGGGTGACGGTCTCCTTGCCCGCGTTGATCAGGTCCGGGTCGACCTCGTGCTCGTAGGGGTAGGGGCCGACGCCGAGGATGCCGTTCTCGGAGTGCAGGACGACGTCGACGCCGGGCGGGAGGTGGTTGGGGACGAGGGTCGGCAGGCCGATGCCGAGGTTGACGTAACTGCCGTCGGTCAGTTCGGCGGCGGCCCGTGCGGCCATCGCGTCTCGGTTCCAGGGCATCAGCAGCGCACCGTCGCCTTCTCGATGGACTTGTCGGCGGCCTCGGCGGGGGTCAGCGGGACGACCCGCTGGACGAAGACGCCGGGGAGGTGGATCTCGTCGGGGTCGAGGGTTCCGGGTTCGACGAGTTCCTCGACCTCGGCGACCGTCACGGCGCCCGCCATCGCGGCGAGCGGGTTGAAGTTGCGGGCCGAGCGGTGGAAGACGAGGTTGCCGTGAGTGTCTCCGCGCGCGGCCCGCACGAGGGCGAAGTCGGTGGTGACGGCGGGCTCCAGGATGTAGGAGCGGTCGCCGAAGTCGCGACGCTCCTTGGGCGGTGAGGCGACGGCGACGCTGCCGTCGGGGGCGTAGCGCCAGGGCAGTCCGCCGTCGGCGATCTGGGTGCCGACACCGGCCGGGGTGTAGAAGGCGGGGATGCCGCAGCCGCCCGCGCGCAGCCGTTCGGCGAGGGTGCCCTGCGGGATCAGCTCGACCTCCAGCTCGCCCGCGAGGTACTGGCGGGCGAACTCCTTGTTCTCGCCGACGTAGGAGGCGGTGACCCGGCTGATCCGGTGGTCGGCGAGCAGCACGCCGAGGCCGTGGCCGTCGGTCCCGCAGTTGTTGGAGACGACGGCCAGACCGGTGGCAGAGCCCTGGTGCAGGGCGCGGATCAGCGCCGTCGGGATGCCGCAGAGGCCGAAGCCGCCGACGGCGAGGGTCGCCCCGTCGGCGATGTCGGCGACGGCGGTCGCCGCGTCGGTCACCTTGTTCACCGGAGCTCACCGCCCGTGATCCGCCCGGTGACCTCGCCGAACCCGATGCGGCTGCCGCCGGGTCCCGGCGCGGTGGCGGTGATGGTCACCTCGTCGCCGTCCTCCAGGAAGGTGCGGGTGGTGCCGTCGGGGAGGGTGAGGGGTTCCTGTCCGTTCCAGCTCAGCTCCATCAGGGAGCCGCGCTGGCCGGGGTCGGGTCCGCTGACGGTGCCGGAGGCGTAGAAGTCGCCGGGGCGCAGGGACGCGCCGTTGACGGTGAGGTGGGCGAGCATCTGGGCCGGGGTCCAGTACATGGCGGTGAACGGCGGCCGGGCGACGAGGTGTCCGTTGAGCCGGACTTCGAGGGCCAGGTCGAGGCCCCAGTCCTCGCCGTCGCGCAGGTACTCCTGGAGGGGCGCGGTGCGGGTGGGCGGCGCGACGCGGGCGGCGCGCAGGGCGTCGAGCGGGACGATCCAGGGGGAGACGGAGGTCGCGAAGGACTTGGCGAGGAAGGGGCCGAGCGGCACGTACTCCCAGGCCTGGAGGTCGCGGGCGCTCCAGTCGTTGACGAGGCAGACGCCGAAGACGTGGTCGGCGAAGTCGTCGACGGACACGGAGGTGCCGAGCGGGGTGCCGGTGCCGACGACGAAGCCGACCTCGGCCTCGATGTCGAGCTTGCGGCTGGGTCCGACGACGGGCGCCTCCGTGCCGGGCGGCCGGGTCTGGCCGTGCGGGCGGGTGATGTCGGTGCCGGAGACGACGAGGGTGCCGGCGCGTCCGTGGTAGCCGATCGGGAGGTGCTTCCACTGCGGGGTGAGCGGTTCCTGCCCGGGGCGCAGCATCCGGCCGATGTTGGCGGCGTGGTGCTCGGAGGCGTAGAAGTCGACGTAGTCGGCGGCCTCGAAGGGCAGGAACAGGTCGACGTCGGCGCGGCGGTGCAGTGCGGGTTCGGCGTCGACGCGGCGGGCGGGGTCGGTGAGCAGGGCGACGATGTCGGCGCGCACCCGCTGCCAGCGGGCCCGGCCCTGGGCGAGGAACGCGTTGAGCGCGGGCCGGGCGAAGGTGTCGTCGCCGAGGGCCTGGGCGAGGTCGAGGACGTGGTCGCCGACGGCGACACCGACCCGGCGGACTCCGTCGGCGGGTGCGAACACCCCGTACGGCAGGTTGTGCAGGGGGAACGGCGAGCCGTCGGGTATCGGTACCCAGCTGTCGGGGGTCATCGGGTCGGGTCCTTTCGGGCGGGGTCGGGGACGGCGGGGTCGAGAAGGGCGGTGGCCTCGGTCACCGGGGTGGCGGTGGAGCAGGAGCCGTAGGAGACGAACAGCTCGCGCACGCCGGTCACGTCCTCCAACTCCCTTACAGCGGCGGCCAGTCGGTCCGGGTCGGTGATCTCCAGGTCCGCGCGGACGGCGGCCGCGTCGCCGGTGGTGCGGGCGGTCGCGGTGGCGAGCAGCAGGTTGAGGTAGCCGTGGTGGGTGAAGCCGGTGGCCGGGTCGTGGTGGCGGACCGCGCGGTGGAGTCCGGCGGTGGCCTTGAAGGGGACGCGGGCGTCGGCGCAGGCGACGAGGAAGCGGGCGACGTCGGCGGTGCTCGGGAACAGGTCGGCGCGGACGCCGCCGCAGCGCAGCTTCACCCCGGCCGTACGGGCCGGTGGGCGGGGCAGGGCGGCGAGGAGCGCGTCGACGCCTGCGGGCTTGGCGGGTTCGAGGAAGACGGATACATCGGGGACACAGTTGTCGCGGAGCGCGTCGAGGACGGCGGGCACGGCGTCGGCTGGATCCGCGCCGAAGACCGTCACCGGGGCCTCCACGAGGGCGAGGGTGAGCCGGGGGTCGGCGGCGATCGTGGCGACGGCCCGCGCGAGCCGGGCGCCCGGGTCGTCCGTCGGGCCGCCGTCGGCGATCAGGCCGAGCGCGAAGCGGTCCTGCGCGTCGAGGTGGTCCCGGATCTCGTCCAACCGGCCCGCCGGGACGAGGAGTCGGTGACTGTGCAGGGGGTGTCCGGCGGCCAGGTCCGCGCGGTGGCGGCGGACCGCGTCGGCCGGTGCGAGCGCCGTCGGCGGGAAGAGTCCGGCGTCGTCGACGAGCCGGTCGAGGAGCCCGGTCACGCGGCGGGCCCCCGTCCGGCCCAGGTCCAGGCGTAGCCGGGGTCGTCGGCGGCGCGGGCGCCCTCGCCGAGTTCGAGGGGGCGGAACGTGTCGACCATGACGGCGAGTTCGTCGAAGGACTCGGCGCCGATGCTGCGTTCGTAGGCGCCGGGCTGCGGGCCGTGGGCGTGGCCGCCGGGGTGCAGCGAGACGGAGCCCTGGCCGATGCCGGAGCCCTTGCGGGCCTCGTAGTCGCCGCCGCAGTAGAACATCACCTCGTCGCTGTCGACGTTGGAGTGGTAGTACGGCACCGGGATGGCGAGGGGGTGGTAGTCGACCTTGCGGGGCACGAAGTTGCAGATGACGAAGTTGTCGCCCTCGAAGACCTGGTGGGCGGGCGGCGGCTGGTGGACGCGGCCGGTGATCGGCTCGAAGTCGTGGATGCTGAACGTGTACGGGTACAGGCAGCCGTCCCAGCCGACGACGTCGAAGGGGTGCGTGGCCTGGGTGAACACGGTGCCGACGATCTCTCCGCGTGATCCGCGGTGCTTGACCAGTACATCGATGTCCTCGTCGTCGCCCTCGGCGAGCAACGGCCCGTCGGGGCCGTGCAGATCGCGTTCGCAGAACGGCGCGTGTTCGAGGAGCTGGCCGTAGCGGGAGAGGTAGCGGCGGGCGGGCGCGATGTGCGAGTTGGCCTCGACGCAGTAGAGGCGCAGCGGCTCGTCGCCGGTGGGCACCCAGCGGTGGGTGGTGGCGCGCGGCAGGATCACGTAGTCGCCGGCGCGGGCGTCGAGGACGCCGAAGACGGTCTCCACGCGTGCGGTGCCGCTCTCGACGTACACGCACTCGTCGCCGATGCCGTTGCGGTAGTACGGGGAGGGCGTGCCGGTCACCGCGTAGGAGATCCGCACGTCGGCGTTGCCGAGCAGCAGGCGGCGGCCGGTGACGGCGTCGGCGGTGCGCCAGTCCGTCCCGTCCGTCAGCGTGTGGAGTTTGAGGTGCCGGGGCTTGAGGGGGTGGTTGGCGACGGTGTCCTGCCCGGTGAGGTCCCAGGCGCGGGCGTCCGTGATCGCGGAGGGGATCTCGCGGTGGTAGAGGAGGGAGGAGTCGGCGGAGAAGCCCTCCTCTCCCATCAGCTCCTCGTAGCGCAGCCGGCCGTCCGCGTCGCGGTGCTGGGTGTGGCGCTTGGGGGGTACGTCGCCGACGCTGCGGTAGTGCGGCATGGTGGGTCCTCGGTTCGGTGGATGCCCGGGGCGCGCGGGGCGGCCCCGGGGCTTCAGGCGGCGGTCGTGGCGGGCGTCGGGGCCGCGGTGTCCGCGCCGGGCTCGCGCTCGCGGGGGACCTTGAGGAAGGGGAGCATCACGGCGCACACGACGAGGCAGCCGATCGGGAAGTACAGGCCGACGGTGACGTCGTCGGCGGTGGCGTTCTTGCCGATCAGGTACGGGCTGACGAAACCGCCCAGCGCCGCGATGGAGTTGATCCCGGCGAGGCCGACCGCGGTCTCCTTGCGGGGCAGGACGCGGGCGGCGAGCGCCCAGTAGGGCGCCATGTAGCCGAGGACGCCGACGGCGACCATGCTCAGGCAGATCAGGGCCATCGCCGGGGTGTGCCGGAAGACGATGGTGCCGAACAGCCCGAGGGCGGCCAGCAGCATCAGGCCGATGACGTGGAGACGGCGCTCCCCGGTGCGGTCGGAGGTGCGGGCGACGATGAGCATGCCGACGGCGCCGACGAGGAACGGGATGGCGCCGAGCAGACCGATGCTCGTGGAGGAGTACGACGGGTCGAGCTGCTGGACGATCTTCGGCAGGAAGAACGTGAAACCGTACAGACCGCAGGCGGCGAAGAAGTTGGCGGCGGCCATGTAGAGGACCTTGCGGTTCTTCAGGGCGCTGAGCTGACCGCGGACGGTCTCCTTCTCGGCGCTCTCGCCGACGTACTCCTTGTCGATCTCCGCCTGGAGCCAGGTCCGCTCGTCGGGGGTCAGGAAGCGGGCGTCGGCGGGCTTGTCCGGCAGCCAGATGAAGGTGACGATGCCGATCAGGATGGCGGGCGCGCCCTGGAGGATGAACACCCAGCGCCAGCTGCTCAGGTCGAGCCAGTGGGCGTGGTCGAGGATCCAGCCGCCGGTCATACTGCCCAGGATCATCGCGATCGGCTGGGCGAGCGCCATCATGGCGATGGCCTGTCCGCGTTCCTTCCCGCGGTACCAGAACGTCAGGTACAGCAGCAGACCGGGGAAGAGTCCCGCCTCGGCGATGCCGAGCGCGATCCGGGCGACGTACAGGTGGGTGACGCTGTCCACGAAGCCCGTGACGACGGTGACCAGACCCCAGCTGATGGCGATGCGGGCGAGCCAGAGCCGCGCTCCGACCTTCTTCAGCATCATGTTGCTGGGGATCTCCAGCACGACGTACGCCAGGAAGAAGACGGAGGCGACGGCGCCGAAGGTGGCGGTGGTGATGCCCAGGTCGTCCCGCATGCCGAGTTCGGCATAGCTGATGTTGGACCTGTCCATGTAGTTGAAGACGTAGAGCAGGCCGACGATCGGGAAGATCCGGAGCGTGACCTTGCGGATGGTTCTCGTGCCGGGGTCGCTGGCCTCGACGTTGAGGTTCGCCATGACGGCTCCAAGGGGATGAGGGCGGAGATCCGATAGAGGGGCTAGGCGGTCCGGGACGCGTTGACGCCTGCGATGCGGCCCATGGTGAGTGCGTTGGCGACGGCGTTGCCGCCGCCGACGTAGCGCATGCCGAGGACGCCGCCGCCGGCCTCACCGGCGGCGAACAGTCCGGGTATGGGGGTGCCGGTGCGGTCGAGCACGGCGGTTTGCGGGTCGATCTCCAGGCCGGCGTGGGTGCAGACCAGTTCGGCGGGCAGGACGCGGGCCGCGTAGTAGGGGGCGGTCGCGACGGGGTCGGGGCGCTGGTCCGCGCCCTTCGCGGCGAGGGTCTGCTCGCGCCGGAACTCGGGGTCCGTGCCGGTGGCGGGCAGTCCCGCGTTCCAGCGGGCGACGGTGGCGGTGAGGGCGTCGGCGGGTACGCCGATGGCGGCGGCCAGCGCCGGCAGGTCCCCGGCGATGGCCAGACGGCCCGCGGCCGCTTCGGCGGCGACTCCGTCGGGGGTCCAGTCGGCGTAGCCGGTGGGCAGGCCGAGCCGTGCCTTCTCGTCGAACACCGTCCAGACGGGGCCGTCCTGGGCGAGGATGGCGCCGCCCGAGACGGCGTAGGAGGCGTCCTCGTCCATGAAGCGGCGGCCCGTGGTGTTGACGTTGATCCGGGAGACGGGCGGGAATCCGGCCTGCCAGTGGTGGTGGCGCTGGAAGTAGGCGGTGGGGAGCATCAGGCCCCAGCCGTCGCCGGTCACCGCGCCGCCGGTCTGCTCGGCGAAGGCGAGATGGTCGCCGCGGCTGCCGGGGGCGGCGACGACGAACAGGGAGTCGCCCGCGTCGAGCGCCTCGGGGTAGTGGCGGCGCAGCAGTTCGGGGTTCTGGGCGAAGCCGCCGCTGGCGACGACGACGGCGCGGGCCCGCACCTCGATGCCGTCGGCCTCGACGCCGGCGACGCGGCCGTCCTCGTGAAGGAGGCGCTCGACGCGGGTGTTGAGGACGACCTCGACACCGTGGCTCTTGCGGGCCTTGTCGAGGACCTGGACGAGGCCGTAGCCCTGGTCGCGCGGGACGTGTCCGCGCCAGACATCCTCGACACCGGCCCGGGACAGGCCCGGGGTGTGGGCGTCGGAGGAGAGGGCGGCGGGCACGTCGAGGCCGAGGCCGATCATCCACTCCAGCATCGGCCCCGCCGCGGCGCAGAAGGCGTGCACGAGGCCGGGGTTGAGCTGCCACTGGTTGAGGTCCATGTAGTGCTGGAAGTGGCGCTCGGCGGTGTCCTCTATACCGAGGGCGCGCTGCACGCTGGTGCCAGCGGCGGTGATGAGTCCTGCGGACAGCTGGGTGGAGCCGCCGAGTTCCTTCTCGGAATCGAACACGAGGACGCTCGAACCCTGTTCGGCGGCGCTCACGGCGGCGGCGAGTCCGGCGCCGCCGCCGCCCACCACGATGACGTCGAGGTCGTCGAGGTCGGTCATCACAGGGCTCCTTCGGCGTCGGCGACGATGCGGTGGTAGAGGCCGTTGGAGACCAGGCCGCCGTCGAGGGTGACCTCGGCGCCGGTCATGTAGGCGCTGCGGTCGCTCAGCAGGAACAGCACGGCGTCGGTGATCTCGGCGGGCGTGGCGAGGCGGCCGGCGGGGATGCTGCGCCGGGCGGAGTCGACGAATGCGTCGGATCCGGCGAGCAGTCCGGTGTCGACGAGGCCGGGGTGCAGGGAGTTGACGCGGACGCCCCAGGCGGCCAGCTCTCCGGCGGCGGACTTCGACAGGCCGGTCAGGCCCCACTTGCTCGCGGAGTAGGACGGCGAGAAGTAGCCGATCTGCCCGGAGATGGAGGAGATGTTGACGATCGCGCCGCCGCCGGAGTCCCGCATGAGCGGCGCGACGGCCTGCATGCCGTGGAACGCGCCGGTGAGGTTGATGCCGACGACGCGGTCCCAGACCTCTTCGGTGGTGTCCATGAAGAGCAGCCGCCGGGAGATGCCCGCGTTGTTGACCAGCCCGTCCAGCCGGCCGTCGGCGCTGCGCACGGCGTCGGTGACGGTGCGCCAGGCGGCGGAGTCCGTGACGTCCAGACGGTGGGCGGTGGCACGGCCGCCCTCCTCGGTGATCTGCCGGACGACGGGCGCACAGTCGGCCACGTCGGCGAGGTGTACGTGGCTGCCGCGGCGGGCCAGCGCGCGGGCGTGCTCGGCGCCCATGCCGCCCGCGGCCCCGGTGATCAGGACCGTGGACGGGTAGCGCACCGGCTCCGCGTACGGGGTGGTGGCCGGCTCAGACATGACGGGAGCCGCCGTCCACGGCGATGCTGTGCCCGGTGACGTAGCGGGCGCTGTCGGAGAGCAGGAAGAGCAGCACGCCGAGGACTTCCTGCGGGGAGCCGATGCGGTGGAGGGGCACGCTTTCCAGGGCGTGCTTGAGGGCGGCGGGGTCCTCCTGCACCCAGCGGGTCATCTCGGTGTCGATGTAGCCGGGCGCGATGGAGTTGACGCGCAGTCCGAGGTCGCCGAACTCGACGGCGAGCGACTCGGTGAGGTGCGCGACGGAGGCCTTGGAGGCGCAGTAGGCGGCGCGGCCCTTGCGGACCCGGACGGCGGAGACGGACGACATGTTGACGATGGCGCCGCCGGGCCGCAGATGCCGGGAGGCGCTCTGCGAACCGAACAGCACGCCCTGGACGTTGACGCGCAGCACGGCGTCGATCTGCTCGGGCGAGATGTCCTGGGCGAAGGCGTGCGGGAAGATGCCCGCGTTGTTGACCCAGTGGTCCAGGCGGCCGAACTCGGCTTCCGCGAGGGCGGCCAGTTCCTCGTGTCCGGCCGCGTCGGTGACGTCGACGGCGGCGGGCACGACCCGGCCGCGCCGGCCGCCCTCGGGCAGCGTGGCGGTGTCGGCGTTGATCTCCTCGGCGGTGCGCTTCATGGCGTCGAGGTCGATGTCGGCGGCGATCACGTCGACTCCGCGCAAGACGAGGCCCTCACTGAAGACGGCGCCCATGCCGCGCGCGGCGCCGGTCACCACGGCGGCCGTGCCCGCCAGTTCGGGGTAGTGCGCGGTGGGGCGGCGGGGGTCGACCCGGCCGGGCCCGGTGCGGTGGTCGTCCGCTGCGGCGGGGGTGGCGGAGGGCGTGCTGGCGCTGCTCATGAGGGGTTCCTTCGTCGTTGAAGTACGGGGCCGTGGGCGGGCGGGGTCAGGAGCCGCCGCCGGGGGCCGGGGTTTCGTCGGTGCCGTCGGTGGCGCCGGTGTCGTCGCGGCGGATCCGGCGGGCGGCGATCCGCCAGGTGCCGCCGTCGCGGACCACGCGGTCGGTGAGCGTGGTCAGCCGTTCGGTGCGGGGCTCTCCGCCGCGCGGTGTGGCGACGATCTGGAGGTAGCCGAGTACGCGCAGGGCGTCCGGTCCTTCGGTCTCCGCGACCAGGTTGGTGACGACGTGCCGCCGGACCACGCCGTCGGCCTCGGCGGTGGCCGTGAACCGTTCGGCGAACGCGGTGAGGGCGGCGGTGCCGGTGACGGGGGCGGGGTAGCTCGGGGAGTCGAAGGTGGCGTCCGCGGTGAAGGTCGCGGCCCACGCGGCGGCCCGTCCGCCGTCGATGAGGTGGCTCTGCCGGTTGTAGAGCTGGTGGATGCGCGCGAGGTCGGCGCTGTCCGGCTCGGCGCTGTCCGGTGCGGAGGATTCGGCGGGTGCGCGCGGTTCCATGCGGCGTCCCTTCGGCTCGGCCTTCCCCGGTGGGCCGCTGTCCCGAGCGGCCTGGGCGGGGAGGTTGTCTGGGCACTGCGCCCTGTGCGATAATCGCACCAGCAGTGCGAATAACGTGAGCGTATGCAGGTTGGCCGAATACCGTCAAGGGATGAATGCGTGAACCACACAGGTGAGCCCTGGACTCCGCCCGGGATCGTCCTCGACCAGGGGATGTCGAAGACCCTCCATCACGGGCTGCTGATCCTGCGGCTCCTCTCGGAGCACCCGGGGGGTCTGACCGTGGCGGACATCGCCGAGCGCATCGGGGTGCACCGGACGGTCGCGCACCGCCTGGTGCGGACCTTGGAGGCGCACCAGCTGTGCCGCAGGGACCATCACCGGCGGATCGTGCTGGGCACGGGCCTGGTGACCCTCGCCGAGCCGGTGGAGCAGGATCTGCGCACGCTCGCCCGGCCACTGCTCGACGAACTCGCCGAGGCGACCCGCGCCACCGTCCACCTCATGGTCCGCGAGGGCGCCGGTGACATGCGGGCGCTGATGGTGGTCGAGCCGCGCGGGGCGCGGGTGCACGTGTCGTTCAGGCCCGGCCAGACGCACTCGATCGAGCAGGGCTCGGCCGGTCTCGCGCTGCTGGCCGTCGGCCCGCCGCGCGACGGCGAGCGCCCGGAGGTCACCGAGGCCCGGACCCAGGGATTCGCGGTCACCGAGGGCGAGGTGATCCCGGCCGTCATCGGCGTGTCGGCGGCCGTCCCGACCCACCGCGGCGACCCCACGACCAGCATCGGCGTCTCGGTCTTCGAGCGGGCCGGCGTCGAGGAGCTGGGCCGGACCGTGGCGGCGACGGCGGCGCGGCTGGGCGAGCTGCTCGGCTGATCATCCGCCCTCCTCCCCCCGTCCCCCCCCTTCCCCCGGACAGCACGGAACGCCCGCCGGACCGGCGGGCGTTCCTCAGGCATGTCCCAGGAGGAAGCGGTCAGTGTCCGGCGACCGTCCCGGACAGTTCGTTAGTGGCCTTCGGCAGCGTCACGGACGTCAGCTTCTTCCCCGAGTCCAGGTCGAACGCGTGCAGTTGGCGTTTGCCGGGCTCGGAGACGTACGCCGTGTGGTCACGGACGAAGAGGGTGGGCCGGGGCTGCTGCCAGTCCAGGGGTTCCGTCCAGTCGCCGACCGCGTCGATCTCCTTCTCCGTCTTTCCGGTCTCCGGGTCGATGACGTGGAGCATGCCGTCGGTGCCGAGCACGAGGGCTTCGCCGTGCGGGCCGCGGGCGAGCGAGCGGAAGGAGTAGCTGGTGCCGAGGTCGACCAGCTTCATCTTCGCCGTTCGGGTGTCGATCAGCGCTATGCGGGTCGGCCGTTCCAGTTCCGCGTCGGCGTCGGTCTTGTAGTCGCCGAGGAGGACCGGGGAGGCGTCGCTGCCCGCCTGGTTGCCGGTGCGGGCGTAGTCGTCGGGGGCGTCGACCTTGGTGAACGCGCCGTTCTTGTAGAGCAGGACGCCGTCCTCGCAGCCGAGACCGACCACCTCGCCCTCGGCGGCCGCCTCGCCGTGCACGCCGGGGCAGTTCTCCGCGCGGGCGATCTCCGTGCCCTTCTTGTCCAGGACGAGGGCGCCGGTGCGCGTCTCCTCGGTGCCGAGGGTGGTGACGAGCCGGCCGTCGGCGAGTTCGATGGCGACGCCGTGGTGCGGCTCGGCGGAGGTGTGGTCCCGGCTCTCGGGCTGCTTCCCGCCGGCCAGGTCCGCGGGGTCGAAGACGTTCACCTCGCCCGTGCCGTCGGTGAACAGGGTCGTCCGGCCGGCGTGCCGCACGACGTGCCCGGGCTTCGCGCCCTTGAACTCGGCGTCCGTGAACGTCTGCCGGGTCGCGTCGAACACGCGGAAGCCGGTGTCGGTGGAGACGACGACATGGTCCTCGTCGCCCGCCGGGTTGACCCGGTTGAAGCCGGCCAGTTCAACCGTCTTCGCGAGCTTCAGGGTGTCGCCGTCGAGGACGTACAGTCCGCCGTCGTAGGAGGCGACCAGCGGGTTCTCGACCGCGGTGGCCTTGCCGCGGGTCGTCTGCGTCGGTTCGGCTTCGGACGCGGCGTCGTCGTTCCCGCCGCAGGCGGTCAGCGCCATCGATGCCGCCAGGGCGAGTGCCGTGCCCGTCAGCGTTCTGGCGCGTGTCGACCTGTTGTTCATCGCGTGTCTTTCCTCTCCGGCCCTGGGGGCACGGGGTTGTGTGGTGGAACGGCCGGCGTCCGGTGCGCCGGCCCGCGGGACGGGTTCGTTCAGTCGCCGACGAGACCGTCGGCCATGGCCGTGGTGTTGGCGCGCATCATGTCCAGGTAGGTGGCGGCGCCCTCGCCCTTGCCGGTCAGCGACTCGGTGTACAGGGGGACGACGTCCACGTCGCCGCCCATCTCCTGGCGCAGGACCTCGGCCAGCCGGGTCGGCCGGGAGGAGTCGGCGAAGACGGTGCGCACCCCGGCCCGCTCCATGGCCCGGGTGAGGGAGCGCAGGTCGGAGGAGCTGGGCGAGGCGAGTGTGGTGCCGCTGGGGATGACGGCGCCGATCACGCGGAAGCCGAAGCGGTCGGCGAGGTAGCCGAAGACGTGATGGTTGGTCACCAGGGCGCGCCGGTCCTCGGGGATCGCGGCGAAGGTCTTCTCCATCCAGGTGGTGAGGTCGGCGAGTTGTCCGTCGTAGCGTCGGGCGTTGTCCCGAACGGCCTTCTCGCGCACGCCCTCGACGTGCTCGACGACCTGGTCGGCGATCAGGCCGGCCGCCGTGCGCACCCGGTCGGGGTCGGTCCAGAAGTGCGGGTCGGGTTCTTTGGCCCCGTCGGCGCCTGCGTGGAAGGTGAGCGGGTCCGCCGCCTCGGCCGCCGCGAAGGTGGCGACACCCGACGCGCGGGCGGCCGCCACGTGCCGCAGGACGTTCTCCTCAAGGCCGAGCCCGTTGTGGACGATCAGGTCGGCGTTCTCCAACTCGGCCGCCTGTACGGCCGAAAGACCGAAGGAGTGCGGGTCGGCGCCCGGCTTCATCAGCACGCTGACGTCCGCCTCGTCGCCGACGATCTCGCGGGTGATGTCACCGAGGATGTTGGTCGTCACCACGACCCGGGGCCGCTCGTCGCCGCCCGCGCAGCCGGTCGCCGTGGCGGCCACGACGAAGAAGGTGACCAGGGTCAGCAGCAGGGCGCGCAGCCGCGCGGTCCGTACCCGTACGCTCATCGGCCCGTCTCCACCATCAGGGACGGCCGGACGTCCAGGTCGAAGGTGCGGGCGACGCGGAGTCCGTCGTTGTAGTCGATCTCGTACACGCGCTTGCCCGCCGGGTCGTTGAGGTAGGCGCGGCTGCGGTCGATCTCGACGACCGGGTCAACGGCGTTGCTGGAGCAGGCTGTTGATACGTCCTTCAGCAGGGGCTCGGTGACCGCGGTCTCCTCACCGGTCGCGATGTCGTAGCCGTGCAGGGCTCCGTCGCTCTCCAGCACGACCAGCGGAGATCCCTCACCGGCGGTGTTGGCGGCCACGACGGGACCGGTCTCCATCCGGGTCCAGGCCCGCTCGGTCACGTCCAGGACCCATACCGCCTCCTTCCCCGCGGGTGCCGTGAGCGTGCTGCCGCCGGGCCGCTGCCGGAACTCGGTGGCCCGCTCCGCCTTCGGCACGTCCTCGCCGTACGGGATCCTGTCGGCGGTGAACGTGCCGTCCTCCTCGTGGACGAGCAGGGCGCCGTCGGCGCAGCCGAGGACGACTCCCCTCCGGGTGACCGCGTCACCGCGGGGCTCCTCGCACGCGGACTCCGGAGCGGCGACGCGCTTGCCGGACCGGTCGAGCACGACGACCTTCGCGGGGCCGTCGCCGTCGCGCGTGAGGGCGATCAGGTGTTCCGCGTAGGGCACGACCGCCCCCTCGTACGTTCCCGGGAGCCGGGCGGGGGTGCCGAGCGCGCCCTTCTCCAGGTCGGCACGAGGGTGGACGGCCGCTCTGCCGTCGGCGTCCGTGGCCACCGTGACGCCCGCGTCACCGCGGATGTTCGTGTCGTCGCCGCCGTCCCCACCGGAAAGCGTGCCGACGTCCCTGATCTTCGCGCGGTAATAGTGCACGTGGTCTCCGTGGTCGACCGTCCACGCGCCGCTGTCCAGGACCTGGACGCCGTCCGCTCCGTGGAAGTAGCCGAAGCGGCCGTCCGTGGTGAGGCCGGTGAGACCTGTCTTTCGTGCCGTCTCGTGGACGTTACCGGTGCTCAGGTCCAGCACCCGGGTGCCACCGGTGCCGGGGTCGCCGAGGAGGAGCCGGGACTGCTGCTCGGCCGCCTCGGTGGCGCCCTCGACGTAGCCGTGCCGGGTGGCGGACGTCGAACCAGGGCTCTCGGAGGCGGACTTGGCGTCGTCCCGGCCCGCGCAGCCCGCGGTCAGCAGGACCGCGGCGAGCAGCGCCGGAGCCATGGATGTGACGTGTATTCGGACGAGCAAGGAGATCGCCTCAGGTTTCGTTCGGTCGGGTCGTGGGGGCGTGCGCGGTGAACTCGGCTGCGGGGGAACCGAGTTCGGGGTGGAGCGTGCGGCGGCGCTGCCGGGCTCCGGACGCCAGGTGGGACAGGAAGAAGAGGCTGACCGCGAGGGCCGAGACGGTCGCGCCGGCCGCGGTACCGAGGTGCCAGGAGAGGAGCAGGCCGCCGAAGGTGGCGGTCGCACCGAGGAGTGCGGCCAGGGCCATGACTCCGCTCACGCGGCGCGCCCAGGGCAGGGCCGCGGCCGGCGGGGCGATGAGCAGGCCGAGGACGAGCAGGGTGCCGACGATGTGGAAGGAGGCGACGATGGCCAGGGCCAGCAGCGCGAGCAGCACGGCGTGGGCCGCCCGGGGACGCAGGCCGAGCGTCGTCGCCTTGCGCTCGTCGAACGCCAGGGCCAGGAAGGCGCGGTGACCGAGCGTCGAGACGGTCAGCGCCAGGAGCAGCGCCCCCGCGAGAAGGATCAGATCGCTCTCGCGCACGGCGAGGACGTCACCGAAGAGGAACCCGGTGAGGTCCACCGCGAAGGACTGCGAGCGCGACACGATGATGACGCCGAGGGACAGCATGCCGACGAAGAGCAGGCCGATACCGGTGTCCTGGGACAGCCGGGGCGTGCGGCCGAGTGCGGTGACTCCGGCCGTCATGACGGCCGCGCTGACCACCGCCCCCACCAGCGGATTGCCCCCGAGCAGCGCGGCGACCGCGACGCCCGGCAGCAGTCCGTGGGACATGGCGTCGCCGAGGAAGGCCATTCCCCGGAGCACCACCCACGTGCCCGCGAGGGCGCAGATCACCGACACCAGGATCCCGGCCCACAGGGCCCGCTGCACAAAGGCCGCCTCGAAGGGGGCCGTCAACCACTCCATGCGAGGACACTACAATGACAATCATGTTCAACAAAGACCCCCGAGCGTCGCCCGACAACGAGCCGAGGACGTGGCGCGTCCGATTCAGCGCCCTGGACGCGGGCTATCCCGGCCGTCCGGTACTGCATCAACTCGGCGCGTACATACCGGATTTGGCGATGACGGCACTCGTCGGACCGAACGGGAGCGGGAAGTCCACGCTGCTCGGCGTTCTCGCCGGGGTGATCCGGGCCACATCCGGGCAGCTCCGGTACGCGGAGGGCCGCCCGCCCGCTTTCGTCCCGCAGCGCGGCGCCGTCGGGGACGCACTCCCCCTGACGGCACGGCAGACGGTGGAGATGGGCCGCTGGGGCGAGCGCGGACTGTGGCGGCGGCCGACCTCGTACGACCGGCGCGTGGTCGACTCCGCCATGGAGCGGCTGGGCGTCGCCGGGCTCGGCGCCCGCCAGCTCGGCGAGTTGTCCGGCGGTCAGCGTCAGCGCGTCCTCATCGCCCAGGGACTGGCCCAGGAGTCCGACCTGCTGCTCCTGGACGAGCCGACCACCGGGCTCGACCCCGAGGCCAGGGAACGGATCACCGCACTGCTGACGGAGCTGGTCGCCGACGGCACGACCGTCGTCCAGGCCACGCACGACCTGACCGCCGCCCGCTCGGCGGACACCTGCCTGCTCCTCAGCGACGGACGGCTGGTCGCTCAGGGCCCGCCGGAGCACCTCCTCACCCCGACAGCGCTGTCCCGGATCTGGCAGCCGGCGTGATCCACGGCATCACGAAGAGGGCCCGAACGGTTCGTCCGGGCCCTCTCGGTGTGCGGGCGGTCGGGTCAGACGCGGTCGGCCGCGATCAGGACGTACTGGAAGGAGCCGTCCTCGTAGGACTTGATGAACGCCTCCTCGATCCCGGTCACCAGCGACGAGGTGGCGCGCAGCTTCCAGTAGGGCAGCGTGTCGGGGGTGAGGTCGATGACGGCCTGCGGGACGAGGCGGTTGTCGGCCATGGCGCGCAGGTACTCACGGCGCGAGTGGATGTTGCACTCGAAGTGGGCGTTGATCTGGGAGACCCACTTGGAGGGCTGGCCGTAGCGCGGGTTCCAGCAGCCGGTGATGGTGACGTAGCGGCCGCCGACCTTCAGTACGCGGGAGTGCTCCGCGAAGAGGTCGTGCAGATCGACGTACATGCTCGACTCGTTGTTCCACGAGGCCGCCATCTGCCCGGTGGTGAACGGGGTGGCGAGCATGTTGCACACGCGGGCCCGCACCCGGTCCTGGATGCCGAGTTCGGCGGCGCGCCCGTTCGCGAAGTCGGCCTGCTTGGCCGACAGGGTGACGCCCTCGACCGACGCGCCGAAGCGCTGGTTGGCCATCACCATCGAGCCGCCGCGGCCGCAGCCGGCGTCCATCAGGGTGTCGTCGGGCCCGATGTCGCCGAGGTGCTTCAGGAGGACGTCGGCCTGGGCCGACTCCAGGCGGTGGAGCTCGGCGATGAGTTTCTGTTCGTCGCCGTCGGTACCGAGGGCCGCGTGGTCGACTTCTCCGATGCCGTAGTGGTGGTGGTAGAGACCGTCGACGTCACCGAGCCGCAGGTTCACGGGACGGGCTTCGCCGTCCCAGTAGCGGGCGATGTCCCCCTGGTAGGGCGTGGCCGGGTTGGGGATGTGCAGCGAGCGGCCGTTGGAGGGGACGGTGAGTTCGGTGCTGAGCACAGATGGGTCCAATCTCTTACCAGAAGTCGGGCAGGCTGTAGCGGTAGGTGTTGTTCTGGTGCCAGTGGTGGTTTCCGTCGACCCACGCGGCGACGCCGCGCAGGAAGCGCTGGACGCTCGGCAGGGGCAGCTCGGCGGCCAGGGCCGCGGCCGCGGTCTCGAAGTCGTGCATGAGGTCGTTGTGGACCTCGACCGACTTCAGATAGGCGTCCCGGTCGGAGAGGTCTTCCCGTTCCGCGATCACGACCGGCAGGTTCAAGTGCCGCCCCGGAGCGTCGAGTTCCTTGGTGTACGAGTACAGGTCGTTGACGATGGTCGTCGCGTTCCCGGCGAGGGCGATGACCTTCTGCATGGCCGGTCGGGCGTGCAGGTCCGCGGGCAGTTCGTAGCCGCCGACGGTGTCGGTGATGGTGGGGCAGGGGCGGAAGTTGTTGAACTGGCGCATCGCCAGGTACTCCCACACCTCCGGTACGCGGTCCTCCTGGGCCCAGGCGGCCTCGGCGAGGTAGCCGAGGTGCAGCCGGGCCATGTCGTGCCGGTAGCGGTCGGCCTGCGAGTCGCTGCCCTGCTGGACGAAGTACTCCATGGCGGAGCGGTAGGCGCGCCGTGGAGCGTCCGCGTGCAGGGACTTCGCCCAGTCCGCCTGGTACTCCCCCGTCGTGTAAAGGGGATCCAGCGCGGTGTGGGCGAGGAGCAGGCGCTCGCCGAGTCCGACGGGCGAGCCGCCGTGGTCCTCGCAGTAGCAGTCGTCCACGGCGTTCTCGGCCACCATCAGCCGGGTCGCGATCATCAGGTGGTCGATCGTGGGGGCGTCGGGGTGGCAGCCGACCATGTAACTGCCCACGGAGAAGCCGTCGAACTCCTCGGCCCAGTCGTCGGGGTAGAGGGAGACCTCGTCCAGCGCCCAGGACTTGATCCTGCGGCTGACCTCGTCGACGCGTACGGGGTCGGGCTCGGGGATCGGGTGGTAGTAGAGGCCGGGGATCGGCGTGCCCGTCTCGGCGGGCGGCGTCGCCGCAGGTGCCTCGTCCGGGAGACTCAGGCGCAGGCCCGCCGTGCCGATGCCGCTGGGGCCGCTCAGGATGCGCGCCAAGTCGACCTCGGGCAGCGGTACTTCGACGGCCGTGACGCCGGAGGGAGCCGTACCGCCGAACGCGGCGCTGATGTCACGCGCGCGGGCGGCGGCGTCGGCCAGGGCCTGCGCTCCGTAGCGGGAGACCGCTTCCGGCAGGCTCGATTGCGGAGGTGTCTGCTCAGGCGGGGGCATCCATGACTCCTTGAGGGCTCCTTGCGTGTCGGGGCACCGGGCGTTCCCTGTACGGACTGCCGCTGCCGCTACCTGGGCCAGCGGGAGATCTGCACGTTCTCCAGGACGCCGACCGCGTCCGGCACGAGGATCGCCGCCGAGTAGTAGGTGCTGACGAGGTACGAGGTGATGGCCTTCTCGTCGACGCCCATGAACCGGACCGAGAGTCCCGGCTCGTACTCGTCGGGCAGCCCGGTCTGCCGCAGCCCGATGACGCCCTGCTCCTCCACACCGGTACGCATGATGAGGATCGAGCTGGTGCGTTCCTTGGTGATGGGGATCTTGTCGCAGGGCAGGATGGGGACCCCGCGCCAGCTCATGACCTGATGGCCGTCGAGGTCCATGTTCTCCGGGTAGAGCCCGCGCGCGTTGAACTCGCGGCCGATCGCCGCGATGGTGCGGGGGTGGGCGAGGTAGAACTTCGAACCGCGCCTGCGGGTGAGCAGTGAGTCGAGGTCGTCCGGCGTCGGCGGTCCCGCGTGCGTCTGGATGCGCTGCTTGAAGTCGGCGTTGTGCAGCAGGCCGAACTCGCGGTTGTTGACCAGTTCGTGTTCCTGGCGCTCGCGCAACGCCTCGATGGTGAGCCGGAGTTGTTCCTTCGTCTGGTTCATCGGCACGTTGTAGAGGTCGGCGACCCGGGTGTTGACGCGCAGGATGGTCTGGGCGACCGAGAGTTCGTACTCGCGCGGTTTCTCCTCGTAGTCGACGAAGGCGCCGGGCAGCTCGTGCTCGCCACGGTGGCCCGCCGACATGGCGATCTCCGCCTCGCCGCGATGGTTCTGGCGCCGGCCCGACCGCGACCGGAACTCGTCCACGTGGTCCCGCAGGTTCGGCGCGGTGGCCAGGATGGCGGCGAAGTCGGCGCGGGACAGGGTGAGCAGGGTGCCGGAGGTCTCGGCGACCGCCGACGTCTCCCACCGGGCATCCTCGTCCAGCAGGGCTTCGTCCCCGAAACGGTCGCCGTCGGCGAGGACGTCGAGCGGGACCTCGTCGCCGAACTCTCCGGCGGCGAGCTGGCTGATGCGCCCGTGGGCGATCAGGTGGAGCCGGTCCGCCGATGTCCCGCGCTCGACCAGCGTCTCGCCGACCCGGAAGTCGCGCTGCACGCACCGCTCGGCGAGCGCGGTCAGCACGTCCACGTCGTCGAAGCCCCGCAGCAGCGCCAGTTCACCGAGTTCGCGCGGGATGACGCGCACGCGGGAGCCGTCCTGGACGAACTCCACGCTTCCGTCGCCGACCGTGTAGGTCAGGCGGCGGTTCACCCGGTAGGTACCGCCCGTGGTCTCCACCCAGGGCAGCATCCGCAGCAGCCAGCGGGAGGTGATCTCCTGCATCTGCGGGGCCGACTTGGTCGTGGTGGAGAGGTTGCGGGCAGCCGCCGTGCCCAGACTGGATTGTCGGGGCGGCTCCTGCCGGGCCTCCGGGATCGAGTCAACAGTCAACGGGAAGCGCTCCAAGTTCAGAGGTGCGGAGAATCAGCGGTAAATGCCGTCGCTCAAAGGGGAGTTACGGCCGGTTGATCCGGAATGCACGTGAACGGTAAGTGCCCCTGACGGCACGGTTCCAGGAGAACCGGGTGACATTAACTCGATCCGATGATCGCGGGCGATGAATGTTTGCGCGCCGCTCGGCCGGTCCTTCGCCCCACGGAACGGACCGAGCCCCGGCCGAGTCAGCTGGGTGTCAGCAGGCGCGGGTAGTCGGTATAGCCGGTGGGGCCTCCGGTGTACATCGCGTACTTGGCGCGTACGGCGTTGACCGGGGCGCCCGTTCGAATGCGGTGTACGAGGTCGGGGTTGGCGAGGAAGGGGCGGCCGAGGGCGATGAGGTCGGCGCCGGACCCCAGGAGCCGTTCGGCGGCGGCGCGGCCTCCGTCGGCGGGGATCCGGTCGGCGGGCAGGACCGGGTTGGCGATCAGGGTGCCGGTCCACAGCGTGCGCAGCCGGGCGAACAGCGGCTGCGCGGGGTCGGCGAACGCGAGGTGCAGATACGCCAGCCCCTTCTCCGCGTTGGCCCTCAACAGGGCCGGGTACAGCTCGTCGGGATCGGTGTCGGTGATGCCGTTGACGGTGTGTCCGGGCGAGATGCGCAGGCCGGTGCGGTGCGCGCCGATCGCGGTGGCGACGGCGTCGACGACCTCGGTCGTGAAACGGATGCGGCCCGCGACGCTGCCGCCGTAGCCGTCGGTGCGCCGGTTGGAGTCGGTGGCGAGGAACTGGTGGAGCAGATAGCCGTTGGCGCTGTGGACCTCGACCCCCGCGAAGCCCGCGTCGACGGCGCGGCGGGCGGTGGCCGCGAAGTCCGCGATCGTCCGCCGGATGTCGTCGGACGTCATCTCGCGCGGGGTGACCGCCGCCTGGCGACCGGAGGGCGTGTGGATCGGCTCGGGCAGCGGGATCGGTGAGGGGGCGATCGGGGTGCGGCCGCTGGTGGCGGGGTGGCCGACGCGCCCGCCGTGCTGGATCTGCAGGAACATCGGCCCGCCGCCCGCGTCCCGGACCGCCCGGGTGACGCGGCGCCAGCCGGCGGTGTGGGCGTCGGTGTGCAGGGCGGTGATGTTCGGGTAGGTCCGACCCACCTCGTTCGGGGTGGACGCCTCGGCGATGATCGCTCCGGCGGTGGCGCGCTGGGCGTAGTACTCGGCCATCAGCGCGGTGGGCGTGCCGTCGCTGTCGGCGCGATTGCGGGTCATCGGGGCGATCACCAGACGGTTCGCGAGGTCGTGGCCGGCGAGCCGGGCGGGGGCCAGGAGCGGGGAAAGGGGCGTCGTCTCGGATGTCATGCGGGTACCGTAGAACTTGACATCAATGTGAGAATCAAGCCGACAGGGTGTGATGTGCGTCATGCGGATCGGTGAGCTGGCCCGGCACACGGGCGTCAGCGAGCGCTCGTTGCGCTATTACGAGCAGGAGGGTCTGCTCTCGGCCCAACGCACCCCGGGCGGCCACCGGGAGTACGACGACGCGGCGGTGGCCCGGGTGCGGCGGATCCAGGAGCTCTACGCCGCGGGCCTGTGCAGCGCGAAGATCGTGAAGCTGCTGCCGTGCATGCGGGACAGCGACGGCGGTCCGGCGGAGACGGCCGACGCGTTCCTCGTGGCCGAGCTGACGGTCGAGCGGGACCGCATCGACCGGATGATCGAGGACCTGCGGCGCTCGCGCTCCCTCCTGAACACGGTCATCGACAACGCCTCCGCGCCACGCTGACCGGCGAGGAGGGCGGCGTGGTGTGAGGGTGGGGCGGTGTGGCGTGAGGGGCGGCGTGGTGTGAGGGGCGCGACCCCGAACGTCCGGTGCCGCGTCCGCCGCCGGCGGGCCCCGGTGTCACGCGGGACGTGAACCGAGCGCCCGTACCAGGGCCTCGACCAGCGCGTCCACCATCGTTCCGGCGGGGTCACGGTGGGGGTTGACCTCGGTGACCACCAGGGTCGCCAGCGGCGGCGCGGAGCCGAACTCGGCGAGGCAGTCGAACGCGGTCCCGACCGGCAGTCCCTCGTTGAAGTGCGGGAAGTCGGCCAGCGGAAAGTCCACCGAGTCGATGACGTCGACGTCGAAGTGCAGGACGAACCGCTCGTGGCCGGAGGCGAGTTCGCGCCAGAACGCGCGCGCCTCGGCGACCGGGTCGGTGCCCGGCGCGGTGATCTCGGTGCAGGACCTGGCCCGCAGCCCGTACGACGCAAGGCGTTCCCGCCCGGACGGGCTCAGCTCCGCCGGCTCGTAGCCGAACGCGGCGACGGCGGAGACCGGCATCAGCGGGGTGCGTGGCCCGATGTCCCGCAGCTCCGGGGCGCCGTCGCCCAGCAGGTGGGACAGCACCATCGTGTCGAGGATCCCGGACCGGCTGGTCCCGGGCACCGAGAGGTCCAGGTCACCGTCGAAGTAGAGGAGTCCCGTGTCGGGCCGGCGGGCGATGTGCGCGGCGAGCACGCCGAGCGTGATGGTGCAGTCGCCGCCGACCACCAGCGGGATCGCGCCGGAGTCGAGGATGGCTCCGACCCGGTCGGCCACGGCGCGGGCCACCTCGACCACCTTCGGGAGGTTCTGCCGGTCGCGGTGAGCGGGATCGGTCGTGAACGGCACCGCGGGCAGGTCGCCGTGGTCGGTCACCTTCACCCCGGCCGCCCGCAGCCGGTCCACGAGGCCGGCGGAGCGCAGGGCCGCCGGGGCCTTTTCCTGGCCCGGCCCGTGCGTCCCCGCGCAGGACGGCACTCCGAGCAGCGCGAATTCCTCGGTCACGGTTCACCCTTCCTCGGCTCGTTCCGGGCCTGCCCGGCGCGTCGGTCCGCCTCGGCCCGGCTCACCGGGCAGATGGTAGTGGCCGGGCCGCGAACCAGGGTCACGTGCTGGCCGGCGCCACCAAATCCCCTACGCGCCGGGCCCGTTCGGATACGGGCCGGTCGGCCGTCGACCTTGGCGGCCGAGTCTCCGGCGGGCACGCAGGCACGTATGCGCGGCGGGTGGGTAGCTCGTCCAGGGGCTGCCGACCCACCCGCCCGGCCCACCTGTCCGGCCCACCGACCTGGAGGCCACCGTATGACCGAATCGACCGATCGTGCCGCCGCGTTGCCGCTCGCCGGGATCACCGTGGTCAGCATCGAGCAGGCCGTGGCGGCGCCGTTCGCCACACGCCAGCTGGCCGACCTGGGGGCCCGGGTGATCAAGATCGAGCGCCCGGACGGCGGCGACTTCGCCCGGCGCTACGACACGACGGTCAACGGGGAGTCCAGCTATTTCGTGTGGCTCAACCGTTCAAAGGAGTCGCTGACCCTGGACATCAAGTCCCCCGAGGGGCGGGAGATCCTCGACGAACTCCTGTCCGGCGCGGACGTCTTCGTCCAGAACCTCGGCCCCGGCGCGGCCGCCCGGCTCGGTCTCGACGCTCGGACCCTGGCCGAGCGCCACCCTTCGCTGATCGCCTGCACGGTCTCGGGCTGGGGCACCTCCGGTCCGTGGGCCGACCGCAAGGCGTACGACCTGTTGGTGCAGTGCCAGACGGGACTCGTCTCGCTCACCGGCACACCGGACGGCACCGCCCGCGTCGGGGTGTCGGTCGCCGACATCGCCGCAGGTATGTACGCCTATACCGGCATCCTGACGGCGCTGTTCACTCGGGCCACCACGGGTGTCGCACGGTCCGTGGAGGTGTCTCTCTTCGAGGCGCTCGCGGAGTGGATGAGCCAGCCCGCCTACTACACCCGGTACGGGGGCACGCAGCCGCCGCGCATCGGTACGCAGCACGCCACCATCGCCCCGTACGGCGCCTACACCGCGGGCGACGGCAGGCAGGTGCTGTTCTCCATCCAGAACGAGCGCGAGTGGGCCGCCCTGTGCGAACGCTTCCTGGAGCAGCCGGAGTTGACCACCGATCCCCGGTTCGCCACGGGTCCGGACCGGGTGGCCCACCGCGAGGAACTCAACGCGATCATCGACGCACGGTTCGCCCGCTCCACCGGCGACGACATCGCGAAGGCCCTGGACGAGGCGGGCGTCGCCAACGCGGGCGTCAATGACGTCGCCGAGTTCGTCGACCACCCGGTTCTCGCGGGGCGGGAACGCTGGGCGGACGTCGTCACTCCTGGCGGCATGATCCGGGCCCTGCGCCCACCGGCGGACCTGGCCGGCCTCGACGCACGCATGGGACCGGTGCCCGCGCTCGGCGCACACACCGAGCACATCCTGGCCGCCCAGGGCCGTACGCCCGCCGAGATCGCGCGCCTGAGGGCGGACGGCGTCGTCTGACACACACCGACACCCGCTGACACCGGATGACGCCTGATGACACCTGCACCCGAGCCCGCACACACATGTCCTCACCACCGGTCAACGAACGAGGAGGAGCCCGTGAGCAGCCTGGACGCCCTGTCGCCCGACGAACGGTTCGTCGTGAAGACCGTGCACGACTTCGTGAACAAGGAGGTGAAGCCGGTCGTCCAGAAGCTCGAACACGCCAACACCTACCCCGAAGCCCTGATCGAGCAGATGAAGGGGCTCGGCATCTTCGGTCTCGCCGTCCCCGAGGAGTACGGCGGCTCCCCCGTCTCCATGCCGTGCTACGTCATGGTCACCGAGGAACTGGCGCGTGGCTGGATGAGCCTGGCCGGTGCGATGGGCGGCCACACGGTCGTCGCCAAGCTGCTTCTGATGTTCGGCACGGAGGAGCAGAGGAGCCACTACCTGCCCCGGATGGCCACCGGTGAGGTCCGTGCCACGATGGCGCTGACCGAGCCGGGCGGCGGCTCCGACCTCCAGGCGATGCGGACCGTGGCGCGCAAGGACGCCGACGGCTACCTCGTGAACGGGTCGAAGACCTGGATCACCAACTCCCGCCGCTCTCAACTGATCGCGCTGCTGTGCAAGACGGACCCGGACGCGAGCCCGGCGCACCGGGGCATCTCGATCCTGCTGGTCGAACACGGTCCGGGCCTCACCGTCTCCCGCGACCTGCCCAAGCTGGGTTACAAGGGTGTCGAGAGCTGCGAGCTGTCGTTCGAGGACCACCGGGCCCGGGCCGACGCCGTCCTCGGCGGCGTGGAGGGCAAGGGCTTCGCGCAGATGATGAAGGGCCTGGAGACCGGCCGCCTCCAGGTGGCCTCGCGCGCCCTGGGCGTCGGACGTGCCGCACTGGAGGACTCCCTCGCCTACGCGCAGGAGCGCGAGTCGTTCGGCACGCCGATCTGGAAGCATCAGTCGATCGGCAACTACCTGGCCGACATGGCCACTTCACTCATGGCCGCCCGCCAGCTGACACTGCACGCCGCCCGTGAGTACGACGCGGGACGCCGCGTGGACATGGAGGCCGGGATGGCGAAGCTGTTCGCCTCGGAGACGGCGATGCAGATCGCTCTCAACGCCGTGCGGATCCACGGGGGTTACGGCTACTCCACCGAGTTCGACGTGGAGCGCTACTTCCGGGACGCCCCGCTGATGATCGTCGGCGAGGGGACGAACGAGATCCAACGGAATCTGATCGCGAGCCAGTTGGTCAAGCGGGGCGGCCTCGACGTCTGAGGAACTGAAGCTCACCGGGGCGCGCGATGTCCCGAGAGCGAGGCGATCAGCCGCGGAGCGCAACCGCATCCGAGAAGCCCCTGCGCCCGACTCGACGGCACACGCAGGATGATCGCGGAGCCGCTGCGCCCGGACCCCGTGCGGCGGCTCTGCTGTCATTCCTGGTGGGCGGCCGAGGGGGACGGGGTGTGACACTGACGGCGCGCCGCGTCGTCCTGGTCGACGAGGTCCTCGTACACCCCGACCTTGTACCGGATCAGGTCCAGGGACTCGGTGAGCCTGCCGATCTGGGCGGTGACGTGTGCCTGGTGCTCGCGCATGAGCGCGAGTCGCTCCTCCTCGTTGCCGGGCCCCTCCCCCACCAGTTCCGCGTACCGGCTGAGCGTGGGCAGGGGCATGCCGGAGGCGCGGAGGATGATGCAGACGGTCATCCAGTCGACGTCGTCCTCGCTGTAGACGCGGCGGCCGCCGGCGCCGCGTCGTACGGGGTTCACGAAGAGGCCCTCACGCTCGTAGAAGCGCAACGTGTGCACGCTCAAGCCCGTGCGTTCAGCGACCTCGCCGATGCTCAGACGTGTGGTGATCTCAGCCATGCCGGTCAGGGTAACGGGGTTGATCTAGAGCCGGGTCTAGATCCTAGGGTCCGTCCTGCGACCGGCCGATCTGCCGCTCCACGTGCGGAGTTGACCCAGCAGATCGAACCGGCAAGTCGAACCAGTAGGGAGCATCACCATGCGCTATCGCACTCTCGGCAGAACCGGTATCGAGGTCAGCGTCCACTGCCTCGGCACCATGATGTTCCAGGCCGCCGGCAATCCCGATCACGACGACTGCGCCCGCATCATCCACGCCGCCCTCGACCAGGGCGTCAACTTCGTCGACACCGCGGACATGTACGGGCAGGGCGAAACCGAGGAGATCGTGGGAAAGGCGCTGCGGGGACGCCGTGACGACATCGTCCTCGCCACCAAAGTCCACTTCCCCATGGGTGAGGGCCGCAACCGCGGCGGAAACTCGCGGCGTTGGATCCTCACCGCGGTCGAGGACAGCCTCAGACGGCTGAACACCGACTGGATCGACCTCTACCAGGTCCATCTCCCCGACCACCGCACCGACATCGAGGAGACGCTCTCGGTACTCACCGATCTGGTGCGCCAGGGAAAGATCCGCACCTTCGGCTGCTCGAACTACCGGGCCGAGGAGATCGTCGAGGCACACCACGTCTCCGAGCGGCGCCGCCTCGGACGCTTCCGCACCGACCAGCCGCCGTACTCGATTCTGGCGCGCGGCATCGAAGCCTCGGTGCTGCCCGTCTGCGAGCGCTACGGAATGGGGGTGCTGACCTGGAGCCCGCTCGCTTTCGGGTTCCTCACCGGCAAGCACCGCAAGGACCGGCCCGTCGACCTGGAAGCAGGCCGTGCCGCGATCCGGCCGGCGTTCTTCGACCCCACGATCGCCGGGAACGCGGCCAAGCTCGACGCCGTCGAGCAGCTCGTCGAACTCGCGACGAGCATCGGCTGCACCCTCCCGCAGCTCGCCGTGGCCTTCACGGTGACCCACCCCGCCGTCACCTCGGCGATCATCGGACCGCGGACGATGCGGCAGTTGGAGGACCTCCTCAAGGGCGCCGCGCTCACCCTGGACGACGCGACCCTCGACCGGATCGACGGCATCGTGCCGCCCGGGACGAACCTGTACAACCCCACGGTCTCGTTCCCCGCGCGCCCGCTCACCGAGACCACCTTGCGCCGCCGCCCGCTCGCCGAACGCTCGGCGGCCTGAGAGTTCCCAAGGAACGATGCAGGGGCACCACGGAGGCGAGAACGAACACCCCGAAGAGTGTGAGGGGCAGGAGCACCAGCAGCTTCGACGGGTCATCGCGCGACCAGTGCCAGTTGCCCCACCAGTTACCGCACATGTCCAGCAGCATCACGGCGGCCGCCAGCCGGAGTCCGTCTCGCCGCACCAGTGCCACCAGCACGACGACCAGCGGATCGAGGACCACCAGGCCGACGAAGAACACCCGCAACGGGAGCTGAGGGAACATCGCGTACGCGTGCACGCCGTCCCGGGCCACGTCGACGACATGGGTGCGTGTCCCCACGAGAAACCCGATCACGTACATGGCGAGCGCGCATCGCACCCACACCGGCTGTCTTCCCCACCGCTCGCGCAGTTCGTCCCCCATCGGGTCAGCCTAGACCGGGCATCGGCGCGGAGGTCGGGGCGCAGGTCGGTGGGGGCAACCCCTTCAGTAGATGACGGACACGATCTGGCATGCGGCTACGGCGAGTTGGCGGTCTCCGCGCACTCGGGCGCGGGAGACGGCATCCGCGGGATGGACGTTCCGTGTGCACAGACGCCAGAGGGTTTCCGTGTCCAGCACCACGGCTGCGGCCGGTCGGCCGTTCGGTGCTTCGGCCAGGGACCACCGGTCCGCCGTGGCCGTCGCCGTCCACGTACCGCCCGCAGGACCCTCGGCGATCACCTGGACCTGTGTCCCGACCGGTGCACACGTGTGCCGGAGTGTGTGGGGCAGGGCCCGCAGGAAGGTGTCGAGGACCATGGTGAAGGCACGGGGCTCCGGGTCGGTGGCGCGGGCGACGGCGTGGCGGATCTGCTGGCGGTGGGTCCAGTGCTCGGTGAACTCCCGGGCGATGTCGAGCCAGGCCGGCGCGGGCTCGACGCCTGCCCATGACACACCCAGGGCAGCCGCGTTCAGATCGGCTGTCTCGAAGTGCCGGGCCAGCCGGGCGCCCGCCGTCGCGAGGGCGTCGATGAGCGAGGCAGGGTTGTCGTCCGCGTGCAGCTCGACCCATTCCTGGTTCGTACGGTGGACGAACGCCTCGACCGTCTCGCCGTCGGCGAAGCCGTTCCGGACATCGTGGCCCAGGCGGCCGTAGTAGTCACCGAGGAGGTGCGCGGCGACGTCGTGCACCGTCCAGCACCCGGCGGCCGTCCTGCTCCAGTCGGAGACCGTCAGACCACGCAACGTGCCGAGCAGCGAACGGAGTTCCGGACCGAACAGGGCACGCGCGTCGACCGGATCACCCAGCCAGGAAATGCCGGACAGGCCGTCGGACTCGGGGCTCATGGCCACAGGCTGTCAGCCGGGAGGCGGGGGCCGCCATCGAATACTCCCCGAGCCCGACGCGCACCGAGGGGAATCCCCCGCGCCGTCCACGCGTTGGGCTGGGCATGACCGAGCCTCAGGCGCACGACCACGACGACGTACTGCTCCAGCTCGCCGCCGACATCAAGGAAGGCATCCTCGTCACTCTCAAACGTGACGGCCGCCCGCAGTTGTCCAATGTGTGGCACGTCTACGACCCCGCCGCCCGGACGATCCGTGTCTCCGTCACCGACGACCGGGCCAAGACGAAGAACCTCCGGCGTGATCCCCGGGCCGGCTATCACATCACCAGCCAGGATCGCTGGGCCTGGACCGTCGTCGAGGGCACCGCCGAGCTGACGCCGGTCGCCGCGGACCCGTACGACGAGACGGTCGAGGCCCTGATCGCCCTCTACCGCGATCGCAACGGCGAGCACGAGGACTGGGACGACTTCCGGCGTGCCATGGTCCGCGACAAGCGGGTCCTCGTCACCCTTCATGTGGAGCGCGCCTACGGCCAGCCCAAGCGCTGAACAGCCTCTCTATGTGTACGTGTCTTCCCCCGGCTTCCCCGTAACCGCCCGGCGGGCCACGGTCAGGCCCGCCGCGCCGACCAGCAAGAGCACCACGATCGTGCCCAGGGTGAAGGTCTCGAAGGTCGCGCGGGAGACGCCCCAGACGTCCTGGAAGTCGTAGTCGATGCCGAAGACGGACTCCAGGACTCCGGGGAACAGCGCGGACCAGGAGCCGACCAGGATCCAGGCGTAGACGAGGACCGCGCACACGACGAATCCGCGGTCTCCGAACGGGACGCGGTAGGGGCGGTGGACCTCCGGGCGGCGCCGGCGCAGGAGGAGCAGGGCGGGGACGATCGCCAGGTATGACAGCAGCAGCGTGGTGACCGCCACCGTGAGCACGACGCCGAAGACGGCGCCCGTGTCGCCCTTGACCAACTGCATCGCGGTGAGCATGAAGACGGTGGCCACCACGCCGGACAGCAGGTTGGTGCGGACCGGTGTGCCGAGCCGGGGGTGGAAGGCGCCGAGGCTCCGGGCGAAGAAGCCGCCGTCCGCCGCCGCCATGGCCTGCATGCGGTCGCTGACGATCATCCAGGCGCTGCCCTGCGTGAGGAGGGCGAAGACGAACATGACGGCGGTGAGGGTGAGCAGCGGGCCGGCCGCTCCGCCGTAGACGCCGAAGACCAGTCGGACCCCCTCCATGAATCCGCCGATTCCGGTGACCTTGTCGGCGGGCACGACCGCGAGGAGGGCGACGACGGGGAGCAGGTAGCAGGCGGCGGCGATCGTCGCGGAGCGGCCGAGGGCCGCGGGTACGTCCTTCTGCGGATCGTGCATCTCCTCACCGGCGGCGTTCGGCGCCTCGAAGCCGACGTAGGCGAAGAGGAGGATGGGGACGAGTCCGAGGAAGCCCGCCGTCGTCGGTGTGAAGCGGGCGTCGGACAGGCCCTGGAAGCCGTGTTCGGCTCCGTAGAGGACCGCGGTGACGGTGAAGAGGATCAGGGAGAGGACCTTCACGATCGCGCCGGCCGTCGTGATCCATTTGCCCCGGCTGAGCGAGACGATCGCGGTGAGGATGGCGATCCACACGAAGAGCAGCTTGAACGTGTAGTCGCCGACGGTGCCCGAGCCCAGGTGGAAGACGAAGCCGTCCCACGTCTCGGCGGCGAGGAAGACCAGGGAGCCGCCGAGCCAGATCGGGTTGGTGACCCAGTAGAAGAGGGTGGTGAGCGCGGCCGCCGGCCGGCCGAGGGCGAGCTTCACCCAGACGTACGGGCCGCCTTCCTGCGGGAACGCGGCGCCGGTCTCGGCGAACAGCAGCGCGTAGGGGACGAGGAAGAACAGGGCGATGGCCGCCGTCCAGGTGGCGGCCTCGCCGCCGCCGGTGGCGATCTGGCCGACGGTGTCGAAGGAGATCACCGCGGCGACGGCCATGGCCGTGATGTCGAAGCGCTTCAGGCTGCGGCGCAGTCCCGAGGTGGCGGGATCGGCCTGTGGGTCGGCGGTCGTGAGCTTGGTGGACACGGGCAGTTCCTAGGGCAGGGGTCGGGGACTGCGAGCAGTGGCGTGCGGGCGCGTTGCGGGGGGGTCCGTGTCGGGCGGAGGGCGGGGCCCGGTGGGCCGGCGGGTGCCGGGCCCCGCCAGTGGGTGCCTGTCCGGTCAGGCCGGGCGGATCTCACCGGTGGGCTCGGTGCGGGCCAGGACCGCGTGCAGGGCGGACGCCACCTCCTTGGTCTCGGTCTCCGTCATGATCAGCGGCGGGGAGAGCACCAGGCTGTGGGCGGAGTCGCGGACGATGACGCCGGTCTCGCGGCGGATGACGTCGTGCGGCATCCGGTCGGGGTTCAGCGGGAGCGGGGTCCGGGTGGCGCGGTCGGCGACCAGTTCCACGGCGAGCATCATCCCGACGGAGCGGATCTCGCCGACGATGTCCAGGTCGCCGAGTTGCGCGTCGAGTTCGGCGTGCAGGCTCGCGCCGATGGTCTTCGCGCGGGCCAGCAGGCCCTCCTTCTCGATGAGGTCGAGGTTGGCGAGGGCGACGGCGGTGGCGACCGGGTGGCCGTTGTACGTGTAGCCCATGGGGAAGCCGTGGTCGCGCAGGAGGACTTCGGCGACGTGGTCGCCGACGAGCAGGGCGCCCAGCGGTACGTAGCCGGAGGTGATGCCCTTCGCGGTGACGATGATGTCCGGGGTGACGCCGAAGTGCTGGGCGCCGAACCACTCCCCCATCCGTCCGTACGCGGTGACGACCTCGTCGAAGACGAGCAGGATGCCGTGCCGGTCCAGGACCTCGCGCACGCGCGGCCAGTAGTCGTCCGGCGGGACGAGCATGCCGCCGACGCCCATGATCGGCTCACCGATCATCGCCGCGATGTTGCCGGGCCCGATCTCGGCGATGCGCTCCTCCAGCTCCCGGATCAGGAAGTCGGTCGGGTCCTGGCCGTCGTAGAGCTCGGTGCGGTAGGGCCACGGCGGGGTGAGGTGCGAGACGTGCGGCATCATCGGCGCGAAACCCTCGTGGTACAGCGGGAATCCGGTGGCCGAACCGCCGCCGTAGCCGATGCCGTGGTAGGCCTTGCTGCGCGCCAGGATCCAGGTGCGGTCCGTGTCCCCGCGGCGGTGGTGGTAGTAGCGGGCCATCTTGATCGCGGCCTCGTTGCCCTCCGAGCCGCCGGAGGTGAAGTAGACGTGGTTGAGCGGGTCGGGCGCGAGCGCGGCGAGGCGGGTGGCGAGTTCGATGGCGCGGTCGTTGGAGAACTCCCAGAAGCTGGTGAAGTACTCCAGCTTGGTCATCTGCTCGTGGGCGACGTCGGCCAGCTCGCCGCGGCCGTGTCCGACCTGGGCCAGCCAGAGCCCGCCGGTGGCGTCGAGGTAACTGCGGCCCTCGGCATCCGTCAGCCGGCAGCCCGACCCCTCGGTCATGACGACGCGCTCGGTGGCGCTGCCGGGCAGGTAGGGGTGGATGATGTGCGCGCGGTCCCGGCGGACGAGGTCTGCGGCGTCGAGGGTCATGGTGCTGCCTTCCGTGGTCGGTGACGTGCTGTTCTGGGAACCCGGGCTGCTCATCCGTAGGTGATCCAGGTGGTCTTCAGACCCGTGTACTTGTCGAAGGAGTGCAGGGAGAGGTCGCGCCCGTGGCCGGACTGCTTGAAGCCGCCGAACGGTGTGACCGGGCTGAGCGCGTCGACGGTGTTGACCGAGACGGTGCCCGCGTGGAGGGCGTCGGCGACGCGGTGCGCGCGGCCGAGGTCGCGGGTCCACACGGACGCGGCCAAGCCGTACGCGCAGTCGTTGGCGAGATGAACGGCCTCCGCCTCGTCGCGGAAGGGCAGGACGGTCAGGACGGGCCCGAACAACTCCTCGCGCACGAGCGGGGATCCGGGCGTCAGGCCGGTGACGACGGTCGGATCGACGTAGGCGCCCTCGCGCTCGGGCCGGGTGCCGCCGCAGGCGAGCGTGCCGCCCGAGGCGCGCACCGCGGCGAGGACCCGTTCGGCCTGCGCCTCGTCGACCAGCGGGCCGAGCCGGGTGGCGGGGTCGAGCGGGTCGCCGGGCAGCCAGGTGCGGGCGTGCGCGGCGACGCGGGCGGTGAACTCCTCGGCGACCGAGGCGTCGACCAGCAGCCGGGTGTTGGCGGAGCACACCTGTCCGGCGTTGTAGGCGAAGCCCCAGGCGGCGCGTTCCGCTGCGGCGTCGAGGTCGGCGTCGGCGAAGACCACGTTGGGGCTCTTGCCGCCGGCCTCGGGCCACACCTGCTTCATGTTCGACTCGGCCGAGTAGGCGAGGAAGCGCTTGGCGACGGCGGTGGAGCCGGTGAACACGAGGGTGTCGACGTCCGGGTGCAGCCCGAGCGCACGGCCGGTCACCTCGCCGGGTCCGGGCACCACGTTCAGGACGCCGTCGGGAAGTCCCGCCTCGGCGGCCAGTTCGGCGAGGAGAAGGGCCGAGAGCGGTGACTGCTCGGCGGGCTTGAGGACGACGCTGTTGCCCGCGGCGAGTGCGGGCGCGAGCTTCCAACTCGCGATGTCCAGGGGAAAGTTCCACGGCACCACCGCGCCGACGACGCCCAGCGGGGCACGCCGCACCAGGGCGAGGTTCCCCGGCGGGGCGGGCGCGATCTCGTCATAGAGCTTGTCGACGGCTTCGGCGTACCAGGCGAAGACGCCGGCGGCGCCGGGCACGTCGGTGCCGAAGGACTCGGCGATGGGCTTGCCCATGTCGAGGGTGTCGCAGAGCGCGAGCTCCTCGCCGTGCACGTCGATCAGCCGGGCCAGCTCCAGCAGGACGCGCTTGCGTTCGGCGGGGGCGGCGCGCGACCAGCGGCCGTCGTCGAAGGACGTGCGGGCGGCGGACACCGCGCGGTCGACGTCGGCGGAGGTGGCGACCGCCACGTCCGCGGTGGTCTTTCCGGTGGCGGGGTCGATGGTGGGGAGCGTGCCGCCGTCGGCCGGGTCGGCCCAGCGTCCGTCGATGAAGAGGCGGGTGCGCGGGACGAGTTCGGCGGCGCGCTGCCGCCAGTGCGAGTGCGTCGTCATGCGGGACCTTCGGTTGCGCACGGCGCGGGCGCCGTACGGAAGCCTTCCGGGCCGAGTGCTGCGCCGTCGGCTCCGGCTAGTTCTTTGACGCTGGATTCAAACAATGCGTCAGGGGTACGTCAATGGCCTGAGCGCGATCCGCTTGATTTACCTGAACGAAGTAACAGAGAATTAACCGCATGGGGAAACTGGGCAGACCGAAGAACCAGACGGCGCGGCGCGAGGCGCTCGTGGACGCGGCGGGCCGGGCCATCACGGAGCGGGGTCTGGAGGGCCTGCGCATCAAGGACATCGCGGAGGAGGCCGGCATGTCCGCGGGGTCGGTCCTCTACTACTACCCGGAGCTGGACGAGCTGGTCCTTGAGGTGCACCGGGGCGCGGTCGAGCGCTTCCTCGCGGCCCGGCACGCGGTCACCGACGAGGTGGCCGACCCGGTGGCGCGGCTGCGGGCGCTGATCGCGTCCGGGTTGCCGTCCGCCCCGGACGACGCGACGCACGGGCTGCTCTACGAGCTGCACGGCCGGGCGGACCGCAGCGCCGGGCACGCCGCGCTGATGGCGTCGCTGTTCTCCAGCGAGGTGGGCTTGTACACGACCGTGCTCGAAGTGGGCGCGGCGACCGGGGTGTTCACCCTGAGCGCGCCGGTCGGCGACCTGGCCAGGAACCTGGTGGCGCTGGAGGACGGCTTCGGTCTGCACATCGTGAGCCGCAACGCCGGTCTGACCCGCACCGAGGCGCAGCGTCTGATCCGTGTCCAGGCGCGGGCGGTGACGGGCTGCCCCGAGCTGTGACGGCTCAGCGGCTCAGCAGTTGCGCGGCTCAGCCGCCGTCGGCGATGTCCCGCAGGACGTCCATCACGGCGCGGGCGCGGGCCGACTGCGCCACCCCGTCGACCGAGGCGATCCTGACCTCCAACGGACGTCCGGCGTCGCGGAGTTCGAGTTCCGCGAGTTCGCCGCCGCCGTAGGTCGACCGGATCGTGGGGCGCTGGTTGAGCACGGAGTAGCCGAGGCCGCTGGCCACCATCGAGCGGACGGTCTCGTAGCTGCGGGTGCGGTAGCGGACGTCGGGCGCGGTGCCGGTGGCGGTGACGAGGGCGCGGAAGTAGTCGCGGCTGTGCGGGAGGTCGAGGAGGACGAGGGGTTCCGCGGCGAGTTCGGCGAGGCTCACGCTGTCCCGGCCCGCCAGCGGGTGGTCCGCCGCCACGATGACGTAGGCGGGGGCGCGGGCGATCGTCTCGCTGTGCACCTCCGGTTCGGTGGACAGGCCCAGGTCGTAGGTGAGGGCGAAGTCGATGCGGCCGGCGGTCAGCGCCTCGACGAGCTGGTCCGCCTCCGCCTCGACGACGTCGATCTCGATGCCGGGGTGGCGGCGCGTGCACTCGCTGAACAGGCGCGGCAGGTAGTACGGGGCCAGGGTGACGAAGCAGCCGACGCTGACCGGCCCGGACAGGGCGGGGCCGTCGCCGCGCGCCTCCCGTTCCATCTCGCGGGCGCGGGCCAGCAGATCCCTGGCCTGCTGCCGCAGGCGCTCACCCGCGGGGGTCAGGGTCAGACCCCGGCCCCGGCGGCGGATGAACAGCTGCACCTGGAGGTCGCGCTCCAGACCGGTGACGGCGGCGGACACGGCGGACTGCGCGATGTGGAGCTGCGCCGACGCCTCCGTCATCGATCCGTGCTCGGCGGCGACCAGGAAGTAGCGCAGCTGAACGAGGGTGAATCCGGGTGGTGTCGTCATGCGGGGCCCCTGTGCCGGTGAAGCGGGTACGGGCCCGACTCTAAGCCGGACGCTCACCGGGCTCCGACACGTCCTCGGCCACGTCGTCGGCCACGTCCTCGGCGTGCAGCAGCGACGACCCGACGGTCTCCTTCAGGGAGAGCGCGGCGATCAGGCCGCCCGCCGCGAAGATCATGAGGTACGGCCCCGGCACCAGCGTGCTGCCCGTCGCGGAGATGAGCAGGGTCAGCAGGTAGGGCACGGTGCCCGCGAAGAGGGCGGCCGTCACGTTGTACGCGATGGACAGGCCGCTCTGCCGGGTGCGCGTGGGGAACGTCTCCGCCGACCACACCGCGTACGTACCGAGGATCGCCGCCAGGATCGCGCCGAGTGTCAGACCGGCGATCCAGGTCCCGGTCAGGCCGGTCCGCATCAGCCAGAAGGCGGGCGTCGACAGGAGGAACAGGGCGGCCGTCGCGCCGATGAAGACGGGTTTGCGTCCCACCCGGTCGGACAGCGCGCCGAACTGTGGCACGAGCACCAGGCCGAGGAGCGAGATGCCGGTGGAGAGCAGCGCCGCGCTGTCGGCGGACTGGCCGAGGTGGTCCGTCTCGTAGGTGACCAGGTAGGTCAGGACCGCGTAGAACGGGACGTGCATCGCGGTCATCAGGCCCGCCGCCTGGAGGAGTTGGCGGCGGTGGGAGCGCAGCAGCTCGCGGACGGGGCTGCGCGGGACGGTGTCGTTGCTCTCCAGCGCGCGGTATTCGGGGGTGTCCTCGATCCGGTTGCGGATGACCACGCCGATCACGCCGAGCGGCGCCGCGACGAGGAACGGGATGCGCCAGCCCCAGGCGGTGAGCTGCGCGTCGTCGAGGCAGGTGGACAGCAGCAGGAAGACGAACGATCCGGCGAGGAAGCCGAGCAGTGAGCCGACCTCCAGCCAGCTCACCCCGAATCCGCGGCGGCGGCGCGGCGCGCTCTCGGCGAGGAAGCTGGCCGCGCTGCCGAACTCGCCGCCCGCGGCGAAGCCCTGGACCAGCCGCAGGAGGACCAGGAGCACGGGGGCGGCGATGCCGATGGAGTCGTAGCCGGGGAGCAGGCCGATGGTGAGGGTCGCGCCCGACATCAGGAAGATGACCAGGGACAGGGTGCGCTTGCGGCCGATCCGGTCGCCGAGCGGGCCGAGGACCAGGGCGCCGACCGGCCGGATGCCGAACGAGACGGCGAAGACGCCGAACACGGCGAGCAGCCCGGTGGTGCGGTCCTCGGCGGGGAAGAAGACGGTCGCGACGGTGTCGGCGAGATAGGCGTACGCGGCCCAGTCGAACCAGTGCACGAAGACGCCGACGGCGCCGGCGGCCACGCTCCTGCGCAGGGTGGCCGGGTCGGCGGGCCCGTCCACCGCCGGGGACTCGGTCTCGGTCGTGGTCACGTCGCTGCCTCCTCGGGTACGGCCCGGTCCACCGCGGTCCAGGCAAGGGCGACAGCCGCGTCGAGCAGCGCCCGCCGTGCCTCGTCGCCGACGCAGTGCGCGGCGAACTCCCGCTGATGGTTGGTGGCGGGCAGGGAACCGATGCCGATGTAGGGGTGGATGGCGGGCACCACCTGCGAGACGTTGCCCATGTCGGTGGAGGCGCGGTTCATGCGCGCGGCCTGCCCCGGCGGCGCGAACTCCCGCCCCAGGGCGACGGCGTTGGCCCGGTAGTGGGCGAGTGCGGTCTCGTCCGCGCGGAACTCGGCGTACGGCTTGCTCTCGGGTTCGATCTCCAGCGCGCAGCCCGTGGCGAGGGCGCCCGCCTCGAAGGCACGCATCACGCGGGGTTCGAGCTCGGCGAGTTCGGCGAGCGTCTCGGCCCGCACGTACCAGCGGCCCGACGACCGCTCGGGGATGGCGTTCGGGGCGTCCCCGGCGTGCGTCACCACGCCGTGCACCCGTGCCGACGAAGGGAGTTGCTGGCGCAGCAGGCCGATGGCGACCTGGGCGACGGTGAAGGCGTCGGCCGCGTTCACCCCGGACTCGGGGTAGGCGGCGGCGTGCGCCGACTTCCCGGTGTACGAGATCTTGGAATGGCTCACGGCGAACGGGCGGGCCTCCGCCACGTCGACCGGCGCGGGGTGCGCCATCATCGCGAGGTCGACGCCGGCGAAGGCGCCGCGTTCGAGGAGTTCGATCTTGCCGCCGCCGCCTTCCTCGGCCGGGGTTCCGTAGACCTCCACGGTGAGCCCCGCGTCGTCGGCGACTGCGGCGAGCCCGAGCGCCGCGCCGACGGAACTCGCCGCGATCAGGTTGTGCCCGCAGGCGTGGCCGAGGCCGGGCAGCGCGTCGTACTCGGCGCACAGCGCGACGCGCACGGGCCCGCTGCCGAACCGTGCGTGGAACGCCGTGTCGAGCCCGAGGTAGGAGGCGGTGACGTCGAATCCGGCGCGACTCAGCAGCTCCGGGACGCGGGCGGCCGCCCGGTGTTCCTCCCACGCGGTCTCGGGGTCGGCGTGCAACTGCTCTGAGAGCGCGATGAGTTCGTCGGCGTGCCGGTCGACCGCCTGCCGGGCCGCCTTCTTCAGAGCGCGGCCGTTCACCGGTCCCCCGGCACGCCGTAGGACGGGGCAGAGGCCGGATCGAGGCCGCGCCGCACATAGTCGTCACGCTGCGGCAGCCATACGTCGATCAGTTCACCGAGCCGGTCGACGGGGTCGTCGGCCCAGTCGACGCGCAGGTCGGTCACCCGCCAGTCCACGTCGGCGACGACCGCGAGCCCGGCGGAGTGCACGGGCCCCTCCTCGCCCCCTGCCGCGACGGCCGCCTTCATGGCGGCGATCAGCCGCTCCTCCAGCTCGCCGGTGGCGGCCGCGTATGCGTCGACGAGGACGCGCGGAATGTGCTCGCCGGACAGCATGTTGCCCGCGGCCACCGCGCCGTCGACGGCGACGGCGGCGTGCGTGCCGAGCGTGTGCGGGCCGCTGTAGGCGACCCCGGGGCCGGTGCGTCCGAGGACCGTCAACTGCCGGTAGGCGATGGTCTTCTGATGCCGCTTCTCGCCCGTGACCTCGGCCAGGGCGCGCTCCGCGTCGCCGTGTTCGGCGAGCCCGTCGAGCAGGCTCGTGCCGAGGGTCGGGTCGGTGATGTTCTGCGAGGACGCGGCGCCCACGCCGGGCCGCAGATGGACGACGCGGGCGGCGACGGCCGGGCTCGACGAGCTGGCCGCGATGCCGAACCGGTCACCGTCGCGTACCACCAGGGAGAACGTCATGCTCGCTCCCCCTTCGGCAGCACGGCGACCGCGTCGATCTCGCACAGCCACTCCGGGCGGGCGAGGGCGGAGACGACGACGCCCGTGGAGATCGGATACACGCCCTTCGTCCACCGCCCGACCGTGCGGTACACGGCCTCGCGGTAGCGCGGGTCGATGAGGTAGATCGTCAGCTTGACCAGGTGTTCCATCCGGCTGCCCGCCTCTTCGAGCAGCATCTTGATGTTCGCCATGGCCCGCTCGGCCTGTGCCTCGGCGTCGCCGACGCCGACGGATTCACTGGTGTCGAGGTCCTGGCCGATCTGGCCGCGGACGTACACCGTGTCGCCCGCGACGACGGCCTGGCAGAGGTCGTTGTCGAGGCTCTGCTCGGGATAGGTGTCACGGGTGTTGAACGGCCGGATCCGGGTGTGCCCGCCGGCCACGATCGGGGCGTTGGCCATGCTCTGTGCTCCTCAGCTGCTTGCGGGGTTGCTCTCGTACGCGAGGTATCCGCGCCGGGTGGTGATGTGGTCGGCGACGTACTTGGCGTCGTGCCAGACGCCCCAGATGAAGCTCGATCCGCGCCGGGACAGCCAGGGCAGCCCGAGGAAGTAGACGCCCGGCTCGCGGGAGACCCCACGGCTCTGGGCGGGCCGGCCGTCCTCGTCGTACGCGTCGACGTCGAGCCAGGAGTAGTCGGCGGCGAAGCCGGTCGCCCACACGATCGACGTGACACCGGCCCCGGCGAGGTCGAGTTCGAGCCGGGGGTCGGTCAGGCACTCGGGATCGGCACCGAGGACATGGGCCTCGGGCTCCTCGGGGAGGTCGAGCCCGTTGCGCTCGGCGTACGCGTCGGCCGCCCGGAGCAGGCCCAGGTACTTCTCGTCGCCGAGCGCGATGTTCGTGGCGAGGTCGGGGGCGAACCGGAGCACGCCGTCGTCGTACGACGCGGTCATCCCGACGAGTTCGACGCCGGTGCCCGCCAGCGCGCGGAAGTCCACGGTGTGCCCGCCGCGGGCGCCGCTGACAGCGATGGTCACGTGGGCGGCGCCCTGCGGCGGCGTGGTCAGGTCCCACAGCCCGAGCACACCGAGCCACCAGCAGAAGTCACGGCCGCGGTACTGGCGCGGCGGCCGGTCGTGCGGCCCCACGGAGAGCAGCACCCGCCGGCCCGACCTGCGCAGTTCGTCGGCGATCTGGACCCCCGACGAGCCCGCGCCCACCACCAGCACGGCGCCGTCGGGGAGTTGGTCCGGGTTGCGGTACTCGCTGGAGTGGATCTGCGTCGGGACCGCGCCGTCCGGCACGACCGGCGGAATCACGGGCCGCTGGAACGGTCCGGTCGCCGCGACGACGAACCGCGCGTCGATGCCGCCCTCGGACGTCTCGACCCGGAAACCGGGACGGCCCTGGTTCTTGCGTACGCGCGTCACCTCGACGCCGCACCGCACGGGGGCGTCGATCTTCTCCGCGTAGGCGGAGAAGTACTCGGCGACCTGCTCCTTCGTGGCGAAGCCGTCGGGGGCGACGTCGGGAAACTCCAGGTTCGGGAACCGGTCGTGCCACGCGGGCCCGTTCGCGACCAGGGAGTCCCAGCGCTGGGAACGCCATCGCTCGGCGATCCGGTCCCGTTCCAGCACGATGTGCGGGATGCCCTGCGCCCCCAGGTGCTCGCTCATCGCTATGCCGGCCTGACCCGCGCCGACCACCACAACATCCGTCTGCTCACTGGGCATTTCGACCTCCACTCACGCGGCGGCCGATGCCGCGGCGCCGCTGTGGACATCCTTCGGCGAGGCTCGAAGTTCTGTCCAACAGTTGTTTCAGCGGAGAGCGTTCTGATTTTCAGATGCAGAAGGGCGGTTCGCCGGCCGAAAACGCCTGTCTCACACGAGGTCGTCGCGGAGCAGGCTGTAGCGCACGACGTCCCGCCACTGCCCGTCGCGGAACACGAAGCTGCGCTGCACGCCCTCGCGGGTGAAACCCGACTTCTCCAGTGCGCGCTGCTCGGCGATGTTCCCGCGCTCGGTGTCCGCCTCGAGCCTGACGACCGGCGTGTGCGCGAACAGGTACCGCGTCAGCAGCCGCTGAGCCTGTGTGCCGGCACCCCGGCCCCGGGCTTCCGACAGCAGTTGGGCTCCGATGTTCCAGCAGTAGGAGCTCCGTGAGGTCGTGGCCTTCCGCCATGCCACGAAGCCGAGCCGGTCGGTGCCGGCCACCACCATCAGCTGACCGCCGTCGGCATTCAGCAGTCCGTCCTGCGCCCAGCGCCGCCGCCAGACCCCCGGATCCGACCAGCCCAGCCACTGGAAAGGACCAGCCGCCTCCGGTTCGGTCAGGAACCGCTCGAGCACCGGAAGGTCATCCTCGGCCACTGGACGCAAAATCACGGCTTCGTCGCTCATCGCGTCACTCTAAAGGTGCCGCGCGCGACCGCGAACCGGCCATCTCCTGCACATGGCTGGGGTGTTGAGTACGCCGCGCTGACACAGGTCGGGGAAATAAGGTCCCCAACCGATCCCCGACAACGATCAAAGGCCGGTCTCGGATTTCTCCGAAACCGGCCCTGAACTGCGACTGTCTCCAGTCGGGACGACAGGATTTGAACCTGCGACCCCTTGACCCCCAGTCAAGTGCGCTACCAAGCTGCGCCACGTCCCGATGTCGATCGTCTTGCGGCCCACTGTTTCCGGGCCCCTTCGGCGGCGACAGGAAGAACATTACCCCAAGCTCAAGGGTGGTTTGAAACCGGTTCCGCGGGCTCTGCGCGCCGTGGGCGAGAATCGGGGGATGAGCACCGATCGCAGCGCAGGCCGGGACCGCGACGCCGAGGGCCGGGCCCGTAACGCTCGGCCCCGTGACGGCCTGGGGCGGCCGCTGCCCTACGGCGCCCCCGGTGTCGACCGGCAGCCCGAGGGGGTGGTGCGTACGCCCGCGGAGACCGTCGCCGAGGCGCAGGCGTTGCTCGACGCCGGGCGGCCCTTTCATGCGCACGAGGTCTTCGAGGACGCGTGGAAGTCGGGGCCCCGGGAGCAGCGCGAGCTGTGGCGCGGGCTGGCCCAGGCGGCCGTGGGGCTGACGCACGCGGCCCGCGGGAACGCGACGGGCGGGGCCCGGCTGCTGCGCCGGGGCGCGGACGCGCTGCTCGCCTGGCCGGGGGCCGCGCCGGCCGGTCTGGATGTGCCGGCGGTGGCGGCCTGGGCCCGGTCGCTGGCGGACCGGGTGGAGCGGGAGGGCCGCCCCGTGGACGCGGCCGCCTGCGCGCCCCGGCTCGGCTGAGGCCGGGCGACCGGCGCGTCACCGATCCGGCCCCCACCCGCATGCGGCCCCGACACGCTGATGTGACCCTGCGAGGGTGACCACCACCACGGCTGAAGCCGCCACCCCGGCCCCACCGGTACTGGACAAGCGCCGCCGGAACGTCGTCTTCGTGACGATCATGCTCGGCATGCTGCTCGCGGCCCTGGACCAGACGATCGTCGGCACGGCCCTGCCGACGATCGTCTCGGATCTGGGCGGCGCGGCCCACATGTCGTGGGTGGTCACCGCGTACCTGCTCGCGGAGACAGTGGCCACGGTCCTGGTCGGCAAGTTCGGTGACCTGTTCGGCCGCAAGGTCGTCTTCCAGGTGTCGGCGATCGTCTTCATCACGGGCTCGTTCCTGTGTGGCCTCGCCACGAACATGTCGCTGCTCATCATCTGGCGGGCGATGCAGGGCATCGGCGCCGGTGGCCTCATGGTCACGGCGATGGCGCTGATCGCCGACGTCATCCCGCTGCGCGAGCGCGGCAAGTACCAGGGTGCGATCGGCGCGGTGTTCGGCGTCTCGACGGTCATCGGACCACTGCTCGGCGGACTGTTCACGGACCATCTGACCTGGCGCTGGGCGTTCTACGTGAACGTACCGATCGCGATCGTGGTGGTCATCGCGGCGGCCCGCACCATCCCGGTGGTGAAGTCGGCGGCGCGGCCCGTCATCGACTATCTCGGCATCGCCTTCGTCGCGATCGGGGCGAGCGCCCTGATCCTGGCGACGAGCTGGGGCGGCAACGAGTACGCGTGGGGCTCCGGCGTCATCATCGGCCTGTTCGCGGGCGGCCTCGTGGCGCTCGGCCTGTTCTGCTGGGTGGAGACCCGGGCGGCCGAACCGATGCTGCCGATGCGGCTGTTCGCCAACCCGGTCTTCACGGTCTGCTCGATCCTCAGCTTCATCGTCGGCTTCGCGATGCTGGGCGCGCTGACGTTCCTGCCGACGTACCTGCAGTACGTGGACGGGGACTCCGCCACCATCTCCGGCGTGCGCACGCTGCCGATGGTGATCGGCCTGCTGATCGCGTCGGTCTTCTCCGGCAACGTCGTCAGCAAGACCGGCAAGTACCGGATCTTCCCGATCGTCGGTTCGCTCGTCATGGGTCTCGGCCTGTACCTGCTCTCCCTGATGGGGCCCTCGTCCTCGGCCTGGCTGGAGTCGCTGTACATGTTCGTGCTCGGTCTCGGGATCGGGCTGTCCATGCAGGTGCTCACCATCGCCGTGCAGAACACCGTCGAGTACGAGGATCTGGGCACGGCCACGTCCGGGGTGACCTTCTTCCGTACGCTCGGCAGCTCCTTCGGCACCGCGGTGTTCGGCACGATCTACGCCAACACCCTGAAGCCGAACCTGAGCGACGGCGTCGCGGAGGCGGCGCGCTCCGGCACCGGGATCGATCCGGCGGCGCTCGCCAAGGCCGCGCAGAGCCCGGAGGGGCTGCACGCGCTGCCGGCGGCGGCGCGCGAGCCGATCGCGCAGGCGTACGCGGACTCGCTGCACACGGTGTTCCTGTGGACGGTGCCGGTGGCGGTCATCGGGTTCGTCGTGGCGCTCTTCCTCAAGCAGGTGCAGCTGCGCGACACGGCGCGAGCCGGTTCCACGGACATGGGTGAGGGCTTCGCCCAGCCCTCCACCGGTGATTCGTCGCACCTGCTGGAGCGGGCCGTGGGCAACATCGTGAAGTCCTCGAACCTGGAGACCGCGCGAAGGATCCTCGACGCCTCCGACAGCCGTCTGGACATGGCCGGCTCGTGGGCCGTGATGCAGGTGGAGTTCTATACGCGGATGGTCGGACACGCCTCGCTGGGCATGATCGCGGCCCGCCGCAGGGTGCCGCCCGAGGTGCTCGTGCCGGTGTTCCAGCGGATGGTCGACGAGGGCTATCTGACGCGTACGGGCTCGTACTTCTCGCACACGGCCGCGGGCGAGCGGGAGGCGGACGTGCTCAACCGCGCGTGGGGCGACTGGCTGAGCAAGCAGGTCGAGGCCGACCTCGGCCGGCCGCCGGGCGCGGACCTGCGGGCGGCGGTCGACTCGATCGCCAAGCGGCTGCTGGTCGAGGACCTCGCGCAGGGGCTGCCGCACCAGACCGCCCCGGAGCGTTCGACGGTGGCCTCCTGAGCGGTCAGCGCAGGAGGAGCTGGAGACCGCCGAGCACCGTCGCCGCGATCACCAGTTGCTCGAAGAGGCGCTGGTTGATGCGGTTCACCGCCACCTTGCCGATGAGCGCGCCCGGTACGACGAAGGCGACCAGTGCCGCGTCCAGCAGGAGCGAGCGGCCGTCGATGAGGCCGAGGCCCACGCTGAAGGGCACCTTCGCGGAGTTCACGATGAGGAAGAACCACGCGGAGGTGCCGAGGAACCCCAGCTTCTTGAACCCGGCGGACAGCAGATACATCGACATCACCGGGCCGCCCGCGTTGGCGACCATCGTGGTGAAGCCGCCGAGCACGCCGTACGAGCCCGCCTTCACGCGGGCCGCGCGCGTCGGGTTCGCCTCGGGCCTGGGCGCCTCGGCACGCCTGCGCCGCCAGACGGTGACGGCGGCCATCACCAGCAGGATGACGCCGATGGAGCCGCGGACCAGTCCGTCACCGGCGAAGGCGAGGAAGACGGTGCCGACGACCACGCCGCCGGCGACGGCCGGGAACAGCCGCCACAGGGTCGGCCAGTGCGCATGCCTGCGGTAGGTCAGGACCGCGAGGATGTCGCCGAAGATGAGGATCGGCAGCAGCACGCCGGTGGAGGCGCGGGCGGGCAGGATCGCGGCGAAGACGGCGAGGCTGACGGTGTTGGCCCCGCTGACGGCGGTCTTGGAGAAGCCCACCAGCAGGGCCGCGGCGGCCAGCGCCGTGAACCCCCACGGGGTGACGCCGAATATCTCGTGCATGTGGTCCATCTCCGCCTGTCCGGGGTCGCCGCCTGCCGCGCGTCCCGGGACACTTTCGCACTACACGCGTTCCGCGAAGAAGCAGACCCGACGAAGACCCGACGCAGGCCCAACGAAGACCCTCCCGGGCTTTGCATAACCATGAGTGGTGATGCATACTCTTCCTATGTCCAAGGTCCTCACTTCCCTTCCCGCCGGCGAGCGCGTCGGCATCGCCTTCTCGGGCGGCCTCGACACGTCCGTCGCGGTCGCGTGGATGCGCGACAAGGGCGCCGTCCCGTGCACCTACACCGCGAACATCGGTCAGTACGACGAGCCCGACATCGACTCGGTGCCCGGTCGCGCCAAGGCCTACGGCGCCGAGATCGCCCGCCTGGTCGACTGCCGCGAGGCGCTGGTCGAGGAGGGCCTGGCCGCGCTGACCTGCGGTGCGTTCCACATCCGCTCGGGCGGTCGCGCGTACTTCAACACGACGCCGCTGGGGCGCGCGGTCACCGGCACGCTCCTGGTGCGGGCGATGCTCGAGGACAACGTCCAGATCTGGGGCGACGGCTCGACGTACAAGGGCAACGACATCGAGCGGTTCTACCGCTACGGCCTGCTGGCCAACCCGAACCTGCGGATCTACAAGCCCTGGCTCGACGCGGGCTTCGTGGCCGAGCTGGGCGGCCGCCAGGAGATGTCGGAGTGGCTGGTCGCCCACGACCTGCCGTACCGGGACTCCGCGGAGAAGGCGTACTCCACCGACGCCAACATCTGGGGTGCCACGCACGAGGCGAAGATCCTGGAGCACCTGGACACGGGTGTGGAGACGGTCGAGCCGATCATGGGCGTGAAGTTCTGGGACCAGTCGGTGGAGATCCCCACCGAGGACGTCACCATCGGCTTCAAGGAAGGCCGCCCGGTCACCATCAACGGCAAGGAGTTCGCCTCCGCCGTCGACCTGGTGATGGAGGCCAACGCCATCGGCGGCCGGCACGGCATGGGCATGTCCGACCAGATCGAGAACCGGATCATCGAGGCCAAGAGCCGCGGCATCTACGAGGCGCCGGGCATGGCGCTGCTGCACGCCGCGTACGAGCGCCTGGTGAACGCGATCCACAACGAGGACACCCTCGCCCAGTACCACTCCGAGGGCCGGCGTCTCGGCCGTCTCATGTACGAGGGCCGCTGGCTGGACCCGCAGGCGCTGATGATCCGCGAGTCGCTGCAGCGCTGGGTCGGCGCCGCCGTCACCGGTGAGGTCACGCTGCGGCTGCGGCGCGGCGAGGACTACTCGATCCTCGACACGACGGGCCCCGCGTTCAGCTACCACCCGGACAAGCTGTCCATGGAGCGGACCGAGGACTCGGCGTTCGGGCCGGTGGACCGGATCGGCCAGCTCACCATGCGCAACCTCGACATCGCCGACTCGCGCGCCAAGCTGGAGCAGTACGCGGGTCTCGGGCTGCTCGGTGCCGGCGACTCGGCGCTCGGCGCCGGGCTCATCGGGGCGCTTCCGGAGGGCGGGGCGCAGGCCATCGCCTCTCGCGGTGAGGTGTCCGGGGAGGACGAGGCTCTGGACCGGGCCGCCATGGAATTCGGCACCGACTGACTCCGTCGGTTCAGCAGGGAGGACCGGGTCGGCACTGGGAGGTGTCGGCCCGGTCCTCTTTTGCGCCTACGGGGGTGGGTTCGGCTGTTGCGTCGGCGAGTGCGCGTTGGGTGTGGCTGAGCGCGCAGTTCCCCGCGCCCCTGACGGGGCGGGTGGACCCGTTCGTTCGCGGCTCACGGTTCCCTGGGGTTGCTCGCGCAGTTCCCCGCGCCCCTTACGGGGCGCTGTAGGTCGCCCTCAGTTCTCGCTTCAGGATCTTCATGCTCGGGCCCAGGGGGAGTTGGTCCGTGAGTTCGATGCGGCGGGGGTACTTGTGCTTGCCGAGGTGGTTCTTGGACCAGTCCTTGACGGCGGCGGTGTCCAGGGTCTCGCCCGGCTTCGGGACGATCACCGCGCAGATCTCCTCGCCGTGGACGGCGTCGGGGAGGCCGATCACCGCGGCGTGGCCGACGGCGGGGTGGCGCATGAGGACCTCTTCGACCTCGCGCGGGTACACGTTGTAGCCGCCGCGGATGATGATGTCCTTCTTGCGGTCGACGATGCGCAGGTAGCCGTCCGCGTCCTTGGTGCCGAGGTCGCCGGTGCGGAACCAGCCGTCCACCAGGGCCTCCGCGGTGGCCTCGGGACGGCCCAGGTAGCCGGTGAAGACGCAGTGGCCGCGGACGACGACCTCGCCCAGCTCGCCGGAGGCCAGCAGCTCCACCCGGTCCTCCACCTCCGCGCGGGCGATCTCCACGTCGACGCCCCACAGGGGGTGGCCGATCGTGCCGGGGCGGGCGCCGAAGACGGGCTGGTTGGCGGCGGCCGCGGGGGACGTCTCCGACAGGCCGTAGCCCTCGAAGATCGTGGCGCCGAACGCCTTCTCGAAGCCTTCGAGGACCGCCACCGGCAGTGAGGCGCCGCCCGAGACGCAGATCTTCAGGTCGGGGAGCCTGTCCGCGGCGGGCGCCGCCGCGAGCAGGTTCACGTACATGGTGGGGACGCCGTGGAACGTGTTCACGTTCTCCGTCACCATCAGGTCGATGGCGCGCGCCGCGTCGAAGCGCGGCAGCAGGACGAGGGTCGCGCCCGCGCGCCAGGTCGCGTTCATCGACACGGTCTGGCCGAAGGCGTGGAACAGCGGCAGCGCGCCGAGCGCGATGTCGTCGGCGGCGACGTCGTGGGCGTCGAAGGCGGACACCGTGGCGTTCATGACGAGGTTGAAGTGGGTCAGCTCGGCGCCCTTGGGGACGCCGGTGGTGCCGCTCGTGTAGAAGATGACGGCGGGGTCGTCGGCCTCACGGGTGACGTACGAGGTCAACGGCTCGGCGGCGGAGGTGAGTTGCTCCAGGTCGCCGCTCGCGCCGAGCGTCAGCATGCGGACTCCGGTCGCTTCTGCGGCCGCCGCGCCGACCGCCGCCTGCGCCGGGTGGCACAGCAGCACCGTCGCGCCGCTGTCCTTCAGGACGTGGCTGACCTCCTCCGCGGAAAGCAGCAGGTGGACGGGGACGACGACCGCGCCGGCCGCGAGCGCGGCGTAGTAGGCGCGCGGGAACTCGGCGGTGTTGGGTGCCATCAGGGCGACCCGGTCCCCCGGGCGGACGCCGAGGCCGGTCAGGGCGGCGGCCTGCTTGCGGGCCTGGAGCCACAACTCCTCGAAGGTGAGGCGCAGTTCGCCCTCGACGAGGCCGACCTTGATGGGACGGCGGCGGGCGTTCTCGGCGAGGATCGCGGCGAGGGAGAGGGTTGCCATGGCGGGTGGTGCTCCGTTCCGTACTGAACTCTGGTGCTGCGGTGAACCAGGTCGTGGGGCCCTCGGGCCCTTGGGGGTGCGGGCGTTCAGGCGCGCTCGACGAGGACCGCGCTGCCCTGGCCGACGCCGACGCACATGGTGGCGAGGCCGCGGGCCGCGCCGGTGCGGCGCAGGCGGTGCAGAAGCGTGGTGAGGATGCGGGCGCCCGAGCAGCCGAGCGGGTGGCCTAGGGCGATGGCGCCGCCGGTCGGGTTGACGAGGTCGGGGTCGATGCCGAGGCCGTCGACGCAGGCGAGGGCCTGGGCGGCGAAGGCCTCGTTGAACTCGGCCTCCTCGATGTCGGCGATCGTCCAGCCGACGCGCTTCAGCGCCTTCTGGGTGGCGGGGACCGGGCCGATGCCCATGACGTCGGGGTGCACTCCGGCCGAGGCGCCGGCGGCATAGCGGCCGAGCGAGACGAGCCCGAACTCCTCCAGGGCCTCCTCGCTGACCAGCAGCAGGCCCGCGGCGCCGTCGTTCATCGGCGAGGCGTTGCCCGCCGTCACCGAACCGCCCTTGCGGAACACGGGCCTGAGCCCGCCGAGCTTCTCCAGCGACGTATCGGGGCGGATGCATTCGTCGGCGTCGACGACCACGCCGTCGGGGCGGGTGACGGGCAGGATCTCGGCGTCGAACAGGCCGTCCTTGCGGGCGGCGGCGGCCCTCTGGTGGCTGCGGAGCGCGAACGCGTCCTGGCGCTCGCGCGAGATGCCGTACCGGTCGGCGACCTCTTCGGCGGTCTCCCCCATCGCGAGGACACCGTGCAGGTCCTTCATCCTCGGGTTGGTCAGGCGCCAGCCGAGCCGGGTGTCGTACGTCTGCATCGTGTGCGGCAGGGCCTCGTCGGGGCGCGGCAGCACGAACGGGGCGCGGCTCATCGACTCGGAGCCGCCCGCGAGCACGACGTCGGCCTCGCCCGCGGCGATCGTGCGGGCGGCGGCGGTGACGGCCTCCATGCCCGAGGCGCACAGGCGGTTCACGGTCGCGCCGGGCACCGTCTCGGGCAGGCCCGCGAGCAGGGCGGCCATCCGCGCGACGTTCCGGTTGTCCTCGCCCGCCTGGTTCGCGGCGCCCCAGTAGATGTCGTCGATCCGGGCCGGGTCGAGCGCGGGCGCGTCGGCGATCAGCGCCCTGACGACCGTCGCCGCGAGGTCGTCGGGCCGCACGGAGGACAGTGCGCCGCGGAGCTTCCCGATCGGGGTGCGGCGGGCGGCGGCGAAGTGAACGGGGCGCACAGTCAACTCCAGTGAACAGCCGGAACGCGGTTAATTAGCAGTGCTAGTTTTGGACTATAGACCCGCGTCGAGGCGACTGTGAAGAGGTCCGGGGTGACCAAATAGGGGCATGCCGTGACCAAAGAGGTAAGTGGGATTCCACATCTCAGGGCTGGCCCTGATGTCCCGCGCCGCGCGGCTGCCTAGTCTGGAGATCCGGCACCGCTCCGCGGACGACGTACGGGGGAGCACGGGGGAAACGGGGGAACGGGCGTCGTCTCCGGAGCGGGCAGCCGGGATCTCTTGAGCGACGCCGTGGCGTCAGCCGCGCAGGTAGGTGAGCACCGCCATGACCCGGCGGTGCTCCAGCAGATCGGGTTCCAGGCGCAGCTTGCCGAAGATGTTGCGGACGTGCGTCTCGACCGTCTTGCCGCCGATGACGAGTTTCTGTGCGATGGCCTCGTTCGATCGTCCTTCGGCCATCAGCGCCAGTACATCGCGTTCGCGTCCGGTGAGGTCGTCGAGCGGCCCCGGCAGCCGGGGCGCCTCCATCAGCCGGGTGACGACCAGCGGGTCCAGGACGGTCTCCCCCGCCGCGACCCGCTTGAGGGCGCCGCTCAGCTCGTCGATGTCGGCGACCCGCTCCTTCAGCAGATAGCCGAAGCCCTCGGGGTCGCGGGCCAGCGCCTGCACGGTCGAGGTGGTCTCCACGTACTGGGAGAGCAGGAGGACGCCGGTGCCGGGGTGCACGGCTCGGATCGCGGCCGCCGCGAGCAGTCCCTCGTCGGTGTGGGTGGGCGGCATCCGGATGTCGAGGAGCACGGCGTCGGGGGTGTGCTCGGCGACGAGCGCGAGCAGCGGCCCGGTGTCGCCGCAGGCCGCGGCCACCTCGATCCCCTCGTCGGTGAGGAGCCGCACGATGCCCTGCCGCAGGAGTGCCGAGTCCTCGGCCACGATCACGCGCACGGCAGCTCCGCCCTGATCCTGGTCCCGCCTCCGGCGGGGCTGTCGATGTGCAGGACGCCGTCGACGGCGGCGAGCCGGTCGGCGAGGCCGCGCAGGCCGGTGCCGTGGGCGGTGTCGACTCCCCCGACACCGTCGTCGACGGTCTCGACGACGAGCCGGTCGCCCTCCTGCCGGGCCGAGACGCTGACGGCGCGGGCGCCCGCGTGCTTGGCGGCGTTCGACAGGGTCTCGCAGACGGTGAAGTAGGCGGTGGTCTCGATGAGGGGGGCGTAGCGGCGCGGTTCGGCGGCGACGACGACGGGCAGCGCGGCCTCTTTCGCGAGGGCGTTGAGGGCCGGCGCGAGTCCTTCGCGGGTGAGGACTGCGGGGTGGATGCCCTGGGCGATGCCGCGGAGTTCCTCGATGGCCAGGCGCAGGCTCGACTCGGCCTCGTCGGCGGCGGCGCGCAGTGTGCCGTCGGGGTGTTCGGCGAGGCCGCGCTGCACCCGTCGTACCGACATGAGGGCGAAGACCAGGCGGGCCTGCGCCCCGTCGTGCAGGTCGCGCTCCAGGCGTCCGCGCTCGGCGTCGGCGGCCTGCACGATCCGGCTGGCCACGTCCTTGGCGCGGGTGCGCAGCCAGACGTTCTCCAGGGCGAGGCGGAGCGCGGCGGCGACGGACGCGAGGAGTTCGGGGTCGTCGTCGAGGGCCGGGTCGTGGTGGAGCAGGGCGAGCGGACGGCCGTCGGCGGCGCGCACCGGGGTGCGCCCGGGGCCGTCGGCGCCGACCTCGCGGCCGGACCCGTCGACGTAGGCCGCCCTCTCCTCGCGCCACAGGCCGAGGCGCAGCGTCGCGTCACCGAGGACGCGGACGAGGGCTTCGCGCACCCGGGCCGGATCGGGGTCCGTGCCGACGTCTATGACGAGGCCGCTGACCTCGGCGCGCTGGAGGTGCATGCGGAGCAGACCGGCAAGGAAGGCGAAGGGCACGGCGACCTGGGAGAGGTCGGAGAGCAGGTAGACGGCCTGTGCGGTGAGCGAGTCGGAGTCGCCGAACCAGGGGACGACGTAGAACAGCATGTCCCACATCAGGAAGACGACGGCGGTGCCGATGCCCACCCAGGCGGGCAGCAGCGCGCGGCGGCGGGCGGCCGAGGCGTGCCGCCAGCGCTGCACGATGGCCACGGCGGCGACGGCGGAGATGACCCAGCCCGCCGCGTGGTAGGCGGTGTCGAACGCGTCGAAGGCGCCGTTCCAGGCGGGCACCGCGATGAGGTTCGGGCCGCAGTCGACGCAGTCGAGGTACGTCGCGTCGGTGTTGAGCGCCGGGTCGAAGAGGAGCGTACGGATCAGCCCGCCGACGGCGACGAGGGCGTACGCGCCCTGCACGAGGCGGCGGGTGAGGACGGTGGTGAGGCGGCCTTCGGGGAAGGACAGCACGAGGTGCAGCAGCACCGCCATGTTCAGCGCTTCCCACCAGGCGCCGAAGCTGAACAGGGCCGGCACGGCAGAACCCTGGAGGTTGCCGAAGAACCAGGTGATGCCCTCGGCCGTCATCAGCGGACCGGTGTGGTTGGCGGGCCTGCGCCGCCAGGCGACGAGACCCGCGACCACGTAGGCGCCGCCGACCGCGAGGTCGCGGACGAGGTCCGACGCGGACGCGCCACTGCGGCCGTACGCCCATGTCCCGGCCGCCGCCGATACGGCGGCGAGGGCCGCGGCCCCGGTCAGGCGCAGCCGTAGCCTGCGCTCACCCTGACTGTCCACGCGCCACACCGTAAGCCATCGAGGCCACGGAGCGTAAACAGGTGAGGTACGTACTGCATCTTCCTGAACGTTGTCGCACCGTGCCGGGCCTCGTCTCCCTAGAGTTGTCAGGACGGGGCCGGTGGTCGGGCCGGCGGGACGACGGGGGTCGTGGTGGGGTCGCGCAGTGTGTTGTCGTTCGCGGACGCCCTGGCGTTGCTGGGTGTGGAATCGGCCCGGATCGCCGCTCTGGACAGGGCAGTTGGCGGTGCGCTGAATCTGGCGACCGGCGGGGCGAGCGGGATGCTGCTCGGGATGGTGTCGGGGCGCGGCCGGATCATCGGGGCCGGACGCGACGCCGTGCACGGTGTCGCCGAGCGGCTCGGGCGGGCCGGAAGACGGGCCGAACGGACCGAGGTGTTGCGGGCCGCGCACACAGTGATTGTGGTGGTGGCATGGTTCGAGGCGCTGGAGGAGGCGCGGCTGCCGTTCTCGCTCGACGATGTGGAGTTGACGCGGGGGGAGCAGTTGCGGTTGGTGGGGGCGGAGGGGGTTGCGGGGGACGATCTGGTGCGGGAACTGCTCTCCGCCGACGTGCTGTTCCCGGCGCCGCACCACCCGCCGGAATCTCTGACCACCGATCTCCAGTCGTTCTACGCGACGGTGTGCGATCGGTTCCGGCAGTTCCTGACCGGGCTGCGGGTCTGGGAGCAACTGCGAGACCAGGGGCAGTTCGAGGCCATGGCGGCACTGGACAGCGCGCTGGTCCGCGACGCTGTGCACAAATACAGCGACTTGTACGCCCAACTCGCTCTCGCCGCACCGGAGTTCAATCTCTGGATCACGCAGAACGAGCACCAGGCGACCCGCGCAGAGGTCCGCCGTTCCCTCGACGGCGTACGAACCCTGCTGGCCGACTCCGCCGCGCATCTCACTCCTCCCGTCGATGTCGCCGCGGCGCTGGCCCGGGCGCACATCGCCACTCTCGGGCGTCCGGTGCTCGACGCGACCACGGCGCCCGAGGGAATTCGCGTCCCGTCGTTGCGGGAGATGTATCTCGACCCGTACTTCCGGGTGGCGGAGCCGCAGGGGCAGTCGGGGCCGGCCGACGAGTCCTGGTGGCAGCGGTTCGAGGTGCACCAGAACCTGACGCGGTATCTCGCGGGCGCGCTCACCAACCCGGCTCTCGCGCACGCACCGCTCCTCGTCCTGGGGCAGCCCGGGGCGGGCAAGTCGGTGCTGACCCGGGTGCTCGCGGCGCGGCTGCCGGAGGCCGGGTTCCTGCCGGTCCGGGTGCCGCTGCGGGACGTACGCGCCGAGGACGAGCTCCAGGACCAGATCGAGCTGGCGGTGCGGGCGACGACGGGCGAGCGAACGACGTGGCCCGAGCTTGTCCGGTCCGCGGGCGGCTCGACGCCGGTGCTGCTCCTCGACGGCTTCGACGAACTGCTCCAGACCACGGGCGTGCACCACAACGACTTCCTGGTCCGTGTCGCCCGCTTCCAGCAGCGAGAGGCCGAGCAGGGCCGGTCCGTGCTGGCCGTGGTGACCAGCCGGACCACCGTCGCGGACCGGGCCCGCTACCCGGAGGGCATGGTGGCGCTGCGGCTTGAGCCGTTCCGCCCGGAGCAGATCCAGCGGTGGCTGGCCATCTGGAACGACGCCAACGCTCATGTTCTGAGACCGCTGAACTGGGAGGCTGTGGCTCAGCACGCCGAACTCGCCTCGCAGCCGCTGTTGTTGACGATGCTGGCGCTCTACGACGCCACGGAGGGCGGACTGAACCGGGACGGGGCTCCACTCGCCGTCACCGAGTTGTACGAAGAGCTGCTGTCCTCGTTCGCGCGACGCGAGGTGGGCAAGTCGACCCGGGACGCGGTGCCGGACGCCGAGACCGAGGGGCGCGTCGAGCAGGAGCTGCAACGGCTGTCGCTGGTCGCCTTCGCCCTGCTCAACCGGCGCCGCCAGTGGGTGTCGGCGGCCGAGTTGGACGAGGACCTCACCGCGCTGCTCGGCAAGCACGCCTCCGTGTCCGCCGGTTTCCGCGCCCCGCTCGGGGCTGCCGAGATCGCGCTCGGCCGGTTCTTCTTCGTTCAGCGGGCCCAGTCGGTCCGTGGCGGCCAGGTTCTTGCGACGTACGAGTTCCTGCACGCGACGTTCGGCGAGTACCTGGCGGTCCGGCTCGCGGTGCGACTGCTCACGGACCTGATGGCGCAGCGCCCCGGCCTGTCGCTGGGCGAGAGCCGGATCGACGACGGCCTGGCGTACACGCTGCTGTCCTACGCGCCGCTGGCGTCGCGGCAGATGCTCCGGTTCCTGCGGGAACTGGCGGGGCAGATCCCACAGGTCGAACGCGGCCGGCTCGCGGACCAGTTGATCAAAGTGCTGCGCGAGCATCATCGGACCCGTACGGTCGAGGAGTATCCCGCCTACCGGCCCGACGATCTGCGTACGGCGGCCCGGCACGGCCTGTACGAGTCGAATCTCGTCCTGATGGTCCTGGTGCTGCGCGGGCGGACGACCGCAGCCGAGCTGTTCCCGGACGTGCAGGCGGCCGTGCACTCGTGGGGCCGGCACTGTCTGCTGTGGCGCTCCGCGATGGACGAGGCGCAGTGGACGGACTTCGCCCTGAGCTTCACGACACGGCGTTACTGGGGTGCGGACGGGACTCGGGCACTGGAGATCATTCTGCGGGAGGACCAGGTTCTTGAGCGTCCTGAGCCCATCGACGCCAACTGGCTGTTCGGGTTCGGCGAGGGAACCGGCGGGAGGACGTGGCAGCGCACGTACTGGGACGAGATCTGGCACAAGGTGTCCGTGACGGGCACCACGACGGACTCGATCGTCCGGCACACGATGGACCCGGTGTTCGCCAATCTGGGGGTCGCGGTCACCACCTTCACTCCGCGCTCCGCAGAGCCCGCGACATCCGTCGCGCACAGCCTGCTGCGTCTTCTTCTCGACGACGTCACGGCGATGTCCGACGCGGAGTTGAACGACTTGTACAGACGCGTGCACGCCGGTCTGGCCTTCCTGCCAGTGGGTGCTCCCCAGTTCGCGAGAATCTGCGACGTGCTGTTCACGGCGCGTGAGCGGGACCGCGCCCGCATTCGGCACGAGACGAGCGATGCGCTCGACACCCTTGTACGGAGTCTCGACCCCGGGGACATCACGAATCCGATGGACCCTCTGCGCCGCGTGCTCCGGCACCACTATCCCGCGCTCTTCGACACCCCCTGACCCTCGACGCGATCCCCCCGAATCAGCTCAAGCACCCGACTCCGCAACCCCGTGAACCGCGCATCCGCCCGCGTCCCCAACTGATCCCGCTCCAAAGGAAGTTCCACCACAACCTCCTCCCTGATCACCGTCGGCGACTTGCTCAGCACCAGCACCCGTTCCCCCAGATACACGGCCTCGTCGATGTCGTGCGTCACGAAGAGCACCGTCATCCCCCGCTCCCGCCACAGCCCGGGTCTGCGCGTCCACGGCCGCGAACGGCTCGTCCATCAACAACACCTCGGGCTCGTAGGCCAGGGCCCGCGCGATCGCGACGCGCTGCTGCATGCCGCCCGAGAGCTCCCACGGGTAGGCCCGGCCCGCGACCGGCGACCGGCGCTCGGCGCTCGTTAACTGGCTGATCGCGGCGCCGACGACGTACCCGCTGTTCGCGTCGCCGATCTGGAGCCTGCTCTCGATGGACTGGGCAACGGCGGTCGGGCCGTTCAGCACGTCGCTGATCGTCTGTTTCTTCAGCGTGGACGTGTTGTCGAGCTTCTTGGCCTGGCTGACGATCTCCGGATACTTCGGCTCTCGTACTCGACGTACATGGAACGTACGTACTCGTAGAACCCGTCCCGGTTCATGGTCACGAAGGCGTCTCCACGCTCCCATTCCTTACGGCCCATGAACATCGTGCCCCCGATCCAGCAGCGTGGTGAGCGCGCAGCGAACGACCGCGCCAACAGCAGCGCCGATCACAGCCAGGAAGCTCTTCTTCGCAAAATCGTCGCGTTCTGACTCAACGCGTCTACAGCGTCGTTGACGCGTATCGCCGGCCTACCGGCGGTGCCCTGCGGGCGGTGCTTCTCGCTCATGCACACGACGATGGAGCAGCGGCTGGCGTCCGGCACGTCTCCGGACTGTCCGGAGCCTGGCGGCCGGTGTGCCGCCACCGTCGCGGGTCGGCGAGGTCGGCGCGGGCGAGCGCGGCCTGCCGGAGCCGGTCCTGGTGGGCGATGCCGTCGGCGCAGGCGGTGAGCGCGGCTTCGACGGCGCGCATGGTGTCGATGATGTGCAGCCGAACGGGGACGGGGCGGTCGCCGAGCTTGAGCGGGTCGCGCTCTTGGGCGCGGGTGTGGGCGGCCTCGTGAGCGTTGTACTCCTGCTGCTCGGCGTCGCCTAGGCGGGCGAGGTGGCCCTTCAACCCGATTCCGAAGGCGCCGAGTTGTACGGGCGCGCCTGCGGCTTCGCGGAGGTCGGTCCAGTGGAGGACGATGGTGCGGCGGTGGGGTTCATCGGGTGCTCCTGTGGTGCGTGGGGCGGTACGTTGGGCCCACCGAATGGGGCGTGCGCTGGTCTGGGGAGACGTCGGGCGCGCGCCCCTTCGTTGTGTTCGCAGGGATGGGGGTATCCGGTCCGAATGAATCTTTCGAAGAGAGCGCGGTATGTCCTGATCGCGATAGCGATCTACGTCGTGATGGTCTTGGTTTGGCGCTTCAGCGGCATCGGTTGGTGGATGGCGCTGGGGATGGGGGTTGTCGCGACCCCGTTGGTGTTGTGGATGACGTGGCTGCGTCGGCGGCTCAATGAGCGGGCGAGGGAGTTCGGTCGACGCCACGGTCCCTTTGCGTGGCCAGAAGATCGTCGACGCTGAGGGTGGCGATCCTGGAGTACTTCTCCTCGGCGGTGTGGCCGTCCCACTGCGCCCGCGGGTCTTCGCCGGAGACGTGCTCGACGGCGACGAACAGGTCGGCGTCGCGCGGGGAGTTGTGCCACGACGCCTGCTGGCCACCGAGGTTGAGGTAGACGATCTGCCATCCGGGCTCGTCGATGTCCTCGGCCGGGGCGACAACGGCGCGGTGGTCATGGCGGCGAGGAGGGCGACGAGGCGGGCGCGTTCGCTGTACGCGCTGTCGCGCTCGGTCCCTGCTTGTTCGGCGCGGGCGTATAGGTCGTCGAGTTGGTCGCTGGTCAGGTCGTCCAGCGAGATGCGGTCGGTTGTAGCGGGCGGGGTGCGGGCGGGCTCGCCGGGTTCCACCCGCCCGCACTGGAGTTGGCCGGTTCGTGGAGTGGGGATCAGCCCGGGCTGGTTCATGCGGCGCTGCTCCTCGTCGAGGTCGTCGGGCACTTCGGACCGTGAGTGGTACCGCGGCTGACGAGCCATGCGTCGCAGCGGGATCCTGCGAGGATGGTGTCCAGGTCGGATGGCGGCGGCAGTGAGCCGGCGGGCGGTGCGGAGTGCGGGTGTCATCGGGCCCTCCTTCAGGGATAGTTGAGCGGCATGCAGACGTTTCGCTGGGCAGCTGTGGCGCTCGTGATCTCGGCGGTGTGGGGCGTGCTGGTGTGGGCGGTCTTGCGGGGGGTGTTCCATGCGGGGGACCCCGTGGGTGATGCGTTCTATGCGGGCTGGATCCTGTTGGCATTGCAGGTATGCGAGCGGTTTTGGGGGCCGCGTGGGCGGGCGAAGCGATAGGGGGCGAGCCCTGCCCGCTGTGCGGCGAGCAGGAGCGTGGAGGCGAACGGCCAGACGATGACGGCGACGCCAAGGGGCGGGCCGGTCACGACGCTTCCCAGAGAGTTCGGGGGATTCCCCCGGTGCCCGTGGCTCGCCGAGGTCTGCTCGGCCGATCCCACCCGGGCTGCGCGCGACACGCGGCGATGCCCCGCCCACCCGGCAGCTCGAAGACTCGCGCCGGTGTCTGCCGGTCGTGGCGATGGCGAACTCGAACAAGGCGGCGGCGTACCGCTCACGGCGCTCGGCTGGGTCGGCGGGCGCAGACGGCGTGACTGCTTCGGCGCGGGCGCGGCGGAGCAGTGGAGCATGCCCGCGGTGCCCGGGTAGCCCTTGGCGAGCTCGGCCTCGGCGTAGCCGACGGCGTCCTCTGCGTGGCCGCAGGGGCAGGTGAAGTCGGCGGCGGCGAGGGACTTGGCCTTCGCGTTGTCGAGGCGGACCCGGATTCCGTAGCCGACGTGCGGGTTGCCGATCGTCGGCCCGAGCCCGGTCATGCGGCCAGCGCCTGCTCGTACCGCTCGATGGGCTCGCCCGTGATGGCCTCGACGAGCGGGCGGACGACGGCCTCGGAGCCGAGCAGTTGACCCACATCGTTCACGAGGGATGGTGGGTGCCGAACTGGCCCGGGGCGAGCCAGCGCACCGACCAGAACCGCTGGAGCCGCAGGTCTTCGTGACCTGCGGCTCTAGTGGTTACTTACACGGATATTCGAGAATCCGAACTGGAACTGACCGCTGACGACACCCGGCACGATCGCCGCACCGCCCTGCGCCGTGGTCATCCACAGGATTCGGAGCCGCAGGCCGCCGCGGCGGCGAGCAGAACCACGGCGGCCAGTGCGGTGAACGTGCGGTGCGTGCGGCGCATGAGAACCCCCGGGTGCTCAGCCGTCCCACTGATGCCACAGCGTGCGCGGCGCGTCACCTCGCGCCGGGCAGTCAGGCGACGGGGGCCGGGAACGTCGGGTACTCGACTCCGGACACGTGCTGGACGACGCGGATCACCTGGCACGAGTAGCCGAACTCGTTGTCGTACCAGAGGTAGAGGATCGCGTTGTCGCCGTCGACCTTGGTGGCGCCGGCGTCGACGATCGACGCGTGGCGCGAGCCGATGAAGTCGCTGGAGACCGCGTCGGGCGAGTCGGTGAAGTCGATCTGCCGCTTGAGCGGCGAGGTCAGCGACACACCGCGCAGGTATTCGAGGACGTCCTCACGGGTCGTCTCGCGGCCCAGGCGCAGGCTGAGGATGGCGATGGAGACATCCGGGACGGGGACGCGGATGGAGCTGCCGGTGATGGGTGCCTTGAGGTCGGGCAGCGCCTTGGCGACGGCGGAGGCGGCGCCGGTCTCGGTGATGACCATGTTGAGCGGCGCGGAGCGGCCGCGGCGGTCGGCCTTGTGGTAATTGTCCAGCAGGTTCTGGTCGTTGGTGAACGAGTGGACGGTCTCGACGTGCCCGCGCAGCACCCCGTACTCCTCGGCCATCGCCTTCAGCGGCGGCACGATGGCGTTGGTGGTGCAGGAGGCGCAGGACAGGATCTGCTCGTCCGGCTTGATCGTGTCGTGGTTGACGCCGTGCACGATGTTCGGGACGTCACCCTTGCCGGGCGCGGTGAGGACGACCTTGTCGATGCCGGGGCGCAGGTGCGTGGACAGGCCCTCGCGGTCGCGCCACTTGCCGGTGTTGTCGATGAGGATCGCGTTGTTGATGCCGTACGCGGTGTAGTCGATCTCGGACGGATCGTTGGCGTAGATCACCTTGATCGCGTTGCCGTTGGCGACGATGGTGCTGTTCGCCTCGTCGACCGTGATCGTGCCCTGGAACGGGCCGTGGATCGAGTCGCGGCGCAGCAGCGAGGCGCGCTTGACCAGGTCGGACTCGCCGCCGCCGCGGACCACGACGGCGCGCAGGCGAAGGCCGTTGCCAGAGCCGGACTTCTCGATGAGCAGGCGGGCGACGAGGCGGCCGATGCGGCCGAAGCCGTAGAGGACGACGTCGCGGCCCGCGCCCGGCTCGATGCTGCCGGTGCCGATGGCGCCGGCCACGGCCTCGGCGGTGAACTCCTCGACGCTCAGGCCGCGTTCGTCGCTCTGGTAGGTGGCGGCGAGCATGCCGAGGTCGATCTGGGAGGGCCCCAGGTCGAGGGCGGACAGGGCGCGCAGGAACGGCATGGTCTCGGCGACCGAGAGCTCTGCGCCGGCTATCTGCCGGGCGAATCGGTGGGTCTTGAGAATGCTCACCACCGACTTGTTCACCAAGGAGCGGCTGTGCAGCAGGACGTTCACGTCCCGCTCGCGGTGCAGCTTCCCGATGATCGGGATCATCGCCTCCGCGGTCTCCTCGCGGTGCTTCCAATTGGTGAACGAGTCGTCGTTGACAGTCACGATCATCTCTTTCGAGCTAGATGGCGCTCATATGCTAACCCGCCCGCTCAGAGCGCCGAGCCCCAGGTCGGCGAAGCGCTCGCCGATGCGCCGGTGGGTGGCCGCGTCGGGGTGGATGTCGTCCGGCAGGGGCAGCTCGGCGTGGTCGGCCTCGCCGTAGAGCTCCAGGCCGTCCAAGTAGTGAAGGTGCGGGTCGTCGGCCGCACGCTGCTCGACGATCCGGGCCAGCTCGGCGCGGATGGTGCGCAGGGTGAGCTTTCCCAGGGGAACCTCGGCGGGGTCGCCCATCGCCTTGAAGGTGACACGGCCGTCGGCGGGGTCGCCGAAATCGGGCGCGCTGGGCCCCGGGGTGTCCTCGTGGACCGGGCACAGGATCGGCGAGACGACGAGCAGCGGGGTGTCCGGATGCCCCTCGCGGATCGTGTCGAGGAAGCCGTGCACGGCGGGGGTGAAGGCGCGCATGCGCATCGCGTCGGCGTTGACGATGTTGATGCCGAGCTTGACGCTGATCAGGTCGGCGGGGGTGTCCCGCATCGCCCGCGCGGTGAACGGGTCGAGCAGCGCGCTGCCGCCGAAGCCCAGGTTGATCAGCTCGACGTCGCCGAGGGACGCGGCGAGCGCGGGCCAGGTGGCGGAGGGACTCGCGGCGTCGGAGCCGTGGCTGATGGAGCTGCCGTGGTGCAGCCAGACGGGGCGGTCCGGCGCGGGTGTGGGCTCGACGGGGGCGTCGGCGCGCAGGGCGACGAGTTCGGTGGTCTCGTTGTGCGGCAGCCAGATCTCGACGTTCTTCACGGTGTCGGGGAGATCGGTGAAGCGCAGCGTGCCGGACTTCCCGGGCGTGTGCTCGAAGGTGCCGGCGGTCATGTCGATGGTGAGCGTGTGCCCGCCGTTCACGCTGCCCTGCCCGGCGAGCCGGCCGTCGACGAAGAGGTCGTACAGGCCCTCGGGGCGCGGTGGGACGCCCGCGTAGACGCGCTTGGTGGGCAGCGTGTCCAGCTCGAGGGTGGTGGCGCGGGTGCGGAGGGCGACGCGGACGCCCGACGGCTGGGACTCGGCCATGGCGAGCTGTCCGTCGGTGTTCTGGGCGCGGGCCCAGGCGGGCAGCCGGTGCGGCAGCAGGCCGAGCGGGGTGCGCTCGACGTCGAGGGCGCCGCGCAGCAGCTCGGGGGTGAGCGGGACAGTGGCCAAAGGGCTGCTCGTGGAGCTGTTCTCGGAGTTGCTCATGGGGTCGGGAATGGGGTCGGTCATGGGGTCGCTCATTTCTTCTCCTCGGGCCAGTTGCGCAGCAGGGCGTCGAGCGCGTCCAGGGTTCGTGTCCAGGTCACGTCGGAGTCGGGGGCGCTGTGGCTGAAGCCGCCGCTCATCTCCAGGCTCACGTAGCCGTGGAAGACGCTGCCGAGCAGGCGGACCGCGTGCGTCTGGTCGGGTTCCGTCAGGTCGTAGCCGCGCAGCAGGGCGCGCATCATCTGGGAGTGCCGCACTCCGGCGCTGGCGACGGCGGTCTCCGGGTCGAGGCGGAACTGGGCGGCGGTGTACCGGCCCGGATGCTCGCGGGCGTAGTCCCGGAACACGTTCGCCAGAGCGGTCAGGGCGTCCTTGCCCGACCGGCCCGCGAGCGCGTCGGCGGCCCGGTCGGCGAGCTCCTGGAGGGCGATCAGCGCGATCCGGGTCTTGAGGTCGTGCGAGTTCCTCACATGCGAGTACAGGCTCGCGACCTTGACGTCGAAGCGCCGGGCGAGCGCCGACACGGTCACCTGCTCGAAGCCGACCTCGTCGGCCAGCTCGGCCCCGGCCTGTGCCAGCCGTTCCGCGTTGAGCCCCGCACGCACCATAGCCATCCTTCCGAAACCATTAGCCCGCTCGACCACAACCATTATGCATTTGCCTAAAACCTTTAGGCAACTTAGCCTCATGTGTATGAAGCCTTTGACCGAGACAGACATCCGCGGCGCCTTCGTGAACTGCAGCAAGGGCGAGGCGAAGCGCCTGTCCGTGCCGCGCGATCTGGCGGACCAGCGGTGGGAGGACCTCGACTTCTTCGGCTGGCGCGACCCGCAGGCGCCGGACCGCGCCTATCTGGTGGCGGAGATCGACGGCCGCCCGCAGGGCGTCACCCTGCGCGGCGCCCAGTCGGCGATGTCGTGGCAGACGCGGCGCAGCATGTGCTCGCTGTGCGTCACGACGCACACCGGCGGGGTCGCCCTGCTGGTCGCGCCGAAGGCGGGCAAGGCCGGGAAGCAGGGCGACTCGGTGGGTGCCTACATGTGCAGCGACCTGGCCTGCTCGCTCTACGTGCGCGGCTTGAAGGACGCGGGCGCCGGTGCGCGCATGCACGAGACCCTGACGACGGAGGAGAAGATCGAGCGGACCGTGGCGAACGTCGCGGGGTTCATCGCGAAGGTGACCGCCTGATCAGCCCTCCCCCAGCGAGCCCTCCCCGAGCACCTGATCAGCCCTCCCCCGAGCAGCAGTCGGTCACGGCCGTCGTGCGGCAGAAGCACGACGCCTCGACCGGTACGTCGGCCAGCGCGGCCGCGATCGTCAACTGCTGTGCCACGATGCGCGCTTCGCTGTCCCGTCCGAGGCGTACCAGGCATTCGTGGAGGCCGTGCAGCGCCCACACGTTGCCGGGGTGCTGCAGGGCGCGCGGCACGGTGTCGTCGAGTCCCAGGTCGGCGCGGTAGACGGCCTCGGCCTCCGCGACCCGGTCCTGTTCGAGCAGGAGCGCTCCGAGGGCGTGCCGGGTCGGCTGCATCCAGCCCCAGGGTTCGTCGTAGGGCAGGGTGTCGTCCAGTTCGACGGAGCGCCGCAGTGCGGCGAACGCCCCCTCGAAGTCCCCTGCGCGGTAGGCGAGTTCGCCGTCGAGCATCTGCGCGGCGATCGCCAGGATGTCGGCGCAGGTGTTGTTGAACAGCATCCGGGTGTCGGGGACCTGGGTGACTGCGGCGCGGAAGAGATCCCGCTCGGTCCCGGCCCGGTCCACGTGGCCAGTGGCCGCGAGGGCGACGCCGCGTGCGTAGTGCAGCATGGCGGTGGTCACGCAGTACAGCTTCGGATCGCCGGGCAGCGGCAGTTCGAGCAGCTCGGTCCAGCGGCCGAAGCGGACGAGGGCGTGCACCCGCATCGCGAGGAACCCTTCGAGCCAGTCCGCCATCGGCGGGCTCTGTACGCGCAACAGCTCCTCGGGGACGGCCTCTTCGAGCCGCCGCACCGTGTCCATCGCGTCCTGTCGGCGGCCGAGGAACATCGCGCCGTAGAGCTTGAAGTGGAGATTGTGGCACCGGTAGAGGGTGTAGAAGTTCAACTCCCCTGCCCTGGCTCGGTACTTCTCGTCGGCCGCGATCGCCGCCGTGTTGTCGCTGAGCACTCGCCGGTAGTCGCCGCACAGGACTTCCAGGTGCGAGGGCATGTGCTCCAGATGCCCCGCGTCGGGCACCAGGCCGCGCAGCCGGTCACCGGCCGGCAGGGCCGCCTCGGGGGTCGGGGACATCTCCATCAGATGGATGTACGCGTGCAGCAGCCCCGGGTGGTACGCCCCCGCCTCACCGGTCATGGCCCGCTCGATGACCTCGCGCGCCTCGACGGTGCGGGCGCCGGGGGCCGGCTGTCCGGAGCGGATGTCCCACAGCTGCCAGGGGGTGAGGTTCATGAGCGCATCGGCGTACAGGGCGGCCACGTCGAGGTCGTCAGGAGCGAGCCGGTGCACGGCGCGCATACGGTCGGCGTACGCCGTGTTCCAGACGGCGCATTCCTCGGCGGAGGCGGCGACGGCCTGCGGATAACGGGCCCGCAGCGCCTCGATCAACTCCCTCTCGACCGGGCCGACTTCACTGTCCTCGGCCTTGGCGAGAGCGCGCTGCACGGCGGCGTGCGTCCGCTCGACGGTCTCGGCCAGTTCGTGGGCGTCGAAGAACTCCCAGGGCTTGTTGTAGTTGGGGCCGAGGGCATAGGCCAGGCCCCACTCGGCCATGGCGCACCGGGGGTCGGCCGCGGCGGCCGCCTCGAAGCAGCGGGCCGCCTCCTCGTGGTTGAAGGCGTACGTCCAGTTGAGGCCGCGGTCGAACCAGGTCTGCGCCGCGGTGGAGGTCGTGGTCACGGGACGCGTGTGATGGCCGAGGTCGAAGTAGTCCTGGTGGTCCATGTGCGGCGCTCCTCGTCACGGTCGGGGGCTTTCGCCCATGCCCCTGTCCTACCGGGACGGCCCGCGCGCGTGCCAGCCCGCCGTACGACCTCACGGACCGTGGGATTGACGACCCACTCCCCCTACATCTGGCGTCCCTGCGCGAACACCCCGGCCCGCGCCGCCGCCACGGCTCCGGCCGCCGCTCGCTCCGGCAGCTCCGGGTCGGGGTCGGAGCGCAGGAGCAGCAGCTCGTGGTAGACGGGCGCGGTGGCGGCGACCAACAGCCGCCTGGCGTCCGTACGTTCGGGGAGTTCACCGCGGCGCACGGCCCGGTCGACGATGTCCGCGCAGCGCGTGTACCGGTCCTCCCAGAGCTGCCGCTGGGCGCGGGCCGCCGGTGCGGAGCGGAACGAGGCGGCGACGAGCGCCTCCATGAGCGAGGGGCGCACTGTCAGCGCGTCCTGGATCTCCCGGTTGAGGGCCACGAGGTCGCCGTGGAGCGAGCCGGTGTCGGGGGACCGCCAGTCGTCCTCGCCCGCCGCGTCCAGCACATCGGCGAGCAGGCCGCCGATGTCCCGCCAGCGGCGGTGGACCGTGGTGCGGTGCACCCCCGCACGGGCCGCGACGCCTTCCACGGTGAGGCCGTCGTAGCCGCGCTCGGCGAGTTCGGCGCGAACGGCGTCGAGCACCTGGGCGCGCACGCGGGTCGTCCGACCGCCCGGTCTACGGGTGGGTGGCTGAACTTCGTCGTCCGTCATAGGAGTTGAGGATCCCCTCTGCCCTGGAATGTCCCGTGGAATGCCCCCTGGGATGCCCCGGGAAAGCGCGTTGCCGAGCGGCAGCCGACGTGACACGATCTTAATGCATCACCTGTAGCGATAGCGCACAGTCGTCCCGCCGGAAGGAATCCGTCACCGCATGCCCCTCACTCCCGCCGACCCGACCGTGCTGCACCCGATGCCGGGCCAGCCCCGCGTGGTGCAGCTCAAGCCGCTGGTCACCTCACCCCTGATCGAGGTCGGCGACTTCTCGTACTACGACGACCCGGACGACGCGACCGCGTTCGAGACCCGCAATGTGCTGTACCACTACGGCCCCGAGAGGCTGGTCATCGGCAAGTTCTGTGCGCTCGGCACCGGGGTGCGGTTCCTGATGAACGGGGCCAACCACCGCATGGACGGCCCCTCGACGTTCCCGTTCCCCACCCTGGGCGGCTCATGGTCGGACCACTTCGACCTGCTCACCGGGCTGCCCGGCCGCGGCGACACGGTGGTCGGCAACGACGTCTGGTTCGGGTACGGCTCGACGGTCATGCCCGGCGTCCGGATCGGGCACGGCGCGATCATCGCGGCGGGCGCCGTGGTCACCTCGGACGTGCCCGACTACGGGATCGCGGGCGGCAACCCGGCCCGCCTGATCCGCACCCGCTACACCCCGGACGAGGTCGCCCGGCTGCTCTCGGTGGCCTGGTGGGACTGGCCCCTGGATCACCTCACCGAACACGTCCGGACGGTCATGTCGGGCACCGTGGACGAGCTGGAGGCCGCCGCTCCGCACGCCGGGGCATGAGCCCGGCGCGTGCGGGTAGCAGGGTCCACTGAGGTCGTCCCGGCACTGCCCGTGATCATGGTGTCCGCATACCGAACACCGAGTTTCGGTCACCGGTTGGTGCCCGCATACTGGGCCGACTTCGTCTCACATCACGGACCAGCCGACCCGCCACGGGCCGCCCCACGGACCGCATCCGCGGACCGACGGCCCCGGTAAGCGCAGAACAGGTACGACCTTGACCAGCACCCCCACATCCGTCGCCGACCGGCGCCCGGACTCCACCCAGGCTCCCGATCCGGCGGCGGAGACCGGGCTCTCGCACGGGCTCAAGCAGCGCCATCTCTCCATGATCGCCCTCGGCGGGGTGATCGGCGCCGGCCTCTTCGTGGGCTCCGGCGCGGGCATCGCCGCCGCGGGCCCCGCCGTCGTGCTGCTGTTCGCCGCGGCGGGCGCGGTCGTCATGCTGATCATGCGGATGCTCGGCGAGATGTCGGCGGCCCGTCCGGCCACCGGCTCCTTCTCCGTGCACGCGGAGAAGGAACTCGGCGCCTGGGCCGGGGCCACCTCCGGCTGGACCTACTGGACGATGCTCTGCTGCGGTGTGGCGGCGGAGGCGACGGCGGCCGGGCAGATCATGCACGGCTGGGTGCCGTTCCTGCCCGCGTACGGCTGGGTCGCCGTCTTCATGGCGTTCTTCTGCGCGAGCAACCTCCTCGCCGTGCGCAACTTCGGCGAGTTCGAGTTCGTCTTCTCCGCGCTGAAGGTCACCGCGATCTGCGCCTTCCTGGTGCTCGGCGTGCTCGGCATCTGCGGTGTCTTCGGCGACGCCCCCGGCACCTCGAACCTCACCGGCGACGGCGGCTTCTTCCCCACCGGCAGCGCCGGACTGATCGCGGGTCTGCTGACGGCCGTGTTCGCGTACGGCGGTCTGGAGACCGTCACCATCGCCGCCGCCGAGTCCGACAAGCCCCGCGAGAACGTGGCCCGCGCCGTGCGCACCGCGGTCTGGCGCATCGCCCTCTTCTACGTCGGCTCCATGGCCCTGGTCGTCGTCCTGGTCCCCTGGGACAAGCCGTCCGTCGCCACCGACGGCCCGTACGTCACCGTCCTCGACCAGCTCGGGATCCCGGCCGCGGGCACGATCATGCAGGCCGTCATCCTGGTCGCCCTGCTGTCCGCGATGAACGCCAACATCTACGGTTCGTCGCGCATGGCGTACTCGCTGGTGAGCCGGGGCCTCGGTCCGCGCCTCATCGGCACGGTGAACCGCGGTGTCCCGATGGCCGCGGTCCTCGCCTCCTGCGCCTTCGGCTTCTTCGCGGTCTTCGCCGGTATCTGGTGGCCGGACACCGTCTTCACCTGGCTGATGAACACCACCGGTGTCGCCGTCCTCGTCGGCTGGGTCTTCATCTGCCTCACCCAGCTGCGGATGCGCCGCCGTCTGGAGCGCGAGTCGCCCGAGCTGCTGACCGTACGCATGTGGGGCTTCCCGTACCTGACCTGGGTCGCCCTGCTGGCGATCGTCGGCGTGTTCGTCGCGATGGCCACCACCGACAGCGGCCGCGACCAGCTGTACGTCTCCGCGGTCCTGGTCGGCGCGCTGGCCCTGGGCGGATACGTCAAGCAGCGCAAGGATCTGCGGGCGACCGCCTGATCCGTGCCGTGCAGTGGAAAGGGGCGTCCCGCCGAGCGGGCCGCCCCTTCCGTCATATGAGACGGGATTCTCACTTTCCACCGCGGTCCTTAGAGTGGCGCACATGTTCGGACCCGCCCGTCAGCTGGCTCTCGCGCTCTTCGCGGCAACGCCGTGGAGCGTCGACGACGCGCTCTGTCGCCGCTGACGCCCTGCCGCGCCGTGCGCGCGGTCCTCTCTGGTCCGACCTCTCTTCCTCCCCTTCCCGGAGTCCCTCTTGACCACCGCTCCCGTGGCCGGGGCGCCGCCCCGTGCCGGCCTGCTCTCCCCCGCTCCCACCTCCGCTCCGGCGCCAGACGCCGAGGCGGCCCCGCCGGTGCGGCGGGTGCCGCTCGCCGTGGCCGGGGTCGTCGGCGCCGCGCTCATCGCGTACGTCTTCGCCCGGCACGGAGCCAAGCCGGGCGTACTGCTGCTGCTCGGCATCGGGCTCGGCTTCGCCCTGTTCCACTCCCGGTTCGGCTTCACCTCCGCCTGGCGGCAGCTGGTGGCCGTCGGCAACGGCGCGGGGCTGCGGGCCCACACCCTGCTCCTCGGCACCACCGCGACCCTCTTCGCGCTGATCATCGGCACCGGCAGCGGGCTGTTCGGCTCGGTGCCCGCGCCCAGCGCGGGGCCGATCGGTGTCGGCCTGCTGATCGGCGCGTTCCTCTTCGCGGTCGGCATGCAGCTGGGCGGCGCCTGCGCCTCCGGCACCCTGTTCGCCGTCGGTTCGGGCCAGAGCACGATCGTGCTCACGCTCTTCGGCTTCATCACGGGATCGACCCTGGCCGCCTGGCAGTTCGGGCTCTGGAGCGATCTGCCGGCGTTCGACCCGTACGTGCTGTCCGACCATGTCGGCTGGTTCGGTTCCTGGGCGCTGACGATCGTGGCGCTGGCCGCGGTCTGGTTCGTCGCGCGCGCCGTGCAGGCCCGCCGCAATCCGCCGCCGATCGGCACGCCGCCGTCCGCGCGCGGCACGCTCGCCCGCACGGTGCGGGGTTCCTGGCCGCTCGCCGCGGGCGCCGTCGTGCTGGCCCTGCTCGGCGCCGGAGTGCTGCTCGTGTCGGGCGGCGCCTGGGGCATCACCAGCGCGTTCGCGCTGTGGGGTTCGAAGCTGGCCGGGGTGCTCGGCGCCTCCCCGGAGAGCTGGGCGTTCTGGCAGCAGCCGGGCAGCTCCGCCCAGTTGGCGGGTCCGGTGCTCGCCGACAAGAACAGCCTCACCGACATCGGCATCATGGTCGGCGCCGCCGTCGCCGCGGCGGCCGGCGGTGTCTGGCAGCTGCACCGGGGCATCCCCGCCCGCACGGCGCTCGCGGCGGTCATCGGCGGTGTCCTCATGGGCATCGGCGCGCGCCTTGCGGGCGGCTGCAACATCGGCGCCTACCTCGCCGGGATCGCGTCGGGCTCGCTGCACGGCTGGCTCTGGGGCGGCATCGCCCTCGTCGGCACCTGGGCCGGGCTGCGCCTTCGCCCGCTGTTCGGCCTCGGCAACCCCAAGCCGGCCGACAGCGTCTGCTGACGGCCGCCGCGCCGGGTCGTCAGTACCCGGCGACGACGAGGTCGGCGCGCTCGCGCGGCCGCGTGGTGGCCGTGTAGTGCTCCTCGGCCTCCCGCCAGCGGGCCTCCCAGTCGAGGGGTCCGTGGTCGTGGCCGCGCTCGCGCAGCCGCCGCATGGACTCCTCGGGCGGGGTGTCGACGTACACCAGCAGGTCGTAGAAACCAGCAAGTTCGGGGCGGGCCGTGTAGACGCCCTCGACCACGACGATGCCCGAACGGGCAACGGTGTGCGTCTCCCCGGCGGCGAGCGCGCCGCTTCCCCAGTCGTAGCGGCCGTACCGCGCGACGCGGCCCGAGGCGAGCGGGAACAGCACCTCGTCGCGCAGCCGCTGCCAGTCGAAGTAGCGGTCGCTTCCCTCCGCGGGGGTGAGCGCGGCACGTTCTGCCTGGTCCATCGGCCGGTAGAAGTCGTCTCCGTGGACGACGGCGGCGTCGCACCGCTCGGCGAGAGCGGCGGCCAGGGTCGACTTGCCCGAGCCCCCCAGGCCTTCGAGGGCGACGAGCGCGAACCCGTGGCGGGTGCGGGAGGGCAGGGCAGCGGCCACGTGGTCGGCGGCTGTCCGGATCATCGTCATGACAGGTCATCGTGACCGATCGGGCGCGCACAGGGAAGGGTTCGGGCGGCGGGTCCTCGCCAAACGTAGCCCTGCTGTCCCTCCAGCCGGTTGACTGATCCCATGAACACGGTGCCCCACCAGCCTCCCGCTCCCCCACCGTCCACACAGAACGCGCAGCCCCCGCAGAGTTCGGCGGCCCCGCAGTCCCGGGGCCACATGATCGTGTGCGGTGACGACGCGCTGGCCGAGCGGCTCGCCGCCGAACTGCGCGCGCTGTACGGGGAGCAGGTCACCGTGGTCGTCCCCGGCGCTCCGGGCGACGGCGCCGGACGCGTCGCCCCCGCTGCCCGGGCCCGTGCCTCCGCGCTGCTGGCGCGGATGCAGTCGGTGCTGGGCCGAGCGCCCGATCCGGACGAACCGGCGGCGCCGCCGCGCGTGCAGCAGGCGGCCGTGCTCGACGAACAGGCCTTCGCGGACGCGGGCGTGACCGAGGCGCGGGCGCTGGCGCTCGTGCACGACGACGACGAGATCAACATCAGGGCCGCGCTGGTCGCCCGCCGCCTCAACCCGCAACTGCGGCTGGTGATCCGGCTCTACAACCGCAGCCTGGGCCGCCATCTCGCCGACCTCCTCGACCAGGCCGCGGCCCTGGCCACACCCGGTCTCGCCCCGGGGTCCGTGGACAACTCGACCACGGTGCTGTCCGACGCCGACACGGCCGCACCGGCGCTCGCGGCCAGTGCCGTCGCGGGGACCAGCAAGATCGTGCAGGCCGACGGGCTGCTGCTGCGCGCCGTCGAGCGCAATCCGCCGGGCCCGGGCCAGGTGTCCGCGCCGGGCCTCGCGACCCTCGCCCTGCTGTCGGCGACCACCAACGACCCGGCGGGATCGGAGGGTTCGGACTCCGACGGACGGGACGGGCCGCGGCTCCTGCCCGGCGACGACGACGTGGCCGCGGCGACCGGGCGCGGCACCGTCGTCCTGGAGACGATCACGCCGGCCGAGCGCACCGCGCAGAGCTGGTCGTCGGCCGGCCGCGGGATGCCGTTCGGCTCGTTCTTCTCCAAGCGGCTGCGCTGGTCGCTGTTCGGCCTGACGGCCAGCGTGCTCGGCATGGCGATCGCCACCTGGGCCACCGGCGACATGCATCCGCTGCGCGCCGGCTATCTCACTCTGCTCGACCTGTTCGCCATCGACGACCCGGCCATCGGCGAGCCGACGGCCCGCAAGGTCCTCCAACTCCTGACCGGGCTCGCGGGGTTGCTGCTGCTGCCGGTGCTGCTCGCCGCCGTCCTGGAGGCCCTGGGCACGTTCCGTACCTCCGCCGCGCTGCGCCGTCCGCCCCGCGGTCTGTCCGGGCACATCGTGCTGCTCGGCCTCGGCAAGGTGGGCACACGAGTGCTGTCCCGGCTCGGGGAACTCGACATCCCCGTGGTGTGCGTGGAGGCGGACCCGGAGGCGCGGGGGATTCCGCTGGCCCGCAGTATGCGGGTGCCCACGGTGATCGGTGACGCGGCGTCGGACGGGGTCCTGGAGGCGGCCAAGGTCCATCGCGCGGCCGCTCTGCTCGCCCTGACCAGCGTCGACACGACGAACCTTGAGGCGGCGCTGTCCGCCCGCGCGCTCAAGCCCGATCTGCGGGTGGTGCTGCGCCTGTACGACGACGCGTTCGCCGCCGCCGTCTACCGCACCCTGCGTGCCGCGCACCCGCGCGCCCTGACCCGCAGCCGCAGCGTGTCCACGCTGGCCGCACCCGCCTTCGCCGGGGCCATGATGGGACGTCAGATCCTGGGCGCCATCCCGGTGGAGCGGAGTGTGCTGCTGTTCGCCGTCCTGGAGGTGGCGGGGTATCCGCAGCTGGAGGGCCGCACCATCGCCGAGTCGTTCCGCCCCGGGCACTGGCGGGTGGTCGCGCTGGACGCCACGGAGCCGGCCGAGCGCCGCCCCGATCTGTCCGCGGGCCCGGAGGACGACGAGAGCGCGCCCCGCCCCACCGGCCTGGTGTGGAACCTGCATCCCGGGCATGTGCTCGATCCGCGGGACCGTGTCGTCCTCGCCGCGACCCGGCAGGGCCTGGCCGAACTCCTCGGCCGCGGCCCCGCCCCGCAGCGGTCCGCGGACCGCGCGGATCAGACGTGATGGCACGTCATCAGCTGGTGCGTGGCGGCCAGTTGCGGATCTGCTTGGGACGCGGCGGCGCGTAGGTGCGCACCTTCGACGTGGTGAGGCCGAGCCGCACCAGGGACTCGGCGATGGTGACGGCCGCGGCCACCCCGTCGACGACGGGGACGCCGGTGCGGGCGACGACCTGTTCGGTGAGGCCGGCCATGCCGCCGCAGCCGAGGCAGATGACCTCGGCGCGGTCCGACTCGACGGCGGCGACGGCCTGTTCGACGATCGCGGCGACGGCGGCGTCCGGGTCGGCCTCCAGGGCGAGTACGGGCAGTCCGCTGGCGCGGACGGAGGCGAGCCGGTCGGTGAGGCCCGCCAGCTTGAGCCGGTCCTCGATGAGCGGCACGGCCCGGTCGAGGGTGGTGACGACGGAGTACTTGTGGCCGAGGAACTGGGCGGTGCTCGCGGCGGCCTCGGTGATGTCGACGACCGGAACGTCGAGGAGTTCCTGGAGTCCCTCGCGGCCGTGTTCGCCGTATCCGGCCTGGATGACGGCGTCGTACGGCTCGCGGTAGGCGCGCACCTTCTCCATGACGGCGACGGCGGCGAGGTAGCTCTCGTAGTTGCCCTCGCAGGACTCGGCGCCGAAGTCCGGTGTGAGCGGGACTATTTCGGTGCCCGGCGCGGCGACGGCCTCGGCCTGCCGGCCGATGCTCTCCGTCATCGATGCGGTGGTGTTGACGTTCACTACGAGGATGCGCATGGGGGTTCTCCAGGAAGGCGCCGGGAAGCGGCGGTCACTCGGCGGCGACGGCGATGGGCTCGCCGTCGACGTGGTCGTAGGTCTGCGTGCGGTCGCTCACGAGCAGGTACAGCCCGGCGGCGAGCAGCGCACCGATGAACCATGAGAAGCCCGCGATGCCCGAGAAGAAGGGGACGAGGGCGACGACGACGGCGCACCCGGCGGCCGGGACGAAGGCGCCGATGGCCTTCGGGTTGACTCCGCGCCGGTAGTGGTAGGTGCCGGCCGGGTCCTCGGTGTACAGGTGCGGGACGTTGATCTGGGCCTTGCGCAGGAGCCAGTAGTCGGCCATGACGACGCCGAAGACGGGGCCGAGCAGGGCGCCGAGTCCGCCGAGGAAGTAGGTGACGGCGACCGGGCTGTCGTACAGGTTCCACGGCAGGATGACCAGGCCGACGACGGCGCTGACCAGGCCCGCGCTGCGGAAGTTGAGGCGCTGCGGGAAGAGGTTGACCAGCATGTAGACGGGGGCGACGAAGTTGGCGAGGAGGTTCACCGCGACCGTCAGCATCAGCAGGGCGAGGCAGGCGAGGGCGAGCAGCGCCGTGCTGGGGATGGTGCGCACGATGTCGGTGGGGCTGGTGATGACCTCGCCGTCGAGGCGGAACTGGGCGCCGCTGAGCACGGCGGCGATGCCCGCGAAGAACAGCATGTTCACGGGGATGCCGATGAGGTTGCCGCGCACGATGGCCCGCTGGGAGGTCGCGGAGCGGGTGAAGTCGCAGAAGTTGAGGACGAACGTGCCGTAGACGACGACCCACAGGGCGGCGGCCTCGAAGATGTGCAGCCACTGGGCGCCGCCGGTGAAGTGGGTGTCGCCGCTGAGGGCGATCGACCCGTCGGCCTTGACGAACATCCACACCGCGAGCGCCAGCATGGTGACGAGGACGGTGGGGGCGGCGATCGCCATGTAGCGGCGGATGACCTGCATCCCGAAGCTGACGATGAGGACCTGCACCAGCCACAGGGCGAGGAAGGAGATCCAGCCGAGCGTGGACAGGCCGAGGAAGGAGTTCGTGTCGTACGTGGCCACGCCCGGCCAGAGCGCCTTCAGGAGGGTGCGCAGCACCTGGGAGGCGAGATAGGTCTGGATGCCGAACCAGGCGATGGCGACGGCTCCCCTGACCACGGCGGGCAGTTGGGAGCCGCGCACACCGAAGGCGATCCGGCTCATCACCGGGAACGGGACACCGGTGCGGTGTCCCATCCGTCCGGAGAGGGTGAGCAGTGCGAACAGCAGCGCCGAGGCGATGGCGAACGCGATGAGGATGTCCCACACGCTCATACCGAGCGCGAACAGTCCGATGGCGAAGGCGTAGTTGCCGAGGCTGTGCACGTCGTTGCCCCAGAGGGTGAAGACGTTGTACGCGCCCCAGCTGCGGCCCTGCGTCTTGGTGGGAGCCAGATCGTGGTGGTAGAGGCGGGGGCTGATGTGCACCCCGGCCGCCGTCACGGGCTCCGGGGCCGGGGGTGAGGTCCGTTGCTCAGCAGTGGCCATCGAAGACCCCTCCCGTTCCGCTATACGAAATGAATCTTCCGTTGCTGCGGAGTGGACGTTACGGGTGGGGTTTTCAGCAGGTCAACAGATTCCGGCCGGTGATCACTTGGTGAAAAACGCCATACTGCACAGGACTTGCGTGTGTGATCGTCCAAGGATTAATGCACGGGGAGGAGCTTCAGGACGTCGTCCGTCGTCCCGGTCTCGCCGAGGCGCGGGAAGATCCGCTCGACGCTGTTGCGGTGCGCCTCCGCGTCCATGTCGGTCATGGCGTCCGTGGCGAGGGTGACGTGGTAGCCGTGCTCGTGGGCGGCGCGGGCGGTGGAGTCCACGCCGATGCTGGTCGCGACGCCGGTCACGACGACCTGGGTGATGCCGCGGCGGCGCAGGTGCAGGTCGAGGTCGGTGCCGTAGAAGGCGGACCAGTTCCGCTTGGTGACGACGATGTCCTCGGGGTGTCCGGCGAGCACGTCGACGACCTGGTCCCAGCCGGCGGGCGGGTTCGCGGTGCGCGGCGCCCGCTCGGTGCGGCCGGGGACGACGTCGCCGCCGTCCGCCGCGAAGGAGACGCGGACGAGGACGACCGGGAGGCCCGCGGCGCGGAAGGCGTCGGCGAGCCGCACGTTGCGCTCCACGACGTCCGAGGTGGCGTACGGGGCGCCGGGGATGCCGACGACGCCGTTCTGCAGGTCGACCACGACGAGTGCGGTACGGGGGTCGAGAGTGGTGAGGGCCATGCTGAACTCACTTTCCTTATAAGGGGGTTGCTGCCGGGGGGGGAATGCGGCGGGGAAGGTCTCAGGTGTCGCGCCCGACGCGGGCGAGCGAGCGGTCGGCGACGCTCGCCACCAGGCACAGCGCGGCCACGCCGATGAGCATCCAGGCCATGCTGTGCAGCCCGGCGCTGGTGGCGCCGTCGCGGAAGAACGCGGCGTTGGCGGCGGAGGCGAGCAGGGCGCCGAGGTAGGTGAAGGTGCGCAGCAGTCCGGACGACGAGCCCATCCGGGCCGGGTCCGCCTGTGCGTACAGGGCGTTCTGGTTGGCGAGCCCGATGAGTCCCTGCGGGACGCCGAAGAGCAGGCCGACGACGGCCAGCAGCCAGACGGGGCTGTCGCCGCCCAGGGGCAGCAGGGCCGCGCAGCCGATGAGCTGGACGACCGCTCCGACGGCGAGCTTGCCGCGGATCTCGCGGCGGCGGCCGGTGAGGACGGTGACGGCGACGCCCATGGCGGACATCGGCAGCAGGAGCAGTCCGGCCTGCGACGCGCTCAGCCCGCGCCCTTCCTGGAGCCACTGACCGTAGCCGTACAGGAAGGCGTACGAGGTGGTGTACGCGAGGAGCTGGCGGCCGTAGGTGGCCAGGAGCGGGGTGTTGCCGCGCAGGACGTGCAGGTCGATGAAGGGCTCGGCGACGCCGTGCTCACGGCGGACGAACCAGGCGCCGGCGGCGAGGCCGAGCGCGGGCAGGTACCAGTGGGCGAGGCCCGGTTCCATCAGGAACAGCATGAACGCGGTGAGCGCGGCGGCGAACAGCAGCATGCCCGGCACGTCGGTGCGTCCTGGCGCTCCCTTCGGCGCGCCCTTGGGCAGCCGGCGGGCACCGAGGAACAGGCAGATCACGGACAGTGGCACATTGATGGCGAAGATCAGGTGCCAGCCGCCGAGGCCGATCAGGACTCCGCCGAGCGTCGGCCCGACGACGGCGATGACCTGCCCGGAGGCGGTCAGCGCGGCGAGGATTCCGCTGGGGCTCTTCAGCCCGGTGCGCTCCGACTCCGAGCGCAACAGGGACATCGACGCCGGGTACGCGGCGGAGGTGCCGAAGCCGAGCAGGACCCGGGACAGCACGAGCACCCACAGGCTCGGCGCGAGGACGCCGAGCAGTCCGGCGACGCCGACGAGGGCGGTGCCGATCAGGTAGAGCAGGCGCGGCCCGAACGCGTCGACGAGACGCCCGATGACCGGCTGGCCGACGGCCGTGGCGAGGTAGAGGCCCGAGACGAGCCAGGCGGTCTGCGACGGCGGCACGCCGAAGGCGTGGCCGATCGGGACCAGCGCCACCGCGAGCATCGAGGAGTTGATCGGGTTGAGGACCGTGCCCAGGATCATCGGCGCGACGAGGCGGCGGTCGAAGCCGCCGGGGTCGCCGGTCCGGGCCCGCCTGACGCGCTCGGCTATACCGGTCACGCCTGCGCCACCTCGTCGAGCAGGGCCATGGCGGTGATCACCGCGCGCACCTGCTCCTCGGTCCCGCGCTCGTCCAGGGCCCGGGCGAGCCAGGCACGGCGGGCCTCCCGGTCGTCCTGGCGTCGCTCCAGACCGGGCCCGGTGAGGGTGACGAGCTGGCGGCGTCCGTCGGCGGGGTCGGGGTGCCGCTCGACGAGTCCGGCCGTCTCCAGGGCGATCACGGTCTTGGCCATGGACTGCGGCCGCACGCCCTCGACCGCGGCGAGGTCGCTCGCGGAGGCGGGGCCGATCTTGTCGAGGCGGGCGAGGACGGAGGCCTGCCCCGGGGAGAGGTCGCTCTCCCCGTCCACGCCTCCGAGCAGGGACTGGAGCTTGCGGCGGAGCCGTCCGACCACCACCCACACCTCGGCGGCCGCCTGGACGGCGGCCTCGGAGGGTTCTTCCTTGTCGGTCATGCCTCCACCGTAGATCGACAGCCCAGACTGCGCAATCAAGGCTGCACAGTCTGGGCTGCCCAAGAAGGATGACTCCGGGGCGGGCAGGTCCTAGGGCCTGTCTTCAAACTCCCCTCGTCGCCCGGAGGGCGGCCCCGCGGCGTCTGGTGCGTGCTCTCGGCGCGCCGGGTGCACGGCCTCGTACTGGACGTACTTGGCCTTGCGCCCGGTGCGGCGAGAGTGCGTGCCAGGCGTCGCGGGGCAGAGGGGAGTTTGAAGACAGGCCCTAGGCGAGCGGTTCCTGGAGTTCGGTCACCCACTTGTCGTGGTCGGCCGGGCACTCCAGGCTGATCTCCCGGGGATAGCCGGCGGAGCGGTGACCGTGGGCGTCGATCCAGCGGGCGAGGTGCTGCACGGCGGGCAGTACCGCGTCCATCGCGCCGTGGTGCACGAGCGTCGCCGCGCGTTCGACGGGCGGCAGGTCGAGGACGTGCAGGTCGCCGTCCTCGCGGGGTGCGGCGGACACCTCGACGCCCGCGTGGACGAGGATGCCGCCGCCTGGCGCGTCCTCGTAGCGGGCGATACCGGGCCCGGTGGGCCGGATGCCGGCCGCGTCGAGCCGCCGGAACAGCTCGTCGTAGAGGGGCTGGATGACCGCACTGATGCTGGTCGGTTCGAAGTCGGGGGCGACGGCGGTGAGTTCGGCCACGCGTACGCGCGGCAAATTCTTGACGACGATGTCTTCGGCGGACATGTGTCCCTCGCTCTCGATGGACCGGAGCCGCGCCTCCACCTGGGTCAGCCGGGCCGCGGCCGCCGCCATCTCCGCCTCCAGGTCGGCGCGGCGCATCCGCAGCATGACGCGCAGCTCTCCGGTGTCGACCTTCTCGTCGAGGATCTCCCCCACCTGTTGAAGGGTGAGGCCCAGATCCTTGAGCGCGATGATGCGGTTGAGCCGGGAGAGCTGGGCGGCGGTGTAGTGGCGGTAGCCGGTGGCGGGGTCGACCCGGGCCGGGCGCAGCAGTCCGAGCGCGTCGTAATGGCGCAGCATGCGGACGGATACGCGGCCGTGGCGGGCGAAGTCTCCGATGGTGAACATGATGGGTCTACTCCACGGGCTCACACGGTGTCAGGGTCAAGGCGCGGTCCGGTCCGGCCGACGGGCCGGGTGTCCGCCCGGCGGGATCAGCGGCCTGTCCGCCACCAGACGGTGCAGTCGGCGGGCAGTTCGATCACGCCGTCCTCGACGGTGACCGGACTGGAGGCGAGCAGGACGGTACCGGGGGCGGGGATGCGCACGGGCGTGGCGGTGGTGTTGACCGTGCAGGCGAACCCGGGCCGCTCGAAGTGCAGCAGTCCGGCAGGAGTGTCGTCGTGCCAGGCGACACTGTCGCCCGCACCGAGCCCGGCCTGCGCCCGCCGCACAGCCAGCGCCGTGCGGTACAGCTCCAACGTCGAACCCTCCTGGCCGGACTGCGCCTCCACGCTCAGCTCGCCCCAACTCTCGGGCTGCGGCAGCCAACTGCCACCCTCACCGAAGCCGTACGACGACCCCGTCCGGGTCCACGGGATCGGCACCCGGCAGCCGTCACGGAACCCGTCCTGCCCCTGCGCCCGGAAGAACGAAGGATCCTGACGCACCTCGTCCGGCAGATCGGTGACGTCCGGCAGACCCAACTCCTCGCCCTGGTAGATGTACGCCGATCCCGGCAGCGCCAGCATCAACAGCGTGGCCGCACGGGCCCGCCGCAGGCCGAGTTCACGATCGCCCGCGGTCCTGATCTGCGTCCCCAGCCCCGGCGCGTTCGCGTAGCGCGTCGCATGCCGCGTCACGTCGTGGTTCGACAGCACCCAGGTGGTGGGAGCGCCGACGGGGCGCATGGCGTCGAGGGAGCGGTCGATGGCGGTACGCAGCTCCCCGGCGTCCCAAGACGTGCTCAGATACTGGAAGTTGAAGGCCTGGTGCAGCTCGTCAGGGCGGACGTAGTTGGCCGTGCGCTCCACGGTCGGCGTCCAGGCCTCCGCGACGAAGATCCGCTCGTCGTCGTACTCGTCCAGGATCTTCCGCCATGAACGGTAGATCGCATGCACCCCGTCCTGGTCGAAGAACGGCATGACATCGTTGCCCAACAACTTCAACTGATCGCCACCACCGAGGTCAGGCAGCCCCTCCGCCTTCACCAGCCCGTGCGCGACATCGATCCGGAACCCGTCCACCCCCATGTCGAGCCAGAACCGCAGGATCGACCGGAACTCGTCCGCGACCGCCGGATGCTCCCAGTTCAGATCCGGCTGCTCGGGCGCGAACAGGTGCAGGTACCACTCGCCGTCCGCAAGCCGCGTCCACGCCGGACCACCGAAGATCGACTCCCAGTCGTTGGGCGGCAGTTCGCCGTTCTCACCCTTGCCCGCACGGAAGTGGTAGCGCTCCCGCACCGGCGATCCAGGCCCCTCCGCCACCGCCCGCTTGAACCACTCGTGCTGATCCGAGGAATGATTCGGCACCAGGTCCACGATGATCCGCAGGCCCAGCCCGTGCGCGTCCCGGATCACCGCATCCGCGTCCAGCAGCGTGCCGTACATCGGATCGACGGCCCGGTAATCCGCGACGTCGTATCCGCCGTCCGCCTGCGGAGAGGCATAGAACGGCGACAGCCACACCGCGTCCACCCCCAGCTCCCTCAGATACGGCAGACGCCGCCGGATCCCCTCCAGATCACCCGTGCCGTCGCCGTCACTGTCGGCGAAACTGCGCGGATACACCTGATAGATGACCGCGTCCCGCCACCAGTCGGCGGCCTCGCGGATCGTGGTGGCGGACGGAGGAGGCACGAGCGCCTGGTCCGTGGGTTGCTGATTCATCCGGACAAGGTAGAAGACGGTGGTCATCGAAGGGCGCTGAACGCGCGGGCACGCCCCGGCCGCCACGTGGGCATGCCTGATCATGAGCGAGAGGCCACTGGTGCATCATGGCGGGGCGCTCACTGACCAACGGCCACAGGCAGCATTCTGTACTGATCCATTGGTACAGTCGGAGTTGATCGACCAGCTCATCCGAAGGAGCCGTCGCCGATGGCCGTGGACCAGCTCGACACCCGTATCCTGCGGCTCCTCCTCGAGCAGCCGCGCACCAGCGTCCGCGAGTACGCGCGAATCCTCGGGGTGGCCCGCGGCACGCTCCAGGCCCGGCTCGACCGGCTGGAGCGGGACGGTGTGATCACCGGTGCCGCGCCCGCCCTCTCCCCCGCCGCGCTCGGCCACCCGGTGCTCGCCTTCGTGCACATCGAGGTGACACAGGGCCACCTGGCCGATGTCGCCGACGGCTTGGCCGGTGTCCCGGAGATCATCGAGGCGCACTCGATCACCGGCGGCGGCGATCTCCTGGCCCGGGTCGCGGCCCGTGACGCCGCGCACCTGGAGGACGTCGTCCAGCAGCTCAACCGGCTGCCCGGCGTGGTCCGCACCCGCACCGAGGTGGCGCTGCGCGAGCGGGTCCCGCACCGGCTGCTGCCGCTCGTCGAGTCGGTCGGCAGGGCGGCGGCAGCGGACCGCAGGTGATCACTCGGGGCCGCTGTCCTGCATGCTGGAAGGCATGACCGACCTCACCCGCCCCTTCCGTGGCACCGCCGTCGTCTTCGACCTCGACGGCACGCTCGTCGACAGCGAGCCCAACTACTACCGGGCGACCCTCGGCACGCTGGCCCGTCACGGCATCACGGACTACACCTGGGCGGACAACGAGACGTACGTCGGCATCTCCACCCTGGAGTCGATCGGCCTGTGGAAGCGGCGGTACGGCATCGAGGCGCCCGTCTCCGAACTGCTCGACGACCTCAACACCCGCTACCTCGACCTGGCGCGCGCCGACACCCATGTCTTCCCGCAGATGCGGCTGTTCGTGGAGCGTCTGCACGCGGCCGGGGTGCCGATGATCGTGGCGTCGGGTTCGTCGCCCGAGGCCATCGAGGCGATCCTCACCGGCACCGGCCTCGGCGGGCAGCTGTCGCGGTACGTCTCGGCGGACGAGGTCCCGCACGGCAAACCGGCGCCCGACGTGTTCCTCGAAGCGGCCCGCCGCCTGGACGTGCCGCCCGCGCGGTGCGTGGTCCTGGAGGACGCCGCACCGGGCGCCCGCGCCGCCCACGCGGCGGGCATGCGCTGCATCGCGGTGCCGTACGTGGCCGCGCAGGCGGACGATCCGGCGTTCACGGCGGCGGACCTGCTCTTCAAGGGCGGCCAGGAGGAGTTCACTGCGCGGGCCGCGTGCGACTGGCTCGAACGGTCGGCTCCGTCGTCCTGATCATTCCGGTTGGGCGCTTTGCTGTCGCTCGCTACCGCTGGGCCGAGGCTTCGACGCCGAGAAGGTTCAGGTACATGGTGGTGACGTCCCGTACCGCCGCGTCGTACGAGGCCGGGCGCGCCGCCACCGTGCGGGCGAACTCCACGCTCATGCCGCCGACGGCACGGGACAGGGTGAGCGGGTCGACGACCGGGCGGGCCCGCCCCTCGGCCGCGACCCGGCGCACGTAGCGGGCCGCGCGGCGCACCGGCCGCTCGCGGATCTCCTCCCACAGCGCACGCACCTCGGCGTCCCCCCGCGCCTGCTGCTCCAGGAGGCCGAGCAGCGGCAGATGGCGGGCGTAGGCGGCGATGAACGCGGCCGTCGACGCCTCGGCGACCGCCGCCACGTCGTCGGTGTCCACACCCGGTACGTCCTGCGCGGCGAGGAACGCGTCCCGCACCCGCCGCGCCAGCACCCGGAACACCTCGTCCTTCGACGCGAAGTAGACGTAGAAGCCGGCCCGCGACACCTCGGCCTCCGCGGTGATGTCGGCGATGGTCGCGGGCCCGAACCCGAGCCGCCCGAACACCGCCTCCGCCGCGTCGAGGAGCCGGCCGCGGGCGGGTGCGTCCGTGCGGTCGCGGGCGGTGCGGGTCGCCCATTCCTGTGCCGCCTGCCGTCTCTGTGCTGCCACAGCGTCAGAGTATTGACGTTGACGTCAGTGTCAATGAGCATGTCGGAGCCCGTCCAACGCCGCTTCTCCCGCCCGCACCACTTCCTCCGGAGGGTTCCATGGGATCTGCCGCCGTACTCGTCGCCAACCGGGGCGAGATCGCCGTCCGGGTGCTGCGCGCCGCCGCCGATCTCGGGCTGCGCGCGGTCGCCGTGCACGAGCCGGGGGACGACGCGCATGTGCGGCGGGCCGACGACGTGGTCCCGCTCGCCGCGGGCGGCTATCTGGACGCGGCGGCACTGGTGGCCGCCGCCCGCCGGTCGGGCTGCGGGTTTCTGCATCCGGGGTACGGGTTCCTGAGCGAGTCGGCGGAGCTCGCGCGGCGCTGCGCCGAGGCGGGCGTCGTGTTCGTCGGTCCGTCGCCGCAGGCCCTGGAGCTGTTCGGGGACAAGGCGCGGGCCCGCGCGCTGGCCGTCGGGGCCGGGGTGCCGGTGCTGCCCGGCACGGACGGCGCGACGAGCCTGGAGCAGGCGCGGGCGTTCCTCGCGGACGGGCCGGTGATGGTGAAGGCGGTCGGCGGGGGCGGCGGGCGCGGGATGCGGGTCGTACGGACCGAAGGCGAGCTTCCCGAGGCCTGGGAGCGCTGCCGTTCGGAGGCTCAACAAGGCTTCGGACGCGACGAGTTGTATGTGGAGCGCCTGTGGGAGGGGGCCCGCCACATCGAGGTGCAGATCGTGGCCGACGGCGCGGGCGCGGTGGGACACCTGTGGGAGCGGGACTGCAGCGCGCAGCGCCGCCATCAGAAACTCGTCGAGATCGCGCCGGCGCCCGCGCTCGACGCGGCGGTACGGGACCGGCTCGTCGACGCCGCGCTCGGCCTCGCCCGCGCCGCCCGATACCAGGGGCTCGGCACCGTCGAATTTCTCGTCCGGGACGAGGAGTTCGTGTTCATCGAGGCCAATCCGCGGCTCCAGGTGGAGCACACGGTGACGGAGGAGGTGACGGGCGTCGACCTCGTCGCGGCGCAGTTGCGCATCGCCGCGGGCGACACCCTCGCCGCTCTCGGACTCGACGTGCCGCCGCCGGTCCGTGGCTTCGCGGTGCAGGTGCGGGTGAACGCCGAGGTGACGGACCCGGACGGGTCGGTGCGGCCGTCGGCCGGCCGGATCACCCGGTACGACGTGCCGACGGGCCCGGGGATCCGGGTCGACACCGCCGCGCGCACCGGCACGGAGATCGGGGCGCGCTACGACTCGCTGCTCGCGAAGGTCGTCGCACACGCGCCTCAGGGCGGCTTCGCGGCGGCGTGCGCAAGGGCCGGGCGCGCCCTGGACGAGTTCACGGTGGAGGGCGTGCGGACCTCGATCCCCGTACTGGGCGGTCTTCTTGCGCACCCCGGGTTCACGGCGGGCGGCATCGACACGGGCTTCGTGCGGCGTCATCTGCCCGAGCTGGTCCCCGCCTGCGCGCTGCCGGACACGGCCGACGCCGAGCCGGGCACGGTCACGGCACCGATGAGCGGCACGGTCACGTCAATCGAGGTGGAGACCGGTCAACTGGTCTCCACCGGTGCGGTGTTGCTGGTGCTGGAAGCCATGAAGATGGAGCACGTGGTGCGGGCCGACCGCTCCGGAGTCGTCCGGGCCGTGCGCGCGGGAGTCGGGGAGACCGTCGCGGAAGGTGCGGAGCTGGTACTCCTGGACGTGACGCAGGACGGCCCCGAGCAGCTGGAGGCGACGGCCGACCTGGACCCCGACCTGGTGCGGTCCGACCTCGCCGAGACGCGGGCGCGGCACGCGTTCGGGCTCGACGAGAACCGGCCCGAGGCCGTCGCCAAGCGGCACGCCGGCGGACGCCGCACCGCCCGCGAGAACATCGAGGAGCTGTGCGACCCGGGCTCGTTCACCGAGTACGGGGCACTCGCCGTCGCGGCGCAGCGGCAGCGCCGTCCGCTGGCGGAGCTGATCCGGGCGACACCCGCCGACGGCATGGTCACCGGCACCGGCCGGATCTGCGGCGCGGCGGCCGTCGTGATGTCGTACGACTACACCGTGCTCGCCGGGACGCAGGGCCACAACAACCACCGCAAGACCGACCGGATGCTGCAACTCGCCGAGGAGCGCGGGCTGCCCGTCGTGCTGTTCGCGGAAGGGGGCGGCGGGCGGCCCGGCGACACCGACACCACCGTCGTGGCGGGCCTGAACGTGCCGACGTTCCACCGGATGGCGCGGCTCAGCGGGCGGGTGCCGCTGGTCGGCATCGCGTCCGGCCGCTGCTTCGCGGGCAACGCGGCGCTGCTCGGCTGCTGCGACGTCGTGATCGCGACCCCGGAGGCGAACATCGGCATGGGCGGCCCCGCGATGATCGAGGGCGGCGGGCTCGGTGTGTACCGGCCGGAGGAGATCGGGCCGCTGTCGGTGCAGGTGCCGAACGGGGTGGTGGACCTGCCGGTCGCCGACGAGGCGGAGGCCGTCCGCGCGGCCCGCACCTACCTCTCGTACTTCCAGGGTGCGCAGGAGAGTTGGGAGGCACCGGACCAGCGGATGCTGCGGCATGCCGTGCCCGAGAACCGGCGGCGGGCCTACGACATCCGGGCCGCGATCGACGGGCTCGCCGACACGGGATCGGTCCTTGAGCTGCGGCGCGGTTTCGGCGCCGGGATCGTCACCGCGCTCGTGCGGATCGAGGGCCGGCCGCTCGGCCTGGTCGCCAACAACCCGTCCCATCTGGGCGGGGCCGTCGACCGGGACGCCGCCGACAAGGCCGCCCGATTTCTGCGCCGGTGCGAGGCGTCCGGGCTGCCGGTGGTCTCGCTCTGCGACACGCCCGGGTTCATGGTCGGCCCGGATGCCGAACGCACGGCGACGGTACGGCAGTTCGCGGACCTGTTCGTCGCGGGCGCGCGGCTGACGACGCCGCTGGTCTGTCTCGTGCTGCGCAAGGCGTACGGGCTCGGCGCGATGGCGATGATGGGCGGTTCGACGCAGGCGCCGCTCGCGACGGCGGCCTGGCCGAGCGGGGAGTTCGGCGGAATGGGCCTGGAGGGCGCGGTACGGCTCGGCTACCGGCGCGAGCTGGCCGCCATCGCCGACCCGGCCGAGCGGGAGCGGGCCTTCGAGGCGCGCGTCGCCGAGCTGTACGAGCACGGCAAGGCGGTCAACGCGGCCGCCGCGCTGGAGATCGACGCCGTCATCGACCCCGAACGGTCGCGGAGTTGGATACTCTCCGCGCTCGACACCTGAGCGCCGCGGCTTTGCCCGCATCCGAGAGGGGTACTTCGACGATCATGCGAATCAGTGTGGTGGATGTCGGTTCGAACACGGTGCGGCTCGCGATCGCGGATGCCCGGGACGGGGCTCCGCTGCCGGTGCACACGGCCAAGCGGCGGTTACGGCTGTCGGAAGAGGTCGACGGCGACCGCAGACTCGGGCCGCGCGCGGTGCGGCGGATCGTGGAGGCGGTCGCGGAGGCGTGCGCGGAGGCCGAGCGGTGGGGCAGTGACGAGCCGTTCGTGTTCGCCACGGCGATCGTCCGCGACGCGCCCAACCGCGACGAGGTGCTGGATGCCGTGGAGCAGGGCGCGGGCGTACGTCTTCGGTTGCTGCCCGGTGAGGTGGAGGCCGAGCTGACCTTCCTCGCCGCCCGGCGCTGGATGGGCTGGCGGGCGGGGCCGCTCGGGGTGCTCGACATCGGGGGCGGTTCGCTCGAAGTCGCTTTCGGGCGGGGGCGGTTGCCGGACTTCGCGGTGTCGCTGCCGCTCGGGGCGCGACGGCTGACCCGCGAGCATCTGCACGATGCCGAGCTGCCCTGCGAGGAGGAGTTGCGGGCGCTGCGCCGTCACGTGCGGCATCAGCTGCGGGATGTCGCCGCCCGGATCCGCTGGGAGGGGCCCATCACGGCCGCGGCCACGTCGCGTACGTTCACTCAGCTGGCCCGGCTGTGCGGGGCTCCTCCGGGGCGGCACGGGCCCTTTGTGCGGCGGGAGTTGCATCGGGCGGATCTGCGAGGCGCGGTGACGGATCTCGCCGGGTTGCCGGTGCCGCGGCGCGCCGAGCTGCCCGGCATCTCCGCGCCTCGGGCTGCGCAGGCGCTGGCCGGGGCGTTGGTCGGGCACACCGCGATGAAGTTGATGGGGATTCGCCGACTGACGATCTGTCCTTGGGCGATCCGGGAGGGGATTCTGTTGCGGCGGATCGAGGGGGACAGCGCGTGGTGGGCCGATCCCGGGGCCGGTGCCGCTCCGCGGGTGCTGCGCGTGGCCGGCCAACGCTGACCCCCACCTCCCGTCGTGGCTGGTCGCGCAGTTCCCCGCGCCCCTGGGTTGTTTGTCGGCTGACGGCCGGTGGCCGCTTCTCGCGCAGTTCCCCGCGCCCCTGAGTTGTTTGTCGACTGACGGCCGGTGGCCGCTTCTCGCGCAGTTCCCCGCGCCCCTGAGGCAGGCGCTTCGCGCCGCCTCCCCTTGAGGCTGCGCTTCGCGCGCCTCCACCCGAGGCAGGGGGGCGCGCCCCTCCTGAAGGCCGGGGCGCATCTGACCAGGGGCGGGTGGCGCGCCTCTCCTGAAGGTCGGGGGCGTGCTTCTGGGTGAGGGGCGGGGGCCCGTCTCCGGCGGAGGGGCGGGGCGCGTCTCTCGCTGTGGGGCGGGTGGCGCGCCTCTGATGAGATGGCGCACGCAGTGCGCATCTCAGTGGCGCGGGGAACTGCGCGAGAAGCGGCCACCGGGCCGCAGCCGAAGAACTGCCCAGGGGCGCGGGGAACTGCGCGACCAGCCCCCACCGGCCCGCAGACGAACGGCAACCCAGGGGCGAACCCCGCCGTCAGCCGACCTCCCGTACCAGATCGATCGCCCGCCCCAACGTGGCGAGCCGCGCGTTCAGCGAGTCACCCGCCGGGTACAGGCGAACCGTGTTCACCCCGGCGTCCCGCCACACCTTCAACCGGGCCCGCACCATCTCCTCCGTACCGATGAGCGTCGTGGCCAGCACCATCTCGTCGGTCACCAGATCAGCGGCCCCGTCACGATCCCCGGCCTGCCAACGCTCCCGCACCGCCGCGGCCGCTTCCGACCAGCCCTGCCTGCTGTACGCCTGGTTGTAGAAGTTGGTGGAGGCGGATCCCATGCCGCCGAGGCTGAAGGCGAGTTCCTTCTTGCGGCTCGCCACGACGGCCCGCAGGGAATCCTCGTCCTCGGCGAAGTTCACCTCGGCCCCCTGGCAGATGTCCAGGTCGGCACGCGTGCGCCCCGCCAAGGCGAGACCGGCGTCGAGGTGGTCGAAATAGGCCTCCTTGGAGCCCTCGGGAACGAAGCTCGTCCCGAGCCAGCCGTCCGCCACCTCGCCGGTCAGCTTCAGCATCTTCGGCGACAACGTGGCCAGATAGATGGGCAGTTCGTGCTCGGCCCGCATGGACAGCCGCATCGGGCGGGCGTCCCCGCCGGGGAGCGGGAGGGTGAACTCCCGGCCGTCGTAGGCGATCTTCTCGCCGCTCGCCGCCAGCCGCACGATCTCGACGGTCTCCCGCATCCGGGCCAGCGGCCGCGCGAACGGCACCCCGTGCAGACCCTCGATCACCTGGGGACCCGACGGGCCGAGGCCGAGCAGGAAACGGCCCTCCGAGATGTTGGAGAGGGTGATCGCGGCGCGCGCGATGGCGGCCGGGGTGCGGGTGGCGAGCTGGATGATGCCGGAGCCGAGCAGCATGCGTTCGGTGCGGGCCGCCAAGTAGCCCAGCGGGGACGGCGCTTCGGATCCCCACGCCTCGGCGACCCAGCAGATGTCCAGGCCGAGCTTCTCGGCCTCGGTCACGAAGTCGACGGTCTCGCGCCAGTTCCCGCCGGACGCCTCGATGGTCGTAGAGGTACGCATCAGAGGGTTCCGGTCCCTTCGGCGAGGGCCTTCAGCGCGTCGAGCGTGGCACCCATGTTGCGCTCGAACTCCTTGAGCCGCACATGGACGATCTTCTGCTCCTTCTCGGGCATCCGGTCGATGGCGTGACTGAGGCCGGAGCGTCCGGGGCCGAGCTGGACCCATTCCGTCAGATCGGTGGACCCGTCGTCCCGCGCGTCGAGCGTGAACCGCCATACGGCGCTGGGGAGTTCGGGGTCGGACACCGCCCAGGAGAACACCCGGCACGGCGCGCACTCGACGACGTACGACGTGGTCTCCCACTCGCCGAAGGCGGGGTGCCGGCTGCGGCCGACGAACCGGGCGCCGGTCTCGGGCCCGCCCGTCTCCCCCGCCCACTCCGCCGCCTGGAGTTCCTCGCTGAGCCGCGGCATCAGGCCGATGTCCGTGACCAGCTCCCACACCCGCTCCGGCGGCGCGGCGATCACGCGTCGCACCTCGACGGTCGGGGTGTCCGCGTAACGCGCACCCGTCCACTCCATGGTGGTCACCTCTCTGTGTCCGGCGGAAGGCCCTGACCACGAGAGTTTCGTAGATGGACTCACTGCGTCAAGAGGGACAGGCCCCTCGGGCGGGAGTTGTTCAGCGGGTGAAGCGGGCCGCGATGTCGGGGCGCCGGGCGAGCCGCTCCGGGTAGCCGGGGCCCATCCGCGGGCGGGTGTCCGCGGCCGTCATCGGCTCGCCGCAGTCGCCGCACACCACCGCCGCCTCCGCGACCTGCCCGCACCGGTCGTGCTCGAAGACGACGGGCGCGCCCTCCTCGCCGGACAGCCAGCGGTTGCCCCACGCGTTCATGGCGGCGAGGACACCGAAGAAGTCGCGGCCCTTCTCGGTGAGGACGTAGTCGTGGCGGACCGGCGCCGTCTCGTAGGCGCGCTTCTCCATCAGGCCCTCCTCGACCAGGCGGCGCAGCCGCTCGGCGAGGGTGGTGCGGGCGATGCCCAGCTCCTGCTGGAAGACGTCGAAGCGGGTGATCCCGTAGAACGCCTCGCGCAGCACGAGCGGCGTCCACCAGTCGCCCAGGAGGTCCATGGTGCGGGCGATGGAGCAGGGCCAGTCGGCAAAGGAAGTGCGCCTCATGGGGCCAGGATACGGAGGCCGCCTCAGTAGGTCCCTGTACGAGACCCAGCACGTGATGTGCGCCATGAAACCGCCTGACCCGCTTGTCCGCCGCCCGGTGACCTGATCAGCTGGCAGTCCGCGACGCACCGCTCTGGAGGCCCTGTTGTTCACGTCCGTGGACGATGTCACCGCCCGTCTGGCCGAGACCGGTTATCTGGCCTCCCCCGCGGTGGCGACCACCGTCTTCCTCGCCGCGAAACTCGGCAAGCCGCTGCTCGTGGAGGGCCCGGCCGGCGTCGGCAAGACGGAGCTGGCGAAGGCGGTCGCCGCGATCAGCGACGCGCGCCTGATCCGCCTCCAGTGCTACGAGGGCGTCGACGAGTCCCGCGCCCTGTACGAGTGGAACCACGCCAAGCAGTTGCTGCGCATCACCGCCGGGCGCGACGAGTCCTGGGACCAGACGCGCACGGACATCTTCAGCGAGGAGTTCCTGCTGCCGCGCCCGCTGCTCACGGCGATCCGCGGCGACGACGCGAAGGTCCTCCTCATCGACGAGATGGACAAGGCGGACGTGGAGGTCGAGGGGCTGCTGCTCGAAGTGCTCTCCGACTTCCAGGTGACGGTGCCGGAGCTGGGCACGATCGAGGCGACGCGCCGCCCGTTCGTCGTCCTCACCTCGAACGCGTCGCGTGAGCTGTCGGAGGCGCTGCGCCGCCGCTGTCTCTTCCTCCACATCGGCTTCCCCGAGGAGGACCTGGAGCGGCGGATCGTCGCGCTGAAGGTGCCCGAGCTGGACGCGGTCCTCGCCGAGTCGCTGGTGCGGGTCGTGGGCGCGCTGCGCGCGATGGACCTGCGCAAGGTGCCGTCCGTGGCGGAGACGGTCGACTGGGCGCGGACCCTGCTGGCGCTCGGCGCGGACCGGCTCGACGAGGAGGTCGTACGCGCTTCCCTCGGGGTCGTCCTCAAACACCAGGAGGACGTGCAGACGGCCGCGGCCAAGCTCGATCTGGACGCCGTGTGAGCACCGCGGACCGCGTCACCTCCCTCGTCCGGGCGCTGCGCGCGCACGGTGTGCGGATCGGCACCGGCGAGAGCGTGGACGCCGCCCGCGCGATCGCCGCGCTCGGCCTGGACAACCGCGAGCACGTGCGCGAGGGCCTTGCCGCCGCGCTGCTGCACGACCAGGGGCAGCGCGCCGTCTTCGACCCGGTCTTCGACCTGTACTTCCCGCGCGCGGTCGGGGCGCCGGAGCGGCCGTCGGGACCGGCCGACCGCGACGAGCTGCGCGCCCGGCTGGCCGAGGCGCTGGCCGCGCACGACCGGGCCGCGCTCGCCGCCCTCGCGGCGGAGGCCGTGGACGGCTTCGGGGGCTACGACGGCGGCTCGGGCTTCTCCTCGCAGCAGACCCTGGACCGGCTGCGCCCGCAGACGCTGCTCGCACAGATCATGGCGGGGATCCGGGCGGGCGGCGGCGGATCGGGGGCGTTCACCGACCGTATCGAGGCCGACGAGATCCGGCGCCGCATCGAGGAGTTCCGTACGCAGGTGCGCGACGAGGCGCGGCGGAGGGTCGCCGAGGCACGCGACCGGGACGAGGTCGCGCGCCGGATGCCCGTGCAGACGCCGGACCGCACCCTCTTCCTGTACGCGGGCAAGGACCAGCTCGCCGAGCTGCGCAGGACCGTGCACCCGCTGGCCCGCAAGCTCGCCACCCGGCTCGCGGCCCGCAGACGACGGGCGTCCCGCGGCCACATCGATCTGCGCCGCACGCTGCGCGGCTCCCTGTCGACCGGTGGCGTGCCCATGAACCCGGTGCTGCGCAGGCGGCGCCCGTCGCGTCCCGAACTCGTGCTGCTCTGCGACGTGTCCGGCTCGGTCGCGGGGTTCGCGAACTTCACGATGCTGCTGGTGCAGGCGCTCCACGACCAGTTCAGCAAGATCCGGGTGTTCGCCTTCGTCAACCGCATGGACGAGGTCACGGACCTCATCGCCCATGGCGCCGCCGACCCGGAGGGCCTGAGCGGGCGGATCACCGCGGAGGCGACGCTGACCGGCTGGCACGGCAGCAGCGACTACGGCACGGCGCTCGGCGAGTTCGTGGAGCGCTACGGCGCCGCGGTCGGCCCGCGCACCTCCGTGTTCGTCCTCGGCGACGCCCGCAACAACCAGCAGGACCCGAACCTGCCGGCGCTGCGCCGCATCGTCCGCGCCGCCCGCCGCACCTACTGGCTCAACCCCGAGTCACGCGCCCAGTGGGACACAGGCGACTCGGCGGCCGGACTGTACGGCGACGTCGTGGAGATGTACGAGTGCCGCAACGCACGCCAGTTGAGCGCCCTGGTGGGCAGGCTGCTGCCGGTCTAGCGGCTACAGAGGGCGGTTCGGCCAGTCCAGCAGCCGGGCCCCGATCACCGCGGTCTGGAGCGTGTAGCGGGAGACCGGATCGGCGGCGTCGGCGCCGGTCAGTTTGTGGATGCGGGCCAGCCGGTACGTCAGCGCGCGCACGCTCAGCTTCAGCCGGCGGGCCGCTTCGGCGGCGACGCAGCCGGAGTCGAAGTAGGCGGTGAGCGTGTCGATCAGCGGCTGGGCTCCGCCGCGGGCCTGCTGGAGCGGCCCGAGCGTGGAGCGCACGAGGTCCGCCATGGCCTGCCGGTCGCGCGTGAGCACCGGGTAGACGAGCAGGTCGGCGGAGCGCAGCACCGGCTCGTGGAACTCCAGGCGCTCGGCGAGTTCGAGCGTGCTGAGGGCTTCCTCGTAGGACTGGACCACACCGCCGGGGCCGGGCTGGGGGCGGCCGATGGCGACGTGGCCGCCGTCGGTGGCGGCATAGGCCTGCTTGGCGAAGAAGGCGAGGATCTCGTCCTGGTGGCCGGGGGCGACGCAGACGAGGCGGCCGTCCTTGGTGGTGAGCAGGAAGTCCCGGTCTCCGAACCGGCTGATCATCGCCTGCTCCACACCGCGGGCCACGGCGTCGCCCTCGTCGTAGGCGAACTCGCCCTCGGCGACCGCGACCGCGTGCTCGTAGGCGAGCCGCAGCCCGAACCGCTCGGCGCGCTCGGCGAGTTGGCCCATGTCGCTGCGGCCGTAGAGGAGGTCGTCGATGAACTCGCGGCGGGCCGCCTCCTCCTGGCGCATCGCCTGGCGCTGGGCGCGTTCGTAGCCCTCGGCGAAGGCGTCGACGGCCTGTTCGACGGCCGTCATCACGCTGTCCGGGGCGACCGCGCCGGCCGGCCAGTTCGTGCGCGCGCCGGCGAGGTGCGCGGCGATCAGGGCGCGCAGTCCGTATCCGGCGTCGGCGGCCTGTTCGCCGAGTGCGCGGCGGGTGTCGAGTTCGTCGCGGGTGAGGCGGCGGCCGGTTGCGGAGGCGTCGGAGAGCAGCGTGGCGAACCCGTCCAGGTAGTGGTCGGGTATGTCGTGATCGGCCATGGACGCCCTCGCTGTCGTGCTGTGTCGGCTCCGTCTTTTTAACGCACCGTCGACGGAGACGTTTCCGCGGGGGCCCATGGTTCGCCGGTTCACGGACGGTGCGCGTGACGTGCCACGGTCGGTGCGGGCGGCCGACGGGGGTCCGTGGCCCGGGTGATGGCGGACTCGACGGCCGCGACCCGGTCGGCGAGCAGGCCGAGTGCGGCGACGGCACGGACGACGGGATCGTCGCCGTCGGCGCCGCCGAGGGCGCGGGCCCGGACGTGGGCCGCCTTCAACTCGTCCCATCGAGCCGTCTGTTCGGGGCTCAGGCGCCCACGCAGTTCGGCGAGCTTCAGGAGGTTCGCCTCGGCGCCGGAGGTGAGGGTCTGGGCCTCGCCGGTGTAGTGGTCGTCGAGGACGGCGGAGAGTTCCGCGGCGTTCATGGCGGGGTCGATGCGGGCGGCGATCTTGTTCATGTTGCGGTACGAGCCCTGGAGCAGGAAGGGCGGTTCGGTACGGGCGTCGTCGGACTGGGCCGCCGACGCGATGTAGGCGGCGTTGACGGCGAGGACCGTGTCGCGGGCGGTCAGCAGATGACGCAGCACGGAGACGATCTGCTCGGTCTCGGCCGGGGCGTAGGGGTGGGCGAGCCGGTCGGCGCGGGCCGTGGGGTCGTCGGCAGCGAGCCGCAGCAGGATGTCGAGGTCGGCGCGGTCGCGGCCGGCGAGCGGGGCCAGGTACGGGTTCGCGGTGAGCGCGTTCTCGACGAAGCTCAGCGCGAACGCCTCCTCCTTGCCGGTCAGGACGTCGCCGAGGTTCCACACGTCGGCGCGGTTGGCGAGCATGTCGGGGATGCGGAAGCGGTGCCCGGACTCGGTGTACGGGTTGCCGGCCATGCACACGGCGAACCGCTTGCCGCGCAGGTCGTGGCTGCGCGGCTCGCCCCGCCACACGCCGTCCATGCGGCGCTGTCCGTCGCACAGGGCGATGAACTTCTGGAGCAGTTCGGGCGAGGTGTGCTGGATGTCGTCGAGGTAGAGCAGGACGTTGTTGCCCGCTTCGAGCGCGAAGTTGACCTTCTCGATCTCCTGGCGGGCGGTGACGTTCGGGGCCTCGGCGGGGTCGAGGGAGGTGACGTCGTGGCCCAGGGCCGGACCGTCGACCTTGACGAGGAGCATGCCGAGCCGGTCGGCGACGTACTCGACGAGGGTCGTCTTGCCGTAGCCGGGCGGCGAGATCAGCAGCAACAGGCCGCCTGCCGTGCCCAGTTGCTTGGCGAGGCTGTCGCCGATGAGCGGCAGGTACACCTCGTCGACGAGCCGGCTGCGGACGAAGGTGGGCAGGACGCGCGGCCGGTGGTCGGCGAGCCGCAGCCGGCCGGTCTCCGCGGCGACGAGCGAGGTGCGCAGCCGCTGGTAGGCGCGGAAGCCGGGGACGGTGTGCTCGCGGAAGTCCCGTGTGCGGGCGAGGAGTTCGTCGAGGCGGAAGGTGAGGCGTCGTCCGTCGATCCGCGGGTGGGTGCCGAGCAGTCCGTCGACGGTGGCGGTCAGGGGCGCGTCGGCGTCGTGGCGCGGGAGGTCGGGGCAGAGTTCGATCGCGACGGCCTCCGGCAGTTCACCGGCGTCGTCGCCGACGGCGGTCGCGTACGCGGTCAGCCACGCCTCGACGAGCGAGCGGCGCGCGCCGAGGTCGCCCACGGCGGCGAGGTCGTCCTCGTAGGCCGAACTGTCCACGGCACGGCGGAACTTGTCGAGGAAAGTGCGGGCGCCGGTGGCGGTGACGAAACCGGCGGGTCCGGTGGTGAGCTCTTCGAAGAGGTAGGCGGCGACGTGTCCGGCGTCCTCGGAGCTCCCGGAGTCGGGCCCGATGCGCTCGGCGACCTCCGCGCACCAGTCGTCGATCGCGGGCGCGAGGCCGAACGTGTCGCGGGCGCGGGCCAGCGACACCGCCCGGCGGGTCCACTGGGCACGCTGGGTCTCGGTCGTCGCGTGCGCCCAGAAGAGCTGGGCGGCGGCGCGGACGGCCGGGGTGTGGCGGAGCAGTCCGGCGCCGGTGTGCAGGCCCAGCAGCGCGGTGAGGATCGCGGTGGCGTCGTGGTCGTGGACGCCGCGTTCGTAGCCCTCGTCGTACGCCTCCTCGGCGGCGGTGCGGACGAGCGCGGGGAGGTCTTCGCGGGCGAGCAGGTCCTCGGCGCCGCGCTCGGCGAGGAGGCGGGCGGCGAGGTGTTCGGCGCGGTACACGGCCGGGTTCTCGGAGGCGAGCGACTGGCCCCAGTGGGCGCGGAGTGCGGCGAAGGCCGGGTCGTCGACGGGGGCGCGGTAGTCGGTGCCGGTGAGGGCGTAGGCCATGCCGTCGTCGCCGTGCGGGACGAGGGCGAGTTCGGGCTGCCGGGTGTTGACGGCGATGCGGTGCCGGCCGAGCTTGAGCGCGGCGCCGCCGTCGGCGTACAGCTCGGTGCGGTCGCGCAGAGCGCGCAGGGCGTCCTGCCGGGCGACGGCGAGGCGGCCGTCGAGTTCGTCGGCGCGGACCTGGTCGTCGCGCTCGCGCAGGGCCTCGACGGTGCGGCGGACCTTGGCGACCATCGGGTCGGAGGCCAGGAACGTACTGATCTCGTCGAGGGAGCCGAGGTCGGCCAGGCGCCGGGCGACGGTTTCGAGGATGCGCTGCGCGGAGGTGGCGAGGCGTTCGGTGTGCCGGGCGCGGGCGTCGGCGAGGGTCTGCTTGCGGGCGGCGAACGCCTCGTGGATCTCGACGCGGCGGGCGTCGAGGTCGGCGAGGAAGTCGTCGCTGTCCGCGAAGCGTCCTTCCAGGTTCTCCAGGCGCAGGAGCAGGCGGGCGAGCTGGTCGTCGCAGGCCTCGGGTGTCGTGGCGGCGGCGAGCGCCCCGGTGACGGCCTGACCGAGCAGCGAGAACTCGGCGGCGAACTCGGCCCGCCCCTCGTGGACGGCGAGTTCGCGGCGACGGGCGTCGAGGGTGGCGCGGGCCCGGTTGACCCCGGCGAGGGCCTCGGCGATGCGCTCAAGGACGTCGGCGCGCACGGTCGCGTCGTCGATGTCGAGGCCGCCGACGACATCGGTGACGGTCTGGAGCTGCTCGGCGAGTTCGGCGACACGCTCGGCGAGCGGCGCGGCCTCGGCGGTGGTGGCGAGCTGTCCGGCCTGCTCGGTGAGCCGGTCGAGGTCGGCGTGGTGGGCGGCGAGGGCGTCGGGCCTGGCGAGGAAGGCGACGGCGCGGGCGCCCGCCGACGCGAGGTCCGTGGCGAGCTGTGCGGCGAGGGCGTCGATGCGTTCGACGTCGGCGTAGCGCAGTTCCTTCAGGGTGAGCAGGCGGCCCTGGGCGCGGCGCAGTTCGGTGAGCCGCTCGACCCATTCGTGGGCGCTGCGGGGTGCCTCGCCGCGGATCCGGCGCACGAGGGTGGTGAGGTGGGCGGCGGCCTCGTCGTAGGCGTCGGCGGCCTTCTTGGTGAGGGCGCGCACGGTCTCGTACTCGGTGACGATGCGGACGGCGGTGGACCGCAACTCGTCGACGGGGGCGCGCAGTTCGCCGGTCTCGGTGAGCCAGGGGAAGGTGTCGGTGACGCGTTCGCAGGCCGCGGCGAGGGCCTCGTAGGCGGTGGCGGTCGGGGTGGCCGCGGCCTCCCGGACGGTGTGGACGAGGGACAGGCAGTCGGCGATGCCGCGCACCAGGTCGGCGTTGCCGATCCGGGCCAGTTCCGGGTCGCCGGAGCCGGCCGCGCTCTCGTGGGTGTCGGCGGTGAAGGGCGTCGCCCAGCTCTGCACCGGGTGTGACCTGCCGGGTTCGCGGTCGGCGCCGTCGCGCAGCAGCACGAGGGTGCCGTCGTCGAAGAGGGCGTGGCCGCGGCCGGTGAGCGGGGTGGCGATCTCCTTGCGGATGAGGTGGTACGGAAGCAGCAGGGTGCGGCCGGCGGCGCGGGCCCGGAAGACGTAGAGGACGTCCTCGCCGCCGGGGGCGCGGACGGTGCGCTCGTAGGCGAGGCCGCCTGTGTCGACGGCGTCGAACGTCTTGTGGGCGCCGGTGGCCAGGCAGTAGCCGCCGGGGAAGACGACACCCTGTTCGTCGGGGAGCACCCGGCAGGCCTGTCCGATGCCGTCGAGGCGGACGACGGCCTTGGTCAGGGTGTTGAAGACGAGGTGGCGGTCCGCCTCTTCCTTGTAGGGGCGTACGCGCAGCAGGATCAGCGGGCCGACGCGGGCGTGTGCGACGGCGGCGTCGGCGAGCGCCTGGAGCGGTTCGTCGACGGGTTCGGCGTGGATGCCCGCGCCGGTCTCGGTGTCGTCCTCGGTCTTGACGGTGAGGCTGCCGCCGACAGTGGAGACCCAGATCTCGCCGCCGGGGATCGCGATGTGCGGGTGGCGGCCGAGGACGTGGTCCTCGCGGGTCGTCGGCTGCCAGGTGATGTCGTGGGCGGGCGGCCGGACGTCGTCGCGGTCGCCGCGCGCGTCGACGAAGCGGGCGGCGCCGCGGCCGTCGTGCTCCCAGCGCAGGACGCGGATGTCGTCGGCCTTGTCGCCGGTCTGGAAGACCGCGAGCAACTTGCCGTCGACGAGACGCAGTTCGAGGAGTCGGCTGTCGCGGTAGTAGCGGAAGAGGGCGGCGAACTCGGTACGGAACGCCGGGTCGTCGAGGAGTCCCGGCACGGTGTCCTCGGGCAGCCGCGTCAGGTCGCCGTCGGGGGCGTGCAGGGCGAAGATGTCCCCGACCTCGGGCGGCTGGGTGCCGAGCACGTCGCGCAGGCCGACGAGGAGGGCGCCGCCGACGGCGACGACGTCGCGGGCCAGGCGCGGGGCCTCGGTGCGCAGGGCGCCGCTGCCGGTGAGCGTCAGCTCCGTGGAGCCGAACGCGGCGCCGCGCCGGTCGTTCAACGCGCCCGCGCGGTCCGCCAGTTCGCGGGCCTGCGCGGCGAGCCGGCCGCGCAGCACCTCGTACGTGCCCGCGTCGGGGCCGTCGGCCTTCCGGGCCGTGCCGGTCTCCATGCGTGGCGTCCTTTCCTGCGTGATGCGCGCTTCGTGCGTGACGCACGCTCGGATCCTGCGTGACGCAGGCGCGGATCGATGGTGCGGCCGGGACTGCCGACCCCCGTACGGCGGTCCCGGCCGGTCTGTGCGGTCTCTGTGCGGTCAGGCGTGCTGTACGCCGTTCAGCCTGCCGAGCGGTAGGTCGGCCACGCCCAACTGGCTGGCCTTGTCGAGGAGTTCGCGCAGCTGTCCGGACTGCTCGCCGCCGTCGTGCATCATCTTCATCAGCAGCGCGGAGACCGTCAGGTTCTGCACGTCGGCCGTGGAGACCGAGCCGAGGATCTTGGAAAGGTCGTCGGTGAAGTTCGACGAGCCGTCCAGCCACGGCTTGGCGAGGGCCTGCGCGGTCTCGGAGTGCTGGACGAAGGAGTCGACGCCCTTGCCGAGCGCGATCGACGACATCAGGCGGTCGAAGAAGACGGACTCGCCGCCCACGATGCTGATGTCGGCGCTCTCCAGGCCGGTGGCGAGGACCGTGGCCTGCGCCTCGGCGACCTGCCGCTGCACGTCGATCCCTGCGAGCCGGATCTCCTTCTCAGCCTGGAGCCGCAGCCGGTACTCCTCGTGGCCGCGCGAGGCGTCGTCGAGGGCGGCCATGGCGGCGGCCTTCTCGTTGATGCCCTGGGCCTCGGCCTTCAGCTTGGCACCGATGGCCTCCGCCTCGGCGAGGGCCTTGGCCCGCCCGCCCTCGGCCTCGGCCCGCATCCGCGCCCCGGTCGCTTCGGCCTCCGCGCGTCCGGCCTTCTCGATGACGTCGGCCTCCTGCTCGCGCACCTGGACCTCGGCGAGGCCGGCGGCGGCCGTCTCGGCCTGGATGCCCGCGGCCAGCTTGACCTTGGCCTGAGCCTGGAGGTCGGCGGACTTCAGCTCGGCCTCGGCGAGGGTGAGTCGCTCGGCGGCACGGTGCGTGGCGGCCTGCTCGGCGGCCTCCGCGGCCTTGATGTCCTTGACGAGCTTCTCCTGCGCCTCCGCCTCGGCGGCGATGATGACGGCCTGCCGGTCGCGTTCGGCCGACTCGACGGCGCGGAGTTTCTTGATGGACTCCTCCTGCTCGGCGACCGTGCGGTCGACGGCGACGCGCTCGCGGATGACCTCGGCGATCTCCCGCTTCTCCGCCTCGACCTCCTTCTCGGCGGCGATCCTCGTCAGCTGCGTCTCGCGCTCGCGGGCGATGACTTCGAGGAGGCGGTCCTTCTCGATGCGCTCGTTCTCGACGGCGATGACGCGCTCGCGGTTCTTCAGTGCGACGGCGACCTCACGGGCCTGGTTCTCGCGCTGCACGCCGAGCTTCTCCTCGGTGGCGAGGAACGCCCCCTGGGCGCGCAGCCGCTCCTCCTCGACCACCCGCGCGGTCTCGGCCTCCTCGCGGGCCCGCACGGTGTCGATCTCCCGCTTCTGCTTGATCTCGGCGTCGGCCTGGCGGCGCTCCAGTTCGAGGATGGTCTCCCGGGCGTCGACGTTCTGCCGGGTGATCTCCTTCTCCTCGGTGCGCTGGAACTCATTGGTCTTGACGTGCTCGATCGCCGTCAGCTCGGTGATCTTGCGGATGCCCTGGGCGTCGAGGACGTTGTGCGGGTCGAGCTGGCTGAGCGGCGTCTGCTCCAGGTAGTCGATCGCCGCGTCCTCGAGGTGGTAGCCGCTCAGGTCGACCCCGATGACCTCGATGATCTTGAAGCGGAGTTCCTCGCGCTTGGTGTAGAGGTCGGTGAAGTCCATGCCCTTGCCGACGGTCTTGAGCGCCTCCGAGAACTTCGCGTGGAACAGTTCCTGGAGCGTCTTCACGTCGCTGGCCCGCGCGGTGCCGACCGACTGGGCGACGCGGATGACGTCGTCGACGGTCTTGTTGACCTTCACGAAGAACGAGATCCGGATGTCGGCGCGGATGTTGTCCCGGCAGATCAGGCCGTCGCGGCCGGTCCTGGTGATCTCGATGACCTTCACCGAGATGTCCATGACCTCGGCCTTGTGCAGGACGGGCAGCACGACCTGCCCGGTGAAGGTGACGTCCACCTTGCGCATCTTGGAGACGATGAGCGCCTTGCCCTGCTCCACCTTGCGGAACAGTCTGGTGAACACCAGCAGCAGGACGACGAGGACGATCAGGACAGCGACGACGGACACGCCGATGCCCGTGGTGGTGGCATCCATGGTGGAATCCTTTGGATCCGGGGGCTGACGGCACCCCGTGAAGAAGATGAGAGAACGCGGGCGGAGGCGGCCGTGCCGCACGCTCCTACCGGCGCCCGGGACCGCCTGCCGCGGTAGCCGGGTGAATCGCGCCGGAGCCGTGCGACGACGGCCCGGGTTCATCGGGAGCGATGCGGTCCGTCGGGCGCGCCGTGCGCATGCCCGCGTCCGTCCCGAAGCCGGCCGTGAGGAACTCCCCCATCCCTACGCCCCCCTACTCACCGCCGTGCTCGGCTCCGCCCCGGCACCCGGCCTCGTTTCCGAGGCGCGGCACCGGGGTCCGGCCCCCGTTTCTGCCGTCCTCATCCTCTCCCGGCACCGAGGTCACGCGCATTGCCGCATTCCGGCAACCTTTACGCGCTCTTGATGCCGGGGAGCGACACCTGTCGGTCCGGTGAGGGACCGTCAGGGCAGATCGGTGCGTCCCAGCCAGGCGGGCTTCACCGGGATCCCGTCCGCGTCGTGGCGCACGACGGGATCCGGCCGGGGCGCAGCTTCCGGCTGCGGTTCGGGCTCCGGTACGGGTACGGGTACGGGCTCCGGCTCGGGTTCCTTCACCGGCGCCGCCGAGTCGTCGATCAGTTCGGCCAGCGTGAACCGCGTACTGAACGTCTGCCAGGCCCCGTCGACGACGAGCAGGAAGCCGTCCGCCTGCCGGAACAGCCTGCGTCGCTTCGGGGTCATCGGGTGTGTGGGCACGAACGCGCGGGCCCGCCGCTCGAGTTCGGCGAGCGCATCCTCGCGCGCCCCCTCCACCAGGGCCGCGACGGCGGCCTCGATGTGCTTGCGTTCCCCGGTGCCGACGGTGGTCTCGACGACCAGCCCCCATGTCGCCATCAGCGCTTCTCCCCCTGCTCGTTCACCATCCGTCCGCCCGCCGCGGACTCTGTCATCCGAGCACCACCGGGAGCCGGTCCGTCATCTCCCCCAGCGTCGCCCGCTCCGCCGCGCCCGGCGCGCGCCGCCCGGTGCCGAGCAGCAGCGCGTCGGTGTCGCGGAGCGCCGCGGGGAACGCCGCTCCGGCGATCGACTCCAGCAACTCCCTTGCCCGGCCGAGCCCTTCGGCCGACGGCCGGGGTGCCTCGGGGAGGCACGCGATCAGGTCGAGGTGGTGCAGGGTCCACTCCAGCACATACGCGTCGAGATAGTCGCCCGCGGTCAGCACCTCGTCGCGGGTGCCGACCCGCAGCGCCGGATCCACGAGCCGCGCGGCGCGTCCGGCGGCGGAGCCGACGTCGTCGAGGTGGAACCTGAGCAGCCCCGGGTCCTCGTAGGCGGCGGCGAGCCGGACCGTGAGCGCGGCGAGGGGGTCGTCCTCGCCCGGCCGGTGGTCGTCGATGGTCCAGTAGGTCACCGCGTCCCGGGTCGGTTCGGTGTCCGCGGGGGTGACCAGGGTGATCAGCACGTCCTGCGCGTCGATGACGAGGTGGCATACCAGGTCCCGGACGAGCCAGCCCGCGCAGCCGGACGGCCGCGCGAAGTCGTCGTCCGCCAGGTCCCCGACCGCCGTGAGCAGGTCCGTCCAGGTACGTGAGAAGAGGTCCACGCGAGCACGCTACGCGGCCCGGCGCGCCACTCCGCCGCTCTTCACAGGTTCCTGGATCGTCGCCGTGCGACGTATCGTCGGGCGCCAGGCAGCCCGCCGCCGTGAGACCCCGTAGTGAAAGGCCGTGCCGCCCCCATGCCCACCAGCGCCTCCCCGGCCGTCGGCCGCGCCCTGGACATCCTGCTCCACCTGTCCAGCAGGCCGGGTCCGGTGCGCGCCCCGGCGCTCGCCGCCGACCTGGGGATCCCGCGCTCCAGCGTCTACCACATCCTGACCGTCCTGGTGGACCGCGGATTCGTCACGTACATCCCGGAGGGGCAGCTCTACGGGCTCGGGGTCTCGGCCTTCGAGGTCGGCTCGGCCTATCTGCGGCACGAGCCCCTGGAGCGCCTGGCCCGCCCGCTGGTGCGCGCCCTCGCCCAGCAGTTGGGGCAGCCCGTGCACCTCGGGGTGCTGCACGGGGCGGAGAGCGTGTATCTGCTCAAGGAACTGCCGTCGGCGTCGCACGCCCCGGAGCCCGCGCCGGACCTCGTCACCGACGTCGGTGTCCGGCTGCCCGCCCATCTGACGGCGAACGGCCGCGCCCTGCTCGCCCACTCCTCGCCCGCGCAGGTGCGCGCGCTCTTCCCTTCGGGGCCGTTGATCACCCGCACGGGCCGCGGTCCGCGCACCCCCGCCGAGCTGCGGAGCGGCCTCGCCGTCGAGCGGGAGCGGGGCTGGTCGGAGGAGGTCGGCCTGGTGACGGAGGGGATGCGTTCGCTGGCGGCGCCGGCCTTCGACCACCTCGGGCAGCCCGTCGCCGCCCTGTCCACCACGTGGCGGCGGGCGGCGGGCCACCACTCCGTCGACGAGATCGCGGACCGACTGCGGCGCGCGGCGGCCCGGCTGACTGCGGCGATGCTCGGCCACTCCCCCGCGTGAGCCCCGCGTCCGGAAGCGGTCCCGCCCGGGCGCCGCGCCACGAAGCAGTCTCGGATCCGAGACATGTCCGCCGTCGTACTGGTCGGGGCCTCCGCCGTCTTCTGTGATGGCGGAAGCACGAACCGTTCCCCGTCCGGGGCGGTGATCCACCCGTTCCCCCGCGGCGCCCCGTACCGTCGGGAACACCGGCTCTTCTGGAGGTCTCATGACCGGCTCCGCCCCTCGCCCCGTACGCGCCCCGCGCGGCACCGAGCTCAACACCCTGGGCTGGCAGCAGGAGGGCGCCCTGCGGATGCTCATGAACAACCTCGACGCCGAGGTCGCCGAGCACCCGGACAAGCTCGTCGTCTACGGCGGCACCGGCAAGGCGGCCCGCTCCTGGGAGGCGTACGACGCGATCGTGCGCACCCTGAAGACGCTGAAGGACGACGAGACCCTCCTCGTCCAGTCGGGCAAGCCGGTCGGTGTGCTGCGCACCAACGAGTGGGCGCCGCGCGTGCTCCTCGCCAACTCCAACCTGGTCGGCGACTGGGCCAACTGGGAGGAGTTCCGCAAGCTGGAGGCCGAGGGCCTCACCATGTACGGCCAGATGACGGCCGGATCGTGGATCTACATCGGTTCGCAGGGCATCGTCCAGGGCACGTACGAGACCTTCGGCGCGGTCGCCCGCAAGAAGTTCGACGGCACCCTCGCCGGGACGATCACGCTGACCGCCGGTCTCGGCGGCATGGGCGGCGCCCAGCCGCTGGCCGTGACGATGAACGAGGGCGTCGCGCTCTGCGTCGACGTCGACGAGTCGCGCGTGGACCGCCGCATCGGCACCCGCTACCTGGACGTGAAGGCCGACAATCTCGACCACGCCCTGGAGCTGGCGGTGCAGGCCCGTGACGAGCGCCGCGCCCTGTCCATCGGTGTCGTCGGCAACGCCGCCGAGGTCTTTCCGGAGCTGCTGCGCCGCGGCGCCCCGATCGACATCGTGACCGACCAGACCTCGGCCCACGACCCGCTCGCCTACCTGCCCGTCGGCATCTCGGTCGAGGACTGGGACAAGGAGCGCGAGGCGGACCCGGCCGGCTTCACCGAGAAGGCCCGGCAGTCGATGCGCCTGCACGTGGAGGCCATGGTCGGCTTCCTCGACCAGGGCAAGGAGGTCTTCGACTACGGCAACTCCATCCGTGACGAGGCCCGCAAGGCCGGCTGCGACCGGGCCTTCGACTTCCCCGGCTTCGTGCCCGCGCACATCCGTCCGCTGTTCGAGGAGGGCCTCGGCCCGTTCCGCTGGGCCGCCCTGTCCGGCGACCCGGAGGACATCGCGAAGACCGACAAGGCGATCAAGGAGCTGTTCCCGGAGAACAAGCACCTGCACCGTTGGCTGGACATGGCCGCCGAGCGGATCTCCTTCGAGGGCCTTCCGGCCCGTATCTGCTGGCTGGGCTACGGCGAGCGCCACCTCGCGGGCCTGAAGTTCAACGAGATGGTGGCCTCCGGCGAGCTGTCCGCGCCGGTCGCCATCGGCCGCGACCACCTCGACTCGGGCTCGGTCGCCTCCCCGTACCGCGAGACCGAGGCCATGAAGGACGGCTCGGACGCGATCGCGGACTGGCCGCTGCTGAACGCGCTGGTCAACACCGCTTCGGGCGCCTCCTGGGTGTCCCTGCACCACGGCGGCGGCGTCGGCATGGGCCGCTCCATCCACGCCGGTCAGGTGTGCGTCGCGGACGGCACCGAGCTGGCCGCCCGCAAGATCGAGCGCGTCCTCACCAACGACCCGGCGATGGGTGTCATCCGTCACGTCGACGCCGGTTACGAGCACGCGGTGGAGGTCGCCGACGAGCGCGGGGTGCGGGTGCCGATGCGCGAGGGCGACAAGTAACACCTGCCCAGAGGGGCACGGGGCGGGCCAGCCCGGTACGGCGGATGACACAGTGGAGAGGTTCCACCGATCATTCCCGGAGACCTGGAGGCCCGCCCCGCATGCGTCTGATCCTCATCCGCCACGGCCAGACCCCGTCCAACCTCAAGCACCTCCTGGACACCGCGGTGCCCGGCCCCGGCCTCACCCCGCTCGGGCAGGAGCAGGCCGCCGCGCTGCCCGTGGCCCTGGCGGGCGAGGAGATCGACGCGCTGTACGTCTCGACGCTGCTGCGCACCCAGCTGACCGCGGCGCCGCTGGCCGAGGCCCGGGGTCTGGAGCCCGTGGTGCGCGACGGTCTGCGGGAGCTGATCGCCGGCGAGCTGGAGATGCGCGGGGACGACGAGGCCGCGGGCATCTACATGACCACCGCGTTCGCCTGGGCGGACGGTGACGTCGAGCGCCGGATGCCGGGCGCGGAGAACGGCACGGAGGCCCTCGGCCGCTTCGACGCGGTCGTCGCCGAGGCGGCCGGGTCCGGGGCGGGGTCGGTGGCGATGGTCAGCCACGGCGCGGCCATCCGCACCTGGGTCGCGGCCCGCGCCGTCAATGTCGACGTCGCCCACTCGGCGTCCCACCCGCTCGCCAACACCGGCGTCGTCATCCTCGACGGCACCCCCGAGGCCGGCTGGCGCTGCCTGCTGTGGGAGGGCAAGCCGCTCGGCCCGGCGGATCCCGCCCCGGACGCCGACGGACCGACGGGCGCCGCCGTCACCGCCTGACCCCACTTCATGGCCACTTTTGCCACCTGATGGCTGCCTCATGGGTGAAACTTGAGCCTTTCCCGGCCACCCACAGAGGAGCGCACCGGATGAGCAACGTACTGACCATGTACCGAGGCCCGAAACGGAGCGACGACTACGCCCAGGCGAAGTTGGGGCCGATGGTCAGTTTCGCCAACGGGTCGGGAGGGGCGCCGTCGGCCGTCTATGTGGAGCGCGCGCTGCCTCCGGGAGGCGTCCCCGCGTACCGCGCGGCCCGTGGCAGCGGGGCCCGTTCCATCCTGATGTGGGCCGACGACGGCCGGCGGGAGCGGGTGGGCACCGTGGTGACCCAGTCGGCCACCGGCGGCGTCGCGAGGTTCCAGGTGCTCGGCGCGCACGGCGAGCTCGTCGGCACCGTCGTGCGGGAGAAGGCACTCCGGGGCAGAGGACTGCGCACCCGCTGGACCGTCGCCCAGCCCGGCAGACCCGACTCGGTGGGCTTCAAGGGCCGGATCGTGTGGTGGTGGCTGTGGTGGCTGGCGCTGCCCCTGATGGTGCTGGTCCTCGTGATGACCGTGTTCGACAGCGTCCCGGGCAACGAAGGCGGATTCGCCCGTGCTCCGCGGCGCATCAGATGGCGCGCGCACGGACAGGTCCCGCTGGAGTTCCGGTCCCGCGGCGACAAGCTGCATGTGCACGCGCCGGATGTGGACTGGCGGCTCGGGGCGGCACTGGCCGCCCTGCTGCACAGCTTCCACGCCGGTGCGTGGGACTCCGCGAAGAAGTGACCTGCGCGGGTGGCGCTCCGGCGCCGGGCACAGTAGAACTGTGCCTCATGTCTGAGCAGCGGCCGCCCCGCCACCCGGCACCGAGACCCGGCCCGCGCTGGAGTTACGCGCCGCCACAGGTCCAGGAGATCACCGACGACTACCGGCGACGGGCCACCCTGCTCACCCGGTTCGCGATCGCCGTCGGGGCCCTCATGGCGGTCGCGCTCGTGATCAGCGTCGTCTTCCTCGTCCAGGCCGACTCGGACAGCACGAAGTCCGGCCTCGGCTATCTCGCCCTCATCATCTGGTTCGGGGTCATGGCCGTCACGCCGGTCCTGCTGGCGCTCGCCGTCCCCGCCGTCACCATGACGCGGCGCGTGCGCCGGCAGGAGCAGGCGAGGACGGGCGGCTGGGGCGCCCCGCGCTAGAGCCCCTTCACGTTGTCACCGAAGGTCCACCCCTTCGACCCGTCCCAGTTGATCGACCAGGTCATCAGGCCCTTCAGCGCACCGCCGTACGTGTTCCACGCCTGCGCTACCTGACCGGTCGTCATGTAGCCGCCACCGGCGCCCGATTGGGCGGGCAGACCGGGGACCTGCTTGTCGTAGGGCACCTTGATGGTGGTGCCCTGGACGACGAGTCCCTGGTTCAGGCAGGTCGTCTGGGCGGTGAAGCCCTCGACGGTGCCGGCGGAGTAGGAGTCGCCGGAGCAGCCGTACATCGACCCGTTGTAGTACTGCATGTTGAGCCACCACAGGCGGCCGTTGTCCGCGTACTTCTTGATGACGGGCAGGTACGCGCCCCAGATCGAGCCGTAGGTGACGCTGCCGCCGGTGACGTAGGCGGTCTCGGGGGCCATCGTCAGACCGAAGCCGGACGGCATCTGCGCCAGGATGCCGTCGATGATGCGGATCAGGTTCGACTGGGACGTGGACAGCTGGGAGATGTTCCCGCTGCCGGTGAGGCCGGTCTCGATGTCGATGTCGATGCCGTCGAAGTTGTACTGCTTCAGGATCGGGACGATCGTCTCGACGAACCGGTCGGCGACAGCGGTGGAGTTGAGGTCGATGCCGGCCGTCGCGCCGCCGATCGACATGAGGATCGTCTGACCGGCGGCCTTGGCCTGGCACATCTCGGCCGGGGTGGCGACCTTCACGCCCGTGTCCATGCCGTCCTCCCACAGGGCCGTGCCGTCGGAGCGGATCACGGGGAAGGCGGCGTTGATGACGTTGTAGCCGTGCTGGGCGATCGCGGGGTCGGTGATGGGGGTCCAGCCGAAGGGCGGGTGCACGCCGTTGGCGGCGCCGTCCCAGTTCTCCCAGTAGCCCTGGAGGACCTTGCCGGACGGTCTCGGCTTCGTCGCACAGGTGTCGGCGGCGGGCGCGGCCGGTGCGGTGACCAGGAGGGTGGTGACGGTCGCGGCCGCGGTGAGGGCGGCGGCGAGGAGGCGGGGGGTGCGGGGACGGAAGGGCATGGGGGCTCCCGTGGGATCGCTGAACGCCGGACAGGTGTGGGGGGTGCCTGGTTGTCGCGAGCACGTCGCACGGTAAAGAGGTCCAGACCTTTCGTCAATGGGTCTGGACCAATCCGGCGGGAGGTGCGCGGCGCACGATCGGCGCCGGTTTCCTGACGGCAACGCCCTCGAAACACCCGCTGCCTACCGTCACCCGCACACCGGTCATGGCTGCAACGGCCGGTGTGCGCCGGGCCGTTCACCGCCCCGGCTGCGAACCAGCCGTCTTCCACCGAGCTTTCAGGGAGGAACGATGGCTGTCTCCGCGCGCGCCGCCGACACCGATGCCGACACCGCTGCCGATGCCGTCGCACCCGTGCAGGGCCAGCACCCCGTGGACGTACGACCGCCGCTGCGCCGGCTGGTCCCGCTGAGCCTCCAGCACCTGCTGGTCGCCTACGCGGGCATGGCCACGATGCCGCTGCTCGTGGGCACCGCACTGCATCTGCCGGAGGACCGGATACGGCTCCTCATCACCGCCAATCTCCTGGTGAGCGGCCTCGCGACGCTGCTCCAGTCACTGGGCCTGAAGGGGTTCGCCGGGGCGCGGCTGCCCCTGGTCATGGGATCGACGTTCACGGCCATCACTCCGGCGGTGCTCATCGGACAGGAGCACGGGCTGGCCGCCGTGTTCGGGGCCACCATCGTGTCGGGTCTGGTGACGCTGGCGGTCGCGCCGTGGTTCGGGCGCTGTCTGCATCTGTTCCCGCCGCTGGTGACGGGGACGGTCATCGCCGTCATCGGGTTCTCGCTCGTGCCGTCCGCGGCGGGGCTCGTGAGCGGCGGCGGGAGCGGCGGGAAGGGGCTCGCGCTCGCCGCCGTGACCGTCGTCCTGGTCGTACTCGTCGAACGCCTCGCGCCGCCCGCCGTCGCCCGGTTCTCGGTGCTCGTCGCGATGGCCGCGGGGACCGCGCTGGCCGTGCCGATGGGCCTGTTCGACGGATCGGGGGTGACCGGCGCGGCCGCCGTCACGGTGCCGGAACCGGCCGCGTTCGGAGCACCCACGTTCGTGGTGCCCGCCATCGCCGCGATGCTCGTCGTGCAGCTGGTGAACATGGTCGAGTCGGTCGGTGACACCCTCGCCGTCGGGCAGATCGTGGGGCGCGGCGACGACGCGCCGACCGTGGTGCGGGCGCTGCGTGCGGACGGCGCGGCGACCGTGGTCTCGGGCGCCCTGTCGTCCTTCCCGATCGTGACGTTCGGGCAGTCGGTGGGCCTGGTGAGCGTGACGCGGGTGAAGAGCCGCCATGTCGTGGCCCTGTCGGGGGCGCTGATGGTCCTCCTGGCCTTCGTGCCGGTGCTCGGCGCGGCCGTCGCGGCCGTGCCGGGGCCGGTGCTCGGCGGGGTGTCGCTCGTCATGTTCGGCACCGTCGGCGCGGTCGGGCTGCGGATCGTCTCCAGGGCCGACCTCACCGACTCCCGCAATCTGCTGACCGTGGCGCTCGCGTTCGGGCTCGGCATGATCCCGGTCGGCGCCCCCGACTTCTACGCGCCGCTGCCCTCGTACGCGCGGACCGTCCTGGACAGCGGCATCGCCGTCACAGGCATCGTCGCCTTCCTCCTCAACCTGCTGTTCCACCACACACCGGCCCTCCAGCTCCGCCCCCGGAAGGAATCCGCGCGATGAGCCTCGACACGATCACCGACGTCACCGTCTTCAGCGGCGGCGCCTGGCATCCGGGGACGGACGTCCACCTCGTCGACGGCCGCGTCCACGCCCTCGTACCGACGGGCGATCTGCCGCACGGAGAGCATGTGTTGGACGGGGCGGGCGCCCATCTGACCCCGGGTCTCGTCAACACGCACACCCATCTCTTCCAGGCCGGGCTGCGCGGCATCGGTGAGGGGCTGCCGCTGCTCTCGTGGCTGAGCGCCGTGGGTGAGGAGGCGGTCCGGCTGACCCCCGAGCGGGCGTACTGGACCGCTGCCGCCGCCGCGGCCGAGGCCCTGCGCAGCGGTACGACGACGCTCGTCGAGCACATGTGGCCGCACCCCTCCCCCGAGGTGCACGACGCGGTGCTGCGGGCGCTGCGCGACAGCGGAGTGCGGGCCGTGCTGTGCCGCGGGGTCGCCGACCGGGCCGACGGCAGCCGCAAGTGGGGCTTCGATCCGCGCCTGATGCAGCCGCTGAAGGAGGCCCTGGCGCACACGGACGAGCTGATCGGGGCCGCGCGCGGCAGCCGGGTGGCGGTCGGGGTGGCCGTGCCCAATCCGCGCTGTCTGACACCGGAGGGAATGGCGGCGGTACGGGCGTTCGCCGATGAGCGTCAACTTCCGGTGTCCCTCCACCTGTTGGAGACGACCACCGACGACACGATGTGCCGGGAACACGCCGGGGCCGGGGCCGTCGAGTACCTGGAGCGGGCCGGGTTCCTGTGGGAGCGGCTGCTGGCCGTGCACTGCGTGGAGCTGGACGCGGCGGGCCGGGCGACGCTGGCCCGGCACGGCGTCGGCGTCTCGTACAACCCGCTCTCCAACATGCGGCTCGGCTCCGGCATCGCCCCCGTGCCGGAGATGCTGGCGGCGGGACTGCGGGTCGGGCTCGGGGTGGACGGGGCCGCGAGCAACGACACGCAGGACATGCTGGAGGCCCTGCGCATCGGCGCGTATCTCCAGCGGGCCGCGCACCGCGAGGCCGATCTGCTGGGGTTCCCCGAGATGTTCGCGCTGGCCGCGAACGGCGCCAACCGCGTACTCGGCCTGGAGGAGCGGCCCGACGGGGTCCAGGTGGGCATGCAGGCGGATCTGGTGCTGCACCGCTTCGACCGGGACTACGCCTGCCTTCCCGTACGCGATCCGGGGGCCACGCTGCTGACCTGTGCCGGCAGCAGGACCGTGGCCACCGTGCTGGTCGGCGGCGAGATGCTGGTCCAGGACGGGGAGCATGTGCGGCTGCCCGGAGCCGAGTTGGCGACCCGGCTGACGGCCTTTACGGCCCCGTAACGGCACGGTCCCCGGACGAAACACGGGCCCGGCAGGGTGAGGTCATCGCGTACGGCCCCGGTCCTCCGGGGACCGTGCCAGCCCACGGCGCCGGGCCCGGACGGGGTCCGCCGTGACCGTGCCCGCGGACCTCTGTGCGTCCGCGGTGGGGATCGCAGGGGCGGTGACTGCATCCCGTGGGACCTCACTCCTCAGGAGCGAAAGCCGCGATGACCAACACTACCTACCAGCTTGCAGAGTTGGACAAGGAGACCCGCATGGGCGGGGCCGGGACGGAGACCTCCGCCCGGGAGATCCGCCGGATCGACCTCACCGACTTCGACGCCCGCAGGGCAGAGATCACCGAGGAGCTGTGGGCGGCCGCGACCGACATCGGCTTCTTCCAACTGATGAACCACGGTATCGAACAGCCCCTCGTGGACGGCGCGTTCGCCGACGCCGCCGCGTTCTTCGGGCTTCCCGAGGACACCAAGGCGCGGCACGGGCTGAAGAAGGGGCTCAACTCCGGCTGGGAGTCGATGACCCAGGTCCGGCCGTCGGTCGGGACGCCGGACCAGAAGGAGTCGTACCAGGTGACCCGGCCGCACATGGACCGGCTGTGGCCGGACGACGTGCTGCCCGGCTTCCAGGCGCGCACGCTCGCCTTCGAGGCGCGGTGCCGGGAGCTCGCGATGCGCGTCCTGGGCTGCTTCGCCGACAAGCTGGGGCTGCCCGAGGACTTCTTCGCGCGGGCCCACGACCCGCAGAGCGCGCAGTACCAGTCGACGCTGCGGATGCTGCACTACTTCGCCGTCCCCGCGGACGCCGAGATTCCCGCGGACGTGTGGCGGGCGGGCGCGCACACCGACTTCGACTGCCTGACGCTGCTGTTCCAGCGCGACGGCCAGGGCGGTCTCCAGGTGTGCCCCGGCAAGGAGGCCGAGGCGCAGGAGTGGACGCCGGTGGAGCCGGCCGACTCCGTGATCACCTGCAACATCGGCGACATGCTGACGCGCTGGAGCGACGACCGGCTGCCGTCCAACTTCCACCGGGTGAAGTCGCCGGGCCCCGACGACGACCGGTCGGCCCGCTACAGCATCGCCTTCTTCGCGCAGGCGGACCGTGACGCGGTGATCGAGGGGCCGGAGCGGCGCTATCCGCCGATCACCGCCGCGGACTACATCCAGCAGCGCATCGCTGCCAACTTCGCCCGATAGGAGGGTCGTTGACGTGACGATGCCTGCGACGAGGGCGAGGGCCGGGTTCGGGCGGCTCGCGGTTCTGGGGTTTCAGCATGTGCTCGTGATGTACACGGGGTGTGTGACCGTGCCGCTGGTGTTCGGCGCGGCCGCCGGGCTCGACGCGGCGACGATCGGTGTGCTGATCAACGCCGATCTGCTCGTCGCGGGCATCGTCACGATGATCCAGGGCGCCGGGGTGGGCCGGATCCTCGGGGTGCGGATGCCGGTGATGGCGGGCGCCGCGTTCACCACCGTGACGCCGATGATCCTGATCGCCGGGGAGTACGGCATCCAGGCCGTGTACGGGTCGATGCTGGCGGCCGGGGTGTTCGGGCTGCTGATCGCCTATCCGTTCGCGAAGGCGGTGCGGTTCTTCCCGCCGCTGGTGAGCGGGGTCGTCATCACGGTGGTGGGCCTCGCGCTGATCGGGGTGGGGGTGAACCTGGTCGTCGGCAACGATCCGGAGGCCGCCGACCACGCCGCTCCCTCCCGGCTCGCGCTGGCCGCGTTCGTGGTGATCGTGATCCTGCTGGTGGCCCGGTTCGGGCGCGGCTTCCTGGCGCAGACGGGCGTGCTGCTCGGGCTGCTGGCGGGCACGGCGGTGGCGGTGCCGTTCGGTCTCGTCGACCTGTCGGCCGTACGGACGGCGGACTGGGTCGGGGTCAGTGCGCCGTTCCACTTCGGGGCGCCGCAGTTCCCGGCGGTGGCCGTGCTCTCGATGTGTGTGGTGATGCTGGTCCTGTTCGCCGAGTCGACGGCCGATCTCATCGCCGTCGCGGACCTCACCGGCAAGCGGCTGACCACCGCGGACATGGCGCGCGGTCTCGCCGCCGACGGCCTGTCCGGGGTGCTCGGCGGTGTCATGAACGCCTTCCTGGACACGGTGTTCGCGCAGAACGTGGGCCTGGTGACGATGACGAAGGTACGCAGCCGGCACGTCGCGACGGTCGCGGGCGGCATGCTCGTCGTCCTCGGTCTGATCCCCAAACTGGGCGCGCTGGTGGCCGGGCTGCCCCAGCCGGTGGTCGGCGCCGCCGGGCTCGTGATGTTCGCGACCGTGGCGACGGTCGGCATCGGCACACTGCGCAAGGTCGACTTCGACGGCACGCACAACCTGCTGATCGTGGCGGTGTCGATCGGCGTGGGCATGGCGCCGGAGGTCGCGCCGGACCTCTATTCGCGGTTCCCGGAAGGGGTGGGGATCGTACTGGGGTCGCCGGTGACGAGCGCGACTCTGCTGGCCTTCGGGCTCAACCTCGCCTTCAACGGCGTCCGTTCGGGCCGGACCCCGGTCGGTTCCGGGGCGCCGGCCGACTGTGGACACGTTCGGCCCGGATCCGGTCGAGCCACTCCGTGCCCAGCCTGCGCCCGTCCGGCAACTGGTCGTCTCGATCCCAGCGCCACGTCGCGATGATCGCGAGCACCAGCATCCGGCAGTCGTGCAGCAGCGTGCGATCGACGCCCGGATAGTGCTCGGCGATCTCGTCGGGCGCGTGGGCCAGATCGAACTCGACCGGTCCCCGGCACACCGTCTCCAGGTCGATGAAGAGCGGCCCGTGCCGGGTGGCGAGGACGTTCCCCGGGTGCGGCTCACCGTGCAGCAGTTGCTCGGCGCCGCCGCGCTCGGCGATCGCCCGGCATCGGTCGTCCAGGGTGTCGCCGAGCAGTTCCCGGTCCGCTGCCGGGAGCGCGGGAGTGCGATCACGGTCGGCCACGAGGCGCCGGGCCCGCGTGACCCGGTCAGTGAAGTGGGGTGCGGGGACGTCGAGTTCGCGCATCCCGGTGTGCAGCCGGTGCAGCGCGTCCGCGTAGTCGGGCGGCGCGATCTCCGTCGGCGCCACTGACGCGTGGTAGGTCCACAGCGTCACGACGAAGCCGTCCCGTTCATGGACGTCGGGCGCCACTCTGGGGTCGACGGCGGCCACCGGGCAGCCGGCCTCGGTGAGCCGTCGCGCCAGCTCGATCTCGAAGCGGGCGATCTGGTCCGCCGCCGGTGCCACCCGGGCCAGTACGTCACAGGGCAGCAGCCGCAGAGTCAGCTTGTTCGAGTTCTGGAGCACGATCGCGTCGTCGGCCGGCAGCCCGAGTGACGCGGCGATCGCCAGGGCCGCGGGCACCGCGCGCGACACCTCCGACGCCAGCATCGTCGCGACCCCTTCTCGGCTCTCGGCTCTCAGCGGTGAACCCGCGCACCGTACCAGCGCGTCACCGGGCGCGACCGGCCCGCGGGAAACCACTTCTCCCAAGATCACCCCACCCGGTACGGTCACCGGGCACGCGCGCACGCCGTCAGGTCTCACCACGAAGGACACCCCATGACCATCGACACCCGGGTAGGACCTCCGCATTTCGGCACGGAACGCGACACGCTGCGCGCCTTCCTCGACTACCACCGCGCGACGCTCGCCATGAAGTGCGAGGGCCTGACCGACGACGAGCTGCGACAGCGGTCGATGGCACCGTCCACGCTGTCGCTGCTCGGTCTGGTGCGGCACATGGCGGAGGTGGAGCGCGCCTGGTTCCGGCGGGTGTTCGAGGACAACGCCGCGCCGATGGTCTGGTCCGACGAGGTCGACTTCCAGGCGGCGTACGACGCGAGCGCCTCGACCCGCGCCGAGGCGTTCACGGCGTGGGAGGCCGAGGTGGAGGTCTCACGGCGCATCGAGCGGGAGGCCGCGTCCCTGGACGTCGCCGGCCGTCAGCCGCGCTGGGACGAGGAGGTCTCGCTGCGGATGGTGATGGTGCACGTGCTCCTGGAGTACGGCCGCCACAACGGTCACGCCGACTTCCTGCGCGAGGGCATCGACGGCACGGTGGGGGCGTAGGAAGCACGCGAAGTGCCGCCTCCCTCCCGGGGGGGGAGGCTGCGCGCAGCGCACGCCTCAGGGGCGCGGGGAACGGCGCGAGAAGCGGCCACCGGCCGTCAGCCGACCGACCACCCGATAAGGGGCGCGGGGAACGGCGCGAGAAGCGACCACCGACCGTCAGCCGAAGTGCAACCCAGGGGCGCGGGGAACCGAACCGCAGCCGGGTGCCGCCCCGCACCACCCCTCACCCCGTATGGATCGCCCCCCGCCCCGCGACCAGCGGCACCCCGCTCCCGCCCCGGCGAACCGCCACGATCTCCGCCCCGATCGACACCGCGGTCTCCTCGGGCGTGCGCCCACCGAGGTCCAGGCCGATGGGTGACCGCAGGCGGGACAGCTCCGCCGGGGTCAGCCCCGCCTCGCGCAGCCGCCGCGCACGGTCGGCGTGCGTGCGCCGGGACCCCATGGCCCCCACGTACGCGGCGGGCAGCCGCAACGCCACCTCCAGCAGCGGCACGTCGAACTTGGCGTCGTGCGTGAGGACGCACAGCACCGTCCGCTCGTCGGTCGGTGTGGCCCGCAGATAGCGGTCGGGCCACTCGACGACGACCTCGTCGGCCTCCGGGAAGCGGGCCGCCGTCGCGAACACCGGGCGCGCGTCGCACAGGGTCACATGGAACCCGAGCAGCTTGCCCACGCGCACCAGCGCCCCGGCGAAGTCCACCGCGCCGAACACGATCATCCGGGCGGGCGGCACGCTCGACTCGACGAACAGGGTGACGTCGGCGCCGCAGCGCGCCGAGCTCTCCGGGACCGCACAGACAGCGGTGTGCCCGAGGTCCAGCAGGGCCCGGGCCTGCGCGGCGAGCCCCGCGTCGTCGGCGGAGCCCAGAGCGCCCTCCGCCGAGCCGTCGGGACGTACAAGGAGCAGCCCGCCGCCTTCGACGAGCGGCGCGGGCCCGTCGAGGACCCGGGCCAGGGCCACCGCCTCACCGCGCGCCGCGAGCACGAGGGCGGCCTCCACCGTCGTACGCGACGCGGACCCGGCGCGTACGGGGACGACGTGCACCTCGACGACGCCGCCGCAGGACAGGCCCACGGCGAACGCGTCGTCGTCGCTGTACCCGAAACTCTCCCGCACCGGCACGCCGTCCGCGAGGGCCTGCTCGCACAGTTCGTAGACGGCGCCCTCGACGCAGCCGCCGGAGACCGAGCCGATGACCTCGCCCGCGGTGTCGACGGCGAGGGCCGCGCCCGGCGGGCGGGGTGCGCTGCCGCTCACCGAGACGACGGTGGCGACGGCGAACTCCCGCCCCTGGGCGACCCATTCGGCCAGTTCGGTGGCCAGGTCAAGCATGCGGTGCTTCCCGGCGCGCCTCCGCCTCGATGATCCGGTCGGGGCGCAGCGGCAGATCGCGGTGGCGGACGCCGGTCGCGTGCCACACCGCGTTGGCGATCGCGGCGGAGGTGCCGACGATGCCGATCTCGCCGATGCCCTTGATGCCGACGGGGTCGTCCGGGTCGGGGTCCTCGACCCAGTCGGCCTCGACGGCGGGGATGTCGGCGTTGGCCGCGAAGTGGTAGCCCGCGAAGTCCGCGCCGACGTGGCCGCCGGACGCCTGGTCGCGCACCGCCTCCTCGTGCAGCGCCATGGAGATGCCCCAGGTCATGCCGCCTGTCAACTGGCTGCGCGCGGTGAGGGGGTTGATGATGCGGCCCGCCGCGAAGACGCCGAGGAGGCGGCGCACCCGGACCTCGCCGGTGGCGACGTCCACGGAGACCTCGGCGAACTGCGCGCCGAACGAGTGCCGTTCCTTCTGCGCGAGTTCGGCGACGAGCCCCGCGGTGTCCGTGCGGGCGGTGATGCCGCCCTCCGGGATCTCCCCGGGCGCGAGCGGCAGCGTCTCGCGCAGTTCGCGGGCGGCGGCCATGACGGCCCAGCCCCAGGAGCGGGTGCCCATCGATCCGCCGGAGACCCAGGCGGGCCCGAAGTCGCTGTCGGCGATGTGGACATGGACCCGGTCGGGGGTCACGTCCAGCTCGTCCGCGGCGATCGACGACAGGGCCGTGCGCGCGCCCGTACCGACGTCGGAGGCCGTGATCCGGACCGTGAAGGTGCCGTCCTGCTCGGCGGTCACCGACGCCGTGGACGGGGCGACCCCGGAGGGGAACGTCGACGCGGACACGCCCGTGCCGATGAGCAGGCTGCCTTCGCGGCGGGTGCGGGGCCGCGGATCGCGCTCCGCCCAGCCGAACCGGCGCGCGCCCTCGTCGAAGCAGGCCAGCAGGTTGCGGCTGCTGAACGGCAGGCCCGAGACCGGCCCCACCTCGGGTTCGTTGCGCACGCGCAGCGCGATCGGGTCCATGCCGAGCTTCTCGGCGAGTTCGTCGAGCGCGCACTCCACGGCGAACGAGCCGGGGGCCTCGCCCGGCGCCCGCATGAACGTCGGCGTCGGCACGTCCACCGGCACCACCCGGTGCACGGTGTGGTGCGCGTCGGCCGCGTACATCGCGCGGGCGTACCCGGCGCTCGACTCGATGAACTCCTTCACGGTCGAGGTCATGCTGGTGGCCTCGTGACCGAGGGCGCGCAGTCGCCCGTCGGGCCCGGCGCCGAGCCGCACGCGCTGCACGGTCGGGCTGCGGTAGCCGGTGGCCGCGAAGACCTGACGGCGTGTCATGGAGATCCGGACCGGGCGCTGGAGCTGGGTCGCGGCCATCACGGCGGCGACGTGGTGGGCCCGGACGCCCTTGGAGCCGAAGGCGCCGCCGACGTGCTCGGAGCGGACGCGGACGGCCGACAGGTCGAGCGAGAACAGCTTGGCCAGTTCGTCGGCGACCCACATGCTGCCCTGGTTGGAGTCGACGAGTTCCAGGCGGCCGTCCTCCCAGCGGGCGGTGCACGCGTGCGGTTCCATGGCGCTGTGGTGCTGCTCGGGCGTCGTGTACGTGGCGTCGAGCACCACGGCGGACGCGGCGAGCTCGGCCTCCAGGTCGCCCTTGGCCTGGGTCTGGGCCTCGGGCGTGTAGGCGGCGGGGTGGTCGGCGCGGAACACGCTGTCGTGCGGCTCGACGTCGTACTCGACGGCGAGCGCCTCGGCGGCCTCCCTGGCCTGCTCGGACGTCTCGGCGACGACGAGAGCGACGGGCCAGCCCGCGTGCGGCACCCGGTCGTCCTGGAAGACGCCGAGGATGGGGTCGGGGGCGCCGAGCTGGCCGACGTAGTCGGTGGACACCCGTGGCGCGTTCCCGTGGTGCAGGACGGTGAGGACGCCGGGCATGGCACGGACCGCCTCGTCGCCGATCGCGCGGATCCGGCCGCGCGCCACCGTCGACAGCACCAGCCAGCCGTGGGCGAGTTCGGTGAACGGCAGCTCGCTCGCGTAGCGGGCCGTGCCGGTGACCTTCTCCAGGCCCTCGATGCGGGTGCGCGCGGAGCCGACCGAGCGCTGCCCGGTGGTCGTGGCTGTGGTGGTCATCGGCCGGCCTCCTGGTCGGAATCGAGATCGGTCAGTTCGGTGAGCATGGCCACGACGAGGTTGCGCATCAGGGGCACCTTGTACGCGTTGTGCGGCAGCGGGCTCGCCGCCGCGAGTTCGGCGTCGGCCGCTGCGGCGAACGCCTCGCCGGTCGCGGGCCCGCCGAGCAGCGCACGCTCGGCGGTCCTGGCCCGCCACGGCCGGGACGCGACCGCGCCGAACGCGAGGCGTACGTCGTGCACGACCCCGTCCCGCACGTCGAGGGCGGCGGCCACCGAGCCGATGGCGAAGGCGTACGAGGCGCGCTCGCGCACCTTGCGGTAGCGGGAGTGGGTGGCGACGGGCGCGGGCGGCAGGACGACCCCGGTGATGAGCGCGCCGGCGGGGAGGGCCGTCTCCCGGTGCGGGGTGTCACCGACGGACAGATAGAAGTCGGCGAGCGCCAACTCCCCTTCGCCCTCGGCCGTTTCGTACGTCACGACCGCGTCGAAGGCGGCGAGCGCGACGCCCATGTCGGACGGGTGCACGGCCACGCAGTGCTCACTCGCGCCGAGGACCGCGGCGTTGTGGTGCTCGCCCTCGACCGCGGGGCAACCGCTGCCCGGCACCCGCTTGTTGCACGCCTTGCTGACGTCGGTGAAGTAGGCGCAGCGGGTGCGCTGGAGCAGATTGCCGCCGACGGTCGCCATGTTCCGCAGCTGCCCGGAGGCGCCGGCCAGGACGGCCTGGCTGAGCGCCGGGTAGCGCCGGCGGACCTCGGGGTGGGCGGCGAGGTCGCTGTTGGTGACCGTGGCGCCGATCCGCAGCCCGCCGTCGGGGGTGGGCTCGATCCGGTCCAGGGGCAGTTCCCGTACGTCGACGAGGCGCGCGGGGCGCTCGACCCCGGCCTTCATCAGGTCGACGAGGTTGGTGCCGCCGCCGAGGAAGCGTGCCTCGGGGTCGGCGCCGAGCACCGCCACGGCGCCGGAGACGTCGTGCGCCCGCTCGTATCCGAACTCCTTCATGCCAGCTGCTCCTTCGCCTCGGCGGTCGGCTGCGCGGTCGTGGTCCGGGCGGCCTGCTCGACCGCCCGCACGATCGACCCGTAGGCGCCGCAGCGGCACAGATTGCCGCTCATCCGTTCCCTGATCTCCTCCGGGGTCAGCGGTGGCGGCCCGGCCTCGGGCCGCACGTCGCCGGTGGCCGCGCTGGGCCAGCCCGCCGCGTGCTCGTCCAGGACGGCGAGCGCCGAGCAGATCTGGCCGGGCGTGCAGTAGCCGCACTGGTACCCGTCGAGTTCGAGGAACGCCTGCTGGACCGGGTGCAGCCGGTCGCCCTCGGCGACGCCTTCGATGGTGGTGATCTCGCGTCCTTCGGCGGCGACCGCGAGCTGGAGACAGGACACCGCGCGGCGTCCGTCGACGAGCACGGTGCAGGCTCCGCACTGCCCCTGGTCGCAGCCCTTCTTGGTACCGGTGAGATCGAGCCGCTCGCGCAGGGCGTCGAGCAGGGTGGTGCGGTGATCGACGGGCAGGGTGTGCTTCTCCCCGTTGACGTGCAAAGTGATCGTGCTGGACGCGGAGTTGTCGGCCGGAGCCATGAACAGCCTTCTTTCGCAGTTGCGTTGCTCTGGTGCGAGGAGAATCGGCGCTGTACGCAGGGTGGGGGCGGCGGTTTGACGTACGTCCCGGTGGGACGACTCGGTGGGACGACTCGGTGTGGGGGTGCGTCGGGGGACTATGGTGAACCTAAGTGGACACCTGTCCGTTCTACGGTCATCGACCGTAGTGGACAACTGTCCGCTCAGCAAGGACGTTTCCGCGCCAGAGCCGAAGGAGGACGCGTGGGCCACCCGGACAAGCCGGCACCGTTGCGCTCGGACGCCCAGCGCAACCGCGAGCGCATCCTGGAGGTGGCCCTGGCGGAGCTGACCCGGTCGGCCGACGCGCCGCTGAGCGCGATCGCGAAGAAGGCCGGCGTCGGGCAGGGGACGTTCTACCGCAACTTCCCCAGCCGGGAGGCGCTCGTCCTGGAGGTGTACCGGTACGAGGTGCAGCAGGTCGCCGACACCGCGGCCCAGTTGCTGTGCGCCCGCTCGCCGGAGGTGGCGCTGCGGGAGTGGATGGACCGGCTCGCCCAGTACGCGATGGCGAAGGCGGGTCTCGCGAACGCGCTGCGGGAGGCGACGACGGCCCCCGGCGCGTTCAAGAGCATCGCCCACGGCCTGCTCACGGACGCGGTCACCCTCCTCCTCGCCGCGAACGAGGAGGCGGGCACGATCCGCCCCGGTGTGAGCACCGACGACTTCATGCTGGCGATAGCGGGCCTGTGGCAGATCGACGCGCGGGGCGACTGGCAGTCACGCGCGGGCCGCCTGCTCGATCTGGTGATGGACGGGTTGCGGGCCGGGGCGCCGCGCTGACCCGCCACGGCCCCGCAGACGTCCGTGCCTACGAGCGCTTGCGAGGCTTGCCCCGCTTGCCGCCCGCCTGCTTGCCGCCCTGTGCCTTTCCGCCCTGCTTGCGGCCGCCGGCCGCCTTCTGCTGCGGACGGCCCACGCCGCCCTTGCCCGGGGTGGCGGGCTTCTTCTTGGCGGGGCGCTCGGCGGGGGCCTGGGTGCGGCCCCGGGAGCTGTTGACGGTGCGGCCGCGCACGATGCCGATGAGGTCCTCGACCTCGTCGGTGGTCCGCTCCTCCGGCCAGGCCAGCGCGACGTCGGAGCCCGGCGCGTCCGTGACCGTGCGGTACGTGAGGTCGCGGCGGTGGTGCAGCCGGGCCAGGGACTGCGGCACGACGACCAGGCCGACGCCCGCGGCGACCAGCTCGACGGCGTCGGCGGTGGTCGCCGGCCGCTCGAACGCAGGCTGTCCCGGCGGGCGCTCCGCCCACTCCAGTACGTCGTCGAGCGGGTGCTGGACGATCTCGTCCGCGAGGTCGTCCAGGGTGACCTCCTCGACGGCGGCCACGGCATGGTCCTTGGGGACCACGACGACGGTCGTCTCCGTGTACAGGGGGATCGCGCTGAAGAACGTACGGTCCACGGGCAGCCGCACCAGACCGGCGTCGGCGGCGCCGCCGCGCAGAATGTCGGACACCTCGGCGGCGGACACGGGGACCAGCTCCAGCGGCACGTCGGGCAGCCGCTCGCGCCAGATCCGCACCCACTTGGCGGGGGTGGCTCCGGGAACGTACGCGAGCCTGAACCCGGGGGCCGCGGGCGGTGCGGGGTTTTCTTCCGTGCCTGTCACGCAGCCAGGCTACCCGGCGTGGTCGGACGTTTCTTCGGGGCTCGTTACCCTTGACCTCATGAGTTCGCACCAGACCGCCCAGACGATGAAGCCCGCCACCGCGGCGAAGAAGCTGGGTGTGTACCTCGATGCCACGCCCGCCGAGTTCCGGGACGGCGTCGTCTCGCGCGCCGAACTGGCCGCGCTGCAGTCCGACCCGCCCGAGTGGCTCGTCGCGCTGCGCACCGACGGCCCGCACCCGCGCCCGGTCGTCGCGCAGAAGCTGGGCGTCTCCATCGCGGGCCTGGCCCGCGGCGGCGTCACCGAGGCCCTCACCACGGACCAGATCGAGGCTCTCAAGACCGAGAACCCCGAGTGGCTCCAGCAGGAGCGGGCCACGCAGGCCGACGTCCGCAAGGAGACCGTCCGCATCAAGAAGAAGCACGCCGACGAAGCCGCTCGCCGCTCCGAGGACTGACCCGCGCCTCTTTCGTCTGCGGGTGCGTCGTGGCTGGTCGCGCAGTTCCCCGCGCCCCTGGAGGTGCGCACTTCGTGCGCCACCTCCATCGATGAAGGCATGCGGCGAAGCCGCAGCCTTCAGGGGCGCGGGGAACTGCGCGAGAAGCCCCACCGGCCGGCACCTTCTCCACCACCGCGAGAAGCCCGGCCAGGGCCAACGCCGCCAGCACCACCCCGGCCGCCACCGCCCATCCCAGGGAGACCAGGGGCGCGGCAACGGCGGAGCCCACCGCGCCGGCGCTGAAGTACAGCAGCAGATACACCCCGCTGAGGCTCCCGCCCCGCCCCGGATCGACCCCGAGGATCCGGGCCTGATTGGCGGCCTGCGCGGTGAAGCACCCGGCGTCGAGCAGCGCGAGCCCCGCCCCGGTGAGCACCGGCCGCCCGAGCCCCGCGCACAGCACCCCGGCCCCGACCGCGGCCACGCCCATGCTCACGCAGATCACCGCGCGCGGCGAGTACCGGTCACCCAGCCGCCCGGCCACCGGCAGCGCGGCGAACCCCAGCGCCCCGGCGAGGCTGTAGAGCCCGATGGCCGCGGCGTCGAGGCCGTACGGGGCCTGCGCGAGCCGCACCGTGAGCGCCACCCAGACGAGGCTGAAGGCGAAGTACCACAGGCTGCCCTGGACGACGGCCCGGCGCAGGGTGCGGTACCGGCGCAGCAGTCCGGGCAGCGCGGCGAGCGTCGCCAGATAGCCGCCCCGCGGCGCGGGCCGACCGGCCGGCAGCCGCCACCACGCGCCGCCCGCGCAGACCAGCACGAGCCCGGCGAAGACGAGCAGCATCGCGCGCCAGCCGAACGTCTGGGCGAGCGCCCCGCCGACGAGGCGGCTGAGCAGGATCCCGGCCGACATCCCGGCGGCGACGAGCCCCACGGCCGCGCCGCGCCGCTCCCCCGGCACCCCGCGCCCGGCGATCGCCGACGCCATGGCGCTCACACTCGCCCCGGCGCCCACGACGACGTACGCGACGAGCAGCGGCCCGAGGGTGCGCGCGCTCGCCGCGAGCAGCAGACCGGCGCTCAGGAGCAGGAGCTGCCCCGTGACCAGCCGGCGCGGCGCCGCCCGGTCGACGAGCGGCAGCAGGAACGCGAAACCGGCGATGCAGCCGGCGAGCGCGGCCGTGGTGACGAGGCCGACGGCGGCCGTCGAGGTGCCGGTGTCGCGGGCGATGTCGCCGAGTGCGGGCTGGACGGCGTAGTTGTTGGCGATGGCGATCCCCGCGGTGCAGCCGAGGAGCGCGACCCCGCCGCGGGGCAGGCTCACGGCGCCTCGTCCCGGACGAGCACGACCGCGTAACGGCATTCGGTCTGCGTGGAGTTGACGAAGACGCACGGTGCCGGGGCGCCCAGTTCGACGGTGTCTCCGGCGGACAGCTCGTGCACGGACTCGCCCTCGCGGAAGGTGAGATGCCCGTCGAGCACCCAGATGATCTGCCGGTGGAACGCGAACGCGGCCGCCGGGTAGGGCACTTCGGCTCCGGCGGGCAGCCGGACCTCGGCCACTTCGGCGGGGAACCCCGGACCGGAGATCTGCCGCCGCGCGTATCCCGTCTCGGGGTCGAGCCACTGCGGCGCGGCCTCGGCCCGCCGGACGCGCTCGGCCTCGGCCGTGCCGTCCGGGTCGAGCAGCGTGGCCACGCTCAGCCGGAACGCGGCCGAGAGCTTGCCGAGCACCACGGCGGTCGGATTGCTCTCGCCCCGCTCGATCCGGTGGATCATCGCGCGCGAGACGCCGGAGGCGTCGGCGAGCTCCGCGAGGGTCCAGTCACGCCGGTCGCGCTCCGCGCGGATGCGGGCGCCGATCCGCTCCACCAGGGGATCTATCATATTGGACATGGATCTACGATATGAGACGCGGCCGGGGTCCGTGAAGGTCCGCGCGGCGCACGCGGCCGATCTGGACGCCGTCCTCGGCATCCGCAATCACGCCATCGTGCACGGCACGGCCCTGTGGACGGACACGCCGCAGTCCCGGGACGAGGGCGCGGCCTGGCTCGGCGCGCATCTGGAGCGCGGTTCCGCGTACGTGGCCGACAGCGAGGGGGACGTCGTCGGGTTCGGGGTCTATGGCCCCTGGAAGGACTACTCCGGGTTCCGGCACACGGTGGAGAACTCGGTCTACGTCGCCGAGGGCGAGCACGGCCGTGGGATCGGATCCAGCCTTCTCGGCACGCTGGTCGCGTCGGCGGAGGCCGCGGGCCTGCACGTCATGATCGCCGGGATCGAGGCGAGCAACGCCGCTTCGGTCCGGCTGCACGAGCGGCACGGTTTCACGCACGCGGGGACGGTGCGGGAGGTCGGCACGAAGTTCGGCAAGTGGCTCGATCTGACGCTGATGCGGCGCCGGCTGGGCTGAGGCGGACGGGAGGGCGGGCGCGGTGATCAGCCGGCCGACTCCCGGCCTCCGCCCTCTCCACCCGTACTGTCCTTGCCGTCCCTGCTGTCCCTACTGTCCCTGTTGTCGCTGCTGTCCCTGTCGTCCAGGCTTCGCGCCCGCAGGAGTGCGATGTCGAGGGCCTGGCGGGTGTCGTCCGGCAGTTCTCCGCCGTAGGTCCACGCGACCACCTGCCCGGAGATCTCCCGCAGTTTGGTGTTCGTGTGCTGCGAGACCTCTTTGAGGACGGCCCAGCCCTGGTCGGGGGTGAGCCCGCCGAGCGCGATGACCACACCGATCGCCTGGTCGACGACGGTGTGGGAGACGATGGCCTGCTGCAGCTGACGCATCTCGTCCTGCAGCCCGGTGATTTTCGGACACCGGCCGTCCTGACGCGTCACGTCGCCGCGCGCCTCCGTTCCTGTTCCGCGCGTCTGCGCGCGCCTCGTCGTGGTGCCGTTCACGGCACGAACACAACTCTGCTCAGCGGCGACCGCCGACACGACACGGCAAACGAAAAGTGCAGGTCGGGGCTGTCCAGAAAACGAAGCGGGCGAGGCCCCCGAAAGGGGGTTTCGTGGCGGTGACACAGCCGACAGTCATATTCTTCTCTGCTGGAACAAGGCAGTGGAGCATGAGGCGAGGTAGGCATGGACACCCTGCACTTCGACAGCAGCGATCTCGAGGTGACGGAGGACTTCCTCTCCCGGAACTACGCGCGGATGCGGATCGGCAACGGCACGCCGGACGCCGGCCGGGCCCGGATCAGGCGCGACGCGATGCCCGGCGTGACCGTCGACGAGCTCGATCTCGACTTCGACATGAGCTACGACGTGACGCCGCTGCAGAAGATCTGCCTGTGCCTCGTCCACGAAGGCACCATCCGCGACCACGGGTTCGGGGACGTCGAGGACGCCTTCGGCCCCGGTGACGTCGTCTCGTTCGCCCCGCCCGAACTGCCGTACCAGGGGCGGATCTGCGCCGCGCGCTACAACATCACCATGCTCGACCCCGAGCTGCTGACCAGGGTCGCGGCCATCGACCCGCGGGCCGAGCCCGGTCCGGTGAAGCTCCTCGGGCACCGGCCGACCTCCGCATCGGCGGCCGCGTATCTGCGGCGGACCGTCAACCACGTACGGGACCACGTGCTCGGCGATCCCGACATGGCGGCCGAGCCGCTGGTCGTGTCGACCGCCGCCCAGCACCTCGCCGCGAGCGTGCTGGCCGCCTTCCCCAACACGGCGCTCATCGATCCGACCGGGACGGACCGCCACGACGCGCACTCGGCCACGCTGCGGCGCGCCGTCGCCCATATCGACGAGCACGCGCACGAAGCGCTCACCGTGGCGGAGATCGCCGCCGCGGCCCATGTCACCGTCCGGGCGCTGCAGTACGCGTTCCGCCGCCATCTGGACACGACGCCGCTCGCACATCTGCGCCGGGTCCGTCTGGAGCGGGCCCACGCCGACCTGCGCGACGCCGATCCGACCACGGGTGTGACGGTCACGGGCATCGCCGCACGCTGGGGTTTCTACCACCCCGGCCGCTTCGCGACGCTCTACCGCGACACCTACGGGCGCCCCCCGCACCACACGCTGACCGGCAACTGACCGATCACTGATCGCCCCCCCCTGACCGACCTCTGACGACCGTCCCTGCCCGCCCCGACGCACACCCCCCTGGCCCCCGGAGGTAGCGCCTTGCAACCCGACGCCCGTGACGCACGTGACGCACGTGACGCCAAGACCGGATCCGACGACGGCACCGAGCCGCCCGAGCGGCTCGTCGCGCGGATGGAGGCCGAGATCGCCGGCCTGCGCCGCTCGGTCTCCGCGCACGCCGGGATCGACCAGGCGGTCGGCGTGATCCTCACGATGGGCCGGATGACGCCCGCCGAGGCCCGGGACACCCTGCACGAGGTCGCCGCACGCACCGGCGTCACGACGGCCCACCTGGCGCGACTGCTCGTCGACTACCCCCGCACCGGCCTGCTCCCCGGCCCTGTCCGGCAGGAGTTGGAGGCCCAGGTCGTCCGGCGCTGCACACCGGCCGAGCGGGAGCCGGACCCGGCGCCGGAGCGGCCGCCCACGGAGTAGCCGGATGCGATGGCACGATCCGTGGGGTGCGTGTCGTTGACGCCATCCGTGACCGCGTCAGATCGTTGAGGGGTGACTCAGCGCCGCATCACTTTCGTGGTCTTCGAAGGATTCCAGTCGCTCGACCTCGTCGGACCGTACGAGGTGTTCCAGCACGCCGCCCGGCTCGGCGGCTCCTACGCCTGCGAGGTCGTCGCACCCGGTGGCGGTGGGGTGCGCGCGAGCAGCGGACTGCTCATGCACACCGATCACCCGGTGCCCGGACGGGACCCGGCGGGCGTGGACACGCTGGTGGTGGCCGGCGGCCGGGGAGTCGACACGGCACGCGAGGACGCGGAACTGGTGGACTGGGTGCGCGAAGCGGCGTCCGGGGCCCGGCGCGTCGCCTCGGTGTGCAGCGGCGTGTTCCTGCTCGCGGCCGCCGGTCTTCTGACAGGGCGGCGGGTCACCACGCACTGGGCCCGTGAGCGTCAACTGACCTCGGAGCACCCGGAGATCCGCGCGGACTGCGGCCCCGTCTTCATCCGCGACGGACACGTCTGGACCTCCGCCGGGGTCACCGCCGGCATGGATCTCGCCCTGGCGCTGGTCGAGGACGACCTGGGGCGGGACACCGCGCACGTCGTCGCCCGTGAACTGGTCCTCTTCCTGCGCCGCCCCGGCACCCAGGCACAGTTCAGCGTGGCGATGTCCACCCGGCCCCCGGAGACCGACCCGGTGCGGGCGGCCGTCGCCGCGATCCACGCGGATCCCGGTGCCCGGCACTGCGTCGACGACCTCGCCACGCACGCCGCGCTCAGCCCACGCCACCTGCAGCGCCGCTTCACCTCGGAAGTGGGCGTGACCCCCGCCGCGTACGTGGAGCAGGTGCGGGTGGAGGCGGCCCAGCGGTCGCTCGCCGAGGGCGACGAGCCGGTGGAGGCCGTCGCGCGGCGGAACGGCTTCGGCACGGCGGAGACGCTGCGGCGCACCTTTCACCGGCGGCTCGGAGTGGCGCCGTCCGAGTACCGGGCCCGCTTCCGCTCGACCCAGCCACTCAGCAAGGGAGTTCCATCATGACGGTGTACGGAGTGCTCGTCTTCGACGACGCAGAGGATCTGGATGTCGTAGGGCCGTGGCAGGTGTTCACCACGTCCGCGCGGCTGCGCGGGGACGTCGACCGGGCGGTGCTCGTCGCCGAGCGCGACGGGCCCGTGCGCTTCGCCAAGGGGCTGCGGGTGCTGGCCGACCACACGCTCGACGATCATCCGGCGCTGGACGTGGTGACGGTGCCCGGCGGGCTCGGGGCGCGCACCGCCCAGTTGGAGAACCCGGTGGTCACCGGGTGGATCGCGCGGCGGGCCGAGTCGGCGGGGTGGGTGCACAGCGTGTGCACCGGGGCCCTTCTGCTGCATGCCGCGGGAGTGGTCCAAGGGCGGCGGGTCGCCACGCACTGGGCTTCGGAGGACCGACTGGAGGCGCTCGGCGGGGTCACCGTCGTGCGGGACGCCCGTTATGTCGTCGACGGCACGGTGCTGACCAGCCAGGGCGTCTCGGCCGGTATCGACAGCGCGCTCTGGCTCGTCGGGCGGCTGCACGGCCGTGACCACGCGCGGGCGGTGCGGCGTGCGCTCCAGTACGATCCGGCGCCGCCGTACATGGCGGACGAACCGGGCGCCTGAGCCGTCACCGTCGACTGGCCGGATTCTTATGCCTCGTGGCCATCTGGCCACTGATGGAGTCCGGGGGCGGGCGCGCACGATCGAGGACATGAACATCCTCTGGGTCTTCGCCCATCCCGAACAGCGCTCCCTCAACGGTTCCCTGATGACGGACGCCCTGCGCACCCTCGACGGGCTCGGGCACTCGTACGAGGTCTCCGATCTGTACGCCATGAAGTGGAAGGCGGTGCTCGACGCCGACGACTTCGGCTGCCCGTCGCCCGGCGGGGAGCGGCTGTTCGTCGGGGCCGCGCAGGAACGCGCGTACACGAACAGCGAGTTGAGCGCCGACATCCGCGGCGAGATCGAGAAGCTGGCCCGGGCCGACGTGGTGGTCCTGCACTTCCCGCTGTGGTGGTTCGGGCCGCCCGCCATCCTGAAGGGGTGGTTCGACAGGGTCCTGGTGCAGGGTCTCGGCTTCGGGGTGAAGGCGCCGGACGGGCACACCCGCCGCTACGGCGACGGCGGTCTGACCGGCAAGCGCGCCCTGGTCGTCACGTCGGTGGGCGCCCGGCCGGCCGGATTCGGGCCGCGCGGGATCCACGGCCATGTCGACGAGGTGCTGTTCCCGCTGCTGCACGGCACGTTCTGGTACACGGGGATGGCGCCGCTCGCGCCGTTCGTGGTCCACGGCGCCGACCGGCACGACGCGGCGGACTACGCCCGGACGTCGGCCGCGCTGCAAGAGCGGCTGCGTACGCTGCCCGACGCCGAGCCACTGGCGTACCGCACCGAGGCGGGCGGCGCGTACGACGAGGACCTCGTGCTGCGGCCGGACCACGCGCCGGGCCGCGACGGGCTCGGCGTCCATCTGGCGGGCTAGCCCGCCCTGACGTCCGGCGTGCGGCGCACCATGAACACGTCGACCGGGTCCTCGGACTCGACAGTGAACCCGAGCCGCTCGTACAGGCGTTGCGCCTGGCTGCCCTGCAACACATCGAGCCGGACCACGACGCCGTCCCGGTCGCAGCGGTCGAGGAGGTGGCGCAGAACGGCCGTGCCGATGCCGCTGCCCTGGAGGTGCGGCTCGAGGAAGAAGTGCTCCAGCCAGCGGCAGTCCTCGGCCGGGCGCAGCGCGACGCACCCGGCGAACGCGCCGCCGACCTCGATCACCCAGGCGTACGCGGGCACGAACCCGTCCCGGAACCGCTGCCGCACGCGCTGCGGATCGAACCGGCCGAGCCGCTCCAGATCGGGGCGCATCACCACGGCCCGCAGTTCCACGATCGTCTCGATGTCGGCCTCTTGAGCAGGCCTTATCTCCCAGTCCGCCATGACGGTGACCCTACCGGGGGCGTGGGAGGCGCCGTCGCGGGCACCCGGAGCGCGGACCGGCCCATCAGCCCCGAGGAGACGTCATGACCGGTGAGCGGCACAGCGACGAGGCGCGGGACGGGTCGGATACACAGGAGCCGCAGGAGACGCAGGAGCCCCGGGACCCGACCGATCTGCCCGCCCGCTCGTGGTGGGCCGTGGTGCGCCGCACCGCCAAGGAGTTCCTCGACGACGATCTGCCCGACAAGGCGGCCGCCCTCACCTACTACGGCGTGCTGTCGCTGTTCCCCGCGCTGCTGGTGCTGATCTCCGGGCTCGGCGTCATCGGCGAGACGGCGACCAAGAGCGTGCTCGACAACCTGCGCCATCTCGCGCCCGGCCCGGTACGGGATCTGCTGGGCAATGCCGTGGTGGAGCTCCAGGGCGCGGGCGGCACGAGCGGGGTCGTCGCAGTGGTGAGCCTGGTGGCGGCCGTCTGGTCGGCGTCCGGTTACGTCGGCGCGTTCATCCGCACCGCGAACGCCGTGTACGACCTGCCGGAGGGCCGCCCGGTGTGGAAGGTCACTCCGCTGCGGCTGGCGCTGACGGTGACGCTGATGGTGCTGCTCTCGCTCAGCGCGACGATCGTCGTGTTCACAGGACCGCTGGCGCGCCGGGCCGGTGAGGCGATCGGCGCCGGGGACGCGGCGGTCACCACCTGGAACATCGCGAAGTGGCCGGTGCTGCTCGTGCTGGTGGTGCTGATGGTGGCGCTGCTGTTCTGGCGCGCGCCCAACGTCCGTGGCGCCGGCTTCCGCTGGCTGAGCCCGGGCAGCGTCGTCGCGGTGCTGCTGTGGCTGCTGGCCTCCGGGGTCTTCGCCCTGTACGTGGCGGGATTCAGCTCGTACAACAAGACGTACGGCACCCTGGCCGGCGTCATCATCTTCCTGGTCTGGCTGTGGCTGTCGAACCTGGCGGTCCTGCTCGGTCTGGAGTTCGACGCGGAACTGGCCCGGCAGCGCGCCATCTCCGGTGGTCTGCCGGAGGGGCAGGAGCCGTACGTGGAGCCGCGCGACACCCGTAAGTGGCCGGCCAAGATGCGCCGTCGGGCCCGGCTCCAGAAGGGTCCGCAGAACGCCGGCCAGACCGAGTGACACCAGGGGGCGGTACCGGCGAACGGCACAGGGAGCGGCTTTGTCAGCCAAATGACAAGGCCGCTCCCGTACGTTCGGGGTCCGCGCACAAGAGGCCGTGGTGCGGGCTGCGGCACGATCCGTGCATGACGGACGTGTTCGCGCGACGCCCCGAGGGCGAGCCGGGTCTGCGGTTCTACGCGCGCGGGGTGCCGCCGTCCCTGTCCGTGCCCCCGGTGCCGCTGTCCGCGCTGCTCGACGACGCGGCCCGCCGGTTCGGGGCCCGCACGGCGCTGTCCCACGACGGCCGCCGGACCGGTTTCCGTGCGCTGCGCCGACGCGTGCTGCGGGTCGCGGCGGCGCTGGAACGGCTCGGGGTGCGGCGCGGCACCTGGGTGCTCGCGCTGCTGCCGGACTGCCCGGAGCTGGTCGTGCTGTGCCAGGCGGCGTGGCGCGTCGGGGCGGTCCTGGTGCCGTGGGATCCGGCGGACCACCGGTCGGCGGGGGCCGCCGTCGCGGGCCGGGCGGGGCCGGTGGTCGCCGTGGTGCCGCGGGGGCTGGGCGACGAGGTCGCGGGGTCGTGGGGGTGCGAGGTGCTGGTGACGGTGGATGTGGCGCGGCCCCGCCCGGCACCGTCGGCCGCAGTCGGCCGCCCGCGGGTGAAGCGCCGGCCGAGCACGGTCGTGGTCGGCTGGCGGGACCTCGTCGGCCACCGCGTCGGGGCGCTGCCCGCGACGCGGGACCGGCCCTGGTCACGCGGCTCGGAACCGGACGACATCGCGGTCGTACGGTACGGGCGTGAGGGCGCCCCGATCGCCCTGTGCCACCGGCACCTCGTCGCCGCCGCGCATCAACTCGCCGCCTGGTATCCGCAGTTGTCCAGGCACCGGAGTCGTCTGCTCTCGCTGGCGCCGCTGTGGACGGCCCCGGGGCTCGTCCTCGCGACGCTGGCGGCGCCGCTCGTGGGGGCGCGCACCGTGCTGGTGCCGGACCCGGCTCCGGCGGCGGTGCTGCGGGCCGCGCGGCGGGCCGCTCCGACCGTGCTCGCGGCGCCGCCCGCCGCCCTGGTCCGGCTCCTGGAGCGGCCCGCCCATGAGCGGGAGGCGCTCGCCACGGTCCGCGCGGTGCTCACCGCCCCGCTGGACGCGGCGACCGGTCGACAGGTGCGCGAGACGTTCGGGGCCCGGATCGTCGAGGCGTACGGGCCGGACGCGGCGTGCGGCGTCGCGCTCGCCAACCCGCCGACGGCGGACGCCCGTTCGGGTACGGCGGGGCTCGCGCTGCCCGGCACGCAGGTGCGGATCGCGGTGGAGGGAACCCTCTGCGCGGACGCGCTGCCGGGGCACGCCGGCGAACTGCTGCTGCGCGGGCCTCAGGTCAGCAGGCTTCGCGTCGGGGAGGTCAGGGACCTGCTGCCGGGCGGCTGGCTGCGGACGGGGCGGCTCGCGGTGCGCGGGCCCGACGGGTTCGTCACGTTGCTCCCCGACCCGTCCGGCACGCTCATCGACGGGGGCGACGGCGCCGGTGGCGCCCTGGACGACGTAGAGCGATGAGAGTCACCAGCGCCCCGAACAGGACGCATCCCGCGGCCAGTTGGAGCCCCGTGTCGTAGCCGTCGAGGAACGCGTCGCGCGGGTCGGCGCCGTCGCGCAGCGCGGCGCGCTCGGTGCGGGTGAGCACGATGCCGACGAGGACGACCCCGAACACACCGCTGATCTCGCGCGCCGCGCTGACCAGGCCGGACGCCATGCCGGTGCGGGTGGCGGGAACTCCCTCGACGGAGCGGACGGTCAGCGGTGTGGTGAGCGCCGAGCCGGCGCCGATCAGCAGGAGTCCCGGCTGCAACTGCGCGTACGAGGCGTGCGCGCCGGTGCGGGAGACGAGCAGCAGGCCCGCCGCGACCAGGGCGAGACCGGCGGCAATGGACCGGTGGGCGCCGGCGAAGCGGGCCGCGCGCTCCGCGAACGGGGTGCACACCAGCAGCGCCCCGGCCAGCGGCAGGAACGCGAGGCCCGCCTTCACCGGGGAGAACCCGAGCACGTGCTGGAGGTAGAGGGCGGTGAAGAAGAAGACGCCGTTGACGCCGATGCCCCACATCACCTGCGCCGCGACACCGCCGACGAGGAAGCGGTCGCGCAGCATCCGCAGATCGATCAGGGGGAGGAAGGTGCGCGTCTCGACCACCAGGAAGGCCGCCCCGGTGGCCGCCGCCAGCCACAGGCACAGAGGGACGGGCGGGGTGCTGAAGGTGTGTTCGCCGCCTTTGACCAGGGCGTAGGTGAGGAGGGACAGGGCGAGCGCGGAGAGGGCGACGCCGGGCAGGTCCAGGAGGGCGGGCAGGCGCGCGGCGCGGCTCCCGCGCGCGGCGGGGACGGCGGGCACGAGCAGCAGGGCGAGCACCCCGAACGGCACGTTGAGCAGGAACACCCAGTGCCAGCCCCAGTGTTCTGTGACGAAGCCGCCGATGACCGGGCCGAGCGCGAGGGCGACGGCGAGCGAGGCCGTCCACAGTCCCACGGCGGTGGCGCGGCGCCGGGCCGGCAGGTCGGCGGCGACGACCGCGAGGGACGCGGGGATGACGAGCGCGGCCCCGGCGCCCTGCACTGCGCGGGCCGCGACGAGCGTGGAGCCGCTGTCGGCGAGGGCGGCCGCCGCCGAGGCGAGGGTGAACACGGCGAGGCCCACGGCGAGCACCGGGCGGCGCCCGACGAGGTCGGTGAGGCGGCCGCCGGCCAGCAACAGCGCCCCGAAGGACAGGACGTAGCTGGTGGCGACCCACTCAAGGCCCGCGACGCCGAGCGCGAGGTCGTCCTGCACGGTGGGCAGCGCCACATTGATGACGGTGTTGTCCAGCGTGGTGAGGAATCCGGCGAGGGACAGCAGGACAAGGAGCGCCGACAGTCGTCCCCGGTGCATGTGCCGCTCCCCTTCCGCCGGGCCTGTCGGACAGGGGGATTGTCCGGGCCCGAGGGGCGGTCGCACTGCTGCGCGGGATGCCCATTCCGGGTGCGCGGATTGTCATCCGGCTGACAGCCGGTGCCGCGCGAACTGTCAGCGCCTCGTCTTTCTGCCGCACGCACCGAAGCGGAATCTTGGGCCTCTGCCCCACCGTCCGTCACCTCCGTGGAGTTGCCGTCATGACCTCCCCGACGACTGACCCGACCGCCGCCGCCCTGCCCGGCCCGCCATCCGAGGACGCCGACGCCGACGCGCCGCTGCTCACCGACCGGCTGCGGCACTGGGCGACGGAGCGCGCCGCCCGGCGGGCCTTCACCCAGGTCGACTTCCCCGAGCCGGACTCGCCCGGTGTGCACCGCACGCTGGGCTGGCGCTCGCTCGACGAGCGGGCCCGCGCGGTCGCGGGTCTCCTCGCGCGGACGGTGCGCCCGGCGGACCGGGTCGCGCTGCTGCTGCCGCAGGGCCTCGACTACGCGGTGGCGTTCCTGGGCTGTCTGTACGCGGGCGTGATCGCGGTGCCGCTCTTCGGCCCCGAACTGCCGGGCCACGAGGGCCGGTTGACGGCTGTACTGGAGGACTGTGAACCGGCGTGCGTGCTCACGGACGGCCCGTCGCGGGGTTCCGTGGAGGCGTTCGTCGGCGGCCGGATCCCGGTGCTCGACACGCGGGCGCCGGGCGCGGCCCCGCCGGCGGCCGAGCTGCCGCGCCCCGCGCCCGACGACGTGGCGTATCTCCAGTACACGTCGGGCTCCACGCGCAGCCCGTCCGGGGTGATGGTGACGCACGCGAACGTCGTCGCGAACGCGCGTCAGGCGGTGACCGCGTTCGGCGCCGCGGCGGGCCGCAGCACGTCGGTCGGCTGGCTGCCGCTCTTCCACGACATGGGTCTGGTGCTGAGCGTGGCCGCGCCCGTGTACGCGGGGTTCTCCTCGGTGCTGCTCGACCCGGTGGCGTTCCTGGAGCGGCCGGTGCGCTGGCTGCGACTCCTCGGCGGCTACCCGGGGACGATCAGCGCCGCGCCGAACTTCGCGTACGACTACTGCGTCACGCGGATCGAAGCCGAGGAGGTGGCCGGGCTGCGCCTGGACCGGGTGGCGGCGCTGCTCAACGGCAGCGAGCCGGTGCGGCCGGGGACGCTGGAGCGGTTCCGGACGGTGTTCGGCGCGGCGGGTCTCGCGGCGCGGGCGGTCTGTCCCGCGTACGGGCTTGCGGAGGCGACGGTGTTCGTGACCGCGGACGGGCCCGCGGAGCCGTCGGTGACGGTGGAGTGCGACGCGGCGGCGCTCGCGGCGGGCCGGATCGAGCCGGGCGGGACCGCGCGCCTGGCCGACTGCGGGCGGCCGGTGGGCCAGGAGGTGCGGATCGCGGACCCGCGCACGGGCGCGGAGCTCGGCGCGGACCGGGTCGGCGAGATCGTGGTGCGCGGGCCGAACATCGGCGCGGGCTACTGGAAGCAGCCCGCGCGCACGGCCGAGACCTTCCGCGACGGATGGCTGCGCACCGGGGATCTGGGGGCGCTGCACGAGGGGCGGCTGCTGGTGACGGGCCGCCTGAAGGACCTCATCGTCGTCGACGGCCGCAACCACTATCCGCAGGACGTGGAGGAGACCGTGCAGTCCGTGGTGGAGGCGGTGCGCAGGGACCGGCTCGCGGCCTTCCTCGTGCCGCACCCCGCCGGGGTGGAGGAGGGCGAGGAGCTGGTGGTCGTCGCCGAGGCGCGGCGCGGTACGGAGCCGGACGGGGCGGCGGTGCGGGACGCCCTGACGGCGGCGCGCGGCGCGATGGCCGCCCAACACGGCCTGCGGCTGGTCGAGTTGCTGCTCGTCCCGGCGGGTACGGTGCCGCGCACGTCGAGCGGGAAGGTGGCGCGGGCGGCGTGCCGGGAGCGGTTCCTCGCCGGGGACCTCCGGCCGTTCCCCGCGGAGGTGGCGGGATGAGCGGCGCCGAGGAGATCCGCGAGCTGCTCGTCACGCGGCTCGGCGCCTGGTACGGGGTGGCGCCCGAGGAGGTGACGGACGACCGGCCGCTCGCCGAACTGGGCCTCACCTCACGGGACGCCGTCGCGCTGACGGCGCTGCTCGGCGAGACGGTGGGGCGGCGGCTGCCCGCGACCCTGCTGTGGGAGTCGCCGACACCGGCCGCGCTCGTGGCGGCGCTGACGCAACCCGGACAGCCGCAGGAACCGGAGGCTCCGGTCCGGGGCAACAGGGCTTCTGACGATGGGAGTTCACCGGTCGCCGTGATCGGTCTCGGCTGCCGCTTTCCCGGCGGCGTCGACTCCCCGGCCGCGTACTGGCGGCTGCTCACCGAGGAACGGGACGCCGTCACGACGGCGCCCGAGGGCCGCTGGGATCCCTTTGTGCCGCCGGGTTCCGCGCTGCCCGCCGAGCTGTCCCGGCACGGCGGCTTCCTCAGGAACGACGAAGGCGATCAAGTCGGTTATTTCGACGCCGAGTTCTTCGGTATCGGCGTCGACGAGGCGCTCGCGCTCGATCCGCAGCAGCGGCTGCTCCTTGAGGTGGCGCGGGAGGCCCTCGACCATGCGGCGCTGCCCGCGCCGTCGCTCGCGGGGTCGCGGACCGGGGTGTTCGTCGGGGTCAGCGGCACCGAGTACGCGCATCTCACGGCGGCCCGGCCGGAGTCGGTGACTCCGTGGACGGCGTCGGGCGGCGCGCTGAGCGTGACCGCGGGCCGGCTGTCGTATCTGCTGGATCTGCGGGGCCCTTCGCTGGCCGTGGACACGGCGTGCTCCTCGTCGCTGGTGGCCGTCGACCACGCGGTGCGCTCCCTGGCGGACGGGTCGTCGGACGTGGCGCTCGCGGCCGGGGTGAACGTGCTGCTGTCGCCCGCCGTGACGCTCGGCTTCCAGCGGGCGGGCGCGCTGGCGGCGGACGGCCGCTGCAAGGCGTTCGACGCGGCCGCCGACGGCATGGTGCGCGGCGAGGGCTGCGGGGTCGTCGTCCTCAAGCGGCTCGCGGACGCGGAGCGGGACGGCGACCGGATCCTCGCCGTGATCACCGGTTCCGGGGTGAACAGCGACGGCCGCTCCAACGGCCTGACCGCGCCGAACGGGTCGGCGCAGCGCGCCCTCCTGCGCCAAGTGCACGGTTCCGGCGGCCGGTTGGTCGATCACGTGGAGGCGCACGGCACCGGCACCCCGCTCGGCGACCCGGTCGAGGCCGCCGCGCTCGGCGCCGCGCTCGGCCGGAGCCGCCATGCTCAGCAGCCCTTGCTGCTCGGCTCGGTGAAGACGAACCTCGGGCACCTGGAGGCCGCCGCGGGGATCGCCGGGCTGATCAAGACGGTGCTCGCCCTGCACCACGACGAGCTGCCGCCGCAACTGCACTTCACCGCGCCCGGCCCGCACCTGGACCTCGACGCGCTCGGCCTGCGGGTCGTCGCCGAGCCGGAGCCGTGGCCCCGCTACTCGGGCACGGCGACGGCGGGCGTGTCCGCGTTCGGCTTCAGCGGCACGAACGCGCATGTGGCGCTCGCCGAGTACCGCGCCCCGCTCCCGGACCGCCCGGGCCCGGCCGACCGGCCGTCGGTGCTGCTGCTCGACGCGCCGACCCGGTCCCGGCTGCGCGCCCAGGCGGGCGAGCTGGCCGACTGGCTCGACTCCCCCGGCAGCGCGCCGGCCCGCCTCGCGGACGTCGGCAGGACCCTGGCGGGCCGCACCGGCCGGGGCCGGGTGCGCGCCGCCGTCGTGACCCGCGACCGGGCCGACGCGGCGAGCGCCCTGCACCGCCTCGCCGCCGGAGCCCCGGACGCCCGCCTCGTCACGGCGGACCGGCCACCCCTGCGCGCGGGCGCCCCGGGCCCGGTGTGGGTGTTCTCCGGCTACGGATCGCAGTGGCCCGGCATGGGCCGCCGGCTCCTCGCCTCGGAACCGGTGTTCGCGGCCACCGTCGACCGGCTCGAACCGATCCTGCGCGAGCACGCCGGAGTCTCCCTGCGCGCCGCGACCGAACCCGGCTTCGACCTCTCGTCGACCGCCGTCGTGATGCCGGTCCTGTACGGGCTTCAGGTCGCGCTCGCCGAGCTGTGGCGGTCCTACGGGGTCGAGCCCGCGGCCGTGATCGGCCACTCCCTCGGGGAGATCGCGGCGGCGGTCGCGGCGCAGGCCCTCGACCCGTCGACGGGGGCGCGGATCGTCGCCGTACGCTCCCGGCTGCTTGCGACGCTGCGGGGCGGCGCGATGGCCGTCGTCGACCTTCCGGCGGAGCAAGTCACCAATGCAGCATCAGCGTTGCCGTCGGTGCACATCGCGGTGCACGCCTCACCCGCACAGTGCGTCGTCACCGGTTCGGCCGCCGACGTCGCGGCGCTCGTCGCCCGGGTGACCGGCGACGGAGGCTTCGCGCGCGCCCTGCCGGTGACCGCGGCCGGGCACTCGCCCGATGTGGAGCCGCTGCTCGACGAGTTCGCGTGGGAGATGGGCGCGGTGCCCCACGGGCCACCGCTGTGCCGCCGCTACTCCACGGTCCTGGAGGACCCGCGGGCCGGCGACCCCTGCGACACGGCGTACTGGCGGCACAACATGCGCCGCCCGGTGCGGTTCACGCAGGCGGTGCGCGCGGCGGCCGAGGACGGGCACCGGGTCTTCGTCGACGTCGCCCCGCATCCAACGCAGTTGCATCCGCTGATCCGCACCCTGGAGGCGGCGGGCGCGCCGGACGCGTTGATCGTGCCGACGCTGCGCCGCGACACCGACGACGCCCTCACGTTCCGCACCTCGCTCGCGTCGCTGCTCGTGCACGGGGTGCCGGTGCCGTCGGCGCGCGAGACGCTGCACGACGGCGGCCGGATCGTGGATGTGCCCTCACCGCGCTGGCGGCACCGCCGCTTCTGGTTCGGCGAGACACCTCCGGCGCCGGTCCCGGAGCCGGACTCCGAGCCGGGCGGCACGACCCCACTGGACCGCCTGCGGGCCCTGGTCGCGGGCGTGATGGGCTTCGGGCCCGACCGTCTCGACCCCGACGTGCCGCTCACCGAACTGGGCCTCGACTCCCTCACCGCCGTGCGCATCCGGACAGCCGTGGAGCGGGAGTTCGGGGTGGCCGTGGAGGCCGGGGCGCTGCTGCGGCAAGGGACGCTGCGGGGCGTCGCGGAGCTGCTGGACGACACCGGGAACGTGGCGCCGCCGCGCCTCCCCGACCCCTCCGCGACGCCCGCCACCGCCGAGCACTCCGGCACCCCCGGCCTCCTGCGCACGTTCCCCGGCGACGGACCCAGCGCTCCGCTCTTCCTGTGCCATGCCGCGGGTGGTTCGAGCGACGTGTACGGGCGGCTCGCCGCGCGGCTCGACGGGCGGCGCCCGGTGTTCGGCCTCGACCGCGTCGAACGGCCCGACGACGTGTCGGCCCGGGCAGCCGAGTTCGCCGCCCGTATCCGCGCGGTCAGGCCCGAGGGTCCCTGGGCGGTGGGCGGCTGGTCGTACGGCGGGCTCGTCGCCCAGGAGACCGCGCGGCTGCTGTCCCGGCAGGGTACGGTCCCGGCGCTCATTCTCGTCGACTCTGTGCTGCCGCTCCCGGCGCCGCCGGCCCGCACCCCGGCCGACGAGGCACGGCGCCGCTTCGCGGACTTCGCCGCGTACATCGCCACGACCTACGGCGCCGAACTCGACCTGCCCTACGACGCGTTGGGGACACTGGACGACACCGGCCAGGTCGACCTGGTGCTCAAGCTCCTCGAGCAGGCCGTCGAGCTACCCGCCGCCGTCCTCGCCCACCAGCGGACCTCGTACCTCGATCTGCGCAGCGGCGAACGGCACACGCCACAGCCGTACGGCGGCCGCACCCTGCTGTACCGGGCGACGCTGCCCGCGCCGCACACGGTGCGCGACGTCCGCTACGAGCGCACCGACGCGGCGCTCGGCTGGGACGCGTACTGCCGCGATCTCACCGTCACCCCGCTCACCGGCCATCACCTGGCGCTGCTCGATCCACCGGTGGTCGACGAGCTGGCCACAGCCCTGGCCCGTGACCTCGCCGCCAACTGAACCGTCCGACAACCCACTTGGAGTCCTCATGCGCCGTCACCGCAGACCGGTCCGCGCCCGTTCGACGGCGCTCGTGGCCGCCGTCGCCCTCCTCGCCACCGGCGGCGCGCTCGGCGCGTCGACGGCGCAGGGCGCGCAGGCCACGGCCGTCCGGCAGGGGGTGCGGGCCGACGACGGGGCCACGATCGTCGGGCAGACCTGGCTCGACGCGCGCACGGTCGACCTGACCGTCCGCTCCCCCGCCGTGGGCGCCGACGTACCGGTGCGGGTCCTGCTGCCCGCCTCGTACGCGAGCGCGCCCGACCGGGAGCGGCCCGTCCTCTATCTGCTGCAAGGGGCGCACGACGACTACACGTCGTGGACGCGGGAGACGGACATCGAGACGTTCCTCGCCGACAGGGACGTCATCACCGTCATGCCGTCCTCGGGTCCGACCGGGATCCCCACCGACTGGTGGAATTTCGGGCGGAGTTCGCCCGACTACGAGACGTTCCAGGGCGACGAGGTGATGCAGCTGCTGCGCGGCGCGTTCCACGCGGGCGAGCGGCGGGCCGTCGCGGGGGTGTCCACCGGCGGCTACGGCGCGCTGGCGTTCGCGGCGCGCAGGCCCGGCACGTTCGCCGCGGCCGCCTCGTACAGCGGGGTGCTCGACACGACCGCGCTCGGCATGGTCACCGTCTTGGGCGCGATCGTGGCCCGCGAGCTGCAACTGCCCGGCAGCCTGTGGGGCAGCTCCCTCCTCCAGCGGGCGAACTGGAACGCGCACAACCCCTACGCCCTCGCCGACCGCCTCAAAGGCACCCGTCTGTACCTCTCGCAGGGCAGCGGCGTCCCCAGTACCGACTTCGGAAATCTCGAAGGCGCCGTCCTGGAGGGCACGTTGTGGGGCCAGGCGAACAAGTTCGCCGCACGTCTGGCCGACCTCGGCGTGCCCGCGCAGACACATCTGTACCAGGGCGGCACGCACGCCTGGTCGTCCTGGCAGGCCGAGTTCAGGACCTCGTGGCCGACGCTCGCCGCAGGCCTCGGACTCCCCGGCAACTGACCTCTCCCCACGCCCGGAAGGAACGTCATGGAACACGATCCGCTCGCCGAGGCGGTGCTGGCCGACGCGCCGCCCGAGATCCTCGATGGGTTACCGGTCCCGCAGACGTACGTGGCCGCGCATCTGCGGGCCGAGGACGTCGGCACGTTCACCGGTGTCGACGACAAGGACGTCCGCAAGTCGATCCACGTCGGCCGGGTCCCGATGCCCGAACTCGCCCCGGACGAAGTGCTGGTGGCGGTGCTCGCCAGCGGCATCAACCACAACACCGTGTGGTCGGCGATGTTCGAGCCGCTGCCCACCTTCGACTTTCTGCGCAGGTTCGGCCGCGACGGCGGCTGGGCGGCACGGCACGACGCCCCGCAGCACGTCATCGGCTCGGACGCGGCCGGAGTGGTCGTGCGCGCAGGAGCGGGAGTCCGCCGCTGGCGGGTCGGCGACCGGGTGGTCGTCTCGCCCGTGTACGTCGACGACGAGGACCCGGCGACGCACGCCGACGGCATGCGCGGCGCCTCCCAGCTCGCCTGGGGTTTCGAGACGAACTTCGGCGGCCTCGCCCACTACTGCGTCGCCCGCGCCAACCAACTCCTGCCCAAACCGGCGCACTTGACGTGGGAGGAGGCGGCCAGCAATCCGCTGTGCGCGGGCACCGCGTACCGGATGCTCGTCAGCGAGCGGGGCGCCCGGATGAAGCAGGGCGACGTCGTCCTCATCTGGGGCGCCGCGGGCGGCCTCGGCGCGTACGCCGCGCAGCTCGTGCGCGCCGGTGGTGGCATCGCCGTCGGTGTCGTCGGAAGCGAGGAAAAGGCGCGCGCCGCAAAGGAGTTCGGCTGCCATGTCGTGATCGACCGGCGCGAGATCGGTCTCGACGGCCGGGTGCCCGACGACCCCTCCGTGCCGGGGCGCCGCCTCGGCACGCTGATCAGGAAGGCGGTCGGCGACGACCCGCACATCGTCTTCGAGCACGTCGGCCGGGCCACCTTCGGCGTGTCCGTGTACGTGGTCGGGCGCGGCGGCACCGTGGTGACGTGCGGCTCGACGACCGGCTACCAGCACGAGTTCGACAACCGCTACCTGTGGATGCGGCTCAAGCGCGTCATCGGCAGCCACGGCGTGAACCTCGACGAACTGGCCGCCATGCAGCGCCTGGTGGAGCTGGGCCGACTGCGGCCCGCGCTGTCGGTGACGTACCCGCTGGAGGAGACGGCGGAGGCGGCCCGCCTGGTGCAGAGCGGCCGGCACATCGGCAAGGTCGGGGTGCTGGCGCTCGCGCCGCGCACCGGACTGGGAATCAGCGGGCCCGCGCCGGTTTCCTAGGGGCCGGTGAGCATGGGGGCCATCAGAACTGTCAGGTATATGACAGTCTTCAGTACGGAGGCAGGTTGCGTCTGGCGCCCTGGGCGCGGGGGCCCCACCATGGCGTACCCCCGCAGAACCCCTACAGATTCCCCCCAGGATCCCCGCCTCTGCTGGAGAACCCCCATGACCACCGCTCTGGCGCAGCCGTTCCCCTCCGCGCCTCCCCCGCACGAATTGCGCCGCCTGCTCGGCCGGTACGTCCCGGCCGCCGTCGCGGAGATGGAGCACGAGGTCGCCGCCCGGCTCCCGGCGTACGCCGACGCGTTCAACCGCACCCGGGACTTCTCGGTGCGCCGGGTCGTCGACCGGACCGTGCACCTGTTCCTCGCCGCGCTGGGCGCACCGGGCCCCGGCTCGGCCGCCCCGCTGTCGGATCTCACCGCCTTCTACGAGCGGATCGGCGCCCAGCACTGCCGGGCGGGCTACCCGGTCGACACGCTGGGCACGGCCCTGGGCGTCGCGGGCCAGGTGGCCCGCAGACGGCTGATCAGGGCCGCGTACCAGTTCCACTGGCCGGAGTCGACGCTGGAGTGCCTGATCGAGACGACGTTCGTGCTGATCCGCACGGCGACCGAGTCCGCGCTGGGCGGCTTCGCCCAGGAGGACGGGCCGCGCTCGCTCCTCGACGGACGGCGGGCGCGGCTGCGGGACGCGCTGGTCGCGGACCTCACCGTCGACGGCGACTCGCTCGCCGCTCTCGCCGAGGCGGCCGCCTGGCCGCTGCCCGACGCCGTCACCGTGGTCGCCCTGCCGCCGGGCACGGCGGCGCCCGCGGCCGCGCTCCCCGACGAGGTGCTGGTGCAGGACGCGCCCGAGGCCCCGTATCTGATCGTGCCCGGCGAACGCGTCGGGTTCCCGCTGCTGCGCACGAGAGGCGCGGCGCTCGGCCCCCTGGTGCCGGTCGGCCGGGCCGCGGACTCGCTGCGCTGGGCGCTGCACGCCGTCGACCTGGTCCGCCGCGGTGTGCTGCCCGTGGGCCGGCCGCTGCGCTGCGCCGACCATCTGGCGACGCTCACCGCGTCCCGGGCCGGTGATCTGCTGGACGCGGCGGCCGTGCGGACGCTCGGCCCGCTGCTCGAACTGCCCGAGCGCCGCCGGGGCCCGCTGCTGCGCACCCTGTTCGCCTATCTCGACAGCGGCGACAACGCCGTGGTGACGGCCAGGCGCCTGTACGTGCACGAGCAGACGGTGCGCTACCGGCTGCGGCAGATCGCCGAGGTGACCCGGGACGCCCAGCCGAGCGCCCAGGGCCGCCTGGAGACGATGCTGGTGCTCGCGCGGCTGCTCGGTGGCGGCGGTGCCGTGGCGCGGCCCTGACCGTCGCGCGCTCCCCCGCTTGCGGGTCTCCGGTGGATCCGAGGGCCCGTTCGGTTCTACGGTCGAGGGCACGGACACGTACACCCTCGCGGAACACGGAGCTGACCCCCCATGTCGAAGATTCTTTTCGTCGTCACCGGCGCCGACCACTGGACCCTCGCCGACGGCACCCTGCACCCCACCGGCTTCTGGGCCGAGGAGGCCGCCGCCCCCTACGAGGCGTTCAAGGCCGCTGGCCACGAGGTCGTCGTCGCCACGCCCGGCGGCGTCGTGCCCACCGTCGACCGGGGCAGCCTCGCGCCGGAGATGAACGGCGGCCAGGAGGGCGCCGACCGGATCGAGCGCCTCCTCGCCACGATGACGGAGCTGCAGTCCCCGCTGAAGCTGGACGAGGTCGACCTGGACGACTACGCCGCCGTCTTCTACCCGGGCGGCCACGGGCCCATGGAGGACCTCGCCGTCGACGCGGACTCCGGTGCGCTGCTGACCCGCGCCCTCGACTCCGGCAAGCCCCTCGGGGTGGTCTGCCACGGCCCGGCCGCGCTGCTCGCCGCGACACGGGACGACGGCACGAACACGTTCCAGGGCTACGAGGTCGCCGCGTTCACCAACGAGGAGGAGACGCAGGCCGGTCTCGCCGACCGTGCGAAGTGGCTCCTCCAGGACCGGCTCACCGACGCCGGTGTACGGGTCCTCGTGGGCGACGCGTGGGCGCCGAAGGTGGTCAGCGACCGCAACCTCGTCACCGGCCAGAACCCAGCCTCCTCGGTTCCGCTCGCCGCCGAGCTGCTCAAGCGCCTGGGCTGAGCGGCGTTCGGCCGACGGCGTCCTGCGCGGCGGCCGCCGCGCAGGACGCCTCGATCTCGCCCAGGCCCTTGATGGCCGCGCGGACGTGCTGCCCCGGGGCGAGGGGGTGGTCGAGCGCGCCACCCGGTGTGCCCGTGGTGAGGAGGTCGCCGGGGCGCAGCTCGGTCACCGTGCTGGCGTGCGCGACGAGGGTCGCGACGTCGAAGCGGAGTTCCGAGGTGTTGGCCTTCTGGACCAGCCGCCCGTCGAGCGTGCCCGTGAGCGTCAGCCCGCGCGCCCCGGGCGGCAGCTGGTCGGGGGTGACCAGTTCGGGACCGATCAGCAGGGTGTCGTGGACGCGGACCGTGACGACGTACCCGGCGATGTGCCGGAAGGCCGCCACGGTCGGAACGCGCTGGGCCCGGCGGGCGATGACGACGCCGAGTTCGACGCCCCACCGCACTGCCTGCCGGGCCGGAGCGGGGAGCGGCACGGTGGTCTCCGCGCCCGCCGTGACGGCCGGCCAGGTGATCCGCACCGCCGGCGCCGTCGGCCGGTCCTGCCCCAGCTCCTTGCTGCGCGTCGGGTAGTTGGACTCCGCGCGGACGACCCGGCCGGGGCGGAACAGGGGCTGCGCCGGGGTGGTGGCGCGCAGCGGGAGTCGCTCGCCGTCGTGAGCGGCGGCGGCGCGCGCCCAGTCCGGGTCCGACGCGACCAGGGCGCCGACATCGGTGTGGGGCAGGAGCGTCAGGTACTTCCTGTCGATGCGGGCGGCCGCGGTGCGGTCACGGGTGACGCGAAGCGTGGTGAGCCTCATCGGTGTCGTCCTTCGGCGCGGTGGTCGAGTCGGGCAGGAGCAGGCGGAAGGTGCAGCCTTCGCCGGGGTGGTTGTCCAGTTCGAGCCGCCCGCCGTGCGCCGTCGCGATGGCGGAGGCGATGGCGAGTCCGAGGCCGGAGCCGGGTTCGGGCTGGGGCTCGGGCTCGGGGCTGCCCGGCTCTTCGGGGCGGGATGCGGCTTCCGTCGCGCCGGGCGGGTCCTGCGGCTCGAACGGTGTCGCGCGGTAGAAGCGCTCGAAGACGTGCGGGGCCTCCTCCGGGCTGATGCCGGGGCCGTCGTCGGCGACCTCGACGACGCACAGCGGCGGGCCGGGGACGCGGACGGCGCCGACCCGGACGCGGATGCGGGCCTCGGCGGGAGTGTGCGTACAGGCGTTGGCGAGCAGGTTGCCGAGGACCTGGGCGAGCTGGTGCGGGTCGCCCGGCGCCTCGATGACGTCGAGGTCGCTCTCGGCGTCGGCCGCGGGATCGGTGGACGGGGGCCGGGCGGGGCGGTCCCGGGGCGGGGCGGCGAGGGGTTCCAGGGCGATGGCGCGCCGGGGGTGACGGATCGCGGTGGTGGCGATGGCGTCGGCCGCAAGGGAGAGCAGGTCGACCGGTTCGCGGTGCGCGGCGGGTGTGCCGCCGGTGTCGTGACTCGCCCCCGTCCCCGACCCGGAGCCGGTCCCGGCCCCGCTCGCGCTCTCGCCGAGCTTGGCGAGGAGGAACAGATCGTCCACGAGGCGGCTCATGCGGTCGGCGTTGCGGGCGATCAGCTCGTGCGCCTCGCGGCGCCGGTCCTCGGTCATGTCCGGTTCGTCGAGGAGGAGTTCGGCGAAGCCCTGCACGGCGGTGAGCGGTGTGCGCAGCTCGTGTCCGGCGTCCGCGAGGAAGCGCCGCAGCTGCTGTTCGGAGTTCTCGGTGCGGTGCAGCGCGGTGCGCAGCCGGTCGAGCATGGTGTTGAGGGCCAGGCCGAGCCGGCCGACCTCGGTGTCCCGGTCCGTGACGGGCACGTTGAGTTCCAGGGCGCCTTCGGTGATGTGCTGGGCGGTGCGCTCGACCCGGGTGAGGGGGCGCAGGCCGAGGCGGACGGCCCCATTGCCCAGGACGACGACACCGACGGCTGCGGCGGCGCCGAGCCCGAAGCTGAGCCAGAGGAGCTTGGTGGTGGCGCCGTCCACGGTGTCCAGGGGCAGGGCGACGACGGCCCGCATGCCGTCCGGGCCGGCGTAGGAGACCGCCCGCCAGTCCGCCCCGGCGGAGCCGTCCTCGGCCGGAATGGTGCCCGGCTTTCCCCCCGTCAGATTCAAGTCCTTCTCGTTCTGCGGGAGTTGGGGTTCCGGGTTGCTGCTGGTGCCCAGTGAGATGCTCAGCAGCCGTCCGCGTCCGTCGTAGAAGAAGACCCGGTAGTCGGAGGGCAGCGCGTTCTCCGAGCGCGGCATCCGGAGCTTCTTGTCGTCGGCGACGGCCTCGTAGACCTGGGGCGGCGGCTTGAAGTGCGAGAGCCGCCCGTCGACCTGGTCGGTGAGCCAGCCGCGCAGCACGGTCAGTCCGGCGAGCTGGCACCCGAGGACGGCGCTGGTGGCGAGGAGCCCGGCGATCAGGACGAGACGGCCGCGCAGGGAGCGTGGGCGCGGCAGCCGTCGGCCCAGCGCTCGCAGACGCCGTCCCGGTGACCGCAGGCGCGGACGCCCGAAGCGCTGCCGCCTCACCGCGCACCCGCCCCCGTCCCCGCCTCGTCACGCGGCAGCCGCAGGCAGTAGCCGACCCCGCGCACGGTGTGGATCAGCGAGGGCGCGTCGCGGTCGATCTTGCGGCGCAGGTTCTTGACGTAGGTGTCGACGATCCGGGTGTCGCCGGAGAAGTCGTACTGCCAGACCTGCTGAAGGATCTCGGCCTTCTCCAGGACCCGCTCGGCGTGTTCCAGCAGGCAGGCCAGGAGCCGGAACTCGGTCGGCGACAGCTTCAGCGGGTGGTGCGCGCGGGAGACCTCGTGGGTCGTCTCGTCCAGGGTCAGGTCGGCGTACCGCAGCGGCGGGCGGTGACCGGCCGCGGAGGCCGGTGTCCCGGTGCGGCGCAGGATGGCGCGGATGCGCAGCAGCACCTCCTGCACGTGGAAAGGCTTGGTGACGTAGTCGTCGCCGCCCGAGCTCAGGCCGATGATGCGGTCCTCGACTCCGGCCCTCGCGGTGAGGAACAGCACGGGCGTGTAGACGCCCTGCGCGCGCAGATCGCGCGTGACCTGGAAGCCGTCGGTGTCGGGCAGCAGCACGTCGAGGACGATCAGATCGGGCCGCTTGCTGCCGGCCTGGAACATGGCCTGCTGCCCGCTGGCCGCGCTCGCCACGGCGTACCCCGCCGCGCCGAGCGCGGAGGTGAGCAGCGTACGGATGCTGGCGTCGTCCTCCACGACCAGGACGGTGTGCCCGACGGAGGGCGTGCGGGTGGGGGCGTGCTGGTCGATCACGTTCTGACACCTCGGAGTACGGACAGGCGGACCCGCGGCACTGCGGGCCGCGGTCGTGGGGCGCGATGGTAGGCAGCGACCCTGTCCACGAAAGCCGTGAAAAGCCTGCAATCAGGTGGAATCCGGCATCCCGGGCCGCGCCGTCGGGGGCGGTCCGGGATGCCGGGATCCTCAGCCGGTGACCTCCTTGTCCTCGGCCAGGGCCGCGGACCGTTCGGTGACCGTCTTCTGGAGCTTGGTCACGGCGGTGTCGAGGGTCTTGGAGTCGGCGCCCGCGTTGCGCGCCTGCTCCGCGATGTCCTTCAGGTCCGTGGCCGCGGTGCCGGAGCCGTACAGCTTCTGGTACAGCTCGCTGTACGCCTTCTTGTAGACATCGTCGAAGGCGTCGGAGTCGAGGAACTTCTCCTTCAGAGGGTGTCCGCCCATTCCGCCGCCGCCCGGCATACCGTCGGGCATCCCTTCGGGCATTCCTGAAGGCATGTCCGTCGGCATTCCTTCAGGCATCTGACCGTTGTCGGCACCACCGGCACCACCGGCACCACCGGCACCGCCCCCGCCGCCCATCATGCCGCCGCCGATCCCGACGTCGTCCTCCGGTCCGGCCGTAGCGTCCCCGCTGAACGTGAGGTTGTAGTCCCAGCCCAGGACGGAGAACTTCTTGGTGTCCAGGTCGTACCAGAGCACGTAGTTCTTGCCGGGGCCCGCCATGTCGTCGCCGTTCAGCATCAGGTTCTGCAGAGCGACGTAGGTGGCCAGCGAGTCGACGTCGACGTGCTGGTGGAGGTCGCGGGCGAACTCCTTGTCCGAGGCGCTGTCGACCCACTTGATGAACTTCATGACCGGTTCGAGGTCCTGGCTGCCCTTCTTGTTGAGCTGCTTGAAGGACGTCTCGTAGTCGGTCGGGTCGTCGCCCTTGTACTCGAAGCTGCTGCCCGCGCGCGCCTTGTAGGCCACGCCGTTGCCGTTGCCGACGCTCTCCGCGTAGTCCGTGTCCGGGCTCTCGACCATGAGGCGGGTGGCGGTCGGCCGGTTGTTCACCGTCAGCTCGGTGAAGGCGTACCGCTCGGCCTTCTGCCCGCTCCGGTCGGTGAGCTTCAGCGACAGCGCCTCGTTGAGCGGCACGTCGCCGTTGCTCCCGGGGCGCAGCGAGATCTCCCGCTCACCCTGGTACGCGCGGCCCTCGACATACTCGTCGACCTTGACGAGCCAGGGCAGTTCCTCGGGCTTCTCGGCCGACAGGTCGTAGGAGATCATCCCGCCCATGCCGCCGGCGCCGCCGGGACCACCGGCTCCGCCCGCCCCTTCCGTCTTCTTTCCTCCGCCGGTGGCGCCCGCGGAGGCGCCACCGGCCGGAGCGCCCTGCTGCCCGGCACCGGGCATGCCCTGGCCGCCACCGGGACCACCTCGGGCTCCGCCGCGCAGGGACGACAGGGTGGAGTTGCCCTTCAGCCGGATGCCGACGTCATTGAGGTAGACACCGTCGATGACGAGGTCGGCCTCGATGTAGTCCTTGGTCCCGTCGTCCTTGAACTCCTTCATCATCTTGTTGAAGTCGGTCTGCTGATAGGTCAGTTGGATCGTGTGCGACGCCGACGCGTCGTACAGGTCCACCGTTCCCCCGACGTCGTCCGTGATGGCGTCCGCCTCGACGCTCGACGACGAGGTCACGTACGGGGACATCCGCGCGTCGCCGAGGAAGGCGACCATGGCGGCGAGCCCGACGCCCAGCGCCGCGGCCGGCTTCCAGTGGTGGCGCAGGCGTACGGGCACCCGGTCCCGCAGCCGCCGCCTGCGCCGCACGGGGGTCTCGCCGCTCATCACAGGTCCGTCGTGTCGTAACCGGTGAGCACCGTGACCCGCTGGCCGGACGTACGTTCCTGAAGTGCGCTGACCAGATCGCCGGGCTCGGCGCCCTTCTTCAGCCGCACGGTGTAGAAGATCTCGCTGAGCGCTCCGCCGCGTATGGTCTCGGTGCTGACCAGCTCGAACTCGCTCGTGTACTTGATGAGGACGTCGCGGATCTGCGGGGTGTAGTCCTCACCGGCCGGGACCTGCACCTTGACGACCTGGCGCTGCACGTTCAGGGCGAACCAGTTGAACTTGAACATGAGGAGGATGACGGCGCAGATCACGACGGCGCCGACCGCGGCCAGGGTGTAGAACCGGGCGCCGCACGCCATGCCGATCGCCATGGCCAGGAAGATGAAGCCGACGTCCCTGGTCTCCTTGACGGCGTTCCGGAAGCGGACCACGGACAACGCGCCGACCAGGGAGAACGCTCGCGCCAGGTTCGACCCGACGACCAGCATGATCAGGGCGACGATCATGCCGACGATGACCAGGGTCTGCACGTACGACTGGCTGTAGGAGACGTTGCGGTGCGTGTACCGGTACGTGTAGCCGATCACCGTGGACAGGATGAACGACAGCGCCATCGCCGCCACGACGTCGGCCACGCTGAACGTGCCGCTGAGTTCCTGTAGATCGAAGTTCACTTTGCTCCTACCGTCAACGACGCGTCGTGCTGCGCCGACCGCTGCTCCAGCGGTTGCTCTTCATTGGGGGTGGGCGGCGGACAGTCCGCCTCGTTCACGTGGAAGACCGAACGCGGTGCGAGCCCGAACGCCTCGATGGACTGCACGTACTTCGAGATCCGTACGAGGTTGAGGTTGCGGCGCGCGGCGAGGTCGGTGATCCAGTGGGGGGTGCGCTCGTTCACCTTGATCTCCATCACCGACATGTGCGGCGGGATCGTGAACCGGTTCTCCGCCGTCTCGGTGCCGAAGTGGAAATCCCGGTCCCGGCCGCGGATGCGCCGGTCGAAGGTGACCCGCAGGCCCGTGTCCGCGTGGCGCCCGACGAGCGCCTCGCGCTGGTAGCCGGTGATGGCCATGGGCTGGAGGTTGAGCCGTACGACGAGTTCGAGGACCTCCTGGATGAAGGCGCTCTCCTTCGGCGAGTGCTCCACGACCGCCCGGTGGTCGCACAACTGCCGTGCCACGCCGTACGGCAGCATGATGCGCCGCTTCTGGGTGACCCGGTTGACGCGCTGCTTGATCTCGACGCAGACCGTCGAGTCGTCGGTGACCCCGTCGAGGTTCCCGTAGTGGCGGATGCGCAGCTTGCGGCGGAACTTCAGACCCTCGATCTTCTCCCAGTAGAACTGGAGTTGAGGGCTGTCGTAGTACAGGCTCCACACGCCGTAGCCGCCGACCGGACTGTGCAGGTCGGCATCCATCCGCTCGGCCAACTCGTCACGGATGTCGGCCGCCTGGTCCACGGGGACCAGGTACTTCAGCTCGAACCGATTGAACGCGTGCAGCCGACTGGCCACATGCAGTGGATCCTCGCTGCTCTCCTGGGGCACCATGCGCCTCCTTGCTCGTACGTTGCGGACCGACCGGCCTCGCATACGCAACCAACGGCGCATGAAGAGCCCATGAGAATCACGGGTTGATTTCAGGAGTCTTGAAAGAGGCCCGAAAGTGAACAGCAAGCAACGTGAAGAGTGCGGTGCGTTGTTGGGCCATGACAAAACACCGGGCGCCGCCAGATCTGGCGGCGCCCGGTGTGCACCTGCGAATGGTGTCGGTCGTGCCTCAGCCGCCGCGCCGCACCCGGGCCGCCTTGCGGGCCTCGGCGAGCTTGCGGGCCTCGCTCCCCTTGCGGGACTTGCCGCCGGAACCGGACCCGGAAGCGCCCTGGTCCTTGCTCGTACCGAGGCCCCGGAACGGTTCGTTGTGGTTCTTGGGCCGGGCCGCGGCGGGTCCGCCGTCGAGGGGGACGCCGGAGGGCTTGCGGGCGCCGGTGATCCGGCTCAGTTCCGCTTCGCCGGAGCGCACCTTGGTGGTCGTGGCGCGGACGCCCGCCTCCGCCATGACCCGGCTCGTCTCCCTGCGCTCGCCCGAGAGCACCAGGGTCACGACCGTGCCGGAGCGGCCGGCCCGTGCCGTGCGGCCCGCCCGGTGCAGATAGTCCTTCGGGTCGGTCGCCGGGGACACGTTGACCACCAGGTCGAGGTCGTCGATGTGCAGGCCGCGCGCCGCGACGTTGGTCGCCACCAGGGCGGTGACCTGTCCGTTCTTGAACTGCGCCAGGGTCCGGGTGCGCTGCGGCTGCGCCTTCCCGCTGTGCAGGGCGGCGGCCGCCACCCCGCTGGCGCGCAGATGGCGCGTGAGCAGGTCGACCCCGTGCTTCGTGTCCAGGAACAGCAGGACGCGGCCGTCACGGGCGGCGATCTCCGTGGCCACGGCGTACCGGTCCGGGCCGTGCACGAGCAGGACGTGGTGCGCGATCGCGGTGCCCGCCCCCGCCGACGGGTCGACCTCGTGGACGGCGGGATCGTGCAGATAGCGGCTGACCAGCTGATCGACGTCGCGGTCGAGCGTGGCCGAGAACAGCATGCGCTGCCCGTCGGGACGCACCTGGTCCAGGATCTCGGTGACCTGGGGCAGGAACCCCATGTCGCACATCTGGTCGGCCTCGTCCAGGACGGTGATGCGGACCCGGTCAAGCCGGCAGTCCTTGCGCTGGATCAGGTCGTGCAGGCGGCCGGGCGTCGCGATCACGATCTCGGCGCCCTCGCGCAGCGCGGCGGACTGCCGTCCGATGGAGATGCCGCCGACCACGGTCGCCAGGCGCACCCGCAGCGCCTGCGCGTACGGGGTGAGCGCCTCGCCGACCTGCTGCGCCAGCTCCCTGGTGGGTACGAGGACGAGCCCGAGCGGCTGCTTGGGCTGAGCGCGCCGGCCCGCCGTCCGGGCGAGCATCCCGACGCCGAAGGCGAGCGTCTTGCCCGATCCGGTGCGTCCGCGGCCGAGCACGTCCCGGCCCGCGAGCGCGTTCGGCAATGCGGCCGCCTGGATGGGGAAGGGCTCGCTCACGCCGAGTTCGTCGAGTGTGCGCAGCACCTCGGCCGGCAGCCCCAGCTCCGCGAAGGACGCCACGGGAGGCAGCGGCGGAGTGGGGGCGGAGTCGGCACGTGCTGAATCGCTCACAGGGAGCCTTCCTCAGAAGGGGGACCGTACCGAGGAAGGCGCGGCGGGAAACAGATCACGCTAGCACGCGGCCGCGATCCCCGGTTCGGGCCGCAGCCGGACGCCGTCGCACCCGGGCGCATCGGGAACGCCTTCCGACGCTCATCGCATATGCGCCCATAAACACATTTTGTGGGCTTCCATAGAGGGATGCCGCCCCTCGCGATCGGACGCCGCGCCTTCACCGCACTGCTGATGGGCTGCGCCCTGGGCGCCTGCTCGTCGTCCGGAGGATCCGGGACGGCGTCCGGGCGGTCTACGCGGGACGCCGTCGGGCGCGCGTACACGTTCCTCGACCGGCGGGTGGACGAGGCCGCGGGCAGTCCCGGCGGGCTGCCCCGCAGCTACACGGGCGGGTACCTGGCGCGCCATCACTCCACGGTGGCCTTCACCTACGACGTCGCGCTCGTGATCATCGCGTACTGCCGGCGCGGCAAGGACGCTGATCTGGAGCGGGCCGCCGCGCTCTCCCGCACGCTGGTGGCGCTCCAGGAGCAGGACGCCGAGGACGACGGAAGGCTGCGCCAGTCGTACGAGTCGGGCCGGCCCGCGTCGGGTGCGAAGGTGCCGAAGGCCGCGGCCGACGACGTCTTCACCGGCACCCTGTCCTGGGCGGGTCTCGCGCTGCTGCATGCGCACAAGGCCACGGGCACGGCCGCCTTCCGCTCCGGGGCGCTGCGCGCCGCGCTGTGGATCCAGGACAACGTCCACCGGTCGACGGGCACCGCCGGGTACGCGGGCGGCATCACCTCCGCCGGGAAGAAGGTGACGTGGCGCTCCAGCGAGCACAACGCCGATGTCGCCGGGTTCTTCCGGGCGCTCGGTGACGCCGTCGACGACGACGCCTGGGGCGGCCGGGCCGACACGGCGGCCGCGTTCCTCGACGCGATGTGGGACCCGGGGCAGGGCGCCTTCTGGACCGGTACCGGCACCGACGGCAGCACGGTGAACCGCAGCCCGGTGCCGGAGGACCCGCAGACCTGGTCGTACCTGGCCACCCGCGACGACCGCCACGCGAAGTCCCTGGACTGGGCGTCGAAGCAGCTCGCGGCGGAGGACAACGGCTTCGTCGGGGTGTCCTTCAGCGACGCCGACACCTCGAAGGTGTGGTTCGAGGGGACCAGCCATCTGGTGTGCGCGCTGCGGGCCAGGAACGGCTCAAGGGACGCGGCGCGGGCGGACCGGCTGCTCGCGTCACTGCGTTCGGCACAGTCCGACGCACCCGGCGCGGACGGGTACGGGCTGGTGGCGACGTCGTCCGACGGGCTGGAGACGGGCGACGGGGACCGGCTCTACGCCAGCCTGCACACCGGCACCACGGCCTGGTTCGCCCTCGCCGGACAGCGCGCCAACCCGTTCGTCCTGGACTGACGCTCCGGCCACGACGAGCACGCGTGACGATCGCGCCGTCAGACCACCCACCACCAGCGGGCCACCAGCAGCACCACGATGATCAGCAGCACGACGAGCTCCAGCCAGAACAGCCGGTGGTCGTCGCGCCGGTCCCGGCGCGTGAGCCGCCGCGCGCGCTCGCCGAGGGCCTGGGCGTCGAACGGCCGCGGGTTCTCGGAGCTGCCCGGCCCGTCGGCGCCGTGGGTGCCGTCGTGAGGTGTCATCGCTGCGCCGCCACCTTTCCGGTCTTCTCGGTCTTGTCCCAGGTCATCTGGGCGTGCCGGATCTCCTGGACGAACGAGGCGACCAGGCAGGCGGCGAGCAGCGAGCCGTATCCGGCGAGGTGCAGCAGGGGCGGTGCCAGCCAGCGCAGCCGGGTGCCGGTCAGCAGCTTGGCCAGCCAGGCGATGGGCATGGACAGGGCGAGCCAGGCGTAGACGGCGATCATCACGGGGTGGACCGTGCCGTTCTCCGGCAGCAGGCCGATCCGGTCGAGCAGCGGGACGAAGACCCCGGGCAGCGCGGTGATCACGAGGATGCAGAAGGCGATGAGACCGGGGTAGATCAGCGCCTCGAACCAGCTGCGGCGGAAGGTCGAGGGGTCGATCACGGCCGAGAGCAACGTGATCAGCAGATAGCAGATCAGGTTGATCACCCACAGCACGTGGAACAGCAGCCAGGCGCGGTCGGAGTCGCTGAAGTACAGGAACAGCAGGGAGGCCGAGCACGCCACCAGCAGCACCGGAGTGGCCAGCAGCGAGAACCAGATCAGCCCGAACAGGAACGAGCCGAGCCGGTGGGTGCCGCCCGAGGTCCGGCCGCGGAACCAGACGTCGCGGTAGCGGCGGGTGACCTGGAGGTTTCCGCGCGCCCAGCGCAGCCGCTGCTTCCACAGGCCCGCCAGATCGGCCGGTTCCTCGGCGAGCACGGTGGCGTAGCCGTCGAAGACGACGCGGCGCCCGGCCAGTTGGGTCTCGAAGGTGGTGACGGTGTCCTCGGCGAGGGTGCTGGTGTCGAACCGGCCGCCGATCGCCGCCAGGTTGGCCCGGGTGTGCAGTTGGGCGCCGCCGGCCAGGCAGGCGACGACGCCCAGCACGTTCTGGGCGCGTCGGGCGGCGGCCTGCGCGGTGATGTACTCGTAGGCGATGTAGCGAGTGAGGTAGTTGCCCTGCTTCCCGCTGCCCTCCTTGATGTACGCCGTCACGGCGCCCACCTCGGGGTCGGCCAGGTGCCGGGTCATCCGCCACAGCGCGTCGGGCTCGAAGACGACGTCGGCGTCCATGACGAGCACCGCCTCGGCCCAGTCGTCGCCGAGGACGTGGGCGAGGCCGTGGTTGAGGGTGTGCGCCTTGCCCTGGCCGCCCTTCTCGCGGCGCAGGTGCACCACCTGGCCGGGATGGCGGCGGATCAGCTCGCTCATCACCTCGGGCGTCTCGTCCGTGCTGGCGTCGTCGATGACGACGACACGCAGCCGGTCGCCCGGATAGTGCAGGGCGAGCAGGGCGTCGACGGAGCCGGTCAGGACGGGGGCCTCGTTCCACGCGGGGATGAGGATGGCGGTGCGCGGCAGGTACGGGTCCCGGTCCTCGTACAGGTGCCGGAAGCGCTGGAAGCCGATGAGGAGGAACTGGATCACGCCGATGACCAGCGGCACCGCGCCGAGGAAGACGACCACCTCGGCGACGGTGTGCGCGATCACGCTCAGGACGTGCATCGCGCCTCCGCCTCGGCCAGGGCCTGCCGTACCCAGGGGAAGACCCCGACGGCGTCCGCCCGGTGCGCGTCGCTCCCCGCGACGAGCCGCACCCCGGCGCGGCCGAGAAGGGCCGCGGTGCGCGGGGCCGGGCAGCGCCACTTCTCGTTGAGTTCGACCGGAACGCCGTGCGTGCGGCAGGCGCGGGCCAGCGGCTCCAGGAGTGCGGCGTCCACAGCCGCCTCGTCGAGCCCCGCCTTGGGCAGCACGCTGAACAGGTGGGCGACGTGGGCGCTGCGGCCCGCCGGTACCGCGCGCACCGCCCGCGCCGTGGCCTCCACGAGGAGTTCGAGGGCTGTTTCGGGGGTGAGGTCACCGGTGGCGAGCCGCTCGCGGACCTCGTCGGGGTGGGCGGGTCCGGCCGGGAGGGGGAAGCGGTGGTCGGCGAGGGCCACGTGGTCGATGCCGGTGAGGTCGTCCGGCAGGTCGATCCGGCCCGTGGTGTCCATGATCTTCGCCTCGACGCCGCAGACGAGGCTGACGGGGGTGGTGATGCGGGCGGCGCGCACGGCGGCCACGTAGTCGGGCAGGTAGGTGGTGTCGGCGCGTACGTGGTCGGTGAGGATCAGGGTGCCGAGTCCGGCGGTCTCGGCGGCGGCGACGACCCGGTCGAGCGGGTCGTGGCCGTCGGAGAAATCGGTGTGCGTGTGGAAGTCGGCGCGCAGCACCAGCGGGGGCCGGGGACTCATCGCCGGTCTCCCGCGCCGGTCTCGCGCGTGTCCCCCATGTCGCCCAGTTCGCCGGGGTGCAGCACGACGTCCTGCCAGTGCCGGACGATCGCGGTCTCGCGGTGGGCGATCCGGTCGGGCAGCTCGGCGCCGAGGAGTCCGGCGACGGCCCAGCGGGGCATGTCGACCCCGGCGGCGACGGTGAGCGAGAGTCCGCCCGGCGGGCGGGGGTTGACCTCCAGGAGTGCGGGTCGGCCCTGCCGGTCCTCGCGCACCTGGACGTTGAGGACGCCGCGCAGGCCCAGTGTGCGCACCGTGTCCTCGGCGAGCGCGGACAGTTCGGGGGCGTGCAGGACGCGGCCGGCGACGACGATCCCGGAGTCGGTCTTGTCGCGGGCGCGCGGCACCGCGGCCACCACCCGTCCGGTGCCGTCGGTGAGGACGTCGACGGAGTACTCGGTGCCCGGCAGCATCTCCTGCACCAGGTACGAGCCGTCCTGCGGGAGCCGGGCGAGGCCGGCCGCGTCCTCGACGAGCGTCACGCCGCGCGAGCCGGAGCCGGTGCGGGGTTTGGCGATGGCGGGGAAGCCGCCCTCGAAGCCGTCGTCGGCGTTCGCGTCCGCGGGGCCGAGCAGGCGGGTGACCGGGACGCGTACGGCGCCTTCGCAGGCCTGGGCCAGCCGCCATTTGTCCAGGCAGGTCTCCAGCGCGTCCGCGCCCGGGACCAGGACGCGCACCCCGGCGTCGGCGAAGCCGTCGGCGGCTCGGGCGAGCGCGACGAGTTCCGCGTCCACGGTGGGCACGAGTACGTCGACGGCGTATCTGCGGCACAGGGTCAGGACGGCCTGCGCGAAGGCCGGGTCGTCGCCGGGCGGCAGCAGCAGCCGGTAGGCGCGGGGCACCAGGTACAGGCCGGCGCCGAGCGGGTCGATGTCGGCGGCGTACCGCTCGGCGACGCCGTCGAGGGCGCGCAGGAAGCAGACGCCGGACGGTCCGCCGGCGCCGGTGACCAGCACTCTGGGCGGCCTGCCGAGGGGCGCCGCGAGATCGGGGCCCGCGGTCGGGCCGGGCCGGGTCGGCTCAGGCATGGTCGCCTGCGAAGAAGCCGAGCGGAGTGGCGTCACGGATGACCTCCAGGGGTTCGGCGTAGCGGGCCTGGGAGAAGCGGCCCCAGTAGCGGGCGGTCGAGCGCAGCAGGTCCTCGTCGAGGTACCAGCGGCTGCCGGACTGGGAGCCGTGCGCCCTGATCGCGGCGAGCTTCGCCTCCAGGTCGGACTCGCTCAGCCCGACGAAGCGGTTGGGGTGGTAGGAGACGGTGGCCGACGGCGACTGGTAGCAGGCGAGGCGCGGGACGCGGCGGCAGGCGACGAGCGTGGCGCGGTGCACGGCCCGGTGGTCCTGATGGGTGTCGCTGTCGGAGTGCACGAGCACGACGTCCGGCCGGGCCTCGGCCACCGTGCGCTCGATGATGCGGACCGTGGCGCTGTCGTCGGTCATGGAGCCGTCGGGCAGGTCCTCCATGACGAGCCGCGCCCCCATGATCTGCGCGGCGCGCTGGGCCTCGTCGCCCCGGCGCTCGGGGTCGCCGCCACCGGCGCCGTGGGAGAGGGTCAGCACGGTGATGTCCCAGCCGTCGTCGGCCCGCAGGTGGATGACTCCCCCGGCGCCGATCTCGACGTCGTCCGGATGGGCGCCGATCACGAGCATGCTCACGCGCTTCTGTTCCGGGACGGGGGCCGGGTGCGCGGGGGTCGCGTGCCGGGCCCGGGTGACCGCCGCGACCAGTCCGGGCAGGTCGTCGCGTTCGACCATGTCGGCGGCGCGGCCGCGCAGTGCGGCCAGTGCGCGCCGGGTGCTCGGGGTCTCGTCGGTGACCACGACGGGTACGCCGGGGTTCTGCGCGTACCACTGGTCGAGGAACTCGGTCAGTGCGTCGTCGTCCCCGCCGAGCCCGGTGTCCCAGACGGCGATGTCCCAGGCCCGTACGGAGGAGGGAGGTCTGCGTCCGGCTTCGAGGAACGCGGCCGTGGATCCGACGGTGTGCACATGGGCCACTCCGTGGTTCAGCAGCGCCTCGGCGGCGGCGGACGCCGCGCGCTCGTCGCGATCGGCCAGCAGGAGACGGGCGCCGGACAGCACGGGCGGAGCGTCGTGCGCGGATGGCCCCCTGTCACCTGAGCCCTGGGAAAAATGGCTGGACATATCCGACATACGGGCAACTGTACCGTCCAGATATCGGAGTGAGCGGGGGCCGAAAGCCTCTCCTGCAAGTGGGCGGTTCCCACGGCACTGTTTATGCCGCCAACAGCGATAAAGGGGGAGAATTGAGTACGGATACCTGGAGGAGCCATGGCGCAGACCCGCTTCGCCCCCGACCGGGGGCTGACCACACGCATGGTCACGACCATGTTCTTCATCGGACTGCTGTACGTCGTGATCGTCGGGGTGCTCGTGGTCCTGCTCAAGGGCGCGTGGGTGGTGATCCTGCTGTTCGCGGGCGGGCTGTTCATCGCCCAGTTCTGGTTCAGCGACCGCATCGCCGCCTTCAGCATGGGCGCGCGTGAGGTCACCGCGGAGCAGGCGCCGGAGCTGCATGCCGCGGTGGACCGCCTGTGCGCGCTGGCGGACATGCCCAAGCCGCGGGTCGCCGTCGCCGAGTCCGACGTGCCGAACGCCTTCGCGACCGGCCGCAATCAGAAGAACTCGATGGTGTGCGCCACGACCGGTCTGCTGCGCCGCCTGGAGCCCGAGGAGCTGGAGGGCGTCCTGGCCCATGAGCTGTCGCACGTGGCGCACCGCGACGTGGCGGTGATGACCATCGCCTCGTTCCTGGGCGTCCTGGCCGGACTGATCACCCGGTCCGCCCTGTGGAGCGGCATGGGCCGCAGCAACCGCGACAACAACGCGGCCGCGGCCGTTCTGATCGTCACCGCGGTCAGCGCCGTCGTCTACGCCGTCAGCTTCCTGCTCACCCGGCTGCTGTCGCGCTATCGCGAGCTGTCCGCCGACCGGGCGGCCGCGCTGCTGACGGGCCGGCCGTCCGCCCTCGCGTCGGCGCTGACCAAGGTGACCGGCCAGATGGCGCGGATCCCGACCCGGGACCTGCGCAAGGCCGAGCCGTTCAACGCGTTCTTCTTCGCCCCCGCGTTCAACAAGGAGAGCGCGAGCCAGTTGCTGTCCTCGCACCCCACGCTCGAACAGCGCCTCGACCAGCTGGGCCGCATCTCGGCGCAGCTCGGCCGCCCGTAGGCACCACGGGAAGGAACCAGGACGCCGCATGGGATTCCTCGACGCCATCCTCGGCCGGAGCAAACCGGTCCGCCCCGACCTCGACCAGCTCTTCGCCCTCCCCTCCGCCGCCATCACTCTTCAGGCGGCGGCCTCGCTCACGCCGACCGGGGCGGGGTCCGTCTGCTTCGCCACCGTCGAGGGCGGAGCCTTCACCCGCATCCAGGACGACATGGCCGAACTCCTCGACGGCCCCGTGACGTTCACCCAGGACGGCCTCGGATACACCTGGCTCGCCGTACGTCACACGCCGGACGACGTGGCGGGCCTGGTCAACGACCTGCACGCGGTGAACACCTCGCTGGAGGAGAGCGGGTTCGGGCCGCATCTGCTGTGCTCCCTGGTCGGCTTCACGGACGGACAGGGGCGCTCCGTCGCGCTCGTCTACCTCTACAAACGCGGCACCTTCTATCCCTTCGCCCCCAAGGCGGGGCAGAAGCGGGACAACCCTCTTGAGCTGGAAGTACGGGCCGTCCTCGCCGACGATCTGCGCGTGGAGCCGGATCTCGGCCGGTGGTTCCCCGTCTGGGACGCCCCCGGCCTGACCTAGAGGCGTCCCCGACCCTGCGGCCCGGTTACGGGAGGGTGTGGCCGGCCGCGGTGAAGAGCCGGTACCACTCCTCGCGCGTGAGCGGAAGCTCGGAGCCTGCCGCCGACTCGGCCACCCGGCCCGGGTTGGTGGTGCCGAGGACCACCTGCATGTTCGCCGGGTGCCTGGTGATCCAGGCGACGGCGATGCCGGTCGGCGTCACCTCGTACTTGGCGGCCAACTCGTCGAGTACGGCGTTGAGTTCGGGATGCGTGTCGAGGTCGCCGATGAAGACGCCGTCGAAGAAGCCCTTCTGGAACGGCGACCAGGCCTGGAGGGTCATCCCCTTCAGCCGGGAGTAGTCGAGCAGGCCGTTGTCACGGCTGACGGACTGGTCGAGTCCGGCCATGTTCGCGGCGACGCCGGAGGCGATCATCGGGCAGTGGGTGATGCTCAGCTGCACCTGGTTGGCGACCAGAGGCTGCCGCACGGCGGTCTTGAGGAGTTCGACCTGCCCCGGAGTGTGGTTGGAGACGCCGAAGTTCACGACCTTGCCGGCCGCGTGCAGCTCGTCGAAGGCCGCGGCGACCTCCTCGGGCTCCACGAGGGTGTCGGGCCGGTGCAGCAGGAGCAGGTCGAGGTAGTCGGTGCGCAGGGCCGCGAGCGACTCGTCGACGGTGCGCAGGATGTGCTCTTTGGAGAAGTCGAAGTAGCCGGGCCGGATGCCGACCTTGCTCTGGATGACGATCGACTCGCGCTCGGCGGCGGTGAGCTTGACGGCCTGCCCGAAGCGCTCTTCGCAGGCATGGCGCGTGGGGCCGTAGATGTCGGCGTGGTCGAAGGTGTTGATACCGGCGTCCCGCGCGCTGCCGTACAGCGTGCGGATGTCGTCGTCGGGGAGCTCGGAGATGCGCATCAGCCCCAGGACGATGTTCGAGGCGCGCAGTTCGGTCCGCGGGAAGGAGATCGTCTTCATTCCCGCATCCTCTCAGGCGCCGCGGCGGCACAAGATCCACCAGGTGTCGGCACGCAATCTTCATGGATCGTCAGAACCATCTGGCCTGTTACCCGGTTATGACATGGCGATCTTGACAGTGGCTGTCGACCCGCAAGTAGGTTCGGTATGCACTGATCTTTTCCTTATGAAAGAAACCGGCGCCCCTCACGCCGGGAGAAGGGATGCCTATGGGTAGCCACGCCCGCCCCAACCGGCTGCACCGCACCGGAGCCCGTGTCGCGACGCTCGCCCTGTTCGGCGCCGTCGTACCGATCGCGGCCGGCAGCATCGCGCAGGCGGACACGCCGGCGGTCACCCACTCCGCCGGAGAGAGCGACCAGTCGGCGGACGACGCCACGCTCGCCCCTGCCGGCCAGGCCCGGAGCGCGTCGGAGACGAGAACCCAGTCCCAGGACGTGCCCGACACCGCCCTCGCCAACGCCTATCTGCTGGACGCCCGTGACGGCAGCCAGGAGCGGGAGATGTGGGCCGGGGCCAAGGCCGACCAGAGCGTGTCGATGGCCAGCACCACGAAGATCATGACCGCGCTGGTCGTGCTCAGGCACCCGGAGTGGCTGGACCGGCAGATCACGGTGAAGCAGGAGTACCGCGACTACGTCCAGGAGAACGGCGCGAGCACCGCCGACCTCCAGACCGGTGACACGCTGACGGCCCGCCAGTTGCTGCACGCCATGCTGATCCCGTCCGGCGGAGACGCCGCGATGGCCCTGGCCGACAGCTTCGGCACCGGGGACACGACGGCCGCACGGGTCGCCGACTTCGAGAGCCAGATGAACGCCGAGGCGCAGCAACTCGGCATGACCGGCACGCACTTCGACTCGTTCGACGGCATCTCGCACGGCGACAACCGCAGCACCGCCCGCGACCTGGCCAAGCTCGGCCAGCGCGCGATGCTGCAGCCGGTGTTCGCCGACATCGTGAAGACGAAGCAGTTCGAGACCGAGGCCCCCGCGGCCAACGGTCACACCCGGTACTACACCTGGGTCACCACCAACGACCTGCTGAGCAGCTACGACGGCGCCCTGGGCATCAAGACGGGCAGCGGCGCGGAGGCCGGCTACTCGCTCGTCTTCGCCGCGCAGCGGGACAACCGCACGCTGGTCGGCGCGATCGTCGGGGCCGACAAGGAGGTCTTCGACGACGCCGCGAAGATCCTCGACTGGGGCTTCGCCCACTGACCGGGCGGCTCCTGCCGGGGCCCCGCTCCTCCAACTGCTGGAGGAGCGGGGCCTTTTCAGTGTTCACCGATGTTCACCGATGAGAGTGACGACGGCGTCGGCACTTCACGACTCAGCGCTTCATGAGAGCGAAGACGCCCCAGCCGAGATACTCACGTGTGGAGCGCGCGTAGCGGGCGGGCTCGTCGGTGAGTTCCTCCCGTACTTCGGGAGCCATGTCGTCGTCCGGATTCTCGTCGAGCCAGCGGCGCATGCTGAGCCACTGGGCGGCGGCGTACCGGTCCCAGCTGTCCTGGTCGGCCAGTGTCATCTCCACGACGTCGTACCCGAGTCCCTGGAACTGCCCGATCAGGTCCGGGAGTTCGAGGAAATCGGTGATGGTCGTGGCGTGGCACTCCTTGGCGGTCTCCTCGTCCGGAGGGGTCCGCCGCCAGTACGGCTCGCCGATCAGCATCAGTCCGCCGGGACGGAGGCTGCGGTCGAGCAGCCCGACCGTTCCGGCGAAGCCGTCGCCGATCCAGGTGGCACCGAGACACGTGGCCAGATCGACCGGCTGGTCCGCGACGTGCCCGGCGGCGTCCCCGTGCAGGAACTCGACGCGGTCGGCGACACCGAGTTCGGCGGCGCGGGCGCGGGCCTGCTCGGTGAAGACGGTGCTGATGTCGACCCCGGTGCCGGTGAAGCCCAGGTCACGCGCCCAGGTGCACAGCATCTCGCCCGAGCCACTGGCCAGGTCGAGCACGCGGGCCCCGGGAGCGAGGCACAACGACTCCCCCAGGGAGGCGAGCTTGGCCGCGGTCAGCGGGTTGTGGATGCGGTGGCCGCTCTCGCGGATGGTGAAGATGCGGGGAAGGTCCATGACCTGATTCCTTTCCGTCATGCCGTGAAGTGAGGGGACCGCTCGAGGGCGCCGAGAGCGCGCGTCAGCGCAAGGGGTCAGCCGGTCGGCAGCTGGAGATGAAGGTGAAGGAGGTGGTGAAGCGAGTTGACGAGACAATGTGGAGACCCTTGAACGGGGCCCCGCCGGACGGCAGGCATGCCGGAACTACTCCCGTACAGGAGGAAGGCAGGCGAGGGTCAGGACGAGGCCCGGGAAGTGAGGATGATCCGGGCACCGCAGACAGCGGTGGTCTCCACAGCGACCATGCAACTCACCTCCTTCGATCTCCGTAAGCGACTGTGCCGTCACTTCACCGGCAACGATAACACCCGACACACAACGGCGGTCATTTTGTCCGCTCGGTGACGGTCACACCCGAGGCCGGACGGCGGGTCGGGCGGCTGCCAGCAGCGCAACGAGTACGAGTGGGGCGACCGTCTGACAGCCGATCCAGATCTCGCCCGCCACGCTGTCCGGACCGCTGCTCCGCCATGCCACCAGCAAGCCGACGACCGTGGCCAGCACCCAGCAGCTGTCGTAGCCGATCATGAGCCGCATGTACGTCGGTACGGTCCGCCTGCGCAGGTATGCGAGTTCGGCGCCGCCGCCGATCAGCAGGGCCACCCCCGAGGCGATCATGAGCCAGACAGGCACGCCGAGCCGACCACCGAGCGGAGCGGCACCGACGGCGTAGACGGCGGCAAGGACCACCTTGAAGACGCCGTCGGCGAGAATCCCCGTCCGACGGCGGGCCGATGCGGCTGCTGCGGTCTGAGCCATCGACACTGTCCCCCTGAGGTGTCCCGGTCTGTTCCAGTAACAAGATTACGGCAATAATCAAGTTATGAGAATGACGAGGGCCGAGGCCAAGGAGCGCAATCGACGCGCCCTGTTGGATGCCGCGCTGGAGGCCGTCTCCCGGGACGGGCACCGGGCGAAGCTGGACGAGATCGCCGAACGGGCCGAGGTGACCACCGGCGCCGTCTACTCACTGTTCGGCAGCAAGAGCGGCCTGGTGGTCGCGGCGATCGCGGACTATTTGCGACCCCACTACGCGGAGATGGAACGAGCGGTTCCCCCGGGCCTGGACCTCCTGGAAGCAGCCGACGCCTTCGCCCGGCGCTACCGGCGCAGCCTCGACGCCCCGGACGCACGGTCCGGCCTTTCCCTGCAGATCACCTTGCTCGACATGGCCGTGCACGACCCGGACCTGGGCGCCCGGTTCGCCGAATCCATCCGCACCCAGGAGGGCCATCTCGTCGAGTTGTTCACCGGCAGGTCACACGCCGACGGTGCCGTGACACCCGGCCAGGCACGACACCTCGTGACCGCGCTCAGGGCCCTGTTCGTCGGACTCGGCCAAGGAGTGATCCTCGGCCTCGCGGAAGGCTCCGACGAGCAGTACTTCGCCGATGCGGCCCGCGCGCTGGCGTCCGGGATGTCTTCTCGTCGGCCATGAGACAGGAGCCCGCCGCTCGACGTGACCGTCCGGTCGAGGCCAGCCCGAGAAAACCTGGGTGACGGACGCACCCTCACCGCCCGCTCTGACACCTAGTCCAACTGCTCGAAGCTGGAAGGCCGTTACAAGTTTTTCTACCTCATCAAGCACCCTACTGCGCTGCGCTCCGCCGGGCGGGCTTCCCGGCTCCGCTCGGGGCGCCGCTCCTGCCTCCGGCGGGGGATCGGCCGGCACCGGATGGGAGGGGGCGCCGTTCCCGATGAGCCAACAAGCCGTGATGGGCAGCACGTGGCTGTGCGCCCTGTCCAGCAACTGCCGGAGGCCGTCGATGTCGCGCGTCGCCGTCGCCAGCCCACCCCAGCCTGAATGCCCAACGCCACCATGCCAGCGCCCGCACCAAAACCTTGAAGAAGACCCACGCATCAACCACGCAGCCACGGCATGAAGGTCCCGACGCGTCCGCCGCGGGTTGCGGAGAACGACTACGGCTACACTCACACGGACGGTGTTGCGCTTCGTCGGCCTCTCGGAGTATTCCGATGTCGGGGCGATGCAAAGGCGGAATCGCAGACCGCAGTTGGGCACCTTGGATCCGAGAAGTTGCATTGCATCTCTTCACACCTACATGCCTGTTCATGCTGGCTGTCTGGCTCGAAGGGGAGGTGATCCCTGTGATCGCTATCGTTATTGCGCATCTGTTCGCGGGGCTCGCTGCGGTCCTCGCTCTCTCCGAGACGCAGACAAAGCGCAACACCCTCTCTGTCCAGCCCCTCTTGGTGGGCTGACACCAACAAGCTCGGACGGTGACGGTCTGCGCCGCACTCCGGCGAACGAGCAGCCGGAGGCTACGGCCCGTTGGCCGGCCTTGCGGCTCCCCAGTGATCGACCTAATAAGAATGAGGCCAGACCTCGAAATCAAACTCCTAGGTCGTCGCCCGCCGGACCAAGTAGCCCCAGTGTGTGAGCGACCGGACGACGGTCTCGGAGCCAATGGGGTTGGCGCTGTGTACGAAGATTGCGTCAATCCGGAAGGGCCGCTCGTTGAAAGCGGCTACTTCCATGAGGGTCACCACGGGCAAGATGCCGTCGCCGCCGAGGACTTGGTCGAGCCAGAGTTCGTCGATGAAGCTGTCACGGTGCTCTTGAAGGTCGAGCGGGCGGTCGCCGTCGTCCGCACCTCACACGCCGGACTGCCGTACACCCAGGTACACCAAGCACTCGTGGAGGCTCTGCAAGCCGAGGCTGCCCAACATGTCGTGTTCAGGTTAACGAGAGATATGCAAGGCAGAACAACCGTGGACGTCAGCGGACGGTCGTCTCAGGTGACAGGCACCGCGCCCCAAGGGCAGGGGCCATCCCGAGGGACGAAAAGGTCGTGGGTTCACCCCGCCATTCCGACACGAAGCCGCCTTCGTCAAGTACGTCGTCTCTCCGACCACAGGAGGCTGCACCGGGATGCAAAAGGAGGCCTCGCTCCGGCCGACAACGTCTCGCGCCGACGAGCTGGGTGTACGTGCGAAGTTCCGCCGCACGCTGTCGAGTTGGCCGTGCAGTCGGTACGGCTGTTCCATGCGCTGCGTGGAGTCCACCGCCGCTGACGCGCACTGCGAGCCCGAGGCCCGGTCGACGAGGTGTCGATGAAACGTGCGCCGGGCAAGCATGAGTTGCCTATGCTGCTGGAGGGGACGGGGAGGGCGATGGCGACGCCGGGAGAGGGCAGGCCTGAGATGGCCGCGCTCCGCAATGAGTTCGCGTTGGAGCGGTACCGATACGTCCTCCAGCAGATCCATACGGTCAACGAGAACGCGCACCGGTTCCTCGCCCTCTACCAGACCCTTGCCACCGCGCTCGTCAGCGCTGCCCTCGTCCTGTTCGTCGGGTACCGGAAGTGGGGTCTCGATCCGGCCACCGCACGAGGCGGAGTCATCGGCCTGCTCACCCTCGTCACTCTGGTCGCCGCCTTCACCGCCCTGCTGATCACGGTCGGCGCGCTGGCCTGGCTCGACTACCGCAACGAAGAGTGCGACATCACCGACGAGCTGATCGGCCCCACCTTCCGGAAACGGCCCCGTCCGGGCAACTTCCTGCGCTGGTACGAGACGTACGTCGTCCTGTTCATCCTGCTCTCGGTGCTCACCATGTGGGTGATCGCCGTATGTCTGCTCCTGCCAGCAATGAGGTGACCGCCCCCGTGTCCGAGCACGACTACACCAGCACCGCTCTGTGGCAGACCGCTCTTGCCGCGCGCTCGGGTGAGGACCCTCATCACGAACAACGTGAGCGACTGCGCACGTCGTACCTCGGGCTCAGGAAGAAGGCAGCCGTACTCCTCCAGGAGAACGCGCACAGCATGCCGGAGTTCACCGTGCACGACATCACGCACGTGGACGCCTTGTGGGAAACCGCCGATCTCATCTGCCGTGACAAGGTGACGCTGAATCCGGCCGAGGCCTACGTGCTGGGGTGTTCCTTCGTGCTCCACGATGCCGCGATGGGTGAGGCCGCGTACGGAACGAGCGTCCCCGAGACCCTGGGAGAGGACCGATGGCGCGATCTCCTCTCGGTGGCCTATTACCGCAAGGAGGGGTGCTGGCCCGACCGGGACCAGCTCGACTCGCCTCCCGCAGAAGTGGCGGACGCGTGCCGAGCCACGGCCATCCGTGAAACGCACGCCGAGCAGGCGCGCCGACTGGTGGACCACTCCTGGCGGTCCAGCGCGGGCAACGAAATCCATCTTGTCGACGACGTTCTGCTGCGGGAGGCCTACGGCCCGCTCATCGGCGATCTGGCGGCGAGTCACTGGTGGCCGGTGGACCGGATCGCCGGCGAGTTCCGCCGGGAAGCGAACTCATGGCCATGGCAGCCCCGTGACTGGACCATCGACCCGCTCAGACTGGCCTGCATCCTCCGGCTGGCCGACGCGACGCAGATCGACGGCCGCCGCGCTCCCACTCTGCTGTTCGCACTCCGCAATCCTCAGGGCGTCGCCCGAGAACACTGGCAGTTCCAGACCCACGTCAGCCGTCCCGATCTCAACGGTGACCGCGTCACGTACACCTCACTGCGCCCGTTCCTCGCGCAGGACGCACCGTCGTGGTGGCTGGCGCTCGACTATCTGCGCGGCATCGACCAAGAACTCAAAGCCGTCGACGCTCTCCTGCACGACCTGGGCCGGGACCGGCTCGCCGCCCGCGCTGTCGCCGGGGTCGATTCCCCGGAGCGCTTCGCCGAGCACTTCCGCGTCCAGGGCTGGCGCCCCATAGACGCGACGGTGAAGGTCTCCGACGTCCCCTCCTTGGTCAAGGGGCTGGGCGGGGAACAACTTTATGGCAATGAACCCGAGGTCGCCGTAAGGGAACTCATCCAGAATGCCCAGGACGCCGTCCTCGCCCGCGAGGCACTGCAGACCGGCTTTCCGGACGGGCGCATAGAGATACGACTTACCGAAACCGAAGGTTCCTGGTGCCTGGAAGTCCGGGACAACGGGGTCGGCATGGACGAGGAGACTCTCATCCACGGCCTGCTCGACTTCGGCAACAGTGGTTGGAGCTCCCCCAGCCTGCGCAATAGGCTGCCCGGGCTGGCCGGCGGCGGCTTCAAACCCAGCGGCCGGTTCGGCATCGGATTCTTCTCGGTGTTCCTGCTCGGCGACCAGGTGGAACTGATCACCCGTCGCTACGACGCCTCGGTCCAGGATGCCCGGCGTCTCAGTTTCGACGGCCCCTCCCGTCGGCCCCTGCTCACTCCCGTGGAGACACGGGGCTGGATCCCGGAGGGCACGACCGTGCGCGTCACGCTCAAGAAGAACCCCAACGACGTGCAGGGTCTTCTTTATACCGCGGCAGATGACCGTCTCACACAGCTCATCCGACGTCTGGTGCTGGAGAACGCGGTGCCGATCCACACCTGGGAGCCCGGCGTCGCCAAGAACGATGTGCTCGCACCGTTCTCCTTGGCCACTGGGTCACCGGACGAGGTTTTCGACCGTCTCTACCCGCCCTCGCCCGACAATTTGCGCATCGGAGACGAGAAGCAACGCCTGCAGATGCGGGACGACTTCGTCGCACGGGCCACCGAATTGATGGACGGCGACAACAATCGCATCGGGCTGGCCACACTTTGGACCAGCCTCCACGCCCACAGCAATTACAACTTCCGAGGCGTCGTGACACTCAGCGGCTTCCTGGCCGACCGCTCGATGAATTTCTCCGGCTACCTGGCCGGACAGCCCAGCCGCGCGTCTCGGGATAAAGCCGACCCGATCGCCGATCAAGAGCAGGTTCAGCGCTGGCTACGGGCCCAGGAACAACACTTCCGCGACACCAACCAATTCAACAAGTCCCTCCAGTTGGATCTGGCCGGAATCCTGTACCGGGCTTTCAACGCGCTCCCTGAGGACGTGGCCTTCGCCCTCACGTCCCAGGGACCGATGCGTTCGTCCGAGGTCGTCGCGTGGGCCGCGCGGCGTGACCGGGTCTTCCTGGCCCGCGGAGCTCCCCTGCTCTGGCACGCGAGACCTCCGAGGGCATATCACTCGGCCTCCCTGGAGCCCGTACAGTTGCCCGCCGACTGGATCCTGCTATGTGAGATATATCCGTACCCGCCACTGTCGGAAGTCTTCCCGCTCGGGGCCAACCGCGACGCCGACTACGAGTTCGCCCGCAACCACACGGGAACCACCTGGCAGAAGGCATGGTGGCGGTTTTCGAGCAGCCTCGACGGATATATCCTGCGCCTCCTGTGCGAGGCCTGGTCCTGCACGCTTGAGTCGCTCCTTGCCCCTGTCGAGCGCCGGAACTGGTCGGACACCTTGCAACTGGACGACGAGAACCTCAGCACCGTATGGGGTTACCTGTTGAGTCGTCCCGGGGCCACCGAGTCCGTCGCTTCCTGACCCGAGGACCCGGTCGCGCTCCGGACCCGCCCGGGCAGGCACCTACGTCGAGGACATCCAGCGCGGCACCACCGAACGGTGCGTCAGCAAACGGAAACAGTGCCGTGCGGTCGCCACCCGCTACGGCAAACGCGACTACGTCTTCAACGGCACCCTGACCGTCACAGCAGTCATCACCTGGCTCCGCGACACCGTCCAGAGCCATCAGAAACGCCATATAGCTGTGAGACTCGATCAGCCATGACTCCCGCAGACGCTTCGGTCATGCGCCGGCTCCGGCTCTGCCGGACAGTTCCCGTTTGAGGATCTTTCCCGTAGCGGTCATCGGCAGCGAGGCAGTGAAGACGACGGACCTCGGGTACTTGTAGCCCGCCATCTGCACCTTGCACCAGTCGATCAGCTCCGACTCGGTGATCCGAGCGGTCGGTTCAGGGATGACGAAGGCTTTGACCTCCTCGCCGTTACGCGTGTCCGGGACGCCGATGACAGATGCCAGGGACACGTCGGGATGGGTCATCAGGACCTCTTCGATCTCGCGTGGGTAGACGTTGTACCCGCCTCGGATGATCAAGTCCTTCGCACGGTCGACGATGTAGTAGTGGCCGTCCTCGTCGACCCGTGCGAGATCACCGGTGCGGAGCCACCCGTCGCACAGGACGCGGGCGGTCTCGTCGGGTCGGTTGTGGTACCCCCTCATGACGTTGTGTCCGCGCAGCACCAGCTCGCCGACCTGGCCTTCGCTGGTGACCGTCTCGCCGTGCCGGTCGACGAGCCGGGCCTCGACACCCCAGACGGGCACCCCGATCGAACCGGGTCTCGGTTCGCCCTCCGGGTCCGTGAACAGGGCCAGTGGAGAGGTTTCGGAGAGGCCGTAGCCCTCGCGGATCGGGATCCCGAACCGCTCGGCGAACCGTGTGTGGATCTCGACGGGCAGCGCGGAGCCACCGGAGACGGCCAGGCGGAGGTTGTGGGAGAGGCGGTCGACGCCGCAGGTGTCACGGTCGAGCGCGCCGAGCAGCCCCCAGTACATGGTGGGCACACCGGCGAACGCGGTGACGCGCTCCTCGCGCATCAGCCTTAGCGCCACCTGTGGTTCGAAGCGCGGCATCAGTACAAGGGTGGCGCCGACCGACAGGCCCGCGTTCATGCTCACGGTCTGTCCGAAGGAGTGGAACAGCGGGAGGGCAAGGAGGTGGGTGTCGGGCCGGGCCGGAGTGCTGCCGAGGAGCCGGGTGGCCGTCAGGGCGTTGAACACCATGTTGGCGTGCGACAGCTCGGCGCCCTTGGGCTGTCCGGTGGTGCCGCTGGTGTAAAGGATCACTGCCGTGTCCGTGGGCTCGCGGGGCACGGACTCGAAGGCTTCGGGCCTGTCCTGGAACATGCCGTCGGTGATCGGGAACAACTCCCGGCAACCTGCGGTCTGCTCGAAGCCCTCCCGCCCGTAGTCCCCCATCGGCAGGTCCGCCGTGCCATCGTGGCAGAAGTACAGCACGGCTCCGGAGTCCGCCAGGTGGTAGGCGATTTCGCGGGGCTTGAGCAGGATGTTCAGCGGTACGACCACCGCGCCGGCCTTGAGGATGCCGTAGTAGACGATCGGGAACTCGGGCAGGTTCGGACAGGAGAGGGCCACCCGGTCCCCCGGCCTGACGCCGCGTTCGACCAGCAGCCGTGCGATCTGGGAGGCTCGGGCCTCGACCTCGGCGTAGTCGAGCCGACGGTCGCCGGCCACCAGCGCCGTGCGATGGGGGTGACGCCGGGCGGAGTCCTCCAGGAGGACGGACAGGTTCAGCATCAGGCGCTCGCCTCCGGTCGTCCCAGCGGAGCGCCGGTGGCCGCACGTACGCTGTCCTCGCTCACCCCGGGCGCGCATTCACGCAGCACGAGCCCCCGTCGGGTGACGTCGATGACGGCAAGGTCGGTGATGATCCGATGGACCACGCCCTGCCCGGTCAGCGGCAAGGAGCACCGGCGCACGATCTTCGGCGCCCCGGACCTGCTGGTGTGTTCCATGAGCACGATCACCCGGCGGGCGCCGTGAACGAGATCCATCGCCCCGCCCATCCCCTTGACCATCGCACCGGGCACCATCCAGTTCGCCAGGTCCCCGGACTCGGAGATCTGCATGCCGCCCAGGACCGCGGTGTCGATGTGGCCACCGCGGATCATCGCGAAGGACAGCGCGGAGTCGAAGAAGGAGGCGCCCGGATTGACGGTCACCGTCTCCTTGCCCGCATTGATCAGGTCCGCGTCCACGGAGTCCTCGTCGGGGTAGGCACCCGTGCCCAGGATCCCGTTCTCGCTGTGCAGGACGATGCCGAGGCCGGGCGGCAGATGGCCGGGGATGAGCGTGGGCAGTCCGATGCCGAGGTTGACGTACTCGCCGGGTACGAGTTCGGAGGCAGCCCTGGCCGCCATCTGGTCCCGGGTCCAGCCCTGGGTCCTGCAGGGTGCCGCGCTCTTCGCCGCAGCCCTTGTCGCGCTCATGCGTCGTTCTCCTTCGTCGCGGTCACCGTGCGTTTTTCGATCTGCTTGTCCTGGACGCCGGTGTGGACGATCCGGTCGACGAAGATTCCGGGCAGATGGACGTGCCGGGGATCCAACTCGCCGGGCCGCACCAGCTGTTCGACCTGAGCGATGCACACCCGCCCGGCCATCGCCGCGAGCGGGTTGAAGTTCCGTGCGGCCTTGTCGAACAGCAGGTTCCCCTCCGTGTCCCCGATCAGAGCGTGCACGAGGGCGAAGTCGGAGGTGATCGACTCCTCGAGGACGTGGCGCCGCCCTCCGTACTCGCGTGTCTCCTTGGGCGGTGAGGCCACCGCCACCGAGCCGTCGGCGTCGTAGCGCCACGGCAGGCCTCCGTCGGAGACCGGGGTGCCGACCCCTGCCGGGGTGAAGAAGGCGGCGATACCCGCCCCGCCGGCGCGGAGCTTCTCCGCCAGCGTGCCCTGGGGAGTCAGTTCGACCTCCAACTCCCCCGCCAGGTACTGCCGGGCGAACTCGGCGTTCTCGCCGACGTACGAGGCCGTCACCCGCCGGACTCGCCTTCGCTGGAGCAGTTGCCCGAGCCCGTGACCGTCCGTACCGCAGTTGTTGGAGATCACGCGGAGCCCCGTGGCCGACCCGGCGGCGACGGCCGCGATCAGGGCGTCGGGGACGCCGCAGAGGCCGAAGCCGCCGACGCTGAGTGAGGCTCCGTCCGGGATGCCGGCGACAGCCTCGGCCGCCGTTGCGCAGACCTGGGTCACGAGACCGCCCCTTCCGTCTCCCGGCTGCCGAGCAGCTCACGCACCAGTTCCTCCGCTCGCGGCCAATACCCGTACCCGGACGCCGGGTTGAGGTGGCCGACCGGACCGAGGTCGACCGGACGGCTGCCCCACACCTCCGCCAGACCGGCGACGTGGCGGCGGTCGGCGAGCGGGTCGTTCCTGCTGATGCCGAGGATGTTCGGGAAGGGCAGTCGGCGGCGCGGTATCGGCAACCACCCTGCACGCTCCAGTTCCTACACGGAGGGATAGCCCTCGGGCAGCGGTCGTTCCAGGTCCGCGGGGGTGGCGAGAAGAGCACCATGGATCTGCCGCGTCGGATTTCGGGCCCAGTGCACGGTGGTGATGACCCCGGCGCTGTGGGCGACGAGTACGACGGGGCCCTCGACCGAGGCGAGCACCTCGTCGAGCGCGGCGACGCGGGCGGCCCGGCTGAGCCTGTCGTGTTCGAGCGGGGGCACGGTGCACGCGCCGTCGAATTGTTCGGCGAGGTGGGTCTGCCAGTGGTCGGCGACGTGGTCCCGTAGTCCGGGCACGATCACCACGGTCGGTGTCGGGGTGGCTGTCATGTGCGTCCCTGAGAGTTCGACTGGATCAGGTGGATCGGCTGGATCAGGCGGATCGGCTGGTTCGGGGGCTCAGCAGGCGGGGGGGCTCAGCGGGCAGTGGACAGGGCGAGCCGGGCGAGCCGGAGCTTCCCGGCCGGGTGGTACCGCCTGCCGAGCAACAGCGCGGCGATGGCGACGGCGTACATCAGCGGGGCGAGGCGCAGGGCTCCGAGGAGCCCGAGGTGATCGGCGAGCGTCCCGACGACGAAGGGGCCGAGGGCGAGGCCCAGTACGTTGTTGGCGACCGTGAGCGCCCCGAGCCCGGTCGCCCGTGCGGAGCTGTGGGACAGTTCGGTGACGACGGCCGCCGTGGGCCCCGAGGAGCCGGCGGCGAAGAACGCTCCGCAGCCGATGAGGAGCAGCGACGTCGTACCGGACGTCATGCCGAAGCCGGCCGACAGGCAGACCAGTGCGACGACGCAGAACGCCACCGCCGCGGTCCACTGGCGGGAGGATCCGGAGCGGGCGAACCGGTCGGAGATGATCCCGCAGATCACCATGCCGCTGCCGATGAGCAGGACGAAGACCGCGGCGGTCGCGGCGGCCTCGTCCGCCGGGAGGTGGTAGTAGCGGTTGAAGTAGCTCGGCGCCCAGGAAAGCAGTACGGCCGGGGTGAACATCTGCAGCCCGCCGCCGATGTAGGCGCACAGCAGCGCCGGGTTCGTGAACAGGCTCGCGAACGGTGCCCGGCCGCCGGCCGCCGCGGGCAGTCTCGGCTCGACGGCGTACTCGTCCAGCTTCCGCTCACTGACCACCGCCCGGAACACGGCGACCAGCAGCAGTCCGAAGACCGCCATGGCCGCGAAGGACCAGCGCCAGCCCACCTGCACGGCGAGACTGCCGCCGAGGGCGACGCCGACCACCGAGCCGAACGACCCGCCGGCCATGAACGCCCCACCGAGCGCCGCGTGGACACGAGGGGCGAAGATGCTGAGCACCACCGCGATGCCCACGCTGCCGTAGGCCGCCTCGCCGACCCCGACCAGGAATCGCGCGGCGAGCATCTCGTGGAAGTTCCCCGCGACCGCGCACAGCAGCGTGGCCAGGCTCCACACCACCGCCATCACGACCAGGCTCCTGACCCGGCCCCAGCGGTCCGCAACGAGCGAGAGCGGCAGGGTGAGCAACCCGACCATCAGCGCCACCACGCTGCTCAGCGAGGCCAGATGGGCGTCGGACAAGGACCACTCGGTCTTCAGGACCGGGAAGACGGCGCTGAGCACCTGCCGGGACATGTAGTCCGAGAGCAGCAGCCCGAAGGCCAGGGCGAAGACGAGCCAGGGGTACCTGCGGCCGGGCCGGGTACCCACCGGGTTTCTGTTTCTGGTTCCGGTGGGTGGCGTCGGCGCCCGGCCCACGATGTCGCGCGATGTCACGTTCACTCCTCACAGCTGCGGGAACTGCCGGTGTTTCGCCCCGGTCGGTGGCACGCCGGGCGGGGGCGGGTGACGGTCGCTGTCGACCGGTCAGGCGTGGTGGGTGAACCCGACCTGGCCGGGCCTGCGGTTCGGGGCGTAGCCGAGCTTGGCCAGCGTCTCGTCCGCGTCCGCGTAGCTGGTACCGATCTTGTAGATCTCGCGGGCGTCCTTGGCGGTGGCGACCTCGCGACCGAGCTCACCGGCGATCCGGACCAACTGCTCGACCTGCTCGACAGAGGTGGCCTTGGTGCCCTTCCGACCCCACAGCGTGTCCTCGTTGCCGCAGCGGGTGTGCAGTCCCATGGCGATCGCCATCGCGTTGACCGGCAGAACGCTGCGCATGAGGGTTTCCAGGGTGAGGATCGCCCCATCCGGCACGCGGTTGACGAACTGCATGATGTTGTACGGGTTGGGGCCGTCGAACCCACCGCCGATGCCCACCCAGGTGACGTTCAGCGGGCCGGTGTGGACGCCCCGGCGGATCAGCCGCTCGACGGTCTCCAGCTGCGGAATGCTCGACAGTTGGAAGTGCGGCTGGATGCCCGCCGCCTGCAGCCTGCGCAGGTGTTCCTCGACCCAGGCGGGCCCGGCCGGCACCGTCATCTCCCGGTAGGCCTCGGCGAGTTCGGGGCGCGTCATGGAGGTACCCGCGATGTCGTCGGGGGTCATCAGCTCCATGATGTTCATCTGGCTGGTGTTGATCGCGATGGTCACCTGGTCCGGCTTGGGATCGAGCTCGGCCAGCATGTGACGGGTGTCGTCCGACAGCCACTTGGCGTCGGCGCCAGACCCCTCGGGCGCGAACGAGATCGACCCGCCGACCTGGAGGATCATCTCCGGCACCGCCTCGCGCAGCCGCCCGAGCAGTTCGTTGAACTTCGACAACCGCTTCGAGCCCTTGCCGTCCAGTTCCCGCACGTGGATGTGCAGGACGGTGGCGCCCGCCTCGAAGCAGTCCACCGCCTGCTGGACGTGCTCGTCCATGGTCAGCGGCAGGTCCTCACGGAAGTCGTCCGGCTCCCACTCCGGGCCGTACGGCGCGCTGGTGATGACCAGCTTGTCCTGGTTCTCGGGGAAGAGCGCGTCGTCGTGGAAATGCATGGGTGTACTCCGATCACGGTGCTGGCGCTGGGTGTTCCATCCGGTCGGGCACGGATGGCGGATGGGTGAAGAGGAGGTTCGAGCCGTTCAGAAGGGGCGGTCGCCGATGATCCCGGCGCGCTCCATCTTGCGGACGGCCGGCCAGTAGTCCTGGACGGCGTAATGCTGCGTGGAGCGGTTGTCCCAGATGGCGACGCTGTTCGGCGTCCACCGCCACCTCACCTGGTACTCGGGGACGGTGGCCTGACTGATCAGATAACTGAGCAAGTTGGCGGCACCGGGCGCGTAGTCGATGCCACACCGGATGTTCCGCGGGGTGTGGTAGTTGACGAAGTGCGTGGTGAACGCGTTGACGAAGAGGATCCGCTCCCCGGTCTCCGGGTGGGTGCGCACCACGGGGTGCTCGGCGTCGGGGAACCGTCCCTTGAGTTCGTGGCGCTGTTCTTCCGGCAGTGCGGCGCCGAAGGACGCCTCGATGCTGTGCCGGGCACGCAGTCCGTCGATCCGCGCCTTGACCTCGGCCGGCAGCTTCTCGTACGCCGCGGCCATGTCGACCCAGATGGTGTCGCCCCCGACAGGAGGTGCCTCCACGTTCCGCAGCACGCAGCCCATGGGCGGGTTCTCCCGCCATGTGGCGTCGCAGTGGTACGCGTTCTCGTAGTGCTCCGGCGGGCTGTCCAGGTCCTTGTAGATCCGGACGAGTCCGGGGTGGTCCGGATCGCTTGCCGCCACCGGGTGGTCCTCGAGCGGCCCGAACCGCGCGGCCAGTGCCACGTGTTCGGCGCGGGTGAAGTGCTGATCACGCAGGAACAGCACCTTGTGCTTCAGCAACAGCGTCTTCAACTCCGCGAACAGTTCTTTGTCGCGGGCGACTTCACCGAGGTCCACATCGAACAGCTCAGCTCCGATACTGCAGGTGAGGGGCTGTGCCGTGATCGTGGAGGCGGCACGGACAGGTGTACTCATCACTCTCTCCTCTCGTCGGGGTGCTCTCAAAGCAAGAAGACCGAGGAGCCGGTGGTCCGGCCGGCCTCCAGGTCGCGGTGGGCCCGGACGGCTTCGGAAAGGGCGTACCGCTGGTTGATCTCGATGCGGATGCGCCCCGAACCGACGTGGCCGAACAGCTCACCGACCAGCCGGGCGCGCTCCTCGGGGTCGGCGATGTAGTCGGCCAGGGCCGGCCTGGTCACGAACAGCGAGCCTTTGACCGCGAGTTGCATGGCGTCGATCGGCGGCACAGGGCCGGAGGAGGTGCCGAAGCAGACCAGCAGACCGCGCGGGGACAGGGAGTCCAGCGATGTCGCGTACGTGGCGGCGCCGATGCTGTCGAACACCACGGGGACGCCGACGCCGTCCGTCAGCTCGCGCACCCGGTCCGCCACCTTCTCCTGCCGGTACAGGACGACCTCGTCGCAGCCGTGCGCCCGGGCGGCATCGGCCTTCTCCTCGGTGGAGACGGTGCCGATGACGCGGATGCCGAGCAGCTTCGCCCACTGGCAGAAGATCAGCCCCACGCCGCCCGCCGCGGCGTGCAGCAGCACGGTGTCCCCGGCCTTCAGGGGATGGATGCGGCGCAGCAAGTACGCGGTCGTCAGGCCGCGCATCGTCATCGCCGCCGCGGTGTCGAAGGCGATGACCTCCGGCAGTTTGATCAGTGACGCGGTCGGCATCACCCGCTCCGTGCTGTACGCGCCGAGGGGACTGCCGGTGTACGTGACGCGGTCCCCTGCGGCGAAGTCCAGGACTCCCGGGCCCACGGCCTCGATGACGCCCGCACCTTCCACGCCGAGTCCGGCGGGCAGGGCGGCCGGGTACACACCGGTGCGGAAATAGGTGTCGGCGAAGTTGAGCCCGACCGCGGAGTGCCGCACCCGGACCTCTCCGGGACCTGGCTCACCGACCTCGGTGGACTCCCAGCGCAGCACTTCCGGGGCGCCGGGTTCGTAGAAGCGGATGGCATGCGCCACGGTGTTCTCCTCGCGCTGTGTTCTGGTCGAACCGGGGTTTGACGCAGAGAACGCTAGGCGTGACAGCCGAAACGCGCTTATCTTGAACGGACATCAGATTTATCTTCTGGGGACATCGGAGGCCCGTTGAAACCGCAGTCCCGATACGCGTCCCTCAGTGGCTACCTCGACCTGAGCCGCTCCGTCGGTATCGATCCGGCGCGGCTCATGCGGGCGAACGGGCTCGACCCGGCGAGCCTGAGCCTTCAGGACCGCTGGCTGCCCTCGGCCGCGGTGATCCAGCTCTTGGAGCAGTCGGCGTCGGAGTCCGGGCAGCAGGACTTCGGGCTGCGGCTCGGGGAGTTGCGGCGCTTCTCCAACCTCGGACCGCTGAGTCTGGTGATCCGGGAGGAGCCCGATGTGCGCAGCGCCGTGCAGCTCCTCATCCGCTACGAGCACGTCTACAACGAGGCGTTGCGCCTGTACCTGTCCGAGGCGAACGGGTCCGCCGTCGTCCGGGTCCGCCTGGAGCCGGGCGAACCGATGGAGACGAAGCAGTCGGTGGAGCTCGTGGTGAGCGTTCTGCACCGGCTGCTGTGCGGGTTCCTGGGGCCCGACTGGCAGCCACTCGCCGTGTGCTTCGCACATCGCAGGCCCGACGATCCGTCCACCCACCAACGGATCTTCGGCCCGGCCGTCACCTTCGGCCACGACTTCACGGGCATCGCGTTGGACGCGGCGGATCTGAGCGCGCCGAACCGGATGTCGGACCCGCAACTCCTCGCCTACGCACTGCAGTTCCTGGACGGCATCGAGCCCGCGAAGGACACGACCGTGCTCGAGCGCGTCCGCGAGCTGATCGAACTTCTGCTGCCCACCGGGCGCTGCTCGATGGAGCAGGTCGCCCGCAGCCTCGGCGTCGACCGCAGGACCGTCCACCGCCAACTGGCAGAGCACGGAGAGTCGTTCACCACCGTGCTCAACGACACCAGGGCCGAGCTCGCGGTCCGGCTGCTGGAGAGCCGGCGATACTCGCAGACCGAGATCGCCGAGCTTCTCTCCTTCTCGGCGCCGAGCAACTTCTCCCGCTGGTTCCGCGCCCGTTTCGGCTGCGCCCCCAGCCGCTGGCAGGCGCCGTAGGACCGGCGTCTCCCGGTCGGCATCTGCCGCCGGGTCAGCCCGCGTGCCGGTCCATCCACGCCTCGACCTCATCCGCCGAGCGCGGCAGGCCCGCCGACAGGTTCTCGTGGCCTTCGGCGGTGACCAGCAGATCGTCCTCGATCCGCACGCCGATGCCGCGCCACTCCGCGGGCACGCTCAGGTCGTCGGCCTGGAAGTACAGGCCGGGCTCGACGGTGAGCACCATGCCCGGTTCGAGGACTCCGTCGACGTACTCCTCGGTGTGGGCCTGTGCGCAGTCGTGGACGTCGAGGCCCAGCATGTGGCCGGTGCCCGCCATGGTGAAGCGCCGCTGGAGACCGAGTTCGTAGGCGCGCTCGGCCGGACCCTCGATGAAGCCCCACTCGACGAGCCGGGCCGCGAGACAGCGCTGCGCCGCCTCGTGGAAGTCCCGGTACGCGGCGCCGGGCTTCACCGCCGCGAAGCCCGCCTCCTGGGCCTCGTACACCGCGTCGTACACCTGGCGCTGGACCCTCGTGAAGCGGCCGCTGATCGGCAGCGTGCGGGTGACGTCGGCGGTGTAGAGGGTCCGTGACTCCACGCCGGCGTCGAGGAGCAGCAGGTCGCCGGGGCGCACCGGGCCGTCGTTGTCGGTCCAGTGCATGATCGTGGCGTGTTCGCCGGCCGCGCAGATGCTGCCGTAGCCGACGGCGTTGCCCTCGAGCCGGGCGCGGCGGAAGAAGGTTCCCTCGATCCACCGCTCGGACGTCTCGACCGCCTTCGACAACTCCCCGACCACATCGGTGAATCCACGCACGGTCGAGTCGACCGCGCCACGGATCTCGGCGATCTCCCACGCGTCCTTGACGACGCGCAGGTCGTCGAGCGCCGTCACCAGTTCGGCGTCACGGGCGGCGTCCGTGGTGACGGCCGCCTCCAACGCCGGATCCACTCCGCGGACGATGCGGGTGGGTGCGCCGCCGACAGCCAGGTCGGCAGCGGCCGTGCGCACGTCCCGGCACTCGAGGCCGAGTACGCTCCGGGCCTCCGCGAGGGAACGGCGGCGGCCCATCCAGAGCTCCGCGGTGGCACCGGTCCAGAACCCGTCGTCGTCGCGGCTGTCGCGCGGAAGCTGGTAGCAGTACGCGTCGTGGCCGCCGTCCGCGCGCGGTTCGAGCACCAGCGCGCCGTCACGGGCCTGGTCCCCGGTCAGATGCACGTATGCCGAGTACGGGCGGAACGGGTAGGTGTCGTCGTTCGACCGCACCTTGAGGTTCCCCGAGGGGATCACGAGGCGCTCGCCGGGGAAGCGCGCGGAGAGCGAGGTGCGCCGGGCGGCCGCGTACGGGGCCTGCTCGTCGAGGGTCAGGTCGCGCCGCTCGGTGTCCGCCCAGCGCGTACGCATCAGGTCGGACAGTTCCTCGGAGATCCCGGAGTAGAGCCCGTTCCTGCGGCCTTCCGCCATGACGCACGCCTTCCAATCGTTTAGGTGCTCGGGATGTTCCGCTGCCGACAGCGGTCGTCACGCACCGTATGCCGCTCGGCGACCCTGTGGTGCTCAGTAGTGCCACTGGCACGGATCGGCCACGCGCGGGCTCCGGAAGGGGCCGATAATGCGCTTCATGACGAACGTGAAACTCGGTGCGGCCCTCCGGCTGCTCGGCCTCGACGACGCGGCGGCCCGGCTCTATCCGGCGCTGCTCGACCTGGCTCCCGCTCCGCTGGGCGAGATCGCCACGGCGGCGGGCCTGGACCGGGCCGACGACCCGGAGGCGGCGTACGGCGCGCTCGTCGACGCGGGCCTTGCCGTGGCCGCCGGGCCGGACGGGGATCCGGTGGCGCCGGTGCCGCCGGCCGCCGCGCTGGAGGTGCTCGCCCGGCACCGGACGGCCGAGCTCGAGGAGTCACGGGTCGCCGTCGGCGGTGCCTTCGAGTCGTTCCGGCGCCGCCGGCTCGCCACCCACCGGGACACGCTCGTCGAGGTCGTCACCGGCGATGCCGTCGGCCCCCGGACACGGCAGGCCTGGGCGAGCGCCCGCCGGCAGATCCGCCAGCTGGAGTCACCGCCGTACTCCCCCATGCCCGAGTCCACGGACGACGCGCTGGCGACGCTCGCCCGCGGCGTCACCCAGCGGGTCGTCTATTCACGTGAGTCGCTGGAGCATCCGGGCCGCCTGCGGGAGTCCATCGAACCGTGCATCAACGCCGGCGAGCAGGCCCGCGTGCTGCCCTCGGTACCGGTCAAGCTCGTGATCATCGACGACGCGTACGCCCTGGTGTCGTTGGCCAGCGGAGAGGCCGACGTGAACCACACGATGCTGGTCGTACAGCCGTGCGGGCTGCTGTCCGCGCTGGTGGCCCTGTTCGAGCAGTGCTGGCACCAGGCCCTGCCGTTCCACGGCCGCACCACGATCCCGGGCGGCCCGCCGCCCGCCGACCGCCGTCTGCTGTGGCTCCTCGCGGGCGGCGCGAGCGACGAGACCATCGCCCGCGAACTGGGCTTCAGCCGACGCACCCTCTTCCGCCGCCTCCAGATCCTGATGGCCCGGCTCGGCGCCGCGAACCGCTTCCAGCTGGCGTTGCACGCGCAGCGCAACGGGTGGCTGTGAAGCATCGTCGACGTTGCCTCCGTCAGCGCAGGGTCTCGCCCTTGAGGTCGAGCAGTTCCGCCGCGGCGATCTCCAGCTGGGCCGGGTCGTGGCGGGGAACCTCCTCCGCGGAGACGGCGCCGAGGTAGAAGGTGAGGAAGGTGTCCAGCACGATCCAGTCCGGCTCGAGCTCGGCCAGCTCCTCCAGGTCGCGCCGCACCTGAGCGACGGTGCCGTGCCCGGTGAGCCGCCCCTCCTCCGGAACCGGCTGCTCGGTGAGGTGCAGCGGGATTCGCGGCGCGAGGGCGGGCGTAGGACGCCCGGCCTCCTCGGCGGCGGCCTTGAGCTTGGGCAGCCGCTCCCGGAGGTCGGCCGGGCCGAGACCGAACGGGTGCCAGGCGTCGCCGAAGCGCGCGGCCCGCCGCATGGCGGGGCCGTTGAGCCCGCCGACCCAGACCGGCGGGTGCGGGTCACGGACCGGGGCGGGGCCGGTGGTGATGTCGGTGTAGTCCAGGTGCTCGCCGTGGAAGGAGACCAGCGGCTTGGTCCAGTGGTCCTTGATGGCCGTCAGGTACTCGTCGGTGATCTTGCCTCGGGCGGCGAAGTCGACGCCCAGCGCCTGGAATTCCTGCTCCGACCAGCCGACGCCCACGCCGAACACGAACCGGCCGTTGCTCATCTGGTCGATGTTGGCCGCGACCCGGGCCGTCTGCAGCGGGTGCCGGTACGGGAGGACGATAACCGTGGTGCCCAGCTCGATGGTCGTGGTGCGGCCGGCTAGGTAGGCGAGGGTGGTGAACGGGTCGTAGAACGGCGGAGGGAAGACCGGCAGGGCCTCCTGTGGGAGCGTCACATGGTCCGAGATCATCGCCAGGTGAAACCCCAGCCCCTCGGCGCGGAGAACCCAGTCCTCCATGGATGCGGGGGTGGTACCCGGCCCGTAATTGAGCACGTTGATCCCGAACTTCACTGACAGGTCTCCTCTCGTAGGTCGCACGACATCACCGATGCGGCGAGCCCACGCCGTTGTTGTTGGTCGGAGACGCCAGGCTAACCACGAAACGAGGCGCGACACGAAGCGGGGGCGGGGAGCCGGAAGCCGCGGAGTCGACTTCCAGTGAGCCCGAGTTGACCTGGGGTTACGCTCACCCGCCGAGGAAGCTCAACCGCACCTGCCGCCGCGGATTGTCCTTGTTGGTGTCCGCGAAACTCCGTTAAGACAACGGTCAGCGTAGCCCCGAACTCAGCGCAGCCGCCGTGAACTTCCTTCGGGACGAAGAGGTCGTGGGTTCAAATCCCGCCACCCCGACAGCCACAACACCAGGTGAGGCGCCTACCGGATTCGGTAGGCGCCTCACCTGTTTCTGCGTGCGTGTCTATCTGCGTGACTACGGCTCCAGATCCCGCTTGAAGACCCCGTCCATGACGACAGCGCCGCCCGGCTGCGTCGACGCCCGCCCACAGTGGATAGGCCCGGAGGATACGAGTCGAGCACCCGACGCGTCCCGGCCCACGGTCAAAGACATGCCTCCGGCGGGGGGCGGCCGGCACCGGATGGGGGGCGCCGTTCCCGGCCCTGGCCGGTACGTTCCCTGGCTCGCAGTACGGCGAGGATCTCTTCCCAGCGGCCCTCGATCCGCCACCGCCGCCAGTAGTGGTAGACGGTTTGGTACGGCGGGAAGTCGTGCGGCAGCAGCAGCCAGGCGCAGCCGGCCCGTAGCCAGTAGGCCAGGGCGTCGATGATCTCGCGGCGGGGGTGCTTCGCTGGTCTCCCGCCCGGTTTCGGCGGCGGCACAAGCGGTGCCAGCACCGCCCACTCCACGTCAGACAGGTCAGTCGGATACGCGCGCCGTTCCCCGGCCATCCCGGCCTCCATCAGCGCACGAACTACCAACTCGCCTGCCCTGAAAGGGGCTTCTCAGACACCCACTAACTGCGTGACAACCGCAACGCACAACCGCGCCCAACCGTGGACGTCAGCGGACCATCAACGCAGGTGACTGGCACAGCAGCCCAAGGGCAGTGGCCATCCCGAGTTGCTTCGGGACGAAGCGGTCGTGTGCCACAGCCGTGCCACATCGTGCGGCCAACGACGGCCCGCCACAGTCGAGATGCGCCGTTCACCTGGGCTGCCGCTACAACCGAAGTGGCCTGGGCGGACCTGTCGACGACCACATCCGCCCCTACAAGGCAGATGTCGGTCGGCCCGGTGCCTGGGGCTGCTCAAGCCGGGCCGCCATTTCCGCGAAGGCCTCCACTGTTTCTCGCGCAACTTCGGACTGTTGGTTCAGTTGGACGGTGTCAGCCGCATCTTCAATCCTGATGGCGGCGGTTAGAGAGGCCCGTGCAGCGTTCAGTGCTGACTCGTCTGCGGGTAGGAGTTGGAGTCCCAAGAGCGCGCTTCGTACCGCTGTACGTGCCTGGTCGCATGCGTCCTTCGTGTCGATGTACCGCACGTCCGTGAGCTCGTGATCCCTCTTGATCCATCCCCGCCTGATCTGCCAACGCCTGAACTCAACGATGGCTCCCACGAACGTGCTGTAGGCGGCCAAGCGCTCCCGGCGTGCACGTTCCGTCCGTGCGGCGAGCTCGAGTTTGGCTGCTTGGCGGTGTTGCAGCAGGCCCGTGACGAGCGATCCCCCCAAGGTGCCTGCAACGGCTATGAGTGCGACAAGTACGGACTGCATGTGTCGAGTTCAGCACAGCAGATTGCTACCCGCTGTCTGATTCACGGATCGCGACCGTGGCTGCTGGCAGTCACAGCGATGTCGGCCAGGGCCGACGGTTGCGTGCCACAACCGCGCCAGATCGTGCGGACAGCCACGGGGACTCGCAGCCACCATCAGGGTCAATCTGCTTCAATGAGAGGCGCTTTGCACCGTAGGCACGCTGGCTTGCGAAGGGATCTCGGCAGGTCCGAGGTTCAGCCTCAGATACGCCGCATACTGCTCCGCCGGAGTGCCCATCGGAAGGCAGGCTGACATCCAAGCCTGACATCAACGACAGCGGACACCAGCGGGCCACAAAGGTTCCAGGTGGAGTGATCCGGTCCTGCAGCTGTAGCAATCCAGGGCCGCAACCATCGTCGGATCGAACTCCTGAAAGCGGGTGTCGCAGGTTCGAATCCTGCCGGGGGCATAGACGAAATACAAGGTCAGAGGCCCTGCCGTTTTGATAGACGGCAGGGCCTTTCGTGCTCTCGGCACGTCAGGTGCGCGCCCCGGACCTTCGATTAAGGCCGTCCGTCCTTTGAACGTCACACTCCACGCCGCCGGTCGCCGACGAGCCCAGTCTCATAGGCGACGATGACAAGCTGAGCACGGTCGCGTGCGTGCAGTTTGGCGAGCAGGCGGCCGATGTGGGTTTTGACCGTGGCAAGGCTCAGGTGGAGATGTTCTGCGATCTCTCTGTTGGACAGGCCGAGGGCGATCAGGCCGAGCACCTCCGACTCGCGGTTGGTGATCGCGTCAAGCGAGCTGCTCGGTGGTCGTGTCGGCTCCGGATGGCGGGCGAACTCCGCGATCAGGCGGCGTGTCACCGAGGGGGCGAGCAGTGCCTCGCCCGCAGCAACAACGCCGATGGCGTTGAGGACCTCGGTCGGCGGAGTGTCCTTCAGCAGAAAACCCGCGGCTCCCGCGCGCAGAGCGGCGTAGACGTACTCGTCCAGGTCGAAGGTGGTGAGGATGAGGACTCGGACGCCGGACAGGGACGGGTCCGAGCAGATCTGGCGGGTCGCCTCGATTCCGTCCAGCGTTGGCATGCGTACGTCCATCAGCACGACGTCCGGCCGTTCACGGCGGGCAAGTTCCAGGGCCTCTGCTCCATCCGCGGCCTCGCCCGCGGCGGTCATACCGGGTGTGTGGTCCACAAGGATGCGGAAGCTGCCGCGCACCATCGCCTGGTCGTCGGCGATCAGCACCCGAACTTGCGGTTCATCACTCATGCTTGTTGCTTCCCCTCGACAGGCAGCCGGACTGACACCGCGAAACCGCCCTCCTGCCGGGGCCCCGCCTCGAAACTCCCGCCGTACATCATCGCCCGCTCCCGCATCCCCAGCAGGCCGTGGCCGCCGGGCATTGCGCGGTCTGCCGGTGGGCGTCCGGGCGACGGTCCCTCATCCTCGATGTCGATGCGGACCTCGCGCGCATCGGCCTCGACCGTGACCTGGCAGCGGGTCGGAGCAGCGTGCCGGACCGCGTTGGTGAGGGATTCCTGGACGATGCGGTAGATGGTCAGCTGTGTGCCCTCGGCGAGGCCCTGCGTACCGTGCACCGTCAAGTCGACGTTCACCCCTGTCCGGTTCGCCTCTGCAGCGAGGAGGCCGAGGCGGTCGAGGACCGGTACAGGGCCCAGGGGCGCGCCTTCGGTGCGCAGCACGCCGAGTGTGCGGCGCATCTCGGCCAGCGCGGAACGGCTTGTCTCCTCGATGACCTTGAGCGCGGCTCGCGCCTCCTGCGGGTCTGCCTCCGCAACATGCCCGGCGACACCCGCCTTGACGGCGATCAGGCTGAGGTTGTGCGAGACGATGTCGTGCAGCTCACGGGCGATCCGCAAGCGCTCCTCGTCCAGCGCGCGCTCCGACCGACGTCGCTCCTCGCGCTCTGCCTCGCCTCGGCGGCCCCGCACGGTGAACCCTGCGCCCCAGGCCCCGCCGATCACCAGAAACACCAAGCCGGCCACTCCTACGGCGCCCCGCCAGCTCTCGGCGGGAGTGATCACCGCCTCGCCGAGGTAGACGGCACCGCACGCCCCCGGCAATGTCACCGCGAGTGCGAGCACGGACCGGCGGGCGGGCTCGGCCAGGCCGACGAGGTAAGCCGCCAGAGCGACGGCGATGTACGGCTCGCGAGGAATGTCGAGGAGCGACGCCGCGGCCGAGGCCGCGAGCACGGTTCCCAGGACCCCGAGCGGCCAACGACGACGTACGGCGATCGGCAGGCCGACCGCGGCGGCGATCAGACAGCCGAGCCAGAGCGGACCGGTGAAGGTGGGTTGGCCGTCGTCGGCGGTCATCTGGGCGAAGCCGACGTACGCGGCGGTCAGGGCCAGGGCAACGCAGAGGTCGAAGGCGTAGAGATGCTGTTGCCCCTTGCGCTTCATGGCCCGACCGTATCTGTACGGGCGCACTCAGCCGGCCTGTCCGAGCAGCATCATGAGCCCGAGCGTCACCAGGGTCAGTGGCACCCAGCGCAGCACCGTCTTCCGGGTGGGACGGGGCCTTTCACGCAGCAGCGCCAGGCCCAACGGCACCAACCCGGCGCACAGTCCGGCCAAGGCCACCAGCGACAGAGGGGTGGTCCCCTTGAGTACTCCGAGAGGCAGTGCCGCTGTGAGGCCGAGTGCGGCAGCGCGGACCGGACCGAGCACCCGGGTACGCCAGGCCCCAAGGGCAAGGACGATCCACCCCGCGAGGACGGCGAGGTTCAGCGCGGCAAAGACGTGGAAGGCACCGTAGCCGGCGGAGACCGCTTCAGTGGCGGGCCCGACCCCCTGGGAACGCACCAGCTGGAAGGCGAGATGGTCCGCCCCCGCGTGGAAGGCGCGGGCGAACAGCCCGAACATCACCAGGACCCCGCCCCACACACCCCAGCCGGCGCTCCGGGCCCCGATCCGCGCGGCCACCACTGCCACCGCGGGCCAGAGCAGCAAGCTGCCTGCGGCAAAGAGGCCATATGCGGTGGCCACCAGAGTGCGATGCCCTTCGTACGCCGTGAGTTGGCCGGGGTAGAAGAAGTGGAAGCGGACCCGCAGCAATGCGCCGGTCAGCATCAGGAGTGGGCCGAGCACCAGGGCCGCCCCGCCCACCCAACGTCCTGGGAAACCGGTGCCTTCCAGCCGCTCCACAGGCAGCGCGTCACGTAGTCGGGCGCCGATCGTCGCGGCCGGGGCAACCATGGACCTCGTCAGGTTCGTCATGCTGACGACGATGCCTTTGCCCCGTCCCCGGGGCGTCGGACCAAGAGCTGAACTGCGGGGTCAGACCTGGGTATGACCAACGCTTACTGCCGCCGACTCGCCGAGTGAGCATCTGCAGCTCGCCGCCTTTACAGCGATGGCCGCGGCCGTCTTCATATGGTTGAGGCGGAAGCAACACCGCACCGGTAGCTGCCTGATCGCCCCATCCGAGACGGTCAGAGCGGGAGATCGACTGGTTCCACCGCCGTCAGCGAGCCGAGGCCGCCACGCTGCCAGGACCAGATGGATCGTGGTCGGGAGCATTCTTCCCCTCCCGGTGGTGTTCAACTCTGTGGACCCGATCAACACTCATATCGGTTAGGGCCGTGCCAGACCCGTGCCAGGTTGGGCGGGAGCCACGGAGAACAGCGGGCAACCGACCGTCACCGCCGAGGGACGTCAAGCCGCTCCCGCGCAGGCCAGACGCCCACCTACCCCTGGATCACCCAAGCTTCCCAAGCTCAGCGTCTGGCCACGTTCATGCCGTAACGGGTGGGTAGCCGCGGGAAGGCGATGGCACGAGCCATCTGAGTGCCCCAGTCACCCTAGTCGTCCGCGTAGGCCCACTCACTGATCTCCCAAGGAGCGGTCACACTCGTACGGTGGGCGACGTAGCCCGGTCGCATCGTGGCCAGCTCGGCCAGCGACGGGTCCAAGGCCAAGGCGTGCCGAAGATGCTGAACTGCCGACGCGCCGTCTTCGTTCGGGTCGTGCACGTCGTCACTGATCAACCAGTCGTCTTCGTCATCATGGATCACGGTAAGCGCAGGGAACTGGCCCTCTGAAACAGTTCGCTGGACGATCGCCAGCAGTCCCTCAGGGAAGGCCCCGCCCTGGTATGGCCAGCTCAGCTCTGGCTGCATAGAACCCATGCGCGTGATTCTGCGTACAGCAGCGAAGTACAGCAACCACGGCAACCGATCTCGCGCGGCGACGCCCGCCTATGGCCGTAGCCCAACCAGTTCTACCCCTACCATCCGCCCCGCATAGAGCTACGGATCAGATGTTCCCCGTGTGTCACAACCGTGCCAGAACAAGCGGGGAGCCACGGGGAACGGCGGGCGCTGGCAGCTGATGTACCCCACGTCCGCCGGAGCGCTCCTTCCGCAGGTCAGCCACCAATTCGCCCAACCTCGCTCCTAAAGCGGTTGTCCAGCCCACTCACCGAGTCCACACCCGCTGGAACTCCTCGGCCGGGATGGTTTCTATCGGGTCCACTTCAGGGGCGATCGCCTGGTCTGTCAGGAAGCCGTGCTTGTCCTCCAAGTGCTCCCAGCTATACCGGTGGAGACGGTCGGCCGAAGTAAGCTCGGCCTGCTTGATGACGACCAGTTCGCCACGGTCGGGGACTGCCTCGAAGTACCACAAGCCGCCCTCCTCGTCAGCGTGGCGGAAGTGGTGCCGCAAAGTGGCGTTCTCATCAAGTGCTCGAAAATAGGCGACACGCTCTGCCTTGATGCGCTCCAGGTCAATCACGGAGCTATCGTGCCAGCGAGCGCCTGCGGTCGCACTGGGCTGACATCCACGAGTGACATCAACAGCACCGGACGCCAGTACTCCTCGACGGTCCAGCATGAACAGTGCGGCCGGATTGTTGCCCGGCTGTGCCGAACAGTGATCGAACTCCTAAAGCGGTGGTGCACGATGCCTGGTGAGACCATCTGGGAGTGACAGACGCCCAACCGCCCCCACGGTGGACCCTTCAGCGGATCCGTGACGTCTCCGGGGATCAAGCGGCTGCCGCCCTGGATACCGATCGGGCGGTGAAATGGGTGGCCGGCCCTGGAGACCACGAGATCCTGCAACCAGAGATCGTTCTCGGATTCCACGGCCTGTGCCTCGTGAAGCCCGTCCATGACGACGACTGGTACATGGGCAGTCTGAACGACGACGGCAGCATCGACTGTTGGACCGCCTACGACGATCTGCACGAGGCGCTACGCGGACTCTAAGAGCTTGCAGTCCACCGAAGCGCCACTTCCGCAGGTTAGCCACCGAGTCGATCAACCTCGCTCCTAAAGCGGTGGTTCCTCGACCACCTTACGTACGCCAGTGCAGGCGACCCTGGGATGAACCCTGGTACCGCGTCCACACCGAGCACTTCGAAGCCGCGTTCCTGCCGGACGCCGACGAGGACCTCGACGCGGTGAACGACATTGACGTCGAGGTGCAGCTGCGGGACGGATCCCGGTGGAGCGCAACCATTTGCACGGTTAGTCTCAGGTTGAGACGCTGATGAAGCGGTGGGCGGCGAGCGGCGAAGCTCTGGGAGGACGCTACTTCTGGTGCTCGGACGGGCTCATCGTCCGCGACGCCGGCATTAGCAACATGAGCCAGGTCCTCACCGGCCTGGTCGAGAAGGGCGAGTTCACGCAGATCCTGCGCCGCCTCGAGGACTGACCCCACTCAGCCCGCCAGTCTCATTCTGAAACGATCAGTAAGAAGCCTGGGTGAAGCGGCCGCGGAGGAGGCTCTGTCCCGCTGCGACCAGATCTCTGCTCTCTGCGCGTCCCTGTCCGACAGAGACCTGAAGGCGCCCATGGAGACCTATGACCTGCCTTGGGGCCGTGCCACAGCAGAGCATCTGAGCTCCATCACCATGTCGGTGCGCCGCATCCCGAGCCGAGCCGTCTACAACCGAGTGATGATACTTGTTCGCCTTGCAGGCAATTGAAGATGCGCAGGCAGGACGTACCTTGTTGGCGCGATGTTCATGGTGGACGCAAACCACGAAATCATTGAGGCACTGACCGCCTATCTTCGCGACGATGACCTGCCTCCCCTGGACGACATCACCAAGGGACACCAGAGCAAGGCTGCTGCGTACGAGTTCAGACCCGGCGTCACGCGCCCGATGCTGCCGCCAGAGGCGTGACGCACTTCGGGCGCCCGCGATCGATCCCCTCGCTCCTCGCTGCCGTGTGTCTCCGTTTCACCGCATGGAAGCCAACCGCTCCTGCAGTAGACCCCAACCCTTCCGGTGGAAGGCGTTGTAGAACACGGCCGCGCAAGCTGGTCAGCCCTCCGTGATGATCGGTCGACAACTTGCCTTCCCTCCACATGACTTACGCGCCCACCGACTGTCAGCGCCCCCAGTAGGATTACTCGTGTTCCACCCGTTCTCCCCCACGAGTGCCGTCCCCCAACGTCCTGGATCTTTCCGCCGGACTCGGAGGATTGGCTAGCTCTGGCAGTCCGTCAGGGCACCCCGGGAGAACAGGAGGAGCAGTGGTGGAACCGAACGAGTGGAAACCGCGACGACGTTGGACCGGCCCCGAGAGGTGGCAGGTAGGACTGGCCTTCGCGGGTCTACTGGTGGCGGTTGTCGCCACGGTGGGGCAGTTCGTCCACTAGGACGGCCACACACGAGACGGTCACGGCCGGGGCTGCATACGCAGCGAGCCCGGTCTCGTGATGAGCGACCGGGCTCGTGAACTGCGACGAAGGGCCTGACCTGGGGTAGGAGCCGGGTTGGGCCCTTCGTTGTGTAGCTACATGTACACCGCGTCCCAATGTACATCGAGACTCAGATCAGTACAGCAATGAGAGAGCTACTTGACCCGACAGCAACGGTGTTCAGTCTCCTGTTCCTAGTCTCAGAAGAGTTGGCCAACGAGTTCATCAACTCGATCCACGACGGCAAGGTCGACTCCTTCCGAAAGTGGTACTGAAAGCTGGGCATCCTTCTTCTCGTGGACAAGAAGCCGGCACAGGGAGAGTCCCTGCAGACCTCCAACACACCTCACGCCGGTTCGCCGTCCACCCCTACCTTGAGCACGCTGGCCTCTTGCTACCGAACGTCGGATCGCAGATCGGCCACCCGCGAGCACGCAACCGTGATGTACCTCGCCCGCAAGATCCGCGCGCTGAGACCGAGCGGCGATCCATGTACAACCAGATCACCGAGCTGACGAACCACATCAAGAACGAGCTGACAGCAGACCAGCGACGGACGGGCTTCGGCGATGCCGGAGCCAGAACCAGTCTTCGACTCTTCCGGACAACCCATTGACGATGCCGCCAAGGTCGATCTGCTGTGCACAGCCCTAATGTGGGGGCTACTGCGTGCTCAGGTTCGAACCCAGTGGAGCACCGTCGCGTTTCCTGAGGCCGCAGAGAAGGGCACCGACGACCGGGAGATGCTACGCATATCGCCCACCGGTCCGCAGTTGGCACAGTTCATGGAGCGCACGCTGTGGGGAACGCTGCCCATGGCCGCCGGTACCCCTGGCGAGCGCGCGCTATACCAGAGAGCGTATGACGCCGTGGCCGCGGTGATCGATGGTGTCGACCTCTCGATTGCTGAGGGCGTGGCGGTGCCAGACATTGTGATCGATGCGCGGATCGCCTTGGAGTAACCGACGCGCCCACCGGTGACTTGTCTAGATCCTCATCTCGCACGCGATCGGCGGAAGTTGGGAGAATGCTGGGAGAAGATCTTCTCCCAGCACCGTCCTAGAGCCGATCCGCACCAGCGCATACCAAGGCCCTGAACTGCACATACGCTCAGCTAGTGAGCCACGGACTCTGCCCGGACCTTATTCGGGGCGAAGAGGTCGTGGGTGCAAATCCCGCCCCCGACAGAGAAACGCCCAACAGGGCTGGTGCAGGCTTGGCCGGCAGGTTCGGGCACGCGGCTCGATTGTCCAGTTGGTGCGGCCGGACTTCCCGACTCTCGTGCAGCCAGCTCGGCTCACCCACCGAAGAAGCTCAACCGAACGTGACGGTTGTCGTTATCAACGTTGGTATCCACGGAGCTCCGTTAAGGCAACATTCAAGATCGCCGATCGCTCGGCTCTGTCGGCAGAACATATCGTCCACCAGCAGCCCGCTTGAGCTTCCGCTCGTGCAACAGCTCTCCAGACCACTGAAGCACTTGCTTCGCTGTATGCCCGCAAGTTGCCCAACAGACTATGCCGGTGACGCTGATCGCTCGTCTCCGACAGGCCGCGTGCAGACGAGCCTCCAGTTCCGCTGCCTCGCGAGTGTCTACGTCAGGTGCAAGCAGAACGAACTCGTCACACTGGGCCCTGCCAAGGGCACCGTCACCACCCCACGACTGCAGTTCGCCCAGCAGCCCGTTGGCTATCTCACGGAGAGCTGTATCGCCAGCGGCTCGCCCATGTTCTGCGTTGAACGTCTTGAAGCCGTCAAGGCCTAAGCGCACTACCGCAAGGGTGGCTCGGTCCCTCGTCGGCATCCTCCTATGCTTGTGCTGATCATCACCGAAGGGGTACGACACCCCCCTGGATGGTGACACGAAGGGGATCAGCCGCACTTCCGTCGTATCGACGGAATAGCACAGATGATCTTCCAACTGAACTTGCAACTCTGACTCACTCAGCAGCCCGGTTAGTTCGTCTCTGGTTGCCCGCCGTAGAAGTCCCATCTCCCGGCTCTTGCGCGCCGATATATCTTGCAGGTGAGTAAGGAGGAAACGGGGCCCATCCGCCGCGTCGGCAACGACTGAGTTACGTAGAGACACCCAGACGAAGGTGCCGTCGCGGCGGCGCAGGCGTAGGTCGGTCTGACCTCCCTCAGCGGAGGTTTGCAGTAGAAGCCCGATGTCCTCAGGATGCACGAGGTCGGTAAGGGAGTAACGACGCAGCATGGAAGCGGGACGCTCCAGGAGTCGACAGAGAGCATCGTTCGCTCGGAGTAGTCGCCCATGTAGGTCGCCGCCCATTTCAGCGATGGCAATGCCGGACGGCGCGTACTCGAAGGACTGCCGGAATGACTCTTCACTGGCTCGCAATGCCTGCTGTTCGCGTTCCAGCCGTACGAGGGCCCGCTGCATGTTCGACCGCAACCGCGCGTTTGCGAGGGCGATAGCAGAATGGAATGCGTACGTTCGCAGGGCCGCCCGACTGTCACCGTCCGGCCTGCGGCCGTCAGCAGGGTGGTCTACGGAGATTACCCCAGACAGTTCGCCATTCGATGAGTACATCGGCGCGTAAAGCCGGTCGTGCGGATGCCAGCCATCCTCCGCGTCCGGCACTGAAATTTCAGTTTGCCACTGAGGTACGTCATCATCGTCGAGAATCCATCCCTCGGTGTGCGGAATGAAGCGGAGGCCGTCCCAGTCCTCACCCATGCCCAGTCGCCGTTCCCACGATGCACGGCTTCCCACTCTGCCTGTAATCAGGGCTTCGGCCTCGGGGCTGCCAGCCAGAGCGGCGACAACCAGATCGCCGTCGGGGCGTGCGAGGTTTACTGCTGCCAGCCTGTATCCAAGACCGGAGACCACGCCGTCGGCGACGGCCTGAAGAGTGTCCGCCAAGCTGCGAGCCGTATAGAGCTCGGCCACTGAGCGTTCCGTACGGTCCGCCCGGGGGGGCCCAACGTGACCTGTGGGCACCGGCGTAGGCGGTGGGATATAGGCCGGGTTGCGGATGAAGGGAATCTGTCCCAGCTGGTTACGACACAACCGGTGGGGCTCGGGGCGGTTGTTCGTCATCAGACGAGTACGTAGTCGTCTGAAAATGGTGTCGAGATCGAGGTATTCTCCCTCGCCCTGTATCCCGTCCCGCATCAGCGTGAGCCACTCGCCGGTGAAGGCCGTGAGTGGCTCGCCGGGCGGTGACAGTGCCACAGCCGTCTCAGCTGCGGCAGCCAACAAGTAGGTTCCGTCGACTTCCAAAGCCGCTGCGGAGGACTGCACTCCGAACGCTCGGGCGCTATAGCAGCAATCGAGTACGACGATTCGACGCAGGGCCCGGCTCTTCTCGATCGGCCAACGAATCCAGTCATAAGGCGTGGCAGTGTCGTGAACAGAGGTGGGGTCCGTCGTCTCGGTGGCGAGATGCAACTTCCCGGTCCTCGGTTCGATCAAGCCGTGGCCGACGTAATAGACCAGCAAAGTGTCGGTGGCGGCGTCCACCACTTCCTGGACTGCTCTGGATATATCGCGTGGCAGGGACGGGTCCGGGAGTAGCGTGCAATGGGAGAGGGGGAGGTTCCAGGCCCCGGTGAACAAGTCCTGTAGCAAGGTGAGGTTGGCGGACACAGCCGGCAACTCATCCAGTGAAGTGAACGCACCGGAGCCGACGAGAAGGACCCTCGTTCCAGCCGGGTCGGGCAGCCTGGTCACGATTCAGGACTTGCTTGATCGTCCTGCAACAGCCTACGCACTAGCGTCTCCGTCTCGGCCGGATCCGCTTCCTGAATGGCGATACGGGTGCCGTCGGGACGCTCGATGACCAGCGCAGGGAGTTGCGGGCGCGTGGCGCGCCAGGACGCGATGGCAGCTGCGAGGGACGCGGCGCTAAAGCCACTACTGAGCACGAGAGAGAGGATGTCTATGCCGTCACCCTGCTGTCCCGGAACACGGGTACGGTCGGTCTTCAGCTCTGCTTGCAGGTGGCGCCGTACAGCCCGGTCCGCCTCCAACCAACCATGAAGCGAACGGAGTTCATCCTCGGGCTGCCTAGCGTGGCAACGTACGATGATCAGCATGCAGGCAGCATAGAACGCACAACCGACACGGTGAGCCATATAACAACTCCTAACGGAATGACCGCGTCGAAGCTACGCTCGGCTCCTCCGAGAACCGGGTGTCAGGTACGAGGTACAAAAACCCTGACCGCTGGGAGCCTCGTGTCCTGTAGGAGTCTGCTGCACGATCGGATGACATCTGAACTGGCCTGCCCTGTGGGGCGGGTGGGAAGGATGTCGCTGTGCCCAAGCCTTATCCGAAGGAGTTCCGCAAGCACGTCGTGCGGGTCGCGAGGAACCGCGGCCCGGGCGTAACGGTCGAGCAGGTGGCCGCCGACTTCGGGGTCCATGCGATGACTGCGCGTTCCCGATCCGAGTGACCACGTGACGCCCTTTGGGGTCGGTCGCCCTGCGGTCGACGGTCTTGTTCCATGTTGCATGCGGTGCGGCCGGGCCGCGTCTACCCACCAGTGCCTCGCGACCTTGTCCCAACGAGCCCTGAGTAAGCGCTTCGCATCGTCCTTCCGCTCGTACGGGACATTGAGATACAAGCACCGGCCGTCCCGGACCAAGCCCGGGTACGTCGGCTGGAGGAACTGGGCCGAACTCGCCGCCGAAACCCGCAGGCTCTTCCAGAAGCGACAGCGCCGACCCCATCGCCACCGACTGATTCAAGGCCCCCACATCCGATACGTCCTCGATGCGATGTGCAGGTACTTTCGTGCGTCGCGGTCGTGCGGCCACATGCAGACGGTCGGCCCCGCGGGTCGGCGTCCGCGGGGTTCACGCACGGCAGCGCCACGCTCGTCCGGGACGGTCCCGACGGCGGGGAGGGGCCGCTGCATGTGACCGCGGCGCCGCTCCCTCGGTCGATGCCTGCCCCGACCTCCAGCGGGCTGTCCGGCCTCGTCGGTCAGGCGGGCGGAAGGTGCAGCGCCTTGCGGGCGAGCCGGAAGTACTGGTCGCCGCGGACCACCTGATAGCGAGAGTCGAGCGAGCCAGCGATCGTGACCACGTCGGCCGGGGCCAAGTTCCAGGCGAGGGTGCCTATCGACAGGAACAGCGGCTTGGTCCCGTCCCAATCGGCGGATGCCTTCGCGATCGCGTCCCGGGCGTCCGCCACGGAGTCGGTCAGGTAGCTGACGGACAGCGGCACGCTGCCCTCCAGGGCGCTGGTCCCGGTTCGGGTGGTCCACGCCTCCAGCAGGCCGAGCGGGCGCACGTCGTGGAGGTACTGGCGGGCCTTCGCACCGGTGAGCGGGACGTCCGAGCCGGACGTGCGATTGAGGATCACCGCGCTGTCCAGCCCGGTCCGGCGCATGTAGCGGGCGCTGGTCTCGGTGAAGACCCGGAAGGTGTCGTCCGGCCACGGCGTCGGATACGCGTAGCCCGCGCCGGAAGGCCCGGCCATCAGGTAGTCCTGCCGGGTGGCGGTGCGCTGGTAGTAGGACAGGAAGGTGGGCGCGGCGTCGGCGAGCACCGGGGTGGTGGACCAGTTGATCGGCACCGTACCGCGCGCCGGATCGTCCCACAGCACCCGCATGCGGTGCTGGTTGTACTGGAGGTTGTCCCCCTCTGTCATGGTGAAGGTGACGTAGATACGGTTGCTCAGCCGCGGCGTCGGCAGCGTCACCTGAGACCTCGCCAGCGGCGCCTGCACGCCGCCGAAGACCGTCAGGTTCTGCGACCAGTCGCTGGCCAGCACCACCAGGCCGTGCTCCGAGGTCAACTCGGTGCCGTCGCTCTCGCCGCCCACGCCGGAGGGGAACCAGCCCAGATAGGGGGAGCCGACCGGCATCTGGGACATCACCCGCTCGCCCAGCTCACGGGAGTCGGGCTGGTCGGCGTGGATCCACAGCACCAGCGCCCGGGTGGCAACAGCGTAGTCGCGCAGATAGGCCCCGACGCTGGGGTCAAGCCCGACCAACAAGCGGTGGCTGGCGTGCGGCCAGAGCTTGTCCACCGCCCAGCGGTAGGCGGACAGTTCGTCGGAGAACCGGCCGCGCAGGTCGACCAGGACCTTCAGGCCGTACGGCGCAGCGGTCAGCTTGGGCAACTGGTCGGGGGAGGCGGCCACGGCGTTGCGCAGGCCGGCCAACGTGGTAGCGAGGTTGACGGTCGCGGGCTGGGCCGGGTCGGTGACGATGACGCCGCTGATCTCCGAGCGGTACTTCGACAGCAGCGACCACGGATCGCCGGCCGTACGGTAGGTCAGGCTGGCGGTCTTCAGCCAGGTGGTCGGCCCCTCGTCGGACTCGCGCAGCAGGGCGATCCGCGGCCGACTGCGATTCACGTTGCCCTGCAGCGTGGCAAAGAGCAGTTGTTCGTCGGCGTCTGCCGCCGTCAGGTCCGCGACGTCCAGTGCGCGCGGTTCGGCGAAGCCGGGCAGTATTCGCTCGCGCGGCCACCACAGGCCGCCAGCCGGCGGAGCCGCGGCCGACGCGGTGTTGGGCATCGCCCCGGTGAGGCCGACACCCGCACCGGTGGTGGCGAGCAGGCCGAGCATCTTGCGCCGACTGGGATTGGGGAGTGGCACGGTGGGACCTCCACACTGGATCTCCGAGGAGCAGGCGGGACAACGTTGTCAGCACCGTGGATCACGGTCAATGCCCCCGTCAGGGATTGACTGGGCGTGAGGAATGACGCCCCCGCTGACCGCCGCGGCGCAGGCCGTCTCCACGCGATCAGGGCACCGCCGCGCCGGAATTACTCAGCAGCGGTAGCAGTGGGAACGACGCGCTTGGCCGATCTGAATGTCACTGGTGCGATCCCCCGCTCCCACGGCGGGCACCACCGTCCCCCAACTGTCGGACAGGATCTATCGGAGGGTTGTCGCCGAGCGTCTCTACGTTTGTGGAGATCGCCCCCTGGGCCTCCCCACCCACCGACACCGCGCCCGCTCCCTCCGTCACTGCGCTCTCCGCCATGGAGACGCTCGTGGTGATCGTCTGATATGCCGTACCGCCGACTGCCACGGAGCCAAGGCCAGGTGCGCTGTAATGCCGATCCCTCTCCCCCCTACGACCGGAATCAGCGAGCCCATCCGCCGACAGGACCATCTCCAGCACTACAGCAACGCCGAGGAGAACGCCGAATGCCACCCACCAAGGCCACCCAGAACTATCTGTCACGACGTTGGTGATCAGGCCGCTCCCGGCCGAGGCCAGATCCACCGACTCTTCGCCACGCACATGCGCCTTCGCCATGGGGTGACGCATGAGGTGCTGGTTTGCTGGTTCGGTGTCGAAAGATCCGAAACCGACCGACCGCATCCGGATGAGGGTTACCGTGAATGTGGCGGATCACCCGGATGCTGGGGGCGGCATGGGACTGGCGAACGAAAGAATCATTTCCCAGGTGGAGGACCTGCTGCGGGGCAGGGTCGTCATCCCCTCCATCCAGCGCGACTTCGTCTGGATGCGGCCTGACGTACGTGATCTCTTCGATTCCCTCTACCGCGGCTATCCCGTCGGCGCCCTGCTGCTGTGGAAGACCGGCCTGAACGTCCCGTTCAAGACAGCCGCCGTCATCCAGACCGACAAAGCGACGCACCAACCCCTCTATCTGCTGGACGGACAGCAGCGGCTGACCTCCCTCGCCTGGGTCTACCGGCCGGAATCAAAGGCCGACGGTCGGTACATGGACCTGCGCTTCGACGTGCGTACCGAGGAATTCGTCACCCCGAGCGCTGTGCAGCGCAAGGATCCGCTCTTGATCCCGGTGTCGACGCTCCTGCAGGAGAACGTGCAGTTCTATCCGGCCCTGAACAAAGCCGGAGTATCCCCCGGCGACCCGGACTTCGGCACCTGGATGCAGCGGCTGCAGAAGGTGAACAACATCCGGCATCACCAGATCGCCGTCATCACCTATGAGTCCGACGACTACGAGGAGGTCGCCGAGCTCTTCGCCCGGCTGAACAAGGGCGGCCGACGGCTGTCCAAGGGGGATCTCGTGTACAGCGCCATCGCGGCCCGCTGGTCCGACGGCCTGGACACCATGGATGCCTTTCACCAGGAACTGAGTGACAGCGACTTCGACCTGAACAGGGAAGCCGTCCTGCGCCTCATGAGTCTCCTAGCGGGCACCGGCGCCCATCACATCAAGCTCATCGGAGCGAAGGTGGACGAGACCGCGCTGAAGGAGGCGTGGCACGACACCGAGAGGGCCCTGCGCTTCGCCATCGACTTCCTGAAAAGCGAGTGCTCGATCCCTCGGTCCGAGATCCTCTCCTCGCCGAACGTCACGATCGTGCCTGCGCTGCTGCTCCACCAACGTAGCGGCAAGCTGCGTCCGGGAGAGGCGCAGCTGCTGCGTCGTTGGGTGTACACGGCGATGGCCTTCAGCCACTACTCACTGCAGGTCGAGGGCAAGCTCGACGCGGAATCCCGGCTGATCAGGTCCCGTGCCGGGGAGGGCCTGTTCGCCGAGCTCATCCGACGGGCCTCGGGCCCCCGCTCACTGGACAGCGCCCTCCATCCCAGGGACCTGGAACAGAAGTACTCCACGCACGCCTTCTTCAAGCTGCTCTACATCGCCGCGCTGCGAGGCAGGGCGCGGGACTGGGCGACCAACATCACCATCAACGATCAGCCGATGAATAGCGGTTCCAGGATCGAGTTCCACCACGTGTTCCCTCGCGCCCGGGTCCAGGGGACGTACGCGAAGGAGGAGTGGAACAGCCTCGCCAACTTGGCCTTCGTCACCGGCCAGACCAACAAGATGATCTCCTCCAAGTTGCCCGCCGAGTACATGGCGGGCATCGCGCCGGAGCGCCTGGCCGAACAGTGGATCCCCGGCGATCCGGAGCTGCGGTCCCTGGACCGGTTCCCCGACTTCCTGGCCGCGCGCAGGAGCGTGCTGGCCAACGTCCTCAACGAGCTCCTGGGTCTGCCGGCTTACGACGGGAAGGCCATCCGCCAGGACGCCGACGAGATGCCCGCCGATGAGACCGTGATCGCGGAGGAACCCTCCGCGCCCGCACTGGTCAAGGCTGACGTGCAGGCGTTGCGCACGGAGCGGGGCGTCGAGTTGCACGTCGTCTACGAGGGCCAACGCACCAGCGCCTACTACGATCCTCCGTCCCGCACCGTGACGGTCCCCTCCGGCCCCGGCCGCGGCGTGTACGACTCTCCCAGCGGGGCGGCGGTAGCCGTCGTGCGCGCTCTCAACCCGCACGTCAACCCGAATCGCAACGGATGGTCGTTCTGGACGGTCACAGCCACGGGGGCGCTCCTGCAAAGCATCCGGTGAAGGGCGGCAGCCGCGGCCGTGCACGTTGTCTGTCGGCTCGCATACGTCAGGCATCCCGGTCAACGGTCCCCGGGGGGCGCTCGTTGCGCTTCACGGCCCATCACCCGGTCGGTGGTCAACTCAAAGAAGCTCAGTGTTCGACATTGGTGCAGGTGCTGTACCACCAGCAGACCAAGTATCCGTCGGCGCCTTGACAGCAGCGTCACTCCGGGGGCGATTGGCGCAGCCGGACTTGCCACCTACAGTACGCACCAAGTCGGCGTCCTACCCGAGGAAACTCAACCGCACCTGACGGTCGAGATTCGAGATGTTCGTGTCCACCAGGCACACCGACTGCCAGGTCCCCAGTTCCAGCGCTCCCCCGATCACCGGCAGCGTCGCATGGGGCGGAACGATCGCCGGGAGGACGTGGTCGCGGCCGTGGCCGGGGCTGCCGTGGCGGTGCTGCCAGCGGTCGTCGGCCGGGAGGAGGGTGTGCAGGGCCGCGAGGAGGTCGTCGTCGCTGCCCGCGCCCGTCTCGATGACGGCGATGCCCGCCGTCGCGTGCGGGACGAAGATGTTGAGCAGGCCGTCGCGGCCGCGGGCGACATCCCGCAGGAAGGACTCGCAGTCGCGGGTGAGGTCGACGATCTGCTCGGCGGAGCCGGTGGCGACGTTGAGGACGTGGGTCGTGAAGGCATCGGACATACACGCCATTGTCGCCCACCAGGGTCCCTGCGCGACGGAACGCCGTCGGCAGAGGTCCCGCACTCTGGTACCCGGGGTCCACACAGCGAGACGGCATTGACGGTACGTCGACAAGTAGCTACGTTCTGGCGCATGTTGCGTTCAGCCTTGCTCACCACGCGCGGTCACATCGACCTGCTGCGGGTGGCCTCCGCCGCGTGTCGCCGCGGCTGCTGACGCCCTTCTTCTCGCTCCCCCTCTTTCTTTCTTCTCTCGTTCCGCCCAGTCACCGCTTCGGTTCACCCATGCACCGACGCGTCGCTGAGGCGTGTCCGGCGCTGCCGCGACCGCCACCGGAGCGCATCCTCCCCTGCCCTGGAGTGCCATGAGCATCAGTCATGCCCCGCCCCAGAATCCCCCCGGCGACATATCCGGCAAGCCCGGCGATGTGGACTCGTCTCGTCCTGTGGACGACGTGTCCGAGCTGGAGCTGGTGCCGATCGTCCCGTCCTCCGCCCGTCGCGCCCGTCTCCCCCGATGGCTGCGCCGCACCTCCGGCCCCGTACTGCTGCTCGCGCTCTGGCAACTGCTCAGCTCCACCCACGTGTTGACGCCCGAGGTGCTGGCCTCGCCGGGCACCATCGCCGGTGTCGCCCGGGACCTCTTCGCCGACGGTTCGCTGACCAACGCCATGGGGGTCTCGCTGCAACGCGTCGCCCTCGGGCTGCTCTTCGGCGTGGTCGTCGGGGTCGGACTCGCTCTGGTGTCGGGACTGTTCCAGGTCGGTGAGGATCTGGTCGACGCGAGTGTGCAGATGCTGCGGACCGTGCCGTTCGTGGGGCTCATCCCGCTGTTCATCATCTGGTTCGGGATCGGCGAGGCCCCGAAGATCGCCATCATCACGCTGGGCGTTTCGTTCCCGCTGTATCTCAACGTCTACGCCGGAATTCGGGGCGTCGACTCCCAACTCGTGGAGGCCGGGGAGTCGTTGGGGCTGAGTCGCTGGGGTCTCGTCCGCCATGTCGTGCTGCCGGGGGCGCTGCCCGGGGCCATGACCGGGCTGCGCTATTCGCTCGGCATCGCCTGGCTCGCGCTCGTCTTCGCCGAGCAGATCAACGCCGACGCCGGCATCGGCTTCCTGATGGTGCAGGCGCGGGACTTCCTGCGGACCGACGTCATCGTCGTCTGCCTGATCGTCTACGCGTTCCTCGGCCTGCTCGCCGATTTCGTCGTCCGAACCCTCGAAAGGCTGTTGCTGCAATGGCGACCGACGTTCACGGGCCGGTGACCCCGCCCACCACGACCCGATCCGCGGTACGCGTCGCAGGGCTCACCCGCGCCTTCGACGGACGCGCCGTCATCGACGATCTCCAACTCGACGTTAAGGAGGGAGAGTTCGTCGTGCTGCTCGGGCGCAGCGGATGCGGCAAGTCGACCCTGCTGCGGATCCTCGCCGGGCTCGACCGCGACATCGAGGGCACCGTCCTGGTACCGCGCCGCAAGGCCGTGGCCTTCCAGGCGCCCCGTCTGATGCCGTGGAAGCGGGTGTGGCGCAACGTTCTGCTCGGCCTGCCGGGTGCCCCGGGCCGCGAGGTCGCCGAGCGGGCGCTGGACGAGGTCGGCCTCGCGCACCGTACGAACGCCTGGCCCAAGACGCTCTCCGGTGGCGAGGCCCAGCGCGCCTCGCTCGCCCGCGCCCTGGTGCGCGAGCCCGAACTCCTGCTGCTGGACGAACCGTTCGGCGCACTGGACGCGCTCACCCGGATCACGGCGCAGCGCCTGGTCGGCGAGTTGTGGCAGCGGCGGGGCTGCGCCGTTCTCCTGGTCACCCACGACGTCGAGGAGGCCGTGCTCCTCGCCGACCGGGTGCTCGTGATGGACGACGGCGTCATCGCGTACGAGACCCGGATCGATCTGGAGCGGCCGCGCGACATCGGCGACCCGCACTTCGCGGAACTACGCGGCGAGTTGCTGCGGCGGCTCGGCGTCGACGACACCGAGGACGACGGCGCGAAGCAAGCCTCGAACTGACCCGCCCCGCACCCCTCTCCCCCAACACACACGGCCCGATACCGCACGGCCCAACGCCCCTCCCTCCGAACGGACTTCGACCATGCGACGCCTTCTTCCCCTCCCCGCCCTGCTCGCCCCGCTCGCCCTGCTCCTCGCCGCCTGCTCCGGCGCCTCATCCGCCAGCACGTCCACCGCGGGCGCGGGCGGTGGCGGAACCGACGGAAAGGGCTCCCTCACGCTCAACGTCGGTGACCAGAAGGGCGGTTCGGAGGCGGTACTGCGGGCCGCCGGCGAGCTGGACGATCTCGACTACAAGATCCGCTGGTCCACCTTCACCTCCGGACCACCGTTGCTCGAAGCCGTCAACGCCAAGGCCGTGGACATCGGGGGTGTCGGCAACACCCCGCCCGTCTTCGCGGCCGGCGCCGATTCGAAGATCAAGGTGGTGTCGGCCAGTCACGGCACCGCGAAGGGCGACACCATCCTCGTACCGAAGGACTCCACGCTGCGTACGCCGTCCGAGCTGAAGGGGAAGTCGATCGCGGTGGCGCAGGGGTCGTCCGCGCACTATCAGTTGGTCGCCTCCCTGGAGAAGGCCGGGCTCGGACTCGGGGACGTCAAGGTCAAGTACCTCCAACCGGCGGACTCGCTGGCCGCGTTCACCGCCGGGAAGGTCGACGCGTGGGCGGTCTGGGACCCGTACACCTCGCAGGTGCTGCGCGCGAAGCAGGGCCGGGTGCTCACCGACGGGGACGGGGTCACCAACGGGCTCGCCTTCCAGGTCGCCGCCCCGACCGCGCTCGCCGACAAGAAGAAGTCCGCGGCCATCAAGGACTATCTGGACCGGCTGCGGCGCGCGCAGGACTGGGTCTACAAGCACCCCGACCAGTGGGCGAAGGTCTGGGCGAAGGACACCGGGCTGCCCTACGACGTCGCGCTCGACGCGGTGAAGCGGACCAACGGCACGCGCGTGACCGTCTCCATCGACAAGGGGGTCATCGCCTCGGAGCAGCGGATCGCCGACACCTTCACGAAGCTGAAGCTGATCCCGCGCAAGGTCGACTTCGCGGAGTTCGTCGACACCCGGTTCAACGGCGATCTGCCGTCCTCCACCACCGCCCCGCGCACCTTCGGCAAGGAGTCCTGACCATGACCGTGTCTCTGCACTGGTTCCTGCCGACCGGCGGCGACGGGCGCACCCTGGTCGACCGGCACGCCTTCAGTGGCGGCGCTCTGGGTGGCACACCGGGCGGTGCGGTTGCCGGAGTGCGGGCGCCGAGCCTCGACTATCTGATCCAAATCGCCAAAGCAGCGGAACAGTTGGGCTTCGAAGGGGTCCTCACACCGACCGGCACCTGGTGCGAGGACGCCTGGCTGACGACGGTGGCGCTCGCTCAGCACACGCGTCGGCTGAAGTTCCTCGTCGCGTTCCGGCCCGGTGCGATCTCCCCGGTCCTCGCCGCGCAGATGGCGTCGACGTATCAACGCCTCACCCAGGGGCGGCTGTTGCTCAATGTCGTCACCGGTGGTGACTCGGCCGAGCAGCGCCGTTACGGCGATCATCTCGACCACGACCACCGCTATGCCCGCACCGACGAGTTCCTCTCCGTCGTGCGCGGCGTGTGGGGCGGGAGTGCGCAGGCCCCGTACGACTTCGCGGGCGAGCACTACCGGATCGACGCGGGCTACTCGGCGCTGCCGCCCGAGCCGGTGCCGCAGATCTTCTTCGGAGGCTCGTCGGCGGCCGCCGGGCCGGTCGCCGCGCGGCACACGGACGTCTATCTGACCTGGGGCGAGCCGCCGCAGCAGGTGAAGGAGAAGATCGACTGGATCCGGTCCCTCGCCGAGAAGGAGGGGCGGACCGTGCGGTTCGGGATCCGGCTGCACACGATCACCCGCGACTCGGCGCGCGACGCGTGGACCACCGCCGACCGGCTGCTCGACGACCTCTCCCCCGAGACGGTCGCGGCGGCGCAGGCCGCGCTCGGCCGCAGCGAGTCGGTCGGACAGCAGCGGATGCTCGCGCTGCACGGCGGCAAGCGGGAGAGCCTGGAGATCTCGCCCAACCTGTGGGCCGGGGTCGGTCTCGTGCGCGGTGGCGCGGGGACGGCGCTCGTCGGCAGTCACGCCGACGTCGCCGACCGGATCGAGGAGTACCACGCGCTCGGCATCGAGCACTTCGTGCTCTCCGGCTACCCGCATCTGGAGGAGGCGTACTGGTTCGGGGAGGGCGTGATCCCCGAGCTGGTGGCGCGCGGGCTCGTGGCGCCGGTGGCGGCCGCAGGGGGTGCGCCGCTGCTCGTCGCCGGCGGGCGCTGAGTCCCGGCAGAGCGGCGGTACGGGGCCCGGGAAGATCTCGGGCCCCGGCCGAGTTGGTAGAAACGTGAACGAGATCGGGGTACGCGAGGCGGCCGTCGACACCGGTGGCGCACGGCAGGTCGACGTCGTGGTCATCGGCGCGGGGCAGGCGGGCCTGTCCGCCGCCTTTCACCTGCGGCGGGTGGGCCTGCGGCCGGAGCGGGACTTCGTCGTCCTCGACCACGCGCCCCGGCCCGGCGGCGCCTGGCAGTTCCGCTGGCCCTCACTCACGTACGGCAAGGTGCACGGGATGCACTCGCTGCCGGGCATGGAGCTGACCGGCGCCGATCCGGCGCGGCCGTCTTCCGAGGTCATCGCCGAGTACTTCGACACGTACGAGAAGACGTTCGGGCTGCGGGTTCGGCGGCCCGTCGACGTTCACCGGGTGCGCGAGGGGGACGGCGGGCGGCTGCTCGTCGAGACCTCGGACGGGGTGTGGGCGACGCGCGCCCTGATCAATGCGACGGGCACCTGGGACCGGCCGTTCTGGCCGCGCTATCCGGGCCAGGAGACGTTCCTCGGGCGGCAGGTGCACACCGCGCGGTACCCGGGTCCCGAGGCGTTCGCGGGACAGCGGGTCGTCGTGGTCGGCGGGGGCGCGTCGGGGACCCAGCACCTGATGGAGATCGCCCCGTACGCCGCTTCGACGACCTGGGTGACGCGGCGGCCGCCCGTCTTCCGCGAGGGCCCCTTCGACGAGGAGCGCGGCCGCGCCGCGGTGGCTCTGGTCGAGGAGCGGGTGCGGGAGGGGCTCACGCCGCTGAGCGTGGTGTCGGTGACCGGGCTGCCGGTCAACGACGCGATCCGCGAGGCCCGCGCGAACGGGGTCCTGGACCGGCTGCCCATGTTTGACCGGATCACCCCGACGGGTGTGGCCTGGGACGACGGGCGTGTGGTGGCGGCCGATGTGATCCTTTGGGCCACCGGCTTCCGTGCGGTGATCGACCATCTGGCTCCGCTGAAGCTGCGCGAGCCCGGCGGTGGGATCCGGATGACGGGGACGCGGGCGGCGCTCGATCCGCGGGTGCATCTCGTGGGGTACGGGCCGTCGGCGAGCACCATCGGCGCGAACCGTGCGGGGCGCGCCGCCGTACGGGAGATCCAGCGGCTGCTCGACCGGGAGAGCCGGGAGAACGGCGATCGGGAGAGTCGCGAGCGCGGGGAGAGCCCCGAGGACCGGGCACACCGGGAATCGGCGGTCGTGGCCCGAGTGTCTTGAGGGCGCGGCGGGTCGACCCGCACCGCGCCCGCCGTACCGGCGAGGACCCGAGCCCTCAGCCGTCCTTCTTCTGCGCGGCCTTGTTCTTGTTGAACTCCGCGACGTTCTTCTGCTGCTCCGCGAAGTCCGCGGTGAAGCGGGTGTCCCCCGGCTTGACCGTGACGAAGTACAGCCAGTCGCCCTGCGGCGGAGCGGCCGCCGCGTTCAGCGCCTGCTCGCCGGGGTTGCCGATCGGCGACGGCGGCAGGCCCATGCGCGCGTACGTGTTGTACGGGCTGTCACTCTTGGTGTCCTTCTCGCTGGTCGCCAGCGTGGAACGGCCGAGCCCGTAGTTGAGCGTGGAGTCCATCTGCAGCGGCATGCCGTGGTTGAGCCGGTTGTAGATGACGCGGGCGACCTTGCCCATGTCCTCCTTGTTGTCGGCCTCGGCCTCGACGATGCTCGCGATGGTGACGGTCTGGTACTGACTCACCGTGTTCTGCGGGGCCCCCGCCGTGGAGTTCGGCCCGTGGAACCTCTTGTTGGCCGTGGTGACCATGTACGCGAGAAGAGACTGCGGTGTCGACTTGTCGCTCAGGGGATACGTCGCCGGGAACAGATAGCCCTCAGGGTTGCCGGCCGCGTCGCTGGGGAGCTTGAGGCCCGCCTTGGGCACGGCCTTCTTGGTGGTACCGGCCGGCACGCCGAGCACTTTGTCGACGGCGTCGTAGACCTGGCCCGACCGCCAACCCTCGGGAATGGTCAGCGCTTCGGGGCCGCCCTGGTCCTCACCGGACAGGGCCAGCGGCACCGCCACAGCGGTGGCCGCCGCGACGGCCCCGGTCGCCAGCAGGACGATGCGCCCTCTGCGCGTGATTCGGATCGTGCTCCGTCGCGGAGTCTCGTTCAGCATGCGGGAACGGTAACCCGCAAATCGCGGTATTTACGACATATCTTCACTCCGGAACCCGCACCGCCCCCGGGTGGGCCAGTGCCCACGACCGGGGCTCCGGCTCACGCCGCCACCTTCTCCAGCTGGGCGTCGCGCCGCACCAGGGCCGCGTACCGACCCGCTCGGCCGAGCAGCTCTTCATGGGTGCCGCGCTCGGCTATGCGACCGGAGTCCAGGACCACGATCTGGTCGGCACCGCGGACCGTGGAGAGGCGGTGCGCGATGGTGAGCGTGGTGCGATCGGCCGAGAGGGCGTCGATGGCTTCCTGCACGGCGTGCTCGGTCCGGGTGTCGAGGGCGCTGGTCGCCTCGTCCAGGATGAGGATCGGCGGGTCGCGCAGGATGGTCCGGGCGATGGCGAGCCGCTGCTTCTCGCCGCCCGAAAAGCGGTGTCCGCGCTCGCCGACCACGGTGTCGTAGCCGTCGGGCAGCGAGGCTATGTGGTCGTGGATCTGAGCGGCCCGCGCGGCGGCGTGCAGCTCCGCCTCGGTGGCGTCGGGCTTGGCGAACCGCAGGTTCTCCGCGACGGAGGCGTGGAACAGATAGGTCTCCTGGGAGACGACGCCGATGGACCGCGCGAGGGTGTCGAAGTCCAGGTCGCGCACATCGACCCCGTCGACCGTGACCCGGCCGCCCGTGACGTCGTACAGACGGGGCACCAGATAGCTGAGCGTGGACTTGCCGGAGCCGGTGGGGCCGACGACGGCGAGGCTGCCGCCCGCGGGGACGGTGAGGTCGATGCCGTCGAGCACCGGGCCTTGCCGGTCGTCCGTGACGTCGTAGCGGAACTCGACGTTCTCGAAGCGGACCTCTCCCTTGACGGTGTCGAGGTGGACGGCGTCCGGGCGCTCGGTGATGTCGACGGGCAGGTCGAGGTACTCGAAGATGCGCTGGAACAGGGCGAGCGAGGTCTGGATCTGGACGCCGGTCTGCAGCAGGCTCACGGTCGGCCGGAACAGGCCCTGCTGGAGCGAGACGAACGCGACCAGCGTGCCGATGGAGACCGTGGGACCGCCGAGCTGGAGGGCCACGCCGGCCGTCCAGTAGATGACCGCGGGCATGGCGGCCATGACGATGGAGATGATGGCCATGCGCCAGCGGCCCGCCATGTTCGACCGGACTTCGAGGTCGACCAGTTCGTCCGACTCGGCGGCGAAGGACTGGGTGAGGGAGTCGGCGCGGCCCATGGTGCGGCCGAGCAGGATGCCGCTGACGGACAGCGACTCGGTGACCGTGGCGGCCATCGCCGCCATCTGCTTCTGGCGCTGGGTGGCGATCTTCTTGCGCTCGCGGCCGACCCGGCGGCTGATCCACACGAAGACCGGCAGCAGAAGCAGCGAGACGACCGTGAGACGCCAGTCGAGGGCGATCATCGCGATGATCGTGGCGACGACACTCGTCAGGTTCGACACGAGGGAGGTCGCCGTGGAGGTCACGGTCGCCTGCATGCCGCCGATGTCATTGGCGATGCGCGACTGGACCTCGCCGGTGCGGGTCCTGGTGAAGAAGGCGAGGGACATGCTCTGCAGCCGGCCGTAGACGGCCGTGCGCAGGTCGTGCATGACGCGCTGGCCGACGGTGGTGCTGATGAGCGTCTGCAGCACGCCGAAAGCGCTGGTGACGACGGCGCTGACGATCATGCCGAGGGCCAGCAGGCTGAGCAGCCCGGTGCGGCCCTGCGGGATGGCGACGTCGAGGATCTCCCTGAGCAGGAACGGCGTCGCGACCGTGACCAGGGATGCGGCACCGACCAGGAGCCCGACGAGGGCGAGGCGGCCGCGGTAGGGGCGGAAGAGGGACAGGATGCGGCGGATCTGCCGCGGCTGCCCCGAGCTCTTGGCGTCGGGGGGCGGCGTCCAGGTGATGTCGTCGCGGGGCATGGGCCTCCTAGATTCTGCGAACTGAGCGACTTGAGGAGCTTAGCTCATTGTTACCTATACTCACAATGCACAAAGTCCTGGTAATGTTCCCGGCATGAACACCCCGGACGCCGACGGGTTCCTCGCCGAACAGCTGCTGCGGCTGACCCGCCGCCTTCATCGCATCCAGAAGCGCCAGCTGGAGCCGGTCGGGATCACGCCCGCCCAGTCGCGGCTGCTGCGCGCCCTCGTCCATTACGACACACCGCCCCGGATGGCTGATCTGGCCGAGCGCCTGGAAGTCGTCCCGCGGGCCGTGACCACGGTGGTGGACGGCCTGGAGGCGGGCGAGCTGGTCCGTCGGGTGCCGGATCCCACCAATCGCCGGGTCATCCGGATCGAGCTCACCGAGCGGGGCCGGGCGGCCCTGCGGGAGCTGCGCAGCGCGCGCCGCGCGGCGGCAGAGGAGATCCTGGCCCCATTGGACAGGGAGCAGCGCGCCCAGCTGACGGTGTTGCTGAACGCCCTGTTCGAAGCCCCGCGCGAGCGGGACTGCTGACACCGCGGACCGCTGACCGTCCGCCGATCGAGGAGAGCCATGCCGCTGCTGGAGCCGAAGCCGGAAGCACTGCGTCCGGGATCCCGACCGTCCGACCCGGCGCCCGACCGCGTCCAGGGCCGGCAGGCCGGCGGCACCCCCGAGCCGCTGCGCACGGACCTGACCGAGCTGCTCGGCGCGGACAAGGTGCTGACGAAGATCTCGGACCTGGTGCGCTACGCCTCGGACGCGAGCCCGTACCGCTTCGTGCCGCAGGTCGTGGTGGTCGCCGAGGACATCGACGATGTGTCGGCGGTGATGTCGTACGCGCACGGCAAGGGCCGCGAGGTCGTATTCCGCGCGGCGGGCACGTCGCTGAACGGGCAGGCGCAGGGCGAGGACATCCTCGTCGACGTACGGAGGTTCTGGGCGGGCGTCGAGGTGCTCGGCGACGGCGAGCGGGCCCGTATCGGCCCGGGCACCACGATCGTGCGCGCCAATGCCACGCTCGCGCGTCACGGGCGGGTCCTGGGCCCCGACCCGGCGAGCGCCATCGCCTGCACCATCGGCGGCGTGGTGGCGAACAACGCGTCGGGCATGACGGCGGGCACGACCCGCAATTCGTACCGGATGCTCGCCTCGCTCACCTTCGTCCTGCCGTCGGGCACGGTCGTCGACACCGGGGATCCACAGGCCGACGCCGACCTCGCGCACGCCGAACCGGCACTCTGCGAGGGCCTGTTGGCGATCAAGCGCGAGATCGAGGCGGATGCCGAGCTGACCCGCAGGATCCGCGCCAAGTACGAGATCAAGAACACGAACGGCTACCGGCTGGACGCCTTCCTGGACGGCTCCACGCCGGTCGAGATCCTGCGCGGCCTGATGGTGGGTTCGCAGGGCACCTTCGGTTTCATCTCCGAAGTCGTCTTCGACACCCTGCCGTTGGACCGGAAGGTGACGACGGCGCTGCTGTTCTTCCCTTCGCTGACGGCGGCCGCCGCGGCGGTGCCCGTCTTCAACGAGGCGGGGGCGCTGGCCGTCGAGCTGATGGACGGCAACACGCTGCGCGCGTCGGTGAGCGTGCAGGGCGTGCCGCAGGACTGGGCCCAGCTGCCGAAGGAGACGGCGGCGCTGCTCGTGGAGTTCCGCGCGCCGGACGACGATCAGCAGGCGGCGTACGAGAAGAAGGCCGCTCAGGTCCTCGAAGGGCTCGACCTGGTCGCGCCCGTCGCCTCGGTGAGCAATGAGTTCACGCGGGACGCGAAGACGATCTCGGGCTACTGGAAGGCGCGCAAGGCGTTCGTGACGGCGGTCGGTGGTTCGCGCCCTTCGGGGACGACGCTGATCACGGAGGACTTCGCCGTGCCGCCCGCGCGCCTGGCCGAGGCCTGTGAGGCGCTGCTCGAACTCCAGACGCGGCACGGCTTCGACGCCGCCGTGGCGGGACACGCCGCGCACGGGAATCTGCACTTCCTGCTGGCGTTCGACGCGGGGAAGCCGGCGGACGTGGACCGGTACGCGGCCTTCATGGACGACTTCTGCCGGCTCACGGTGGAGCGGTTCGACGGATCGCTGAAGGCGGAGCACGCCACGGGCCGCAACATCGCGCCCTTCCTGGAGCTCGAATGGGGTTCCGGGGCCACGGAGCTGATGTGGCGCACCAAGCAGGTCATCGACCCCGACGGGGTGCTGGCCCCGCGCATCGTCCTGGACCGCGACCCGAAGGCGCATCTGCGGGGTCTGAAGACGATCCCGAAGGTGGAGCTGATCGCGGATCCGTGCATCGAGTGCGGCTTCTGCGAGCCCACCTGCCCCAGTGAGGACCTGACCACGACGCCGCGCCAGCGGATCGTGCTGCGCCGCGAGATGATGCGCCAGCCGTCGGGATCGCCGGTCGAGCAGGAGCTGATCGAGGCCTACGGATACGACGCGGTCGACACCTGCGCCGGGGACTCCACCTGCAAACTGGCCTGCCCTGTCGGCATCGACACGGGCGCTTTCATGAAGGGCTTCCGGCACGCGCGGCACTCACCGCGCGAGGAGAAGGTGGCCGCGCTCACCGCGAAGAACTTCAAGGCCGTCGAGGCGTCGGCCCGGCTCGCCGTGGCCGCAGCCGACAAGATCGGTGACCGACTGCTGACGAGCGTCACCACCGCGGCCCGCAAGGCGATCCGCCCCGACCTCGTCCCCGAGTGGCTGCCGGAGATTCCGGCGGCGGCCGCCCGCAAGCTGCCGCGCACCGCACGCGCGAGCGCCACAGCCGTGTACTACCCGGCCTGTGTGAACCGCATCTTCGGCACCCCCGGGGACGTCTCGCTGCCTCAGGCCGTCGTCGCGGTCTCCGCGCGCGCGGGCAGGCCGGTCTGGATCCCCGACGATGTCGCCGGGACGTGCTGCGCCACGATCTGGCACTCCAAGGGCTACGACGAGGGCAACACGATCATGGCGAACCGGATCGTCGAGGCGGCCTGGGGCTGGACCGCGGGCGGCCGTCTGCCGCTGGTCGTGGACGCGTCCTCGTGCACGCTCGGCATCGCGCACGAGGTGGTGCCGTATCTCACCGACGACAACAGGGAGCTGCACGCCGAGCTGAAGATCGTCGACTCCCTGGTGTGGGCGGCCGACGAGCTGCTGCCGCACCTGACGGTCGAGCGGACGGTCGGCTCGGCCGTGCTGCACCCCACGTGCTCGATGGAGCACCTGGGCGACGTGGCCCAGTTGAAGGCGATCGCCGAGGCCTGTGCCGATGAGGTCGTGATGCCGGACGACGCGGGATGCTGCGCCTTCGCGGGCGACCGCGGCATGCTCCACAAGGAGCTGACCGAATCGGCGACGGCGAAGGAGGCCGCCGAGGTCACGTCCCGCGCCTTCGACGCGCATCTGTCGGCGAACCGGATGTGCGAGGTGGGCATGGACCACGCCACGGGTCGCACCTACTACTCGGTTCTCGTGGAGCTCGAGCGCGCGACGCGGCCGGCGCGTGGCGAGCGATCCCTCCACGGGAGTCCAAAGGCTCAGTAAAGAAAGTCCAACTCCCCGACCACTTGGGGCTCTTGCGCCCCGCCTTCACCGCCTCCAGGGTGGCTTGCGTTTGCCACGCACCGCACCCACCACCCTGGAGGTCCGATGCACGACGACAGCCTGCCTCTCAACACCCCGGAGCCCGAAGGCCGTTCACGCCGTGATGTCCTGCGTACGGCGGGTGTCGCGGGGGCGGGGATCGGTCTCGGGCTCGGCGCGCTGGAGTCAGGACCGGCGTACGCCGCGTCGGCCGCGCAGGAGCACACATCGGTGAGCACGGCGCCCGCCCGGCAGGGCGCGACGATGATCGGCGTACCGTTCGAGCGGCGTTCCACGGTGCGCGTCGGGATCATCGGCCTCGGCAACCGCGGCGGCAGCATGATCGACCTCTTCCTCGCGATGCCGGGCGTGCGCGTCGTCGCGCTGTGCGACCCGGTGAAGGACAAGACGGAGCGGGCCGCCGCCAAGGTGACCGCCGCGGGCCGGCCCGCCCCGGCGACGTACACCAAGGGCGAGCACGACTACGAGAACCTGTGCAAGCGCGGCGACGTGGACTTCGTGTACGCGGCGACGCCCTGGGACCGGCACTTCGAGATGGCCAAGACGGCCATGTTGAACGGCAAGCACGTCGGCGTCGAATGCCCCATCGCCCTCCAGCTCGACCAGTTGTGGGAGCTGGTGAACCTCTCCGAGCGCACCCGCCGGCACTGTATGCAGCTGGAGAACTGCTGCTACGGCCGCAACGAGATGCGGGTGCTGCGGATGGCGCACGCGGGCAAGTTCGGTCAACTCCTGCACGGCGCGGGCGCGTACAACCACGATCTGCGCGGCCTGATGTTCGACCCCGACTACTACGAGGGTCCGTGGCGCCGCCTGTGGCACACCCGGCTGCGCGGCGATCTCTATCCCAACCACGGCTTCGGCCCGGTCGCCAACTACATGGACGTCAACCGCGGGGACCGGGTCACGCACATCTCCAGCTTCGGCACGCCGTCCCTCGGTCTCGCCGAGTACCGGGCCGCCCACATGCCCGCCGACGATCCGAGCTGGAAGGAGTCCTACATCGAGTCGGACCGCACGATCAGCCTCGTCCAGACGGCGAAGGGCCGGGTGATCCGGCTCGAACACGATGTCAGCACCCCGCACCCGTACTCGCGCATCAATCAGCTCGGCGGCACGAAGGGTGTGTTCGAGGACTACCCGGAGCGCATCTACATCGAGCCGGACCAGAAGGACGACGCCTGGGGCGACTTCGGCCAGTACGCCGACTGGGACCACTGGCTGTGGAAGGAGCACGCCAACCCGCCCGGCGGCCACGGCGGCATGGACTACATCATGGTCTACCGCCTGACACAGACGATGCGGCTCGGCCTCGTACCGGACTTCGACGTATACGACGCCGCGACCTGGACTTCTCCGGTGCCGCTGAGCCATCTCTCCATCAAGGCGAAGGGCGCGCCGCAGCCGATCCCGGACTTCACGCGCGGCGAGTGGCGCAAGAAGCGCGGCGGCGTCGACTCGGAGAAGCCGGCCGAGGAGTAGTTTCCGGCCCCCTCCACCGGCGCCGGTACCGCAAGTACGCCCGAGCCCTGTCCTGCCCTGGGCTCGGGCCTGTGGTCAGGTCGCCTTGAGTTCGGCCTTGTCGCCCATCACCACGACCGGGTGCTGCGCGGGGTCGAGCGTCTTGAGGAGGTACTGCATGTTCGCCTTCGACTGGCTCACGCAGGCCGAGGTGCCGCTGCCGTGGTCCATGTGCAGCCAGATGCTGCCGCCCTTGGACTGACCCTGCGGACGCGTCGGGTCGTTCGGCGCGGTGCCCTTCACCCGGTTGTAGTCGATCGCGATGACGTAGTCGAAGTCGTGCCAGTGCGACTTCGCCCAGTAGTGCGGCGCCTGGATCGACGCGGTCTGTGTGTAGGGCAGCTTCGCCCCCGGGTCGGCGAGCACGCCGCCGGCGTCGCTGAGGGTGAACACACCGACCGGACTGCGCTTGTCGTCCTCCCGGTGGTCCGTCGTCCAGCCCTTCTTGCCGTTGTGCCCGGACCAGCTGCGGGCCTTCTTCCAGGTGTCGCCCGACTTGGTGTAGAGGACGATCGTGGAGTCCGCGGAGTTCTTCCCGTCCCCATAGACCGCGACGACCTGCCGCGAGTTCGCGGGGATCTGCTTCTGGTAGCGGGCGCCGACGTCCGGGATCGTCTTCGAATCGGCCGGCCGCGCCGCGTCGGTGTGCGCGTCGTCCTCCGAGCTGTGCGCCCCTGACGTGGCACTCCCGCCATCCGCGCCGCACGCCGCCACCGTCGTCAGCAACACTCCGCAGGCCGCCGCCGCGACACCCGCCCGAACCGCACCCGCAATACGCATGCGCTCCATGCTCGCACTTCGGCCTGCGAACCCCCGAGCCGGGCCCGGTCGCCACGACCGTTCCCGGCCGAATCTTTGCCGCACGGCTAAAAACCGTTTGCCTCCGGTCACTGAGGGGCGCGAACCTTTCACGGTTTGTTCCGCCCGCTTCCGGTCTTCCCGCCCTCCACCCGTTTTCGCCCTTCCCGCCCCCTCCCGCCCTCTCCCGCCTTCCCTCTCCCTCCGCCTCCTCCATCTCTTCCTATCGACATGTCGATAACTGGGACGTCATGCAGATCTCCGACCTTCCGTACTCCGATCCGGGCGTGCCCGACGCACGCTCCGGCCCCCGGTTCCTGCTCTGGCTCGGCCGGAACCAGATCGGTGGCCAGCTCAAGTCCCTCGCCTGGGGACTGCTCCACTTCAGCTCGGTCGCCGGCCTCCCGTACGGCGTGGGCTACGCCGTCCAGGCCGTCGTCGACCGCTCCGGCGCCCGGCTCGCCGCCGCGGGCGGGCTATTCGTGCTGCTCGGCATCGCCATCGCGCTCGGCGACACCATGCTGCACCGCACCGCCGTCACCAACTGGATCGGCGCCGCCGCCCGTGTGCAGCAGCTGCTCGCCCGCAAGACCGCCGCGCTCGGCGCCGCGCTGACCCGACGGGTCGCCGCCGGTGAGGTCGTCGCGGTGTCCACCGGTGACGTCGAGAAGATCGGCTGGTTCGTCGAGGCGCTGTCCCGCTTCGCCGCCGCCGCGCTCACCGTCGTCCTGGTCTGTGTCGGGCTCGTCGTGTACCAGCCCGCGCTGGGCGTCGTCGTCGCGATCGGCATGCCGGTTCTCGCCCTCGCCGTGCTGCCGCTGCTGCCCCGCGCCACCCGGCGCGCGGACCATCAGCGGGAGAAGGCGGGCCGCGCCACCGAACTCGCCTCGGACACGGTCGCCGGACTGCGCGTACTGCGCGGCATCGGCGGCGAGGAACTCTTCCTCGACCGCTACCGCCGCGCCTCGCAGGAGGTGCGCAGGGCCGCTGTGCGCAGTGCCCGTATGTGGTCGCTCATCTCCGCGATCCAGGTCCTCCTTCCCGGACTGCTGCTCGTCGTGGTCGTCTGGTACGGCGTCCATCTCGCCCGCGAGGGCCGGATCACCGTGGGTGAACTGGTCACCGTGTACAGCGCGGTGATGATGCTCAACTACCCGCTGCGGCACTTCGAGGAGATCGCCATGGCGTACTCCTTCTCGCGGCCCTCGGCGCAGCGTGCCGCCAGGGTGCTCGCGCTCCAGCGCGTCACCGAGCCCGCGGGCGGGCTCCTCGACGCGACCGCGCCGACCGGTGATCTGTACGACCCGGCCACCGGCGTGCTCGCCCCTGCCGGGCTCCTGACGGCCGTGGTGTGCGGTGACCCGGACCTCGCGGGCCGGCTCGCCGACCGGCTCGGCGGCCACCCGGCCTCGACGGAGCCGGACGATGTGACGGACCCGGCCGATGAACCGCACGCCGTGGACGACGCCGCCGCCGGTTCCGACGACCGCGGGGCCGAGAAGGCCGGGCCGCCCTCCGTGCTGCTGGGCGGGGTGCCGCTGGACGAGCTGCCGCTGGACGTCGCCCGCTCGGCCGTGCTGGTCCAGGACAAGGACCCGGTGCTGCTCTCCGGCACGCTCGCCGAACTCCTCTCCGTGCCGTCCTCCGGGTCGGTCCGGCCGGAGGAGGCGCTGGCCGCGGCGCACTGCGCGGACGTGCTCGACGCCCTGGCGCAGGCGTCCTTGGACGAGGACCCGATGAACGCCCGGATCACCGAGCGCGGCCGCTCCCTCTCGGGTGGCCAACGCCAGCGTCTGGCCCTGGCCCGGTCGCTGGTCACCGACCCGGAGGCACTGGTCCTCGACGAGCCCACGTCCGCCGTGGACTCGCACACCGAGGCGCGGATCGCCCAGGGGGTGCGCGCCCTGCGACAGGGCCGTACGACGGTGGTCCTCACCTCGTCCCCGCTGCTCCTGGACCGCGCGGACCGCGTGGTGTTCGTCCAGGACGGCACGGCTGTCGCGGTCGGCGAGCACCGCGAACTGGTGCGTACCGAACCCCGGTACCGCGCGGTCGTCACCCGCGGGACCGAAACGGATCCGGCGACCGTGCGCACCGGCCCCCGGTCGGCCTCCGAGGCCGACGACGAGATCGAGATCGACATCGAGGAGACGGCATGATCGGCGTAGCGCCACCGGCCTACGACCCGGCGGCCCCGACCACGGCGAACACCCTGCCGGTCGGCGCGCCGGCGACGGTACGCGGCTATGTGCGCGAGCTGTACCAGCGCCATCGGCGCGCCTTTCTGCTGCTCATCGGCGTCAACACGGTCTCGGTCGTCGCGTCCATGGTCGGCCCCTATCTGCTGGGCGGTCTGATCGAGGACGTCACGGACAGCGCCGCACTGCGCGACCTGCATCTGGAACGCGTCATCGCCGTGTTCGTCGTCGCCCTCGTGGTGCAGGCCGTGTTCACCCGGCAGGTGCGGCTGCGCGGGGCGATGCTCGGCGAGCGGATGCTGGCGGATCTGCGCGAGGACTTCCTGGTGCGCTCGGTCGGGCTGCCGCCGGGTGTCCTGGAGCGGGCGGGCACGGGCGACCTGCTCTCCCGGATCACCACGGACATCGACCGCCTGGCGAACGCGATGCGGGAGGCGGTGCCGCAGCTGTCCATCGGTGTCGTGTGGGTGGTCCTGCTCATCGGCGGACTCGCGGTGACGGCGCCGCTGCTCGCCCCGGTGATCCTGATCGCGGTGCCGGTCCTCGTGCTCGGCTGTCGCTGGTACTTCAAGCGGGCACCGTCCGCGTACCGCTCGGAGGCGGCGGGGTACGCGGCCGTCGCCGCGGCGCTCGCGGAGACCGTGGACGCCGGCCGCACCGTCGAGGCGCACCGGCTCGGCGACCGCCGTGTGGAGCTGTCCGAGCGTCGCGTCAAGGAATGGACGGCGTGGGAGCGCTACACGCTCTATCTGCGCTCGGTCCTCTTCCCCGTGATCAACGCGGTGCACGTGCTGGTGCTCCTGTCCGTCCTCCTGATCGGCGGTGTCTTCGTCCTCCAGGGCTGGATCGACGTCGGCCAGCTGACCACCGGCGCGCTGATCGCGCAGATGCTGGTGGATCCGGTGGGCCTGATCCTGCGCTGGTACGACGAGCTCCAGGTGGCCGGAGTGTCCCTGGCCCGGCTCGTCGGCGTACGGGACATCGAGCCGGACGCGGGCGACGCCTCGGTACGCCCCGACGGACGGGACGTGCACGCGGACGAGGTGCACTTCGGCTACCGCGAGGGCGTCGACGTGCTGCGCAAGGTGTCCCTCGAGGTGCGGCCGGGCACGCGGCTCGCCCTGGTCGGCCCGTCCGGTGCGGGCAAGTCGACGCTGGGCCGGCTGCTCGCCGGGATCTACGCGCCGCGCACCGGGCAGGTCACGCTCGGCGGAGCGGAGCTGTCCCGGATGCAGGCGGAGCGGGTCCGCTCGCACGTGGCCCTGGTCAATCAGGAGCACCACGTCTTCGTCGGTTCGCTCCGGGACAACCTGCGGCTGGCCCGCACCGACGCCGAGGACGCCGAGCTGTGGGCGGCGCTCGGCGCGGTCGACGCCGACGAGTGGGCGCACACTCTGGCCGAGGGCCTCGACACCGAGGTCGGGTCGGGCGGAGCGGCGCTCACTCCCGCGCAGGCCCAGCAGATCGCCCTGGCCCGGCTGGTCCTCGCCGACCCGCACACCCTGGTCCTGGACGAGGCGACCTCGCTGCTCGACCCTCGCGCCGCCCGCCACCTGGAGCGCTCGCTCGCCCGGGTACTGGAGGGCCGCACGGTCGTGGCCATCGCGCACCGGCTGCACACCGCGCACGACGCGGATGTGATCGCCGTGGTCGAGGACGGCCGTATCCGCGAGCTCGGCAGCCATGACGAGCTGGTCGCGGCCGACGGGGCGTACGCCGCCCTGTGGCGGTCCTGGCACGGGTGACCGTGCCAGGGGGCGGTGTGCGGCCGGGCTCAGATGAAGTTGAGCGCGGCCGCGCACCCCACTCCGCCGAGCAGCATGAACACGGGCATGAGCACCTTCAGCTCGACCCAGCTGCCGGCCCGGAACCGCATGGGCTTGGGCGGGCCGATCGGGTACCAGCGCCTGCGGCCGACGGGGATGGGCCACAGGATCGGGCAGCCCGAGACCGTGAGCGCGTCCCCGATGTCGTGGACCAGGGCGCCGAGCACGATCGGCAGACCCAGCCACAGGTACTCCTGGCCCGGGTCGGTGAACAGCCAGTCCGATCCGTTGTTCGGCTGGTCCAGGACGCCGGCGAGGATCCAGGCGCTGGTCGCCGCGAGCAGCCACACCAGGACATCGCTGCTGGAACCACGAGCGGCCCGCCAGAGCAGTCCTTCGATGGCGAGCACCATGTGGACGAAGAGGATCCCGAGGACGGCCCACCGGCCACCGGTGATCGCCGCGACCGAGGCCCCGGCACCGATGAGGACGGCCCACAGCCACGTATGGGTGAGGGTGCGGTGTCCGCCCGAGCGACGGGGGTCGGCCGGCTTCCTGGTCGCCTTGTAGACGGCGTACGAGAGTTTGTCGACGATCTCGCAGAGCCATCGGGAGATCGGGCCGAAGGCGCGCGAGATGGTCGCCGCCTTGTGGTCGAGGTCGGGGGCGAGGGCGGCGCCCGCGCAGATCAGCGCGCCGACCAGGACGACCGGCCAGGGCATCGGGTGCCCCGCGGCTGCCGCCGCCGCGCCCACCCCCAGCCAGGCCGCCGCTCCTGACAACGAGTGTGCCGGTCCCATCATCGCTCTGTTCCGCCCCTGTCCCACTTGTGCCGACCGTCCGCGTCGTGTCGACATGTCCCTTGTACCGACGCTCCGTTGACCCCCTGAAGGGGTGCGCGCCCTGACGCCCCGTCGGCGACCCAGCGTAACCTTCGTGATCTTCGTACGGGCATCCGATTGCCGGATCGGAGCAGAAGGCAGGCAAGATGGTGACGTGACCCTTATCGATCAGCTCCCGCAGACCGCAGATCCGGACGCCCTCTACGACGCCTTCGAGTCGTGGGCGCAGGAGCGTGGTCTCACCCTCTATCCCCACCAGGAGGAGGCGCTGATCGAGGTGGTGTCGGGCGCGAACGTGATCGTGTCGACGCCCACCGGATCCGGCAAGAGCATGATCGCGGCCGCTGCGCACTTCGCGGCGCTCGCTCGTGACGAGGTCACCTTCTACACGGCTCCGATCAAGGCTCTGGTCTCCGAGAAGTTCTTCGAGCTGTGCAAGATCTTCGGTACCGAGAACGTCGGCATGCTCACCGGCGACGCGTCCGTGAACTCGGACGCGCCCGTGATCTGCTGCACCGCCGAGGTGCTCGCCTCCATCGCCCTGCGCGACGGTGCCCAGGCCGACATCGGCCAGGTCGTCATGGACGAGTTCCACTTCTACGCGGAGGGTGACCGCGGCTGGGCCTGGCAGATTCCGCTGCTGGAGCTGCCGCAGGCGCAGTTCATCCTGATGTCGGCGACGCTCGGTGACGTCGCGATGTTCGAGAAGGATCTGACGCGCCGCACCGGTCGCCCCACCTCCGTGGTCCGCTCGGCCACCCGTCCGGTGCCGCTGTCCTACGAGTACCGGCTGACGCCGCTCACCGAGACGCTGACCGAGCTGCTCGACACGAAGCAGGCTCCGGTCTACATCGTCCACTTCACGCAGGCGCAGGCCGTCGAGCGCGCGCAGGCGCTGATGAGCATCAACATGTGCACGCGCGAGGAGAAGGACCAGATCGCCGAGCTGATCGGCAACTTCCGGTTCACCACCAAGTTCGGCCGCAACCTGTCGCGTTACGTGCGCCATGGCATCGGGGTGCACCACGCGGGCATGCTGCCCAAGTACCGTCGCCTCGTCGAAAAGCTGGCCCAGGCAGGCCTGTTGAAGGTCATCTGCGGCACCGACACCCTCGGCGTCGGCGTCAACGTCCCGATCCGTACGGTGCTGTTCACGGCGCTCACCAAGTACGACGGCACCCGGGTGCGCACGCTGCGTGCCCGTGAGTTCCACCAGATCGCGGGTCGCGCCGGCCGGGCCGGCTTCGACACGGCGGGCTTCGTCGTGGCCCAGGCGCCCGAGCACGTCATCGAGAACGAGAAGGCGCTGTCGAAGGCGGGCGACGACCCGAAGAAGCGGCGCAAGGTCGTCCGCAAGAAGGCCCCCGAGGGTTTCGTCGCGTGGACGGAGAGCACCTTCGACAAGCTCATCACCTCCGATCCCGAGCCGTTGACCTCCCGCTTCCGCGTCACGCACACGATGCTGCTGTCGGTCATCGCCCGCCCGGGCAACGCGTTCGACGCGATGCGCAAGCTGCTCGAGGACAACCACGAGTCGCGCAAGGCGCAGCTGCGGCACATCCGCCGGGCCATCGCGATCTACCGCTCGCTGCTCGACGGCGGCATCGTCGAGAAGCTGGACCAGCCGGACGCCACGGGCCGTATCGTGCGCCTGACCGTCGACCTCCAGCAGGACTTCGCGCTCAACCAGCCGCTGTCGACCTTCGCGCTCGCCGCCTTCGACCTGCTCGACAAGGAGTCGCCGTCGTACGCGCTCGACATGGTCTCGGTCGTGGAGTCCACGCTCGACGACCCGCGGCAGATCCTGCACGCCCAGCAGAACAAGGCGCGCGGTGAGGCCGTCGCCCTGATGAAGGCGGACGGGGTCGAGTACGAGGAGCGCATGGAGCGCCTCCAGGACGTCTCCTACCCGAAGCCCCTCGAAGAGCTCCTCTTCCACGCCTACAACACGTACCGCACGAGCCACCCGTGGGTCGGCGACCACCCGCTGTCGCCGAAGTCGGTGATCCGGGACATGTACGAGCGGGCGATGACCTTCACGGAGTTCGTCTCCCACTACGAGCTCGCGCGCACCGAGGGCATCGTCCTGCGCTATCTCGCCAGCGCTTACAAGACGCTCGACCACACGGTGCCCGACGACCTCAAGTCGGAGGACCTGGAGGACCTGATCGCCTGGCTGGGCGAGATGGTGCGCCAGGTCGACTCCAGCCTCCTGGACGAGTGGGAGCAGCTCGCCAACCCGGAGGTGATGACCGCGGAGGAGGCCCAGGAGAAGGCCGACCAGGTCAAGCCGGTCACCGCGAACGCACGCGCCTTCCGCGTCCTCGTGCGCAACGCGATGTTCCGCCGGGTCGAACTCGCCGCGCTCGACAACGTCGGGGAACTCGGCGAGATGGACGGCGAAGCGGGCTGGGACGCCGACGCCTGGGGCGACGCCATGGACAAGTACTGGGACGAGTACGAGGACCTCGGCACCGGGCCCGACGCGCGCGGTCCCAAGCTGCTCATGATCGAGGAGGATCCCGAGCACGGTCTGTGGAAGGTCCGCCAGACCTTCGCCGACCCGAACGGCGACCACGACTGGGGTATCAGCGCCGAGGTCGACCTCGCGGCCTCCGACACCGAGGGTCGTGCCATCGTCCGGGTCACGGACGTCGGTCAGCTGTAGCACCCCGGTCGGCCGGACGGCAGGGTCCGTCCGCGTCCCCGCGCCGGATCCCTCCGGTCGCCCACACGAGAGAGAACGACGCATGACGAATCCCGCGGAACGGCTTGTCGACCTGCTCGACCTGGAGCAGATCGAGGTCAACATCTTCCGTGGGCGCAGCCCGCAGGAGTCCCTGCAGCGCGTCTTCGGCGGGCAGGTCGCCGGGCAGGCCCTGGTGGCCGCGGGCCGCACCACCGAGGGCGATCGCCCCGTGCACTCCCTGCACGCGTACTTCCTGCGCCCGGGCCGCCCGGGCGTCCCCATCGTGTACCAGGTCGAACGGGTCCGCGACGGCCGCTCCTTCACCACGCGCCGGGTCACCGCCGTCCAGCAGGGCCGCACGATCTTCAATCTCACCGCCTCCTTCCACAAGCCCGAAGAGGGAGCCTTCGAGCACCAGTTGCCGCCGGCCCGGGAGGTTCCGGACCCGCAGTCGCTGCCGACCATCGCCGAAGAGATCAAGGGCCATCTGGGGGCCCTGCCCGAGGCGCTGGAGCGCATGGCCCGGCGCCAGCCCTTCGACATCCGCTACGTGGACCGGCTGCGCTGGACCCCGGAGGAGGTCGGGAGCGCCGAGCCGCGCAGCGCCGTGTGGATGCGCGCGGTCGGTCCCCTCGGCGACGACCCGCTCGTGCACACCTGCGCGCTCACATACGCCAGCGACATGACGCTCCTCGACGCGGTGCGACTGCCGATCGAGCCGCTGTGGGGCCCGCGCGGTTTCGACATGGCCTCGCTCGACCACGCCATGTGGTTCCACCGTCCTTTCCGTGCCGATGAGTGGTTCCTGTACGACCAGGAATCGCCGATCGCGACGGGTGGCCGTGGTCTGGCCCGTGGTCGCATCTACGACGTCGAGGGCCGGCTGCTGGTGTCCGTGGTGCAAGAGGGCCTGTTCCGAAAGCTCGGAGCGTGAGCGGCATGCCGTCGGACGATCCGGAGACGCTGCTCGCGCAGTCCGTGCGGCTGCGCGAGGCGGGCCACCGGGAGGAGGCGCGCGAGCAACTGCTCGTGCTGCGCGCCCGGTTCCCCGACGACTCCCGTATCGCGTATCAGACGGCGTGGGCCCATGACGTCCTCGGCCTGGAGGCCGACGCGGTGCCGCACTATGTCGACGCGCTCGCGGGTCCGGGGCTGTCCACGGAGGACCGGCGCGGTGCCCTGCTCGGTCTCGGCAGCACCTACCGCACGCTCGGCCGCCACACGGACGCCGTGGCCACGCTGAGCGAGGCGATCGTCGAGTTCCCCGAGGACAACGCGCTCAAGACGTTCCTGGCGATGGCCCTGTACAACGTGGGACGTGCTCACGACGGCATGCGGCTGCTGCTGACGGTGCTGGCCGCGACCAGCGCCGACCCGGACATCGTGGGATACCGGACAGCGATCGAGTACTACGCCCGAGACCTGGACGCCGTCGAGGGCGGCACCGCCGACGGCACCGAATAGGCCTCCTGCACACCGGAGTTCAGCCTCGTCTGCCGAGCAGGCGCCCCCACAGGCTCCGGGCCGGCCCGGCCGGGGCGGGGACCGTGAAGTTCTCGGGGCTCGCCGGGTTGGCAGGAGCGAGCGGTCCGTCGATGACAGGCCGCGGGACGGCTGGGTGCGGGACGGCCGGGCCCGCAGCGGCAGGGTGCGCGGCCGGGCGGAGTCGGCGGGCCTTGTCCAGGCTCAGCAGGAGATTGGCCCGCAGCCAGCTGATCTCGGCCGGGTCGTCGGCGACGAGGATGCGCTCGACGACCTGTGCGGTCGGCGACTCCGGCGCCCCGTACCAGCTCTCGTGGGGGCGCAACCGAATCAGCTGGGCCCGCTCGTAGGGACTCTCGACCAGCTCGGCCAGCTGGTCCGCGTCGAGGAACGTGGCGATCGCGGCGGCCCGCTCCCAGGGATCGGCGCACTGGCCGAGCAGATACACGGCGTGTCGGGCCCGCCAGGTCCGTGGCCGCAGGTCCTCCCCGGCCGCGATCCGGGCGCGCATCGGGGCCGGCGCCCGGCCCGTCAGGAGCGGGGCATGGACCTCGGACCGCGCGAACTCCCTCAGTTCCTGCGCCAAGTAGAGCCAGACCACGGTCTTGTAGCGGTTGATGTAGAACTTCGCGGGCGTCAGCATCCCGGCCCGCGCGAGCCGGGTGAACCGGGTCGACGGAATGTCCATGATCGCCGCGCCCTGCGCGGTGCCCACCACGCGGACCTGCTCGCGCAGGGCGTCGGGAAATCCCTCGGCTTCGCGAATCCGGTCGATCTCCTCGCGCGGTACCCGGCGCAGGCCGCCGTCCGGTGCCGCGACGGTGCGGATCCGGCCGAGCCGCACCGCCAGGTCGAACTCGCCTCGCTTCAGTCCCAGTTCACGCGCCGCACTGCCTTGGGGCCTGGTCATGGTGTTGCCTTGCACGATGGTTCTCCCCCGTCGAACGATGTGAAGCAGTCACTCTCCGTGACCACCCGGGAAAACCGTAGCGCGGATCACCGAGCTCCGTGCGAGCCTGTGGATAACTCCACCCCACAACCGAAACCCGCAGGTCAGAGCTCTCCGGCGGATGTCTTTTCCGGCTGTCGCTTGCCGACCCCGAGGTGTTCGCCGACCCGGTTGACCAGGAGGGTCATCTCGTAGGCGACCTGGCCGATGTCGGCCTCCGCGTCGCTGAGCACGCACAGGCAGCTGCCGTCCCCGGCGGCGGTGACGAACAGGACGGCATCGTCGAACTCGATCATCGTCTGCCGTACGCCGCCCGCGCCGAAGTGCCGGCCCGACCCCTTGGCGAGGCTGTGCAGTCCGGACGAGACGGCGGCGAGGTGTTCGGCGTCCTCCCGGCCCAGATCCGTACTGGCACCGGTGACGAGGCCGTCGTTCGACAGGACCAGGGCGTGGCGCACGTGTTCGACACGCCCCGTCAGGTCGTCGAGCAGCCAACCGAGTCCCGTGTTCTCCGCCATGTTCCTGTCTCCCCGCTCCCCTGTGACTCCCCGTCCCCGGGCACGGCGCTCCCCTGCCCGGAGGATCTGTCTCGCAAGCCTTCCCCACGGTCGCCGTCCGGGCAAGCAGGATGGGCTCATGGCACACAAGATGACCGATGAGGAATGGCATGCCTTCGTCTCCGAGGGCACGCGCACGGCCAAGCTGTCCACGGTGCGGGCGGACGGCAGTCCGCACATCGCGCCGGTCTGGTTCGTCCTGGACGGCGACGACATCGTCTTCAACACCGGCAAGGACACGGTGAAGGGCCGCAATCTGGCCCGCGACGGCCGCGTCGCCCTGTGCGTGGACGACGAACGGCCGCCGTTCTCCTTCGTGACGATCCAGGGGCACGCCGAACTCAGCGAGGACCCGATCGAGCTGGTGGATTCGGCCACCCGGATCGGCGGCCGGTACATGGGCGCGGACCGCGCCGAGGAGTTCGGCAGGCGCAACGGCGTACCCGGCGAACTCGTCGTCCGTGTCCGCGTCGACAAGGTCGTGGCGCTCGGTGACGTAGCCGACTGAGCCGTCCAGGCGTCTGAACCAACTGAGCCGACTGAGCCGGTCAGCCGACCGAGTCGAGCAGCCGGGCGGTGTACATCCGCCCGGCGTACTCGACGAGCCTGATCAGCACCTCCTTCCCCGAGTCCTTGTCGCGCGCGTCGCACAGGACCACGGGGGTTCCGCGGTCGAGGTCGAGGGCCTGTGCCACTTCGTGTGCCCCGAACGCCCTTGCGCCCGCGAAGCAGTTGACCGCCACGACGAACGGGATGCGGCGGTGCTCGAAGTAGTCCACAGCGGGGAAGCAGTCCTCGAGCCGTCGGGTGTCCGCGAGGACGACGGCGCCGAGGGACCCTTGCGACAGCTCGTCCCACAGGAACCAGAAGCGGTCCTGTCCCGGCGTGCCGAACAGGTAGAGCGACAGACCGGACCTGATGGTGATGCGTCCGAAGTCCATCGCCACGGTCGTGGTGGTCTTGCGGGCCACCGCCGCGGTGTCGTCCACCGATTGACCCAGCTCGCTGAGGCGTTCCTCGGTGCGCAGCGGCCGGATCTCGCTGACCGCGCCGACCAGGGTGGTCTTGCCCACCCCGAATCCGCCCGCCACCAGGATCTTCAGGGACAGGGCGGTGCCCTCAGCCGTGGCGTCAGAGTGCTCGGAGTCCATCGATGACCTCCCTCAAGATCGTTTCGGCTGGTAGTCGTGCGGGCGGAACCGGGCTGCTGACCTTGACGCGGCCCAGTTCGAGCAGGTCACCGAGGAGCACCCGGACCACTCCCACGGGCACCTCGGCGCCCGCGGCGAGTTCGGCGACCGTCTGTGTCTCGGCTCGGCACATCTCGATGATCGACCGGTGTTCGGGCCCGAGCGCGGTGTCGTCGTGGACGTCCTGCGCGGCGGAATCCAGCGACACCAGGGCGATCAGATCGCACTGTGCTCCCTGAGGGCCCGCCGAGGTCCGGCCCGCGGTCACCGTGTACGGGCGGACCATCGGTCCGGCCTCCTGGTCGAACCACTGACTGCCCGGCACCTCGTGAGTGTGGCTTCTGCCGTGAGTGGGGTCCGTGTGATGCGCGTGGTCCGCGTCGTTGTCCATGGGGCGTCAGCCGCTTCCCTCAGCCCGCGGTGGTCGTCGGTCCGGCGAAGCGGGTCGGTGTGCGGAGGTGTTCGCCGACGCGCTTCACGAGGCGTGCCATCTCGTAGGCGACGAGCCCGATGTCGGCCATGGCAGTGCTCAGGACCGCGAGGCAGGAGCCGTCCCCGGCGGCGGCCACGAACAGGAACCCGTCGTCCATCTCCACCATGGTCTGTCGCACGCCCCCGGTGCCGAAGTGCCGGCCGGTGCCCTTGGCGAGGCTGTTGAACCCGGAGGCGACGGCGGCGAGGTGTTCGGCGTCCTCGCGGCCGAGGCCGTCGGACGCGCCGACGGCCAGGCCGTCGTTGGAGAGCACGACGGCGTGCCGTAGCTCGGTGACCCGCGTGACCAGGTCGTCGAGGAGCCAGTCGAGCTCGCCGGAGCGGTGGGCCGTACCCGTGGTCGGTTCCTTGATCATGTGAGGTCTCCTCCGCTGCTGTCACTGCCTGGTGGACGTCCGCCGCCACGGACCCAGCCGTCCCGGAAGGACGCCATCCGGGCCCTGACCTGTTCGGGGGTGCGCTCCCCCGGTTCCGCAACGCTGCGCGCGGAAGGGGGCTGGTCCTCGGGGCGGGTACGCAGTTGGGGCGCGAGGCTGGCCTGGCGCACCCGGCGCGGCAGACCACGGTCGTCCGCGGTCTCGTTGCCGTCCGGGCCCAGGGGTTTGCGCGTACGGAGCGCGGTGACCCCGGGAGGATGCGGCGTTTCCTCGGGTGCCGGTCCCGCCGGGGCGGCGAGAGCCGGGCGAGGAGTGGATGCGGGGACGGGATTACCGTTCATGGACGCTGCTTCGGGCTCGGGCACGCGCGCGTAGCGGCGCTCTTCTGCGGACGGTGGATGGGGGGCGTCGGAGGTCGTGGCGCCGTCCTTGTGCAACAAGGAGGTCGGCATGAGGACGACAGCTGTGGTGCCCCCGTAGGGGGAGGTGCGCAGGTTCACCTTGATGTCGTGCCGGCGGGCCAGGCGGCTCACCACGAAGAGGCCGAGCCGGTCGCTGTCGAACAGGTGGAGCGTCTCGGACTGCTGGATGCGCTCGTTCGCCTCGTCGAGGGTTTCCCTGCCCATGCCGAGGCCGCGGTCCTCGACCTCGATCGCGTAGCCGTTGGCGACCGGCTCACCGCTGATGCGCACCTTGGTGTGAGGAGGCGAGAACTGGGCGGCGTTCTCCACGAGTTCGGCCAGCAGGTGGGTGAGGTCCGCGACGGCCGCGCCCGCGACGTCGACGGCGGCGAGGTGGCGCACCTCCACGCGCGCGTAGTCCTCGATCTCCGAGACCGCGGCCCGGCAGACGTTCGTCAGCGGGACGGGCACCCGCCAGGCGCGGCCCGGTGCGGCTCCGGACAGGATGATGAGGCTCTCCGCGTGGCGCCGCATCCGGGTCGTGAGGTGGTCGAGACGGAAGAGGTCGCCGAGTTCGCCCGGGTCCTCGGCGCGACGCTCCATGGTGTCCAGGAGGCCGAGTTGACGGTGGACGAGGACCTGGCTGCGCCGGGCCAGGTTGACGAAGACGCCGGAGATGCCGTTGGCGAGTTCGGCGCGCTCGACGGCGGCGTGCAGGGCCGCGCGGTGCACCGTGGTGAGTGCTTCGGAGACCTGTCCGGTCTCGTCCTCCGCGGGTGGTCCCTGGGGCGCCTCCGCCGGTACGTCGATCTCCTCGCCCGCCCGCAGTTTGCTCATGGCGTTGGGGAGTTTGCGCCGGGCGATCTCCAGGGCGGTGTTGCGCAGACTGATCAGTTCGACGACGAGGCCGCGGCCGATCCGGACGGAGATCACCAGTGAGGCGGCCACGGCGACGAGGCCGAACAGCACGGCCGCTCCCGCCGGTGTGAGCAGCCCCCTGGTGAACGGACCGGCCCGGTCCGCGCCGCCGCCCGAGGCGCCCGTCGCGATGGCCCGCATGCCGTCCTGCACGGTCGCGTGCGCCCCGACCCAGGTGTCCGTGGCCGCCCCGGCGAGCGCCTTGCGCCCGGGCTGTGCGCTGAGCGTCCGGTCCTCGACGGCGCGTACGTCGCCGTACGCGCTCCCCTCCGCGAGGCGGTTCCAGGCGGCTCGTTCGGGCCCGCGCAGATCGATGGCGGCCGTGTCGGTCAACGTCCTGCGGGTGTCGACGGCTCCGATGAACAGCCGGAGCCGCGCCTCGTCCAGGTCTCCGGTCAGGCGCGCACTCGTCAGCAGCGCGTTCTCCCGGGACAGCATCTCGGCCGCGCGGCCGAATTCGAGCAGCACGCGCGCGTCGGAGCCCGATGCCGGGTCCTGGATGCCGGTGAGCGCCCCAAGTGCCGTGAAGGCCGCGTCGAGGCTCCTGGTGTACTGCCCGTAGGCGGCGGCCCAGCCGGTACGCCGCTCCAGGACATCGGCGCGTACGGTGCCCAGCTTCTCGGCGCCTGCCACGAAGGCGTCGAGCCGGTCGGCCACTCCGTGCGGCAGGTCCGCGCCGTCGGCCACGGTGGTGCCCCGGCCGGCTCGCAGGGCGGCGACGGCACGGTCGGTGGTGGTGCCGAGTCGCTTGAGCACGTCGCCCCGGTCGGCCGCGGGTGCGGTGGCGTAGCCGACGGCTGCTTCCCGCTCCGCCTGGAGCGCCGCCACGGCCTGGGCGGCGGGCTTGCGCACCGTGGAGTCGACCTGCTGCGCCTGCCGGATCCGCGCGATGTCCTGGGTGGTGGCCACGGTCGCGAAACCCCATAGGGCGAGCAGGGAGACGACGGGCACCATCAGCAGACAGATGATCTTCGCGCGGACCGTACGGGGTCGCAGGTGTCTGCGTCCCACGCGCGTGGGACGAGTGTCCGGCGCGAGCCCGGCGCCGGTGGCGGCGTCCTCGGCAGCGGGCGGTCCGGCGTGTGCGCGCCGTCCGCGCGCCATGGGAACGGGTATCGGTGGCGGGCCTTCGCCGGGAGTACTGCGGGACGGGCGCATGGGCTCCTCTATCGGGGTGCGGGGCGGCGGACGCGGCGCGGTCGGTGGTCAGCGGGCCGTGCTCTCCAGAGGCTGCTGGGCCGACGCGGAGGCCCGCTGTTCGTGCGCGGTCGGGGACAGCGCGACGAACGCCGAGGTCAAGAAGAGGTACGACCCCAGTCCCACCGCGAGGGGGAAGACGAACTGCATCGCCGAGGCGCCGGGCAGGGACGTGGTGGCGGGGGTCACCCGCACGCTCACGGCGAGCATCCCGGTGTAGTGCATGCTGCTCACCGCGCCGCCCATCACCAGGGACGCGACCGCCACCGCCGCGGGCGACTTGATGTTGAGCCCCGCCCAGAGCGCGACGGTCGCGGCGATGACGGCGACCACCACGGAGAGCGCCACCAGGAGGGGGTCGTAGCCGATGCTGCCGTGCAGCCGCAGGGCCGCCATCCCCAGGTAGTGCATGCTCGCGACGCCCAGCCCTGTGGTGAGCCCGCCCAGTGCGAGGGCCCGGCCCCGCTCGCGGCTGTAGCCGACGGCGAAGACCCCGGCGCCGACGACGACCATCGCGACGACGAGGCTCAGGATGGTGAGCGGCACGTTGTAGCGGATCTCGGTACCGGTGACACCGAAGCCGAGCATCGCCACGAAGTGCATCGTCCAGATGCCGGTACCGAGGGCCGAGGCCGCCGTGACGAGCCAGTTGCGCCGGGTGCGCCCGGTGGAGTTGAGGGCGCGCACGGTGCAGCGCAGGCCGAGCGCCGCGCCGATGCAGGCCATCAGATACGACAGCACGGGGGTCAGCCAGCCGAAGGTGGCGTGGTCCAGGTGTCCCATGGCTCAGGGACGCTAGCCCTGGCGCGGGCGCACAACTGGGGCGCATTTCGAAAGACGTTGGAAGATGACTGAGATACGGCACTGAACGATCGCGCCAGGGTCGAACGTGTGCACCGTACGCGCTTGCGACACTTTCGGTTCGGATGGGGACCTTTCGACTCCGCGTCCCCTTCCCGTGCCGCCGTGATTGTCGGTGGGCTGCGCAATCATGGACCGCATGAGCGATGACCCCACACGCGTGCAGGAGTTCTTCTCGGCCCGGGCCGAGAACTGGGACTCCCGCTTCCCCGACGACGGTCCGGCGTACGAGGCAGCGGTGTCCGCCCTGGGTTTGCGTCCCGGCAGCAGAGTGCTCGACGCCGGCTGCGGGACGGGCCGGGCGCTGCCGCCGTTGCGTGCGGCCGTGGGGCCCTCGGGGACGGTGCTGGGCGCCGACCTGACACCGGCGATGCTGGCGGCGGCCGTGCGAGCGGGCCGGGACGGCGACGGGCGATTGCTGCTGACGGACGTGTCCCGGCTGCCACTGCAGACGGGCGCCCTGGACGCCGTCTTCGGGGCGGGCCTGATCTCGCACCTGCCCCACCCCGAGGAGAACCTGCGCGAACTCGCGCGTGTGGTGCGGCCCGACGGGGTGCTCGCCCTCTTCCATCCGATCGGCCGGGCGGCCCTGGCCGCACGGCACGGGCGGCAGCTCACCCCGGACGATCTGCGCGCGGAGCCCCGTCTGCGCCCGCTGTTGGCCCGTTCGGGCTGGCGCCTGACGTCGTACGTCGACGAGGACGCGCGCTTCCTCGCGCTGGCGGTGCGCGAGGGCTGAGCAGGGTCGATCCGGCCCCTTTCGGCGGGGGATCCTGACCATCTCGCGAGCCACCAGCCGCACCGAAGTCACCTGGCTGCGCGAGATGCTCACATCGCCTTCCCCAGAGGCGAGTTGACGGTTGCCGCCCGGGAGTCGGACCGGCCGCCTTCTGCCACCATGGCTTCAACTCGACGTCGTATCAACGCGTTTGCTCGGCCGAAGACGACCAACTGAGGACGGTGGCCCTCATGCTCGACAGAGCCCGCAAGACATGGAGCACGTGGCGCAAGCGGGCCGCGCGGCGCGAAGAACGCCGACGGGACGAGGCTCAGGCCGCGCCCGGGCCCCCGCGTTCGGCGGCCGGACCACGGCGGACGCCCAACCTGTTCGAGGCGGCGGCCGCCTATGTGGCGGCCTGCGCCGAGGACGACCAGGAACGCGTCGACGAGGCCGTGAGCTGGGTGGACCCCAATGCCCTCGCCTTCGGGGTCAACGAGCTGGCGTGCCGGGCGCTCATCGCCCTCGCGAGGGAGCGCGACGAATCGCCCCGGACCGTCGCGCGCAGCCTCCTCGGTCTGCCCGCCGGCTGACGTCCGCCCACCTGCCTCGCCCGGTCTCCCGGCACACCAGGCACACCAGGCACACAAAGCGCACACGCCTTGTCGACATGCTGTCCACCAGCCGCGTACACCCCTGCCGCGGCGACTGATTTTCCTGGTCATCGCCCCTGTACGACATCGTCCGCGACTGACTAAGGTCACGCCGACGGAAAGTAGCTCAGGGGAGGCTGGCATGGCCGGGACGGACGACGCTGTCGCCACCGGGGACGACGCGCTGTACGTACTGACCGCGGTGCTGCTGACACCCGCGAAGTTCCCCAGCGTGCTCGGCGACGACTACGTGGAGGCGTGTGACGCGCTGGGACTCGCGCCGCTGGCCGACGGGTACGGGCTGGTGCTCGGCCAGGACGGGGACGGCGCGCGCTGGACGGTCGTCGTCGACGACGTGTCCCTGGTCGCCGTCGCCATCGCGTCCTGGGACTGCGGCATGGAGTACGACCTCTCCCCCGACGAGAACAGCATGGTGTCGGCGCTGCCCGGCTGGCCGCTGGCGCTCGCGGTGTCGGCGCCGGGCGTCCCCGCGCCGCACGACCCGGCGCCCGACCCCGAGGCGGACGACGGGCCGCCGCTCACGCCACCGGACACGGAGACCTGGGGGCCGGCCCAGCGGCGCCTGGGAGCGGACGAGATTGCCCTCCAGTGGGCCGCGTGGCGCGCGCAGATCGACGACGCCCAGTTCGCAACGGAGGGCGGTGACGGCGCCGGGGACGGCGACACGCCCGACGGCGCGGCGGACGCGTCCACGGCGAGCACCCCTGACACCACAGAGGACGAGGGCATCCGCAGGGTGCTGGCCGAGGTCCGCGCCTACGTGGACTCACCGCCGCCGCTGGGCCGCGTACGTTCGGCGTTCGCCTCCGGTGACGCCCGGACCCTGCGGGCCGACGGGCCCGGCTGGTCCATGGTGGCGCGGACGGACGACATCGCCTTCGTCCTGCTCGACGACGAACCGGGCGAGGTGCTGCCGGTCGGCAGGGGCGCCGAACTGCCCGGACTGCTGGAGGCGCTCGACAAGATGGCGGTACGTCCGGTCTGAACCGCCGGTGCCACATAGGGCGCTGACGCTCGGTGTGGCTCCGACCCATAGGTGCGTGTGTGTCGCGCATCGACGATGAGGCCTCTTCATCCACTCATGAGGAGGCCGTTCGATGCGTACGCCCAGAGTCGTTCCCCTGTTGGCCGCCGCTCTTGTGGTGCTGACCGCTTCCGGTTCGCACCTCGCGAGCACGGCCACCGCACAGGTCGCGCGGTGCGCACGGCAGGAGCACACGCGCGTGCCGGGCGCCGCCTTCCAGCAGCGGGCCTGTCTGGACGACCTGACCACGGCGGGCCTCGCGGGCACCTCGTACACCGACATGGCCGACCAGGCCGGGCTGACGGCCAAGGGCACCCAGAACCCGTCCGGCGTACCGGGGATCCAGCTCGACGGCTACTTCCGCGACACCTCGCACACGAACACCACCCACGGCTGGAACCACGACGCGCAGTTCGTCATCCGGCTGCCCGACCACTGGAACGGCGGACTGGTGGTGACCGCCGCGCCCGGCAACCGCAAGCAGTACTCGACCGACACGGCCGTCTCCGACCGGGTCCTCGCCCAGGGGTACGCCTACGCGGCCACCGACAAGGGCAACACCGGCCCGGACTTCTACCGTGACGGCACGCGTGCCGGCGACGCCGTCGCCGAATGGAACGACCGCACCACTCAGCTCACGCGAGCAGCCAAAAAGGCCGTCGCCCTGCGCTACGGCCACTCGCCCCGGCGCACCTACATGACCGGTATCTCCAACGCCGGCTACCTCACGCGCTGGCAGTTGGAGAACCACCCCGAGCTGTACGACGGCGGAGTCGACTGGGAGGGCGTGCTGTGGACGGCGAACGGCCCAGGCCTGCTCACCTCCCTGCCGACCGCCGTGGCGTACGGCCAGGGGAAGGCCGATGCGGACGACATGTACGCGGCCGGATTCGCCCGCGGCTCCGAGTTCCTGTGGCCCTACCACCAAAGCGCGTACTGGGGTCTCACACAGAAGGTGTACCGCGCCGAGTTCGACCCGGGGTACGACCCGAACTGCCCCGGCGCCTCCGCCGGCTCGACACTGGACCAGATCCTCGCGCCCTGTGCCTCCGACGCCGCCTACCGCTACGCGGAGCGCCCCGCGTCGGTCCGCCGGGCCGTCGAGCGCATCGCGCTGACGGGGCGCGTCGGCAAGCCGCTGCTGACGCTCCAGGGCGATCTGGACACGCTGCTGCCGATCGCCACGGACGCCGACGTGTACGCGCGCATGACGGCCACGCAGGGGCGCGGGCGACTGCATCGCACGTACCGGGTCCAGGACGGGACGCACACGGACGGCCTGTCCGACACGTATCCGGACCGCCTGCGGCCGATCCTGCCGTGCTACCGGGACGCCTTCGACACGCTCACCCGGTGGGTGGAGCACGGCACGAAGCCGCCCGCGGACCACACCGTGCGGCGGCCCGCGAGCGGTGACGTCGTCAACTCCTGCTCCGTCGGCGGCTCGGCCCAGGGCGTGTCCTAGCGCCCGAGTTCCTTGCGGGACACGCGGCGCAGCCGGCGCCGCTGTGACGGGTCGAGCATCAGGTAGGCCGCGGTGGGCACGCCCAGCACGATGAGCAGGGCCGCCCACCAAGGCAGCCAGATCAGCAGGATGATCCCGGCCGCCACGCCTCCCACGGCGATCTTCGCGTTCCTCGACATGTGTCTGGCCTCCTTCGGGGCGGCTCGCCCTCGGATGGGTGGAGCGGGCTCGCCTCTGCTGTGAGAAACGGTCCCGCGTCGTCCACGGTTCCTGTGGACGACCCTGAGATGTCCCTGATCCCGCGCCCCTGGGCGCCCAGGATCGGGGTGCCCTGTGCGGGAGCCTGTCAGATGTCGGCCCGCAGCGGCTCCCCCACTTCATACATGTGCCGCAGCGCCTGGCGGTAGGAGTCGACGAGACCGGTCTCAGTGAAGGGGACGCCGAGATCCCGGCAGTGCGCCTTCACCAAGGGCTGCGCGAGGCGCAGGTGCGGACGGGGCATGCTGGGGAACAGGTGGTGCTCGATCTGGTAGTTGAGGCCGCCGAGGAACCAGTCGGTCAGGGCGCCGCCCTTGATGTTGCGCGAGGTGAGGACCTGGCGGCGCAGGTGCCCCCACTTGTCGCCGTCGGGGTCGGGCATCTCCATGCCCTTGTGGTTGGGCGCGAAGGCCATCCCCAGGTGCAGCCCGAACAGCGCCTGGTGCAGCGCGGCGAAGGCGAGGGCGTGGCCGAGCGGCATGAGGGTCAGCAGCAGGGTGACGTAGCCGACGACGTGGGTAACGAGGAGGGCGCCCTCCACCAGGCGCTCGCGCCCGCTCTGACGGCGCAGGTCCTGGAATCCGGACACCTTGAGGGCGAGGCCTTCAAGAAGCGTGAGCGGGAAGAAGAGCCAGGCCTGGTGGCGGGTGAGCCAGCCGCGGAAACCGGTGCGCGTGGCGGCCTGGCCGCTGGTGAAGACGAGGACGTCGGCGGCGACGTCGGGGTCCTTGTCGATGTGGTTCGGGTTCGCGTGATGCCGGTTGTGCTTCTGGTTCCACCAGGAGTAACTCATGCCGAGCAGCAGATTGCCGTGGACGAGACCGATGGCACGGCTCACGGAACGGTTGCCGGTGATCTGGGAGTGGCCCGCGTCGTGCCCGATGAACGCGGTGCGGGCGCCGAGGACGGCCAGGACTGGGGCGAGCGCGAGCACCCACCAGGAGCCGCCGATGAGGGCCACGCCGGTCACCACGGCGGCGAGCGCGAGGGCGTTGCTCGCTATGGTGCGCACGTACCAGCCGGTGCGCCGGTCGAGCAGCCCCTGCCCTTTGACGTCCCTCATCAGGGGGGTGAACTCGCTGCCCGTGTCGGGCGGGGACGGCGGTACGGCGACGGCCAGCGACATGGCGGTTCTCCGGTCTGTGATGGGCGGCGGCGAAGCGGCGGGCTACGCGTCGGCCCGACGTCGAAAAACGTACGGATCCGGGGCCACGGGCAGCCATGGCGCCACCACCCGAGTGCCGCAGGGGGCAGACCCACCGCGGGCGGGGGGTTAGCCACACCCTTAGGGGACGGGTGATCCAGGTCACGACTGGAGGATGTCCGTCCAGCAGGTTGAGGGGTGTACCCTCGGCGCCTCCAGAGCGGGTAGTCAAATTTGATGACTAAGACGACAGTTTCATCCGGTTCAACTGATCAACTGATTCGGACGACTTCGAGCATCCGATGCCTTCGAGACGGAAGAACGAGGAAGCGGCCATCTCCGAGCACACGCATCCCGCGCCCACACCCGCCGAGACGGCGGAACTCGTGCGCTGCTGCGCCCTGTTCCTGCCCGCCGACCCCGCCCGCGCGTCCACCGTCGCCTTCTGGCACCCCGACGGCGACGAGGTGCCCCTGCCGGCGGCCGGCTCCCGGATCGAGGTGCCTCTGGTGCTGCCCGGCGAGCGGGTGACCGTGCCCGCCGTGGCCCTTCCGGTGCGGGCCGCGCTTCCGGTGCTCACGCGCGCGCGGGCGGCCGCGACGGCCGACCCGACGACGGCGTTCTGGGGTGCGGCCGCCCTGCTGGCACTGCAATTCGCCGCCCGGGGCCTGTTGTTGCCCGGGCTGAGCGCCGAGGATCATGACGCGTGGCGTTTCGGTCCGCTGGGCGCGAAGGATGTGGAGCGGGTGCGCGAGCTGGCCGCCGCGCTGCCGCCGCAGGCGCACGCCGTCCCGCTGGACGGATACGAGCCGCCCCGGCTGCACGCCCCGGAGCGCCTGCTGCGGGCCTTCCTGGACGCCGTGGCCGACACTCTGCCGCGCTCCCCCGCCGCGCCGGCGGCGGCCGGGTCCGCCGTGTTCGCCGCGCGGAGCCCTCGCCGGGTGCCGGAGCTGCGTCCGTGGGCCGCGGATGTCGCGGCCGGGCACGACGCCGGGGTGCGGATCTCTCTGCGGGTGGAGGTGCCCGGCCTGGCGCAGGCCACCGACGACGAGACGCGGCTGCCGTTCCGGGCGGTACCGCAGATGCACAGCGTCGCCGATCCCACGCTGATGGCGGACGCGGCGGAGGTGTGGGCGGGCAGCGGCCCGGCCGCGCGGGCCTTCGGCGCGCGTGCCCGGATGGACGCGCTCCTCGCGCTGCGGCGTGCCTCGCGCGCATGGGCGCCGCTCGCTCCGCTGCTGTCGGCCGCCGTGCCGGACGCCGTCGAACTGGCCGACGAGGAGGTCACCGAGCTGCTCGGGGACGGCGCGCGTGCCCTGTCGGCGGCGGGCGTCGAGGTGCACTGGCCCAAGGAGCTCGCCCGGAAGCTGACGGCACGCGCGGTGATCGGGCCGCCGGACGGCGAGGGCGGAGAAGACAGGGAGGGCGGGAACGACGGGAAGGCCGGTGACCGGCTCGCGTCGGACGCGCCGTCGTTCCTGTCCGCCGACGCGCTGCTGGCGTTCGACTGGTGGTTCGCCCTCGGCGACCAGGAGTTGAGCCGCGCCGAGCTGGACCGGCTCGCCGAGTCGAACCGGCCGGTGGTGCGGCTGCGCGATCAGTGGGTGCTGATCGATCCGGACGAGGCGCGGCGGGCCCGCGCCCACCAGGACCGCAAGATCACCCCGGTCGAGGCGCTGAGCGCCGTTCTGACGGGCTCGACGGAGATGGACGGCCGCAGGGTCGACGTACGCCCTACGGGGTGGCTGGCGGGCCTGCGGGACCGGCTCGCGGACCCCGAGGGGACGGACCCCGCCCAGCAGATCGGCCAGCCGGCCGCGCTGGCCGCCGACCTCCGCGACTACCAGCTGCGCGGACTGAACTGGCTGGCCCGGATGACCTCGCTGGGCCTGGGCGCCTGTCTCGCCGACGACATGGGGCTCGGCAAGACGATCACGCTGATCGCGCTCCATCTGCACCGCCAGTCCGCGCCCGAGACCGCGGGCCCCACGCTGGTGGTGTGTCCGACCTCGCTGATGGGCAACTGGCAGCGCGAGATCGAGAGGTTCGCGCCGGGCACCCCGGTCCGCCGGTTCCACGGCGGGCGCCGGTCCCTGGAGGACCTGGCGGACGGCGAGTTCGTCCTCACCACGTACGGGACGATGCGCCTCGACGCCGCCCAACTGGCCGCCGCCACCTGGGGGATGGTGGTCACCGACGAGGCCCAGCACGTGAAGAATCCCTTCTCCGCGACGGCCAGGGAGCTGCGCACCATCGGCGCCCGCGCGCGCGTGGCGCTCACCGGCACCCCGGTGGAGAACAACCTCTCCGAGCTGTGGGCGATCCTCGACTGGACCACCCCCGGCCTGCTGGGCAGGCTCGGCACCTTCCGCACCCGCTACGCGCAGGCCGTCGAGGGCGGCAAGGACCCGGCGGCGGCGGAACGCCTCGCCCGGTTGGTACGGCCCTTCCTGCTGCGGCGCCGCAAGTCGGATCCGGGCATCGCGCCCGAGCTGCCGCCCAAGACCGAGACCGACCGGGCCGTGTCGCTGACCAAGGAGCAGACGGGCCTGTACGAGGCCGTGGTGCGCGAGACGCTGGCGGAGATCTCCGGCGCCGAGGGCTTCGCGCGGCGCGGCCTCGTCGTGAAGCTGCTGACGGCTCTGAAGCAGATCTGCAACCACCCGGCGCAGTACCTCAAGGAGGAGCGGCCGCGCATCGCCGGCCGTTCGGGAAAGCTGGAGCTGCTGGACGAACTGCTCGACACGATCCTGGCCGAGGACGCGGGCGTGCTGGTCTTCACGCAGTACGTACAGATGGCCCGCCTGGTGGAGCGACACCTGGCGGACCGCGGCGTTCCGAGCCAGTTCCTGCACGGAGGCACCCCGGTCGCGCGGCGTGAGGAGATGGTGCGGCGTTTCCAGGACGGAGAGGTTCCGGTCTTCCTGCTCTCCCTGAAGGCGGCCGGCACCGGTCTCAATCTCACGCGCGCGGAGCACGTCGTGCACTACGACCGCTGGTGGAACCCGGCCGTGGAGGCGCAGGCCACCGACCGCGCGTACCGGATCGGGCAGACGCGCCCCGTGCAGGTGCACCGGCTGATCACCGAGGGCACGATCGAGGACCGCATCGCCGAGATGCTCGTCCGCAAGCGGGAGCTGGCGGACGCCGTCCTGGGGGCGGGCGAGGCGGCCCTCACCGAACTCAGCGATGCCGAACTGGCCGATCTGGTCGAACTGCGAGGGGGAGCCCGATGAGTGACCTGTACGACGACCAGGACCCGCTCGACGAGACTGCCGAAGCCGACGAGGCCGACGAGGCCGCAGCCCAGGAGCGCATCTTCGCCGCGCTGCCTCCCGCGCAGGGCAAGGGCTTCGCGGGCACCTGGTGGGGCCTGGCGTGGCTGAAGGCCCTGGAGGACACCGCCCTCGAACTCCGCCAGCTCAAGGCGGGCCGCGCGCTGGCGCGGGCCGGGGCGGTCGGTGCGGTGTCGGTACGGCCGGGGCGGATCACCGCGCTCGTGCGGGACCGCGGCGGTGCGCTGCACCGTTCCGATGTGCTCCTGCACCAACTGGACGGCGACGACTGGGACCGCCTCCTCGGCATGGCGGTCGAGCGGTCGGGGCACATCGCGGCTCTCCTGGACCGTGAGATGCCGCCGCATCTGGTGGAGGACGCGTCGGCGGCCGGTGTGGAACTCCTGCCGGGAATCGGCGACTTGGAGCCGCGGTGCGACTGTGACGCCTGGGACCACTGCGCGCACACGACCGCCCTGAGCTATCAGGTGGCCCGGTTGCTCGACCAGGATCCGTTCGTGCTGCTTCTGCTGCGCGGGCGGGACGAGCGGTCCCTGCTCGACGAGCTCCAGGTGCGCAGCACGGTCGCCGCGGACCCCGCGCCTGCTGTCCGGGAGGCAGAGGGTGTGGACGCCGCCGATGCCTACGCGTCCGCGGTCGTCCTGCCGCCGCTGCCCGCGCCGCCTCCCCTGCCGGCCGAGCCCGGGCTGCCGCCCGCCCTGGACACCGAGACGGCGCCGCCCGGGGACACGGACGTCGACGCGCTGGAGTTCCTGGCCACGCAGGCCGCCACCGAGGCCCACCGGCTGCTGGCCGAAGCGCTCGCCACCGGTCATCAGCAGCGCCCCATAGCGGAAGAGCCGACGCCCGCGGAGGATGCCGCGCGGCTGGCCGCGGCAGCGCCGCCGGAGCACGTCGCCGTCCGGCTCGCGCAGGCGTCGGGCCGGGACCGGGAGGGCCTGGCGCTGGCCGCCCGTGCCTGGGAGCACGGGGGCACCGCCGCACTGGCCGTACTGGAGGGCGCATGGACTCCTGACGCCAAGAGCGCCGCACGCGCGCGTGCGGCGCTCGAAGGGGCCTGGGAGGAGGACGAGCGGCCGGTGCTCAAGGGCGCGCGCGGGCGCTGGACGGTCTCCGGCGGGGCCTCCCAGCTGCGGCTGGGGCGCGACGGACGGTGGTGGCCGTACCGCAAGGAACGGGGCCGCTGGGCCCCCGTGGGGCCCGCCGCGTCCGACCCGGCAGCAGCGCTCGCCACCGCGCTGGGCACCGGCGAGGCGTAGGAAGAGCGCGAGGGCGGCACCGGAAAGCGGGTGAGGCAGCGCGGTGACGCCTGAAAGGACGCGGGGAAACACACGGAAGTCACAGCTGAAGCACAGGCAAGGCACAGAGAAGGCGGCGCCCTCCGCACGACCGGCATGGAGTAGTCCGACGGGACGAACGGCGCGCGGCGGGTGATCGTGGGTGGACCTCCCTGCGACGAGGGAGGCCACTCTTCAGCCGGGGGGCGACCAGAAGGCGCAGGCTCATGGCCACTTTGTGCAGACCCGCTGTCTCCGTGCCCGAACACGTCATCACCATGGAAGAGACGCTCGCGCTGGCACGCTCCCACCACGCGGACCATCCTCAACTTCCGCTGGCGCTCCGTCTGATCGAGAACACGGGGGTACGCACCCGGCACCTCGTGCAGCCCATCGAGGAGACGCTGAAGCACCCGGGGTTCGAGGATCGCAACGCGCTCTACCAGGCGGAGGCCAAGGCCCGGGTGCCCGCGGTGGTGCGGCGCGCGCTGGACGACGCGCAGCTCAGGACCGCCGACATCGACGTGATCATCTACGTGTCCTGCACGGGCTTCATGATGCCGTCGCTGACCGCGTGGCTGATCAACGAGATGGAGTTCTCCAGCGACACCCGCCAGATACCGATTGCCCAGCTGGGCTGCGCCGCGGGCGGCGCAGCGGTGAACCGGGCGCACGACTTCTGCACGGCCTATCCGGACGCGAACGCGCTGATCGTGGCCTGCGAGTTCTGCTCGCTGTGCTACCAGCCGACCGATCTGGGCATCGGCTCACTGCTGTCGAACGGGCTCTTCGGCGACGGCGTCGCGGCCGCCGTGGTGCGCGGACGCGGCGGCACGGGCATCACCCTGGAGCGCAACGGCTCGTACCTCATCCCGAAGACCGAGGACTGGATCGCGTACGACGTGCGCGCCACCGGATTCCACTTCCTGCTCGACAAGCGGGTGCCGACCACCATGGAGCCGCTCGCTCCGGCGCTCCAGGAGCTGGCCGGGCTGCATGGCTGGAACGCCTCCGAGCTGGACTTCTACATCATTCACGCGGGTGGGCCGCGCATCCTGGACGACCTCAGCAAGTTCCTCCAGGTCCCGCCGAACGCGTTCCGGTTCAGCCGGGCCACGCTCACGGAGTACGGCAACATCGCCAGTGCCGTCGTGCTGGACGCGCTGCGTCGGCTCTTCGACGAGGGCGGCGCGCACGACACGGCCCGCGGCATGCTCGCCGGGTTCGGCCCCGGGATCACCGCGGAGATGTCGCTGGGCCGCTGGCGAGCCGCTGACGACCGCGGAGCGCTCGTGGAGGCCGCCGTATGACCGAGGAGACCACCACCAGGCCGCCGGTCCGTCAGTGGCCGTCCCTGGACCTGCACGGGGTCGACTTCGATCCGGTCCTGTCCGAGCTGATGGCCGAGGGCCCGGTGACCCGCATCCAGCTGCCGAACGGCGAGGGCTGGGCCTGGCTGGTGACGCGCTACGACGACGTGCGCACCGTGACCAATGATTCGCGCTTCAGCCGCGAGGCCGTCGTGGGACGTCAGATCACCCGTCTCGCCCCGCACTTCATCCCGCAGGCGGGAGCCGTCGGCTTCGCCGATCCGCCCGACCACACCCGGCTGAGGCGCGCCGTGGCGGCGGCGTTCACCGCGCGCGGTGTGGAGCGTCTGCGCGCGCGTGCACAGGAGATGCTCGACGAGCTGGTGACCGGCATGCTGCGCGACGGGCCGCCCGCCGATCTCACCGAGCGTCTGCTGGCGCCGTTCCCGATCGCCGTCATCTGCGAGCTGATGGGGGTGCCCGCGGCCGACCGGCAGCTGATGCACACCTGGACGCAGCTGATCCTGTCGTCGGCCCACGGGGCGGAGGTCAGTGAGCGCGCCAAGAACGAGATGTCGGCCTACTTCGCCCGGCTGATCCGCTCGCGCGACGACGGCACCGGCGAGGACGTCACCTCCTTGCTGGGCACGGCGGTCGGCGCGGGCGAACTGACGGAGGACGAGGCGGTCGGCCTCGCGGTCCTCGTGCAGATCGGCGGCGAGGCCGTCACGAACAACTGCGGCAACATGGCCTACATCCTGCTCACGCGCCCCGATCTCGCCGAGCGGCTGCGCGCCGAGCCGGCGCTGCGCCCCCGGGCCATCGACGAACTGCTGCGCTACATCCCGCACCGCAGTGCCGTCGGCCTGTCCCGCATCGCCCTGGAGGACGTCGACGTGGCGGGGGTGCGCATCTCCGAGGGCGATGCGGTCTACGTGTCCTACTTGGCGGCCAATCGCGACCCGGACGTCTTCCCCGACCCCGACCGCATCGACTTCGACCGGGAGGCGAATCCGCACGTCTCCTTCGGCTTCGGGCCGCACTACTGTGTGGGCGGCATGCTGGCGAAGCTGGAGGCGGAGCTGCTGGTGGGAACGCTGCTCGACCGCTTTCCCGGGCTGCGTCTCGACGTGCCGCCGGAGCAGGTCCCGTTCCGCAGGGGCGCGTTGATCCGTGGGCCCGAGGCCGTCCCGGTGACCTGGTCGGCGGCCGGATGACCGCGCTGACACCCGCGGAAGGGCTCCTGGTACCACCGGGGCACGGGCGCACCGTGCAGACGGCTGCCCAGCAGGTCACCTTCAAGGTCACCGGGGACCACTCGCGCAGCGCGTCCAGTTTCGAGGTCGTGGTCCCGCCGGGCTTCGACGTCGGCGCCCATGTGCACACGAAGAGCGAGGAGTTGTTCTACGTCCTCGAGGGCGAGCTGGACGTGCTCGCCTTCGAGCCGCGGGTGCGCACACCCGACAACTGGCGGCGCTGGCAGTCCCCTTCGGGCAACAAGGTGGTGCGTGCGACGCCGGGCACGGTCATCGTGGTGCCTCCCGGCTGCCCGCACGCGTTCGCCAATCCGACGGACACGCCGGCGAAGATGTTCTTCCAGGCGTCTCCCCCGCCGGACCACGAGCGCTACTTCGAGGAACTGCTGGAGATCCTCTCGGCGGGCGGTCCGCCCGACCACGCAGCGATCGCCGACCTCCGTTCGCGCTACGACATCGAACAACTGACGCCGCTGCGCCATGGTGGACACCTCGACGACGAGACCATCACGAGGAGTTGAGGCCAGTGTCGTTCGACGACAGGACCGAAGGGGAACTCGCGGGGAGGGTCGCGCTCGTCTACGGCGGCGGCGGAGCCATCGGCGGTGCGGCGGCCCGCGGATTCGCGCGCCGAGGGGCCTCGGTGTTCCTCGCGGGACGGTCCCTGGCGCCCGCCGAGCGGACCGCTGCCGCGATCCGGGATGCCGGGGGTACCGCGGAGGCCTTCGAGGTCGACGCGCTCGACGAGAGCGCCGTACAGAGCTTCGTGGACGGCGTCGCGCGGCGGACGGGCCGTATCGACATCTCGTTCAACCTGATCGGCGTCGGCGACGTCCAGAAGCCGCTCACGGAGCTGACGGTCGACGAGTTCCTCGCCCCGATCGCGCACACGATGCGCACCCAGTTCCTGACCACGCGGGCCGCGGCCCGGCACATGGTGGCCCAGCGGTCGGGCGTCGTGCTCGCCTTCGGCGGCTCCGGTCCGCAGACGGAGCCGGGTCTCGGCGGTTTCAAGATCTCGCTGGACGCACTGGAGGGGCTGCGCCGGCAGTGGGCGTGCGAACTGGGTCCTTCGGGGATCCGCGTGGTGACCCTGAAGACGGGCGGAATCCCGGAGAGCCTGCCGCCGGACTTCGAAGGGCGCGCGGAGCTGACCGAGATGCTGACCGAGCCCACGCTGCTGGGCCGGGCGGCGACTCTCGACGACGTGGGCGAGGTCGCCGCGTTCGTGGCCTGCGACCGCGCCCGCACGATGACGTCCGCGACGGTGAACATCTCGTGCGGGGCGCTGGCCGACTACTGAGCCGGGCCGCTAGCGGATGGGCATGCCGGAGAGGGTGCGGGCGATGACCAGGCGCTGGATCTCGCTCGTGCCCTCGAAGATCGTGTAGATCGCGGCGTCGCGGTGCATCCGCTCGACGGGGTACTCGCGCGTGAAGCCGTTGCCGCCCAGGATCTGGACGGCCTGGGCGGTGACCTTCTTGGCGGTCTCACTCGCGAACAGCTTGGACATGGAGCCCTCGGCGTTCTCGAACTTCTTGCCGGTGGTCGCCATCCAGGAGGCGCGCCACACCAGGAGACGCGCGGCGTCGATCGAGGTGCGCATGTCGGCCAGCTGGAACGCGACGCCCTGGTTGTCGATGATCGGGCGGCCGAACTGCTCGCGCGTCTTCGCGTACTCCAGCGCCTCCTCGTAGGCGGCACGGGCGGTGCCGACCGCCATCGCGCCGACGGCCGGACGCGAGGCCTCGAAGGTCGCCATGGCGGCGTTCTTCACGCGCTCGCCGCCCTTCTGGGCCTTCTCGCGCGAGCGGGCGAGGCGCTCGTCCAGCTTGTCCTTGCCGCCGAGCAGGCAGGAGCCGGGGATCCGCACGTTCTCCAGGACGACCTCGGCGGTGTGCGAGGCGCGGATGCCGTGCTTCTTGAACTTCTGCCCCTGGGACAGGCCCGGCGTGTTCGGCGGCACGATGAAGGACGCGTGGCCCTTGGAACCGAGTGCGGGGTCCACGGAGGCGACGACCACGTGGACGTTGGCTATGCCGCCGTTGGTCGCCCACGTCTTGGTGCCGTTGAGGACCCACTCGTCCTTGGCCTCGTCGTAGACGGCCCGCGTGCGCATGGCGGCGACGTCCGAGCCCGCGTCCGGCTCGGAGGAGCAGAAAGCGGCCACCTTCACGTCGTTCACATCGCCGTACATCTGCGGGATCCAGGTGCCGATCTGCTCCTCGGTACCGTTGGCGAGGACGCCGACCGCGGCGAGGCCCGTGCCGACGATCGACAGGGCGATGCCCGCGTCGCCCCAGAACAGCTCCTCCATGGCCATCGGGATGCCGAGGCCGCTCGGGTCGAAAAACTGCTGCGCGTAGAAGTCGAGGGAGTAGATTCCGAGCTTGGCCGCTTCCTGGATGACCGGCCAGGGGGTTTCCTCGCGCTCGTCCCACTCGGCGGCCGCGGGGCGGATCACATCGGCGGCGAAGCCGTGAAGCCAGTCACGGACTTCCTTCTGCTCGTCGTTGAGATCCATTGTGAACTCGGCCATGACCCCTCCAGGGCTGCGTGCACTGCATATGTTACTTGCGGTAACTAGAGTCTGTTACTCGCCAGTAGCTCATGTCAACCTCCGAGCGCGCGTTCGATCCTGCCGCGGTGGCGGGTGTTACCTTTCGCGTGCGTCAAGCAATCGCACGGGCGGGGAGATCGTCATGGAGACCAAGCAACGGACGGACCAGCGCGCGGAGCAGCAGTCCGCCGCCGAGCGTCGGCGGCGTGAGCTGCTGGAGGCCGCGGACCGCGTGGTGCTCCGGGACGGTCCCGGCGCCTCGATGAACGCCATCGCCGCGGAGGCCGGGATCACCAAGCCGATCCTGTACCGGCACTTCGGCGACAAGGGCGGACTGTACGCGGCTCTGGCCAAACGGCACACGGACGCCCTGCTCGCTTCGCTGCGGGCGGCCCTGGACGCCCCCGCGGAGCGGCGCGAGCGGGTCGAGGCCACGCTGGACACCTATCTCGCGGCGATCGAGGCCAGGCCTCAGGTCTACCGCTTCCTGATGCATCCGGCGGAGGGCGCCCCCGTCGAGGCGGGGTTCGACGTCGGCCGGCACTCGGCGCCGCTGCTGCGACGGATGGGCGAGGAACTGGCCGAGGTCATCGAGGAGCGGGTCGATCTGGGACCCGGAAGCCAGCAGCTCGCGCGCGTGTGGGGGCACGGGATCGTCGGGATGATGCACGCCGCCGGTGACTGGTGGCTCGGTGAACGTCCTTGCTCGCGGGCCGAATTGGTGCAGGGGCTCGCCGATCTGCTGTGGGGGCGGCTCGCCGCCGCGGGCGACAAGGCCGGTGGGCCCGGGTTCTGACGGGTTCCGCCGCGGCGGCTGCGGGTGCGTTGCGGGGTGCCGGTGCGTCGTGGCTTGTCGCGCAGTTCCCCGCGCCCCTGGCGGGGCGACTCGCCCCGCCGCCGTCGAGTGCACGTTCGTCGTGGCTGAGCGCGCAGTTCCCCGCGCCCCTAGCGGGGCGCCTTGGCCCAGGGGGCCTTTGACGCTTGCCGCAATACGCGGCGGCGTCTCCAGCCTGTGACGCGGTCCGCGTAGATGCGGCCTTCCAGGTGATCGCACTCGTGCTGCAGGCAGCGGGCGAACCAGCCCGTGCCGTGGACGACCATCGGGTCGCCCTTCAGGTTCTGGCCCTCCACGCGCGCGTGGTCGAAGCGCGGGGTGCCCGCTTCCAGGCCCGGCAGGGACAGGCAGCCCTCGGGGCCGCGGATCACCACGCCGTCCGCCTCGACCAGGCGGGGATTGATGATGTGACCGACATGACGGACATCGTCGTCGTCCTCGCAGTCGTAGACGAAGACGCGCAGCGATTCCCCGATCTGGTTCGCGGCGAGGCCGACGCCCTGGGCCGCGTACATTGTCGCGTACATGTCCTCGACGAGGCGTGCGAGGGGCGGCCCGAAGTCCGTCACTTCCTCGCACGGACGGTGCAGCACGGGATCACCGAGCAGGGTCAGGGGTCTTACGCGCCCGGAGGCGCCCGGTACAGAGCCGTGTCGCATGAGCGCAAGGGTACGGTCGAGCGGTACCCCGAGCCGCAGTTCGGGCTTGTCAGGGGATCTCGATAGGCTGGGCCAGGAAAGCGATGCCGGGGGCAGGCGCGGCGCCGTACGCAAGGAGGACCCAAGAAGATGGCAGGCAACTCGGAGTCGATGACTCCGCGGGCCAAGCTCGCCGTGACGGCGGGCAAGGCCGCGGCCGCGGTGTCGCGCGCGGCAGGCCGCGGCAGCGGTTCGGTGATCGGCGGCAAGGTCGCGCTCAGGCTCGACCCCGAGCTGCTCGGACGGCTCGCCCAGCACCTGGACACGGTGCTCGTCTCGGCCACGAACGGCAAGACGACCACCACCCGCCTGATCGCCGAGGCACTGCGCGCGAGCGGCGAGGTCGTCTCGAACGCGCTGGGCGCGAACATGCCTGCTGGAATCACTTCCGCGCTGGCCGGCGGCTCGGACGCGAAGTTCGGCGTCATCGAGGTCGACGAGAAGTACCTCGCCGGCGTCGCCCGGGACGTGACCCCGAAGGCGATCGCGCTGCTCAACCTCTCGCGCGACCAGCTCGACCGCGCCGCCGAGACCCGCATGCTCGCCGAGAAGTGGCGCGAGGGTCTTGCCGGTTCGAAGGCCATCATCATCGCGAACTCCGACGACCCGCTGGTCGTCTGGGCCGCGTCGTCCTCGCCGAACGTCGTATGGGTCGCAGCGGGCCAGGAGTGGAAGGACGACGCCTGGTCCTGCCCGGCCTGCGGCGGCGTGATGCAGCGCCCCGGCGACGACTGGTTCTGCGGCGAGTGCGGCTTCCGCCGCCCGACGGCGAGCTGGGCGCTCCAGGGCGACTACGTCCTCGACCCGCACGGCTCCGCCTGGCCGATCCACCTCCAGCTGCCGGGCCGGGCCAACAAGGCGAACGCGGCCACCTCCGCAGCCGTCGCCGCCTGCTTCGGCGTACCGCCGCAGGTCGCCCTGGAGCGGATGTACCAGGTGCAGGCCGTGGCCGGCCGCTACGACGTCGTGCAGTTCCAGGGCCGCGACCTGCGGCTGCTGCTCGCCAAGAACCCGGCGGGCTGGCTCGAAACGTTCACTCTGATCGACCCGCCGCCCACCCCGGTGATCCTTTCGGTGAACGCGCGGGGCGCGGACGGCACCGACACCTCCTGGCTGTGGGACGTCGACTACACGCGTCTGGCCGGGCACCCGATCGCCGTCATCGGCGACCGCAAGCTCGACCTCGCGGTGCGTCTGGAGGTGGCCGGCCTGCAGTTCCAGGTCTGCGACACCATCGACCAGGCCGTGCAGGCCTCGCCGCCCGGACGGATCGAGCTGATCGCCAACTACACCGCGTTCCAGGACGTCCGCCGCCGCGTCGGCAACTGACCCCTGCCGACGACGAGAGCCAGCGAAGGATCATGAGCATGAGTGACAGCAGCCTGCGTCTCGTGTGGGTCTACCCCGACCTGCTCAGCACGTACGGAGACCAGGGCAACGCCCTGGTGGTGGAGCGCCGGGCCAACCAGCGCCGCCTCCAGGTCGAGCGGGCCGACGTCCGCAGCGACCAGCCGGTGCCCACCTCCGGCGACATCTACCTGATCGGCGGCGGCGAGGACCGGCCGCAGCGGCTGGCCGCGGAGCGGCTGCGGCGCGACGGCGGCCTGCAGCGCGCGGTGGCCAACGGCGCCATCGTGTTCTCCGTGTGCGCCGGATACCAGATCCTCGGACACGAGTTCATCAACGACCTCGGTGAGCGGGAGCCGGGCCTCGGCCTGCTCGACGTCGTCTCCACGCGCGGCGAGGGCGAGCGGTGCGTCGGTGACGTCCTGGGCGACATCGACCCGCAGCTGGGGCTGCCGCCGCTGACCGGGTTCGAGAACCACCAGGGCATCACGCACCTCGGCCCGTCGGCCCGCCCGTTCGCCCGCACCCGCATCGGCAAGGGCAACGGCACGGGAGACGGCACCGAAGGCGCCTTCAACGACACGGTGTTCGGCACGTACATGCACGGGCCCGTGCTCGCGCGGAATCCGCAGATCGCGGATCTGCTGTTGAAGCTGGCGCTGGATGTGAACGCGCTGCCGCCTGTGGATGACCGGTGGTACGAGGCGCTGCGCAACGAGCGGATCGCTTCCGCAACCGCTGCTCAGCCCGCCTAGACGTCTGCCCCGTCCGGTGGTTCGGCGGGTGCGGGTTCGTCGTGGCTGATCGCGCAGTTCCCCGCGCCCCTTCAGGGCGCTTCCGCGCCCATATGAGCGGGGCTGTCCACCTGGCGGACGCCCCATACGGTCGGTCCCCCGAGCGCCGCTAAGGTACGGGCAATCCAGCCGGACGACGTGGTCCGGTGATCGGGCCACGTTTGCAAAGGTATTGCGGGCTTATGCGTATTGGTGTCCTCACTTCAGGCGGCGACTGTCCCGGCCTGAACGCGGTGATCCGTTCGGTCGTGCACCGGGCCGTCGTCGACCACGGTGACGAGGTCATCGGCTTCCACGACGGGTGGAAGGGTCTGCTCGAATGCGACTACCGCAAGCTCGACCTGGACGCGGTGGGCGGCATCCTCGCCCGCGGCGGCACCATCCTCGGCTCGTCGCGGGTGCAGCCCGCCCATCTGCGCGACGGAGTGGACCGGGCCAAGGGGCACGTCGCCGACCTCGGTCTCGACGCCATCATCCCGATCGGCGGTGAGGGGACGCTCAAGGCGGCCCGGCTGCTCTCCGACAACGGGCTGCCGATCGTCGGCGTACCGAAGACGATCGACAACGACATCGCCGTCACCGACGTGACCTTCGGCTTCGACACCGCCGTCGGCGTCGCGACGGAGGCCCTCGACCGGCTGAAGACCACCGCCGAGTCGCACCAGCGGGTGCTGATCGTCGAGGTCATGGGACGGCACACCGGCTGGATCGCGCTGCACTCGGGCATGGCCGCCGGCGCGCACGCCGTGGTCGTGCCGGAGCGGCCGTTCGACATCGACGAGCTGACGAAGAAGGTCGGCGAGCGGTTCGAGGCCGGCAAGAAGTTCGCCATCGTCGTCGTCGCCGAGGGCGCCAAGCCCCGGGTCGGCTCGATGGAGTACGACGAGGGCGGCAAGGACGTCTACGGCCACGAGCGCTTCGCCGGGATCGCCCGCCAGCTCTCCATCGAGCTGGAGCAGCGGCTCGGCAAGGAGGCGCGTCCGGTGATCCTCGGTCACGTGCAGCGCGGCGGCACGCCGACCGCGTACGACCGGGTCCTCGCCACCCGCTTCGGCTGGCACGCCGTGGAGGCCGTGCACCGCGGTGAGTTCGGGCACATGACCGCGCTGCGCGGCACGGACATCGTGATGGTGTCGCTGGCCGAGGCCGTGGAGACCCTCAAGACGGTTCCCGAGGAGCGGTACGCCGAGGCGGAGTGCGTGCTTTAGCCCTCGCCCCGCCGCCTCCTCACCGCCTTCCCACCACAGAACTGCCCCCGGCCGATGTCACGGCCGGGGGCAGTTCTAGTCTGGTGGCGCACAATCCGTACGAATCGATCACCTGGAGCCGGCCGATGGATCACAGCGGGCACGGCATGGACGGCATGGATCTGCCGCCGTTCACGCTGGGGAACGGCCTTCAATGGTCGGCCGATCCCTTCTTCCTGGTCGGCTGCCTCCTCGCACTCGCGCTCTACGGGTGGGGGCTCGTCCGTCTCCTGCGGCGCGGGGACGCCTGGCCGGTGGGCCGCACCATCTCGTTCGTCGTCGGCGTGCTCACCATCGGTCTGGTGATGTGCACCAAGCTCAACGACTACGGCATGGTCATGTTCAGCGTGCACATGGTGCAGCACATGGTGATCAGCATGCTGTCGCCGATCCTGCTGCTCATGGGCGCCCCGATCACGCTCGCGCTGCGCGCGCTGCCGGTGGCGTCGAAGCGGGGCAGCAAGGGGCCCCGCGAACTGCTGCTGATGCTGCTGCACAGCCGCTACATGAAGATCATCACGCATCCGGCGTTCACCATTCCGCTGTTCATCGCGAGCCTCTACGTCCTCTACTTCACGCCGCTCTTCGACTTCCTGATGGGGTCGCAGGTCGGTCACCTCGCGATGATGGTGCACTTCCTCGCCGTCGGCGTGGTGTTCTTCTGGCCGATCATGGGCGTGGACCCGGGGCCGCACCGGCCCGGCTACGTGATGCGGATGCTGGAGCTGTTCGCGGGCATGCCGTTCCACGCGTTCTTCGGGATCGCGCTGATGATGGCGAGCACCACGATGGTGGGCACGTTCGAGAACCCGCCGGCCTCGCTGGGCCTCGATCCGATGTCCGACCAGACGGCGGCCGGCGGTATCGCCTGGGCGTTCAGCGAGGTGCCGTCGGTCCTGGTGCTGCTCGCGCTGCTCTTCCAGTGGAAGAAGTCCGAGGAGCGGCAGGCGCGGCGCAAGGACCGTGCCGCGGACCGGGACGGCGACAAGGAGCTGGCCGCCTACAACGCCTACCTGGCCTCACTGAACGCACGCGGGCAGTAGCGCCACGGCCCCCTCCCGGGTGAGGATGGCCTTCTGGCCGCGGCACGGGCGCCGCACAACACCGCCGTACGGCGTCCCGGCTGCCGGGAGGAGGGTGTGTGATGCCCGGATCCACGAAGACGATGGGCGTGTTCACCGTCGGCGGCCTGGTGGCCGTGACCGCCTACACGGTGGCGCTCGGAAGCAATGGCTGGCTGTGGTTCGGCTGGATCGTGCTGGGCCTGATCACCGTGGCGATGGTGGCCTCCCACAACCCCTGAGGTACAACCCCTGACGTACGGACCGGGCATTGGTTACTGTGCGTTCGCGCCCGTAAATGCTCCATGGGGGAAGGCGACGGCCATGTTCTACCGACTGCTCAAGTACGTGATCCTCGGACCGCTGCTGCGGCTGATGTTCCGGCCGAGGATCGAGGGCCTGGAACACGTACCGGACGAGGGGGCCGCGATCGTCGCGGGGAACCATCTGTCGTTCGCGGACCACTTCCTGATGCCGGCGATCCTCAAGCGGCGGATCACGTTCCTGGCGAAGGCGGAGTACTTCACCGGGCCCGGCGTGAAGGGCCGGCTGACCGCCGCGTTCTTCCGCAGCGCCGGGCAGATCCCGGTCGACCGCTCCGGCAAGGAGGCGGGCCGCGCCGCGATCCGCGAGGGGCTCGGGGTGCTGCGCCGCGGCGAGCTGCTCGGCATCTATCCGGAGGGCACCCGCTCGCACGACGGCCGCCTCTACAAGGGCAAGGTCGGGGTCGCCGCGATGGCCCTGAAGGCGCAGGTCCCGGTGATTCCGTGCGCGATGATCGGCACGTTCGAGGCCCAGCCGCCGGGCCAGAAGATTCCCAGCATGCGGCGGATCACCATCCGCTTCGGTGAGCCGCTGGACTTCGCGCGGTATGCGGGGATGGACGGCGAGAAGGTGATCCTGCGGGCGGTCACCGACGAGATCATGTACGCGATCCTGGAGCTGTCCGGCCAGGAGTACGTCGACAAGTACGCGGCGCAGGTGAAGGCGGAGGCCGAGGAGGCCAGGGCCCGGAAGTTCCCGCGGATGCCGCTCAGCTGAGTCGTTCTGCGGTGAGCAGAGAAACCTGGGCCCCGGCGCCCCGATCACCGTACGGTCCGGGCATGAAGACGGCTTTGGTGATCGGTGCGGCAGGACAGATCGGGCGACCTTCGGTACAGGCGCTCGTACGGGACGGATGGGCGGTGACGGCGGCGTCGCTCGGCGGCGGGCGGGACGAGCACTGGCCCGACGAGGTGCGGTCGGTGCGGCTGGACCGGGAGGACGGTGCCGCCGTCGCGGCGCTCGTCGGGGACGGGGTCGACCTCGTCGTCGACCTGGTGGCGTTCACACCGGAGCACGGGCAGCAGCTCGCGGGGCTCGCCGACCGGATCGGTTCGGCGGTCGTGGTGTCGAGCGGCGCGGTCTACGTGGACGAGCGGGGCCGCGGCTTTCACACGCAGGAGGAGCCGGACGGCTGGCCGCACTATCCCGTGCCGATACCGGAGACCTGGCACACGGTGGCCCCCGGCGACGGCTACGGCGCGCGCAAGACGCGGATCGAACAGGATCTGCTGGCGCTCGGTGACCGGCTTCCGACGACCGTGCTGCGGGCGTCCGCCGTGCACGGCCCGCACTGCCGCACCCCGCGCGAGCTGTACTTCGTGAAGCGGAACCTGGACGGGCGCCGGACGCGCGTGCTCGCGTACAACGGCGCGAGCACGTTCCACCCGGCGAGCGTGCACAACCTGGCGGAGCTGGTGCGCCTGGCCGCTGCCAGGCCCGGGTCGCGGGTGCTGAACGGCGCCGATCCCGACCATCCCTCCGTCGGCGAGATCGGCGCGATGATCGACACGCTGATGGGCGTGGAGACGGAGTCGGTGCTCGTCGACGGCCCGCCGCCCGCGCCGAACGTCGGCGACTCCCCGTGGGCGGTGCCGCACCCGCTGATCGTCGACATGTCGGCAGCCGAGCGCGAACTGGGGTACAAGCCGGTGACGACGTACGCCGAGGCGCTGCCGGAGACGGTGGAGTGGCTGGCCGGCCGGCTGCGCGAGCGCGACTGGCAGGACGCCTTCCCGAAGATGGTGGCCTCGTACACGACCGGGATCTTCGACTACGCGGCCGAGGACGCCTGGCTGGCCACGCGCTGACGGCGAGAGGCCCGGCCCCCGGGAAGGGGGCCGGGCCTCTCAGACGGCGCGGGTCAGGGCTTCGGGGTGGCGTGCGGGGTGCACGTCACGTCCTTGCTGTCGACCTTGCCGGTGAGCAGGTACGTGTCGACCCGGTCGTTGATGCAGGGGTTGGTCAGACCGGTGACACCGTGCGAGCCCGCGTCCTTCTCGGTGATCAGGCGGGAGCCCTTGAAGCGCTTGTGCAGCTCGACGGCGCCCTCGTACGGGGTGGCGGCGTCGCGCTCCGACTGGACGATGAGGACGGACGGCAGACCCTTGCCCGTCTTCACGTCGGTCGGCGTCTGCTGCTTGGTCTTCCAGGTGGCGCAGGGCAGGTTCATCCAGGCGTTGGCCCACGTCATGAACGGGTACTTCTTGTTCAGTTCCGTGTTGTCCTTGTCCCACTTCGACCAGCTGGTGGGCCACTTGGCGTCGGCGCACTCGACGGCGGTGTAGACCGCGTTGCCGTTCTCCGAGGACGCGTTGCCCGCGGTGTCCGACAGGTCGGGGGCGGCGGCGTCGACGAGCGCCTGCGTGTCACCCGCGACGTACTTGCTCCACACCTGGGCGACCGGCACCCACGAGGAGTCGTAGTACGGCGCGCTCTGGAAGAAGCCGATCAGCTCGGCCGGGCCGACGACCCCGCCGATGGGGTTCTTCTTCGCGGCGGCGCGCAGGGTCTCCCACTGCTTCTGCACCGCGGCCCGCGTGGTGCCGAGGTGGAAGGTCGCGTCGTTCTTGGCGACCCAGTCCTGCCAGTCCTTCCAGCGGCCCTCGAAGGCGATGTCCTGGTTCAGGTTGGCCTGGTACCAGATGTTGCTCTTCTCGGGGTTGACGACGCTGTCCACGATCATGCGGCGGACGTGGCCCGGGAAGAGCGTGCCGTAGACGGCGCCCAGGTAGGTGCCGTACGAGACGCCCAGGTAGTTGAGCTTCTTCTCGCCGAGCGCGGCACGGATGACGTCGAGGTCGCGCGCGGTGTTCGGCGTCGTCATGTACGGCAGCATCTCGCCGCTGCGCTCGTAGCAGCCGTCCGCGTACTCCTTGGCGAGCTTGCGCTGGGCGCGCTTGTCCGCCTCGGAGTCGGGGACCGGATCGGCCTTGGGTGCCTTGACGAACTCCTGCGGGTCGATGCAGGAGATCGGCGCCGAGTGGCCGACGCCGCGCGGGTCGAAGCCGACGAAGTCGTACGCCTTCGAGGTCTTCGTCCACAGCGGGTTCTTGGTGGTCACCCGCGTCGGGAAGCGCATGCCGGAGCCGCCCGGGCCGCCCGGGTTGTAGACGAGGGCGCCCTGGCGCTCGCCCTTGGTGCCGGTGCTGGCGGCGCGGTCGACGGCGAGCTTGATCTGCTTGCCGAACGGCTTCGCGTAGTCGAGCGGAACGGTGACGTACCCGCACTGGATCGGCTGGGCGAACCCCCAGTCCGCGGGACAGTCCTTCCAGTCGATGCCGTGCTTCGCCGCCTTGGCCGCGGCGATCGCCGCGCCCACCGCCTCGCGGTCGTGGCTGCTCGCGCCCTTCGAGTGCGGCGCCGAGGCGCTGGCGACGGGGGCGGTGACCGCTCCCGCTATCAGCGCCGCCACGGCCACGGCACCGGCGGAACCGGCAGCCACCCGCCGTCTGCCGCTTCCCGTCTGTCGAGTCCGTCTCAAGAGAGTCCTCCCGTACATGGATTCGATCATTACGTCGATCGGGTTGCCGACCGGTACCGGGATCCTGTCGGCTGTGAGCACCCTGAGGACAGTCGCGACGTCCGATCTTTACCAATCCGATAAACGGGATAACTCGCCCCGGTGAGCGGTCAGTCGGCCAGACGGAGCAATGCCTCGTCGAGCGTGCGGCGCAACCGCAGGGCGTCGGGGGCGACCGCGGTGACGAGGACGGCGGGGCCCGCGAGCGGGGTGAGCGCAGCGGTGCCCTGCTCGTCCAGGACCGCGGCGGCCGGCCGGTCCTTCTCGAACTCCGGCCGTACGACGACCAGCTGGCCCAGGGCCCGGTGCCCGGCCAGGACGGCGGGACCGTCCCAGCCGCCGGGCGCGCCGGGGCCGCAGGCCAGTTCCTGGTCCAGGAGCGGGCGGCCGTCCCGGTAGACGGTCAGCCGGCTGGTGAGGCGGCCCGGCTCCTCCCCCGTCCGGCCGAGCACCTGCTCCTCGCGCAGCACGAGCCGGGCGCCCGGGGCCAGCTCGGCGCGGGTGGTGACGCGCAGGTCGCTGCCGTTCGCCGAGATCAGCTGCTCGGGCAGCCAGTCGAGGCGGGCCCCGTCGGCGACGGTGAGCCGGACGTCGTAGCGGGCCTCGCCCCTGGCCTGGCCGGGCAGCGCGAGCGTGGCGGCGACGGAGCCGACGTGCAGCCGCGCCCCTTCGTCCGCGCGGGCCCCGACGGTGAAGCGGTCGCCGCCGAGGGGGCCGCTCATCGCGCCGACGAGCATGACGCGGGCCTCGTCGGCGTGCGCGGCCCGGGTGCGGCGCACGGCGAGCGAGCCCTCGCCCTCCAGGACCGGCAGGGCGGTGCCGCCTCGGCCGTCGCCGCGGGCGGCGATCCGGGCGGCGGACCGGACACCCGCCGACATCACGCCGTCCAGGCCGCGAGCCGGCCGCGCACCCAGGCGGCCACGTCGCCGACGCCGCCCTCGGAGCGCAACGACTGGAGGACGACGGGGAGTTCGGCGCGCTGCGCCTTGGCGTCCGTGGCCATCCGGCCCAGGTCGGAGCCGACGTAGGGGGCGAGGTCGGTCTTGTTGATGACGAGCAGGTCCGCGGTGGTGACGCCGGGGCCGCCCTTGCGCGGGATGTCGTCGCCGCCCGCGACGTCGATCACGAAGATCTGGGCGTCGACGAGCCCCTTGGAGAAGGTCGCGGTGAGGTTGTCGCCGCCGGACTCGACGAGGATGAGATCGAGCGGCCCGACCTCGTCCTCCAGGTCCTCGACGGCCTCCAGGTTGGCGGAGATGTCGTCCCGGATCGCGGTGTGCGGGCAGGCGCCGGTCTCCACGGCGGTGATCCGCTCGGGCGGCAGCACGGCCTCGCGCAGCAGGAACTCGGCGTCCTCGCGGGTGTAGATGTCGTTGGTGACGACGGCGAGGGACAGCTCGTCGCGCAGGGTGCGGCAGAGCGCGGCGACGGTGGCCGTCTTCCCGGACCCGACGGGCCCGCCGAGCCCGATGCGCAGGGCACGCCGGTTCCCGTCGGGCCGCCGGGCGTCGGCGGAGACGGCGGAGGCTTCGTCGTGGGTGTGTCCAAGGTGCATGTGCATATGAATCACGGCTCCAGAGATCTGCCTTCTCAGCCTGTCCAGGGGGCACCTCCCAGCGTTAGCTGGGGGAGTTTGAGGACGAGGCCGTTCAGGCCGATAGGGGGGTCCGGGGGCGCAGCCCCCGATTTCGAACAGAGGCGGAATCCACCTAGGAAGCGAACAGCCGCACGGGCCAGGCGGCATGCGCCTCGGCACCGATCTCCAGCAGCGGAGCGCTCCCGGCGGGCAGGGCGTCGACCCCGAGGTCGACAGCCCGCCGCGCCGCGTCCACGGCATCGGCGACGACCCGGTCCAGCTCCGGCGCCAGCCGCGCAAGCGCCCCGGTCGCGTCGAACGGATCCAGGCTGAGCAACCGCACGACGGCGGTCGCGGGCCCGCTGATCCCTTCGTACGCGGAGCAGTACGCGGCGTCCTCGGCGCCGAGCCCGGCGGCCCGGGCGGTGAGCCCGAGGACCACCGGCTGGTGGGCGCCCTTGGGGAACTTCCCCGCCAGGGCGTCGAGTTCGGGGTGCGGCCAGGTGGCGCGGGCGGCCCGCATCAGCTGCCGCCCGAGCCTGCGGGCCGCGACCCGCAGCGCGGCCGACGGGGTTCTGGCGTCGGCCGCCGTGTCGAGGGCGACCGGGTCGACGCCGAGCGCCGCCGCCGCGGCGAGGGCCGCCGAGACGGCTCCGCCGGTGTGCAGGCGGCCGCGGCAGAACTCCTCCAGGCTCACGGCGCCGGTGATGCGGCCCGCCCTGACCGCGGCCTCCGCGCCGCCGGAGTGGGCGTGCCCACCGGCGGGGAAGCGGCCGTCCGCCAGGACGAGCAGGGTTGCGCGCGTCATGAGATAGGCACCCGTTCCGCGCTCAGAACAGGAAGTACCGCTGCGCGAGCGGCAGTTCGGCGGCCGGGGCGGGTTCGACGAGTTCGCCGTCGATGGTCACGGCGAACGAGTCGGGGGCGACCTCGACGCGCGGCAGGGCATCGTTGTTGATCATGTCGGACTTGCCGCGGCCGCGGGTCGACCGGATCGGGACGAAGGACCGGTCGAGGCCGAGCCGCTCCACGAGTCCGTCCTCGATCGCCGCCTCCGTCACGAAGTTGAGGGAGTTGGCGGCGGGTGCCTTGCCGTATGCGCCGAACATCGGGCGCGGCAGTACCGGCTGCGGGGTGGGGATCGAGGCGTTGGCGTCGCCCATCTGCGCGTAGGCGATCTGTCCGCCCTTGAGCACCACCTGCGGCTTCACGCCGAAGAACCTCGGGTCCCAGAGCACCACGTCGGCGAGCTTGCCGGGCTCCACGGAGCCGATTTCACCCTCGATGCCCTGGGCGATCGCCGCGTTGATCGTGTATTTGGCGACATAGCGACGCGCGCGCTGGTTGTCCGCGCGCAGATCGCCGGGGAGCAGGCCGCGGCGGCGCTTCATCACGTGCGCGGTCTGCCAGGTGCGCATGATGACCTCGCCGATGCGGCCCATGGCCTGCGAGTCCGAGGACATGATCGAGATGGCGCCCATGTCGTGCAGGATGTCCTCGGCCGCGATGGTGGTGGGCCGGATGCGGGACTCGGCGAAGGCGAGGTCCTCGGGGACCGCCGGGTTGAGGTGGTGGCAGACCATCAGCATGTCGAGGTGCTCCTCGACGGTGTTGACGGTGTGCGGCCGGGTCGGGTTGGTGGAGGACGGCAGCATGTTGGGCAGCTGCACGGCGGTGATCATGTCGGGGGCGTGGCCGCCGCCCGCGCCCTCGACGTGGAAGGCGTGCAGGGTGCGGCCGCCGACGGCGTCGAAGGTGTCCTGGACGAAGCCCGCCTCGTTCAGGGTGTCCGAGTGGACGGCGAGCTGGGCGCCGGACTCCTCGCAGACGTCGAGGCAGGCGGAGATCACGGCCGGGGTGGCGCCCCAGTCCTCGTGGATCTTGAACCCGCAGACTCCGGCGCGCAGTTGGTCGCGCATGGAGTCCTTCGACATGGTGTTGCCCTTGCCGAGGAAGCCGATGTTGACGGGGCTGTTCTCCATCGCGGCGAACATCCGGGCGAGGTGCCAGGAGCCGGGCGTGATGGTGGTGGCCTTCGATCCCTCGGCCGGTCCGGTGCCGCCGCCGACGAGCGTCGTCACGCCGGAGGCGAGGGCCTCGTCGACGATGGTCGGCGAGATGAAGTGGATGTGGGTGTCGATGCCGCCCGCGGTGACGATCTTGCCGTTGCCGGCCAGGACCTCGGTCTCGGGGCCGATGACGAGATCCGGGTGGACGCCGTCCATGGTGTCCGGGTTGCCGGACTTGCCGATGGCGGTGATCCGGCCGTCGCGGATGCCGATGTCGGCCTTGACGATGCCCCAGTGGTCGATGATGACGGCGCCGGTGATGACGGTGTCCGGGGTGCCTTCCGCGCGCGTGGCACGCGACTGGCCCATGGACTCGCGGATGACCTTGCCCCCGCCGAAGACGGATTCGTCGCCGGAGCGGCCGGGGCCGCCGCAGCGGTCCTCCTCGATCTCGACGAGCAGGTCGGTGTCGGCGAGCCGGATGCGGTCGCCCGTGGTGGGGCCGAACAGATCGGCGTAGGCGGCGCGGGACAGCTCAGGCATCGAGGGGACCTCCGGTCTCGCCGCGCAGGCCGGGGACGATCCGGCGGCCCGCCAGGGGTACGAGTTCGACGTCGACGGGGATGCCGGGCTCGAAGCGGACGGCGGTGCCCGCGGCGATGTTCAGCCGCTTGCCGCGGGCGGCGGCGCGGTCGAAGTCGAGACCGGGGTTGGCCTCGGCGAAGTGGTAGTGGGAGCCGACCTGGACGGGCCGGTCGGCGGCGTTCAGCACCGTCATGCGGGTGACGTCGCGGCCCTCGTTGTAGACGACGGGCGCGTCGGCGAAGAGGATCTCTCCGGGAATCATGGCTGCCGCTTCCCCGTCAGACGATCGGCTCGTGGACGGTGACGAGCTTGGTGCCGTCGGGGAAGGTGGCCTCGACCTGCACGTCGTGGATCATCTCGGGGATGCCGTCCATGACGTCGTCGCGGGTGAGCAACTTCCTCCCGGACGCCATGAGTTCCGCGACGGTGCGGCCGTCTCGGGCGCCCTCCAGAATGTGGGAGGTGAGCAGCGCGACGGTTTCGGGGTGATTGAGCTTCAGACCCCTGGCCCGACGCTTCTCGGCCACGTCGGCGGCCACATGGATGAGCAGTCTTTCCTGCTCGTGCGGGGTCAGCTGCACGGTCCCACCTCACAGTCTTCGCTCCGGGCCGTGCGGGGCCCGGCTGCCGCGGCCACCGCGACGGATATAGATGTAACACACAAGAAATGCGCATGATCTTGCGCACCCCGGTTACGAAAACCCCTGGTGGCGTGGGCCGCAGGCTAATGCTGCGGAGTTTCGGTGACGTTAACCGTTGCTTGACCGCGCCATGGTGATCAACTGACCTCCCGCATACTCACCAGGCCGCGCAGCCCCGCCTCGAGGGACTCGACGGGCACCCGGTCGAAGAGCGCCTGCTGGGCGAGGAAACCCTGCGCCGCGGCGACCAGCACCCGCGCGACGGCGTCCGGGTCCGCGTCGGCGCTCATCATCCCCGCCCGCTGATACCCCTCGACGATCTTCACCCAGGCCGCGGTGACCTTGGTGAATCCTTCCTGGATGACCTCCGCGAGCTCCGGATCGCGCAGCGTCTCGGTCCACACCTGGATCATCAGACGGGCGAAGACGGGAACGCCCGCCTCGCGCAGCCCGGGGCGCAGCCCGTGCACATCGCGGAGCACCTTGTCGATCAGCTCGTACGGCGGCGGGGGCGGAGTCTGCCGGCCGGCCTCTTCGTACACCGACCGGACGTCGGCGAGCACCTCGGTGACGATGGCACGGATCAGCTCCCCCTTGCCGCTGAAGTAGCGGTAGACCGCTCCGGCGGACAGGCCGACCTCCTTCAGCACGTCCTGCATCGAGGTGGCGTGGAAGCCGTTGCGGGCGAAGCAGAGCGCGGCGCCGTCCAGGATCTGCCGGCGGCGGGCGTCGAGGTGCTCTTGGGATACACGGGCCATGCCGCTCAAGTTAAAACGAACATTCATTCTTGACAACTGCGGGTCCGGGTGCCGACAGTGAGGTCAGCTCGTAAAACGAACGCTCATTCTTTGACGATCACGCCTCCCCAGGGGACCCCATGCCAGCCCTGACCCGGAAATCCGCCGCGACCATCCTGCTCGTCCCGCTGCTCGCCGCCCTCGCCCTGTGGGCCTTCGCCTGGCCCGCCACCCGGACCGCACCGCGCGATCTGCCGCTCGGCGTCGCCGGTCCGCCGGCCGCGACGGCCCCGCTCGCCCGGCAACTGGACGCGCGGAAGGGCTCGTTCGAGATACACCGGTACGCCGACGAGGCCGCCGCACGGGCCGCGATCGAGGACCGGGCCGTGTACGGGGCGGTGGTGGTGACCCCGGGTGGACCGAAGCTGCTGACCGCGTCGGCGGCGAGCCCGGTCGTCGCCCAGTTGCTGGAGCAGGCGGTGACCGCCCAGGCACCGGCGGGGACGAAGGTGACCACCGTCGACGTGGTGCCCGCGCCCGCCGCCGATCCCCGCGGCTCCGCCTTGAGTTCGAGCGTGCTGCCGCTCGCCATCGCGGGGGTCGCGGGCGGTTCGGTCGTCACTCTGTTCCGGCTGCGCGGGGTGCGCGCCGCGCTCACGCTGGTCCTGGCCTCGGCCGTGGTGGGCATCGCGGCTGCCGCGCTCGCGGACAGCTGGCTCGGAGTGCTGACCGGCGACTGGTGGGCCCAGGCCGGGGTGCTGGGCCTTTCGTCGCTCGCGGTGGGCGCCACCGTCGCCGGTCTCGCCGCGCTGATCGGCCCGGCCGGGATCGGGGTCGGCGCACTGCTGATGGTGCTGCTCGGCAACCCGTTCTCCGGAGTGGCCTCGGCGCCACAGCTGCTGCCCGAACCGGTGGGATCGCTCGGCCAGTTGCTGCCGCCCGGCGCCGGCGGCACCCTGCTCCGGTCGGTCGCCTACTTCGACGGGGCGCGCGCCGGGGCGCCGGCGATCACGCTCGCGGCGTGGGCGGGGCTCGGGCTGCTCGCCGTCCTGCTCGGGGGGCTGCGCGCCCGGCGGGAGCCGGCCCGCCAGGAGCCGTCCGCCGCGGCCCGGACACCTCAGCCGGTGGGCTGAGCCACCGCCCCGAGAGGGGCGGACACCGATCGACCGCGCGTCCCCGCTGTAGCGGACGGGGACGCGCGGTCTTTTTTGTTCAGTAGGGCGGGTCGCTCAGGGGCGGGGTGCTCAGGGGCGGGGTGCTCAGGGGCGGGTCGCTCAAGGGCGGGATGCGGCTACCTGGTCTCGGGGCCGCGGCGCTCGGCCGCGATCCCGAACCGCTGACGTTCGCCCGGAGCGGACGACAGGGAGCCCATGCGGGAGACGGAACTGATCACCGGCTCCTCGGCCAGGACCCCGGCCCGGTCGCCCATTTCTTCGAGTCGCTCCAGGTCAGCCGCCGAGACCAGGGCGATGAGCGGCTTGCCGTGCCGGGTGACGACCACGCGCTCCCCGCCGTACACCACGCGGTTGATCAGGTCGGCGAGCTCAGCCCTGGCTTGCGTCACCGGAATCTCGTAGGCCATGCTCCCCATCGTACGTGATGTACGTCCTGTACATTTTTTACAGGGGCGGCGTCCACCGCGCCCGGATCGCCATTGGAGGCACCATGACCCGCCCGTCCGGCCGTTATGTCCTGCCCGAGTTCACCGAGCGCACCGCGTCGGGCCAGCGCACGCTCGACCCCTACTCCAAGCTCCTGGAAGAGCGCATCGTCTTCCTCGGGACACCGATCGACGACACCTCGGCGAACGATGTGATGGCGCAGCTGATGCACCTCGAGTACACGGCGCCGGAGCGGGACATCTCGCTGTACATCAACTCCCCCGGCGGCTCGTTCAGCGCGATGACGGCGATCTACGACACGATGCAGTACGTCAGTTGCGAGGTGGAGACGACCTGTCTGGGACAGGCCGCGTCCGTCGCCGCGGTGCTGCTGGCCGCGGGAGCGCCGGGCAAGCGGATGATGCTCCCCGGCTCGCGCGTGGTGCTCGACCAGCCCGCGCTGCCGGAGCCGGCCCAGGGACAGCCCACGGACCTGGAGATCCAGGCCCGGGAAATCATGCGCACGCGGGCGCAGTTGGAGGAGCTGCTCGCACGCCACTCGGGCCGGCCGACGGAGCGGATCAGCGCGGACATCGAGCGGGACACCGTACTCACGGCCCAACAGGCCCTGGAATACGGCCTGGTGGATCACGTCCTGCAGAACCGCAAGAACACGCACGGCGCACCGGGCGCGAGGTGAGGCGGCCGTGTATCCACCGGAACTGCCGCCGCTGCCCGCGCTGACCCGCGCCGAGTGCGAGCTGGTGGACAGCTATCTGGCCGTGGTCGATCTGCTGGCGCGCATCAACCCCGCGCGCGGCGACGACACGTATCGGGGCCTGCGCGCGGCCCAGGCGCTGGTCAGCCGGGCGACGGCGCTCCGGGACGCCCTGACCCTGATGCACCAGCGGGGCGAGAGCCGGGTGCACGCGGCGACCCTGGAGCGGGCGCTGCGCGTTCTGGACGGGGAGAGGCGAACACGGGCAGTCACTTTGCCGCCAGAAAACGTCACCTGACGGACAGTTGAAGTCGTCCGACGTCCTTTGGCGGCCAAGTCGTCCGCGTCCCCTGCGAAACGGCCCAGATGGGGTACCGCCGGATGGCGTAGATGTGCGTAGACCCTGAAGACCGTAAGAGTTGCGCGACGGCGGTAGGCGCATCCCGGAATTTTCGGTTCCGCCCCTGGTGCGGGCATGGTCGCGGCTGGCCGCCGGTTCCCGAAAGCCGCACTGTCCACCTGAACGGGTCAAGCGTGAGGAGCCTCACTTACCGCCGGTTCAGCTCGGCTTTCGCCTCAGAGGTGGGTCAAGATCCCTTCCGACGACAAGCCCCCGCCACCGCGGCGGGGCGGTCCGTGCGGACGCCGAGTCCTGCCGCCGCCCGGATGCCAGGTCGACAGGAGTGGATCGGCAGGAGTGGAGGACCCAGGCACGACGGGCCGCCGCAGCAGCCGCTGCGAGCAGTCCTTGGGGTGAAGCCGCGTCCCGCGGCCGGGCATCTTCGCCAGCCCGAACCCGACAGGTCATCCTTCGCAGGCGGCTGACGAAGGGTTGCGCATGTCCGCGCTCAATCGTGTCCCCTCGCTGCTGACCCGGGCCGGCACCGCCTCGGCCCTGACCCTCGCCGTCGCGAGCGCCGGGCTCATGGTCCCCGGTGCCGCGCCCGAGGCGTCGGCGGCCGTGGCCTCGACCAAGGCACTCCAGGTCGCGGCCTCGAAGAAGGGAGCGCCGTACAAGTGGGGCGCCACCGGGCCGCGCCGGTTCGACTGCTCGGGCCTCACGCTCTACTCGTTCAAGCGGGCGGGCAAGAAGCTGCCCCGCACCGCCGCGCAGCAGTACAACAAGACCCGCCATGTCTCCGCATCCCACCGCAAGCGTGGTGACCTGGTCTTCTTCCACTCCGGCCGGAGCGTCTACCACGTCGGCATCTACGCCGGTAAGGGACGCATGTGGCACTCCCCGAAGACCGGGGACGTGGTGAAGCTGCAGAAGATCTGGACCAAGAGCGTCTGGTACGGCCGGGTGCGCTGACCCGGCACCGTCGCCCCCTTTTCATGGTGGCGGGCCGGGCGCCAGGCCCGCCACCATGCCTCGACCGGCCGGAAGGGGTTACCTGGAGAGCATGGACGAACGGAACGAGACGCCCCTGGAGCGAGCCGACCGGAACTTCGGCGAGCTTCTGCAGGAACTCCGTGTCACGCAGACCGGGGTGCAGTTCCTGTTCGCCTTTCTCCTCACGCTCGCTTTCACCCAGCGCTTTCCCGCACTCGACACGGTGCAGCGCGCCGTCTATGTGACGACGCTGCTCCTCGCGGTCGTGGCGGCCGCGCTGCTGATGGCGCCCGCGGCGCTGCACCGGGTGCTGTTCCAGCTGGGGGCGAAGTCCCGGATCGTACGGGTCTCGTCGCGGCTCGCCGCCTGCGGCATGGCCGCGCTCGCCCTCGCGCTCACGGGTTCGGTGCTGCTCGTGGTCGATGTGACGGTCGGCCGGGGCGGCGGCATCGCCGCGGGCGCCGGAACGTTCCTGGTGTGCGTGGGGCTGTGGGGGGTTCTTCCCGGGCTCCTGCGCCGGTCCCTGGCCGGGCGGGCAGCGCCCCCGGACGACGAGGCGTCCGGCTGACCCGCGCTCAGCGGCTGGCCGGGCGGATGTCTCCGCCGGCCGCGGTGCTCTTCCAGGGCAGTGCGATCCACACCGTCTTGCCGCCCTCGGGCGTCGGACAGACCGAGAGTCTGCCGCCGCACTCGGCCGTGAGACAGCGGATGATGACCATGCCGCGCCCATTGTCCTGCTGCACCGCGGCGGGCAGCCGCTTGGGGTAGCGGGGATGGCTGTCGGTGACGCCGATCCGCAGCCGCTCGTCCCGCTCCAGTTCCAGCTCGACGGTGAAGGTGGGGGACAGACCGCGGGTGTGCTGCACCGCGTTCGTCGCGAGTTCGGAGACGATCAGCCGGACCGTGTCGGCGGTGTCGCCGTCACCCGGCATGCCCCACTCCGTCAGCACGTTGCTCACGTACCTCCGGGCCGTCGAGACCGACGCGGGATCGCTCGGCAGTGTTACTGATGCTTCCTGGTGGTCTGCCATGGCGAAGTCGTCCCTTTCCTGTCGGGGCCGCTCGACCGCCCGCCGCGGATCCTTCATTCACCGGCCCCGGCTACTGCTTCGCGCCAGCGTGCCACTTGGATGCGCTTCCAGGGTGGCGATCCCCCAAGATATGCATATATCTGTCGCTCGAAGCGGTGAACTCTGCGACGGTAGCCCGTATTTGGGCGAGCGAACGCCGGTTCCTCTACCGTCTGCTCTGGAGCCGTCCCCGACGGGCCGGGAGGGAGAACGGCCAGGCGGCCTGAGGACCAGAGGAGTCAGCATGAAGTACGGTCCCGCGGTACGTCGCCGCAAGCTGGGTGCCGAATTGCGCGCACTGCGCGTGGGCGCCGGGCTCACCAGTGGTGAGGCCGCGCGACTCGTCGGATGGCACCAGTCGAAGGTGAGCCGGATCGAGACAGGACGAAGCGGCGTGAAGGCATCGGACGTACTCCGTCTGCTCGACGCCTTCGACGCGAAGGACCCACAACTACGCCAACTCGTGGTGGCGTTGGCGGGGGCGGAGGATGCCGGCGGGCATCACTGGTGGCACGCGTACCGCGGGCTGCTGCCGCCCACGTACCGCGACTTCATCAGTCTGGAGTCGCAGGCGTGCCGGATCAGGACGCTGGAGACCAGTGTGATGCCGGGCCTGCTGCAGACGAAGGAGTACGCCTACGCGGTGACGCGATCCGTACTGGGCGGCATGGCCGAGCGACATATCGAGGCACTGGTGGAGGTGCGTCTCGCACGCCAGGAGGTGTTGCGCGCACAGACCCCCCTGCAGTTGACGGCCATCCTCGACGAGGCGGTACTGCGACGCGAGGTGGGCGGAAAAGGCATTCTGCAAAGGCAATTGGCACATTTGGCCGAGGTGGCCCGGATGCCGCATGTCCGGATTCAGGTGCTTCCCTTCTCGGCAGGTGGGCACATCGGCATCACCGGGCCTTTCGTTGTGTTCTCATTTCCGAACACAACTGATCTGGATGTGGTTGTTCTCGACCATTTGACGAGTAGTCTCTACCTCGAGCGGAAAGAAGACCTCAAGGCGTACACGGACGCCTTCGAAGCTCTTCAGGGGCACGCTCTTTCGCCCGAGGACTCGCTGGAGTTCATCGCACAGATCGCCGGATAGCCGGGTGTGCGGGGTCGCCGACGCTCCGTCACGCTCCGGCCTGCGTCAGGGAGGCACCATGAATGCACTGCCTCGGTACGTTTCCGACAGCATGTCGCTGAGCGGCGCACGGTGGCGGCGCAGCAGCCGCAGCACGGGCGCCAACAACTGCGTCGAGGCGGCCCCCTTGCCTTCGGGGCCCGCGGCCGGCCTGCTGGCCGTCCGCGATTCCAAGAACACGGCGGGACCCGCCGTGCTCTTCGCTCCCTCCGCCTGGGAAGAGTTCGTCAGCTCCCTGCGCTGACCGCGCCCCGGGGAGCCGTTCGGCCGATCACCCGCACCGCCTCGGCGAGCTGCTCGTCGGTGAGGTCGGCGCGGGCGGTCAGCCGCAGTCGTGAGACGCCGTCCGGCACGGACGGCGGACGGAAACAGCCCACCGCCAGTCCCGCCGCCCGGCAGGCCGCGGCCCAGCGCACCGCATCGTCGGGCGAGGGTGCGCGCACCGAGACCACCGCCGCTTCCGGGCGGACGGCCGACAGGCCCTCATCCGCGAGGAGTTGATGCAGCGTCGCCGCGACCTCACGGGCCCGTGTCGCCCGCCGGGGTTCGCGGCGCAGCAGACGCAGCGCCGCGAGCGCGGCGCCGACGGCGGCCGGAGCGAGGCCGGTGTCGAAGATGAACGTACGCGCCGTGTTGACGAGATGCTCGATGACGGGCGCCGGGCCGAGGACCGCGCCGCCCTGACTGCCGAAGGACTTCGAGAGGGTCACGGTGGCGACGGTGCCGGGGGCGCCCGCGAGGCCCGCCGCGTGCGCGGCGCCGCGTCCGCCGGTGCCGAGGACGCCGAGTCCGTGCGCGTCGTCGACGATCAGTCCGGCCCCGAACTCATCTGCCACTGAACCCAGTTCGGCCAGTGGTGCCCGGTCGCCGTCCACGGAGAAGACCGTGTCGCTGACCACCACGGCCGGGCCGTCGTGCGTGCCGAGCGCCGTGCGGACGGCCTCGGGGTCGGCGTGCGGCACGACCCGGGTGGTGGCGCGGGACAGCCGGCAGCCGTCGATCAGGGAGGCGTGGTTGGCCGCGTCGGAGACGATCAGCGAGCCGTGCGGGGCGAGCGCCGTGACGGCCGCGAGGTTCGCCGCGTAGCCGGACGACAGCACGAGCGCGGCCTCGAAACCGCAGAACTCGGCCAGCTCGCGCTCCAGATGGGCGTGCAGCTCGGTGGTGCCGGTGACCAGCCGGGAGCCGGTGGCACCCCCGCCCCAGCGGCGCGCCGCCTCGACCGCCCCCGCGACGGTCTCGGGATGCCGGGCGAGGCCCAGATAGTCGTTGCTCGCGAGATCGAGCAGCGGGGAGTCGGCGGGACGCGGGCGCAGGGTGCGGACGAGTCCGGCGGCCTCGCGGGCGCGCCGCTGCTCGCCGAGCCAGCCGAAGGCCGGGGCGAGGGCGGGGGCAGGGGTGCTGTGCGCTGGAGCCATGACTCCCTCTGTTTGTAGGTAATGCACAGACCCTAGTCGCCCCGCCACCGGCCCAGGATGTGGCAATACCCACACGTCGAGCACCGTCCTTTGTACGAACTCTCCTTTCGCCGGGACACCTCCATGAGCCAGGATCAGGGCCCATGGACCTGCTGAACACGCTGGTGGACAAGGGGCTTCGGCGCGAGGTGCCGAGCCGTGAAGAGGCGCTCGCCGTACTGGCGACGCCCGACGACGAACTGCTCGACGTGGTGGCCGCGGCCGGCAAGGTGCGCCGTCAGTGGTTCGGGCGCCGGGTGAAGCTGAACTATCTGGTGAACCTCAAGTCGGGCCTGTGCCCGGAGGATTGCTCGTACTGCTCCCAGCGGCTCGGCTCGAAGGCCGAGATCCTCAAGTACACCTGGCTGAAGCCGGACGAGGCGTCGCAGGCGGCCGCCGCGGGGGTCGCGGGCGGTGCCAAGCGGGTCTGCCTGGTGGCGAGCGGGCGCGGCCCCACGGACAAGGACGTCGACCGGGTCGCGGCGACCATCGACGCGATCAAGTCGGAGAACGAGGGCGTCGAGGTGTGCGCCTGTCTCGGTCTGCTCTCCGACGGGCAGGCGGAGCGGCTGCGCGGCGCGGGCGCCGACGCCTACAACCACAACCTGAACACGTCCGAGGCGACGTACGGCGACATCACCACGACGCACACGTACGCCGACCGGGTCGACACCGTGCAGAAGGCGCACGCGGCCGGTCTGTCCGCCTGCTCCGGTCTGATCGCCGGGATGGGCGAGAGCGACGAGGACCTGGTCGACGTCGTCTTCGGGCTCCGTGAGCTGGACCCGGACTCGGTGCCGGTGAACTTCCTGATCCCCTTCGAGGGGACGCCGCTGGCCAAGGAGTGGAACCTGACGCCGCAGCGCTGCCTGCGGATTCTGGCCATGGTCCGGTTCGTCTGCCCGGACGTGGAGGTGCGGATCGCGGGCGGGCGCGAGGTGCATCTGCGCACGATGCAGCCGCTGGCGCTGCACATCGCCAACTCGATCTTCCTGGGCGACTACCTGACCAGTGAGGGCCAGGCGGGCCGGGCCGACCTGGAGATGATCGCGGACGCGGGGTTCGAGGTGGAGGGCACCGACCAGGTGACGCTGCCCGAGCACCGGGCGGGCGGTGGCTGCGGCTCGGTCTGCGGGTCCGAGGAGAACGCCGAGGCCCCCGGGACACCCGAGGTGTCGGAGGCACGGACCGACCTGGTCGCCGTACGCCGCCGGGGTGCCGGGACGGATCTCGCGCCCAATGCCTGATCCGCGTATCGAGGAACTGCTCCGGCTCGACCGGGATCACGTCTGGCATCCGTACGGCCCCATGCCGGGACGGCAGCAGCCCCTGGTCGTCGAGTCGGCGTCCGGGGTGCGGCTGCGGGTCGCCGGGCACGGCGAGCTGGTCGACGGGATGTCGTCGTGGTGGTCGGCGATCCACGGCTACAACCACCCCGTCCTCAACGAGGCGGCGCGCGGGCAGCTGGACCGGATGAGCCATGTGATGTTCGGCGGGCTCACCCACGAACCCGCGGTGCGGCTCGCGCAGCGGCTCGTCGAGATGTCACCGGCCGGTCTTGAACACGTGTTCCTCGCCGACTCGGGGTCCGTGTCGGTCGAGGTGGCGCTGAAGATGTGCCTGCAGTACTGGCGTTCGCTCGGGCGGCCGGAGAAGCGCCGGATGCTGACCTGGCGCGGCGGCTACCACGGGGACACCTGGCAGCCGATGTCCGTGTGCGACCCCGAGGGCGGGATGCACGGCCTGTGGGCCGGTGTGCTGCCGGAGCAGGTGTTCGCGGACGCGCCGCCGAGCGCGTACGAGGAGTCGTACGCGGAGCATCTGCGGGCCACCGTCGAGCGGCACGCGCACGAGCTGGCCGCCGTGATCGTGGAGCCGGTGGTGCAGGGGGCCGGCGGGATGCGGTTCCACTCCCCCGCGTATCTGCGGGTGCTGCGGGAGGCGTGCGACGCGCACGACGTGCTGCTGGTGTTCGACGAGATCGCTACGGGCTTCGGGCGCACCGGCGCGTTGTTCGCGGCGGAGCATGCCGCGCTCACCCCGGATGTGATGTGTGTCGGCAAGGCGCTGACCGGCGGCTATCTGACCCTGGCCGCGACGCTGTGCACGGCGCGGGTGGCTCAGGGCATCTCGCGCGGCGAGGTGCCGGTGCTCGCGCACGGGCCGACGTTCATGGGCAATCCGCTGGCCGCCGCCGTGGCCTGCGCCTCGATCGATCTGCTGCTCGGGCAGGACTGGCTCGCCGAGGTGAAGCGGATCGAGGCCGGACTGCGTGATGGTCTGTCGGCGGCCCTGGATGTGACCGGAGTTCGGGACGTGCGGGTGCTCGGCGCGATCGGTGTCGTGCAGCTCGACCACGAGGTGGATGTCGCCGCGGCCACGCGTGCCGCGGTGGCGGAGGGGGTGTGGGTGCGGCCGTTCCGGGATCTCGTCTACACCATGCCGCCGTACGTCACCGGTGACGAGGATCTGGCGCGGATCACGCGTGCGGTGTGCGCCGCCGCGCGGGAAGGGTGAACGGACATGACCGTATGGGTGGTCACCGGGACGGGGACCGAGATCGGCAAGACCGTGACGACGGCGGCGCTGGCGGCGGTCGCCGTGCGGGCCGGGCGTTCGGTGGCGGTGCTCAAGCCCGCCCAGACCGGGGTCGCGCCGGGTGAGCCGGGCGATGTCGACGAGGTGGTGCGGCTTGCCGGTGAGCAGGTGACCGGGGTGGAGCTGGCCCGGTATCCGGAGCCGCTCGCGCCGGGGACGGCGGCGGCCCGGGCCGGGCTCCCGCCGGTGCGGCCTGCCGAGATCGCCGAGGCGGCCGTCAAGCTGGCGGCGTCGCACGATCTGGTGCTGATCGAGGGTGCGGGCGGGCTGCTCGTGCACTTCGACGGGGAGGGTTCCACGCTCGCGGATGCCGCGCGGCTGGTCGGGGCGCCGGTGCTCGTGGTGGCGCGGGCCGGGCTCGGGACGCTGAACTCGGTGCAGTTGACCGCGGAGGCGCTGCGCTCGCGGGGGCTGGTGCAGGCCGGGGTGGTCATCGGCAGCTGGCCCGGGGAGCCGGGGCTCGCGGAGCGGTGCAATGTGGCTGACCTGCCGATCGTGGCCGGGGCGCCGCTGCTCGGTGCGGTGCCTGCGGGGGCCGGGCGGCTCGGGGTGCCCGGGTTTCGGGCCGCGGCCCGGGGGTGGGTCGGTCCCGAGCTGGACGGGGTGTGGGATGCGGCCACCTTCGCCCGGAGGTGGGGTCCGCCGGCGCGCGCCGAGAGCTGATCGCACGGTTGTCGTTCGACCGCGCGCCGGTGGGGGCTGGTCGCGCAGTTCCCCGCGCCCCTGGGTTGTCGATCGCGCGCGGCCCGGTGGCCGCTTCTCGCGCAGTTCCCCGCGCCCCTGGAAGCGAGCTCCGCTCGCCCAGGGGCGGCCGAGCGGAGCGCAGCCTTCAGGGGTGTCGGGGGGAAGGCGCGCGCAGCGCAGGCCTTCAGGGGCGAGAGCCGCACCCGACCACCAGGAAGAGCAGCGCGAAGCGCACGCTCCAGGGGCGCGGGGAACTGCGCGGCCAGCCACGACGAAACCGGCACCCGGCCACTGGAAACGCGCCGCGCGGGGAACACTCCGGGCAACACGTTCCAGACCCCGGAAACGTCGAGAGACGAAGGAGGCGCACGATGGCGGATCGGCCTCGGAAAGTGGCAGGGGATGCCGTACGTCACCCGGTGTTCGCCCGGTTCTACGCGGGCCTCAGTGAACGGATCGAGCCGTTCATGGGCCCCGTGCGGAGCGAACTGCTCGCCGGGCTCTCGGGCCGGGTGCTCGAGGTCGGCGCGGGGAACGGGCTGAACTTCGGCCACTACCCCGCCACCGTCTCCGAGGTCGTCGCCATCGAACCGGAGCGGGCCCTGCGCAGGCTGGCCGTCGAGGCGGGCCGGCGCGCGGAGGTCCCGGTGGATGTGGCGCCGGGCGCCGCGGAGGCGCTGCCGGTCAAGAGCGAGGGCTACGACGCCGTCGTGCTCTGCATCGTGCTGTGCAGCGTGCGCGATGTGGCGCGGGCGCTGAGTGAGGTACGGCGTGTACTGCGACCCGGCGGCGAGGTGCGGTTCTTCGAGCACGGGCGGGCTCCGGGCCGCGGGATGCGCGGGGTGCAGACGGGCCTCGACCGGACGGTGTGGCCGCTGCTCTTCGGCGGCTGTCACACCGGGCGCGACACCGTGGCCGAGGTGCGCGCCGCCGGTTTCGAGGTCGGGGAGTACCGGGAGCTGATCGTGCCGGATCGCGGGCCGCGGCTGCCGACCTCGTACTGCGTGCTCGGCACGGCCCGACGCCCGTACCAGCACGACTGAGAACTCACCGGCTCCAGCCGTGCAGTTCCTTCTCGATGTCAGCGACGCTCGCGCCGTCGTGCTTCACCAGCCGGGCGAGTTCTCTGACCTGCTCCGGAGACGTGGTCACCCGGACGCCGCTCGCGACCAGGTAGGCGTAGGCGACGGCGGTGGCGTACATCGCGTTCGACCGCTCCAACGCAGGTACGTGGATGAGGAGTTGAAGCAGTGCGGCGGCGCGGGCCTGCGGGGTGTCGTAGACCGGGAGGTCGAGAATCCGCGCGGAGTGCCGGGACACCGCCGCCACGAGGGCGCCCCAGTCCGTGACCTGCGGGTCGCCGGGGGTTTTCTGTTCGGCGACCATCAGCAGCCAGGCGAGGTCGACCGTGAAGTGCGGGGCGCCGCTCGCGTCACTCAACGGGGCGGCGCCGGCCTTCGGTGTCCGGGCCGAACTCCTCGGCGAAGACGGTCTCGTAGCGCTGCATGAAGTCGGCCGCGGCGTCGACGAACATGCGGCCCTGCTCGCCCGCGTCCCGCCGGACGAGCTCTTCGATGTAGCGGTTCACGCTCATCCCGCGGGCCAGGGCCCGCTCCCGGGCGGCGCGCGCGGTGTCCGCGTCCACCCGGACGTTCAGCTGCGTCTTCGGCATGCCATCACGCTAGCGTCCGTCCGCTAGCACCGGCAAGAGCGGTACGGCGCCGGGTCAGCCGTGCAGGGCCGCCTCCGCGATGGCCGGGAGCGCCAGGTAGCACAGGTCGCGGTACTGCATGTCGGCCCAGGCGTCGCCGTGCGGCCAGGCCGAGGTCTTGACGACGACCACGCGCCGGTCGCGGTCGGCGTACACGAACTGGCCGCGCATGCCGTCCGCGATGACGCGCCGGCCCGCCGGGTCCAGGGGCCACCAGTGGTGGCCGAACCCGGCGTGCGCGGTCAGCGAGACCGGCAGCCGGCCCGGGTGCAGGAACGGCTCCCCGGGGCGGCTCGACGTGTCGGTCCACTCCTGCGGGACGAGGGCGCGACCGCCCCAACTGCCGTCCATCTGGAGCCAGCCGAGGCGCGCCCAGTCGCGGGCCGTCGCCGCCAGCGAGCCGCCCGCCATGGCGACGCCGTGCGGGTCGTGGCCGACGATCGCCGGGTGCTCGGCGCCGAGGGCGTCCCAGAGGCGGGACAGGTGGGTGGCGAAGTCGAGGCCGGTGGCGCGTTCGCGGACCCAGTCGAGGACGAGCGAGTCGGCGGTGCAGTACGTGAAGGACGTGCCCGGTGTCCGGCCCGGCGGGATGGACGTGAGCTGTTCGCGCAGGCCGCCCTTGCCCTCGCGGACGGGGGCGACCAGGCGGGCGGCGGGCGAGTCCGGGTCGCGGTGGTCCTCCGCCCAGTCCACTCCGGTGGTCATCGCCAGGAGATGACGGACCGTCACCTCGCGGTAGCCGCAGGCCGGGTCGTCGAGTTCGGGGACGTACGACCGTGCGGGCGTGTCGATGTCGAGGTCCGGGATGTCCCCGACCAGCAGGGCGAGGGCCGACTTGGTGGCGGAGTTGCCGAGCAGCCGGTCCTCGGGCGTGACGCCGTGGAAGTAGCGCTCGTGCACCAGGGTGCCGTCGACGATCACCACGAGCGAGGTGGTGCAGGTGAGGTCGAGGAACTCGTCGAGGTCCATGGTCCGTCCGGCGCCGGTGATCCGGGCGGCGAGCGGACGCTCGGCGCGGGGCCAGGGCTGCGGGGCGACGGCCCGGGGGATCTCGGTGGAGCAGGGGATCAGCCGCTGCGGTTCGCGCAGCGACTCGACGTCGGGGCGGGGCCGGGAATCGGCGGGTGCCGTGGCCATCAGGCGCCTTCTTCCACGAGTTCGGGGGTGCTGTCGCCCTTCCGGCCGGGGGTGTCCGAGAGGAGCTGCCGGGTGTACGGGTGCGAGGGCCGGTCCAGCACCTCGGCGGTCGGGCCCTCCTCCACGATCCGGCCGTCGGAGAGGACGGCGACCCGGGTGGCGAGGGAGCGGACGAGGGCGAGGTTGTGGGTGACGAACAGCATCGACAGGCCGCGGCTGGTGCGCAGGTCGTCGAGCAGGGTCACGATCGAGGCCTGCACGGAGACGTCCAGTGCGGAGGTCACCTCGTCGCAGATCAGCAGCTCGGGTTCGCAGGCCAGCGCGCGGGCGATCGCGACGCGCTGGCGCTCGCCGCCGGAGAGCCGGTCGGGGCGCAGGTCGGCGACCCCGGGCGAGAGCATGACCTGGGCGAGGAGTTCGTGCACGCGCTCGGTGGCGGCCGCGCCGCGGGCGAGGCCGAACAGTTCGAGCGGCCGCCGGATGATCTTGCCGACCGTCATCCGGGGGTTCAGCGCGAGATACGGGTTCTGGAACACGTACTGGACGGACTTGCGCAGGTCGCGGCCGCGCTGCCGGGCGCCGGGCGGCATCGGCGCGTCCTGGAAGGTGACGCTGCCGGTCCACTCGTCGTGCAGGCCGCCGATGGCCCGCGAGAGGGTCGACTTGCCGCTGCCGGACTGGCCGACGACGGCCACGCATTCGTTGCGGCCGACGGTCAGGTCGATGCCGTGCAGGATCTGCCGGGAGCCGTAGTGGGCGGTCAGCCCCTCGACCGTGAGGACCGGGGCGGGGCGCTCGGTGGCGGCGGGCGGGGCGACGGTGAAGGTCAGCGGGCGGGCGCGGACGTGGTCCACCCGACGGCAGCGTGCGCGCACGTCGCTGCCGGTGACGGCGGTCAGCTCCGGCTCGCCCTCGGCGCACGCCTCTTCGGCGAAGTCGCAGCGGTCGCGGAACCGGCAGCCGGTGGGGCGCCGGCCCGGCGAGGGCGTGCTGCCGGGGATGCCGGTGAGCACGCGGGCCTCGTTGACGCTGGGGACGGCGGTGAGCAGCGCGCGGGTGTACGGGTGCGAGGGCGTCGCGAAGACGGTCTCGCGCGGTCCGATCTCGACGATGCGGCCCGCGTACATCACCGCGACGCGGTGCGCGAACTCGCCGACGACGGCGAGGTCGTGGGTGACGTAGACGGCCGCCACGTCATGCCGGGCGCACAATTCCCGCACGGTGGCGAGGACATGGGCCTGGGTGGTGACGTCGAGGCCGGTCGTCGGCTCGTCCAGGACGAGGACCTTGGGGCGCAGCGCGAAGGCCATGGCGATGCCGACGCGCTGCAACTGTCCGCCGGAGAGCTGGTGGGGGTAGCGGCGCAGGAACGCGTCGTCGTCGGGGAGGGCGACCTCGGCGAGGACCTCGCGGACGCGGGCGTCGCGTTCGGCCGGGGTGCCCGCGTGGTGGACGTCGAGCACTTCGCGGATCTGGCTGCCGACGCGCATCACGGGGTTGAGGGAGGCGGCCGGGTCCTGGGGGACGTAGGCGACCTCGGAGCCGCGGCGCCTGCGGGCCTCCGCGGGCGGGGCGCCGAGCAGTTCGCGTCCGTCGAGGACGACCTGGCCCGCGTCGACGCGGGCGCCTCGGCGGGTGTGGGCGAGCAGCGCCGTGGCGATGGTGGTCTTGCCGCTGCCGGACTCGCCGACCAGAGCGAGGATTTCGCCCGCGGCCACGTCGAAGGCGATGTCGTCGACGACGTCGGGGCCGGTACGGCCGAGCACTACGCGGAGGCCGGTGACGGAGCAGGAGGCTGCGGTACCCGTGCCGGTGCCGGGTTCTATGTCGGTGATCGGGGGGGTCATGAGGTGGCTCCCGTTGATGTGCGTTGCGGGCTGCGGGTGCGTCGTGGCTGGTCGCGGGGGTTCCCCCCCCCCCCCCCCCCACCCCCCCCCCCCCCCAAAACCAGGGGAACCACCCAGAGACCCCCCCCACCCTCCCCCCCCCCAA
>NZ_JBHVIX010000004.1:349443-501138 GCF_042799415.1 Streptomyces sp. NPDC057694
TCTCCCGTGGATGTGTGTTGTGGGCTGTGGGTGTGTTGGGGTTGGTCGCGCATTTCCCCGCGCCCCCCAAGCGAGCTCCGCTCGCCCAGGGGCGCGGGGAACTGCGCGAGTAGCCCCACCGGGCTGCCCCCGGCGACGAAACCCCTCACGCCCCGGCTCCCTTGTCGGACCCGGCCGCAGCGCGAGCGATCCCGTCTGCGATCAGGTTCGTGCCCAGCGCGAGCACGGCGATGGCCACGACAGGGGCCAGGATCGCCCACGGCTGGACGGCGAGGGCCAGCCGGTTCTCGTTGATCATCAGGCCCCAGTCGGCGGCGCTGGGATCGGAGGCGAAGCCGAGGAAGCCGATGGAGGCGACCAGGCCGACCGAGTAGGTGAGGCGCAGGCCGAGTTCGGCGAGGAGCGGGGCCGACATGTTCGGCAGCAGCTCGCGGAACAGGATCCGGGTGCGCTTCTCGCCGAGCGCCTCGGCGGACTGCACGAACTCGCGGGTGGCGAGGCCGGTCGTCATGCCCCGGGTGAGGCGGGCGACGCGCGGCGCGTGCGAGACGCCGACGACCAGGACGACCAGCCAGCGCTTGGGCCCGGCCACCGACAGCAGGACGAGGACCAGCACGATCTGCGGGAAGGCGAGGATCACGTCGCAGACCCGCATGATGACCTCGTCGAGCCAGCCGCGCGCGTATCCGGCGACGAGTCCGGCGGCGACGCCGAGCACCATGCCGAGCACGGTGGCGGAGACGGCGGTGACGACGACCCAGTTGCCGCCCGCGAGGAGCCGGCTCCACACGTCCTGGCCGAGATAGTCGGTGCCGAGGAACGCGCCGGGAGCGGAGTCCGAGTAGGGGGCGCCGACGATGTCGTTCTCGCCGTGCGGGGAGAACAGCGGGCCGAGGAAGGCGACGCCCACGATGACGACGGTGAGCACGAGGCCGACCCAGGTGCGGCCGGAGGCGAGCGCGCCGCGCAGCCGGAGGCGGCGCGGGGCCGGATCCGTCCCGGTCGTGCCGGTCTTCGTGTCGAGCACAGCGGTGGCCATCACCGCACCCCCGTCCGGAGTTTGGGTGTCACGAGGATGGTCAGGACGTCGGCGATCAGGTTCACGACGACGTAGACGGCGGCGATCAGCAGGGCGAGTGCCTGGATCACCGGGACGTCGCGGTTGCGTACGGCGTCGACCAGGGCGGTTCCGATGCCGGGGTAGAGGAAGAGGCTCTCCACGACGACCACTCCCCCGGCGAGCCAGGCGAGTTGCAGCGCCATGACCTGGATGGCGGGGACGACGGCGTTGCCGAGGGCGTGCCGGGCGACGGCGCGGCGCTCGGGGACGCCCTTGAGCCGCGCCATCTCGACGTAGTCGCTCTCCAGGACCTCGATGAGGCTGGCCCGCAGGATCCGGGCGACGTACGGGACGACGGCCAGGGTGAGGGTCGCCACCGGCAGGATCATGACGACGGGGTCGGTCCAGGGACTGCCGGCCCAGGAGACCGCGACGGACGGCAGCCAGGTGAAGACGACCGTGGAGAAGAGGGTGACCAGGAGGATGCCGATCACGAACTCGGGGAGCGCGGCGGTGCCGAGCAGCGCGACCTGGATGACGTGGTCGACGGCGGTGTCGCGGCGGCGGGCCGAGTAGAGGGCGACGAGCGCCGACAGCGGGGCGATGATGACGGCTGCGACGGCGACCAGCACGGCGCTGTTGGCGATCTTCGTGCCGATGAGGGCGGAGACCGGGCCCTTGGTGGCCAGCGAGGTGCCGAAGTCGCCGGTGAGCACGCCGCCGAGCCAGGAGAAGTACTGGTGCACGGCGGACCGGTCGAGGCCGAGGTCGGAGCGGAGCGCGGCCAGGCGCGCGGGGGTGGCCGAGCGGCCGAGGATCGCCTCGGCCGGGTCGCCCAGCAGATGCGTGGCGGTGAACACCAGCAGGGAGATCAGCCAGAGGGTGAGGACCGCCATGCCGACACGGCGCAGCGTCCACAGGGTCCAGGTGCGTATCGGGCTGGGGGCGTCGTCGCGGTGGAGGGACCCGTCCGCCGCGGGAACCGCCGCCGGCTCAGTTGCTGACCGAGACATTGCGGAACTCGTAGTTGGAGAGGGGGAGGTTGGCGTTCGGGGTGAAGCCGGTGACGTTCGCCGCGTAGGCGTCCACCTGGTTCTTGAACCCCCAGACGATGTGCCCGCCGCGGTCGTACTCGATCTTCTGGGCGGCCTGGAGCAGGTCTTTGCGCTTGTCGGCGTCGAATTCGCGTCGGGCCCGGGTCATGAGGCTGTTGAACTCCGGATCGTTCCAGTGGGTTTCGTTGTACGGGGAGGACTTCAGGGAGCCGGAGTCCACCTGCGGGACGTAGTTCCGGGTGATCCAGTAGTCCTGGGCGAGGGGCCAGCTCAGGTAGCGGTCGCCGTAGAAGGTCGCCGCGTCGGCGATGCGGACGTTGACGTGGACGCCGGCGCCCTTGGCCTGCTGGGCGAAGAGCTGGGCGGCCTCGATGGAGCCGGCGCCGATGCCGGACGAGGTGACGAGTTCCACGCTGAGGTTCTCGTGACCGGCCGCCTTGAGGAGCGAGCGCGCGCGGCCCAGGTCCTGGTGGCGCTGGGGCAGTTGACTCGCGTAGGCGACGTCGAGCGGCGCGTACATGTCGTTGCCGACGCGGCCCTGACCGCCGAGCGCCTGGTCGACCATCTGCGGCCGGTCGACGATGAGCCGGAAGGCCTGGCGGACCCGGACGTCGTCGAAGGGCGCGGTGTCGACACGCATCGTGATGGGGTTCCAGGAACCGGTCTTCGATATCAGCACCTGCCCGCCCTGGTTCTTGATCATGTCGATGTAGGCGGGCGGCAGGTTGTCGATGGCGTCGAGCTGTCTGCTCAGCAGCGCGTTGATCTTCGCGGTGTCGTCGGCGAAGTCGAGGATGACGACCTCGTCGAGGTAGGCGGGCCGGCGCCAGTAGTCGGCGAACCGCCGGAAGGTGGACCGGTCGCCGGGCGAGAACGAGTGGTACGTGAACGGTCCGGTACCGACCGGCCGCTTCAGGTCGAAGTCCTCGGGGATGATCCCGAGGGTGTACTGCGCGAGCAGATCCTCGAACAGGGCGTACGGGGTCTTCAGCGGGATCCGCACCGTGGTGGCGTTCTCCCGCTTCAGGCCCTTCGCGTCGAGCATCTCGAGGCTGCCGGCGCCCGCGGTGGGCGCCTTGGGGTCGACGACGCGGCGCAGGGTCGCGATGACATCGTTGGCATCGAGCGTCTTGCCGTTGTGGAACTCGATCCCCTTGCGCAGCTTCACCACCCAGGTCTTGCCGTCCTTCGACGATTCGAGGGACTCGGCGAGCAGCGGCTTGATGCGGTAGTCGGCGTCGTGCGTGAAGAGCGGTTCGAAGAGGTTCACCACGCGCGACTGGTCCGGGTACGTCAGCGGGCTGTGCGGGTCGAGGCTGTCCTTGGCGCTGCCGCCGCTGACGCCGACGCGCAGCGTGCCGCCGCGCTGTGGCTTCCCGTTGGACGCGGCGACGACGGGTCGCGAGCAGGCGCTCAGCAGACCCGCGGCCGGGACGGTGCCGGCGAGCAGGGCGCCGCCGCGCAGCACGCTGCGGCGGCTCAGCCCGCGGGACCTGACCCGGGGATCGTCGCCGGGCGGAGAAACACTGTCGGACATGGTGGGGCCTCGCCTCCAGATCACAAGACGTACGTGACGTTCACATGGTGCGATCGCCGCTCGGATGCTGAGAACATAGGTACGGCCGTGAGGGAGGTCAAGTGAGGAAGATCCAGGTCGCAGGCCGTGCGCCTGCGCTCCTGCCCACGTTGAACACTTGTATTCCACTCAGTGAAGAACAGGGCTAGAGAGCCGAGGAACAGATACCTATGCCGAACGCACGGCACACCACGGACAACGGTGAATCCGCCCAGGTCAGCGAGGGTGCAAGCCCTTCGGGCAAGGTGCAGTCCCTGGAGCGCGCGATCACCTTGCTGCGGGCGACGGCGGACAGCGCGCCGGACGGCGACACCGCCACGAATCTCGCGGCCCGCTGCGAGCTGAACCGCGCGACGGCCTGGCGGCTGCTCTCGACCATGGAGCGGTTCGGTCTGGTGGAGCGCAGCCCGGTCACCAACCGCTACACGGTCGGTTTCGAGGTGGCCCGGATGGCGTCGGTCGCCGGGTACGACGGGCTGATCCGCCGCGCGCACGGCACCCTGCGCCGGATCAGCGAGCAGACCGGCGAGACGGCCGACCTCGCGGTGGTGCAGCAGCTCGGGCTCACCTATGTCGACGAGGTGACGCCGCCGGTGGTGCTCAGCGCCAAGTGGCTCGGCCGGCAGGTGCCGCTGCACGCCACGTCCACCGGCAAGGCCCTGCTCGCCTGGCTGCCCGAGGAGGAGGGGGACGCCCTGCTCGGCGAGGCGCTGGAGGCGTTCACGGACACGACGATCACCGACCGGCGACGGCTGCGGGCCGAGCTCGACCGGACCCGGGAGCGCGGCTACAGCGTCTGCGTGGGCGAGATGGAACGCAGCCTGTACGGGGTCTCCGCGCCGGTGCTCGGCAGCCGGGGCCGGCCCTTCGCGGTGGTCAGCATCTGGGGTCCGCACGACCGGGTGCCGGAGTCGCGCTTCGAGACGCTCGGGCCGCTCGCGCGGGCCGCGGCGGAGGAGATCGCGCGGGCCACGGAGACACTCTGACACCCGCCTTCGCAGCGTTCATTTCGTGCGACGGTCGCTCGCATGATGAAACGCGGGTTGAGATCATCACCGCTCCGTGGTTACGGTCGTGACGTCCCGGGCCCGAGCCGCCCGCCTCCCTCCCGAGAGGAACCGACGCGACCCATGAACCAGGACGTCGTCATCACCTGCGCCCTCACCGGCGCCGGTGACACCGTGCGCAAGAGCCCCCACGTCCCCGTCACCCCCGAGCAGATCGCCGCCTCCGCGGTGCAGGCCGCCGAGGCCGGTGCCGCCGCGGTCCACATCCACGTACGCGATCCGGAGACCGGCGCGCCGTCGCGTGATCCGCGGCTGTACCGCGAGGTCGTCGAGCGCATCAAGGAGACCGGCACCGACGTCGTCATCAACCTCACCGCGGGGATGGGCGGCGACCTGGTCGTCGACCCCGACGAGCCGCTGCGGCACCTTCCCGGCACCGATCTCGTCGGCGGCCTGGAGCGGCTGCCGCACGTCGAGCAACTGCTCCCCGACATCTGCACCCTGGACTGCGGCTCGCTGAACTTCGGTGACGGCTCGAACCTCTACATCTCCACGCCCGACATGCTGCGGGCCGGAGCCAAACGCATCCAGGAGCTGGGCGTACGGCCGGAGTTGGAGATCTTCGACACCGGACACCTGTGGTTCGCCAAGCAGTTGCTCGCCGAAGGCCTGCTCGACGACCCGACCGTCTTCCAGCTCTGCATGGGCGTGCCGTGGGGCGCGCCCGCCGATCCCGGGGTGCTCCAGTCGATGGTGCACATGCTGCCCGAGGGCGCGCAGTGGGCGAGCTTCGCGCTCGGCCGGATGCAGATGCCGTGGGTGGCGCAGTCGGTCCTGCTCGGCGGGCACGTACGCGTCGGCCTGGAGGACAACCTCTATCTCGGCAAGGGTGTCAAGGCCACCAACGCCCAGCTGGTGGAGCGCGCCGTGACGATCGTCGAGGCGATGGGTGCCCGGGTCGCCACGCCCGACGAGGCCCGCCTCAAGCTCGGCCTCAAGCCCCGCAGTTGAGCACCGACCACCCCAAGGAGCCCTCGATGAGTTCCCCGCAGAAGACCTCCCCGGACAGGCCGTCCCCCGAGACCGTGCGGCGGGTCGCCTGCGTCGGCGCCGGAGTGATCGGCGGCGGCTGGGTCGCCCATTTCCTCGGCCGCGGCTACGACGTCACCGCGTGGGACCCGGCGCCCGACGCCGAGGCCCGGCTGCGACGTCTGGTGGACGCGGCCTGGCCCGCCCTCGAACAGCTGGGACTCGCCCCCGGCGCGTCGCCGGACCGGCTCACGGTCACCGGCACCCTCGAAGAGGCCGTCGCGGACGCCGAGTTCGTGCAGGAGAGCGCGCCCGAGAAGCTGGAGCTGAAGCGCGAACTGCTCGCGAAGCTGGACGCCGCGACGCCCGCAGGCGTCGTGATCGCGTCCTCCACCTCCGGCTATCCGATGACCGACATGCAGACGGCGGCGGCCGCTCCGGGCCGTCTCGTCGTCGGACACCCCTTCAATCCGCCCTACCTCGTCCCGCTGGTCGAGGTGGCGGGCGGCGAGCAGACCGACGCGGACGCCGTGAGCTGGCTGTCGCGCTTCTACGAGAGCGCGGGCAAATCCGTGATCACCATGGACCGGGAGGTCCCCGGCTTCATCGCCAACCGCCTCCAGGAGGCCCTGTGGCGGGAGGCTTTGCACATGGTGGCCAACGGTGAGGCGACGGTCGCCGACATCGACCGGTCGATCACCGAGGGGCCGGGACTGCGCTGGGCGGTCATGGGACCGATGCTCACCTTCGCGCTGGCGGGCGGCGAGGGCGGCATGGCCCACATGCTCGACCACTTCGGGCCGTCCCTGAAGTCGCCGTGGACCCGGCTCGAAGCCCCCGAGCTGGACAAGGAGTTGTACGACGCCGTGGTCTCCGGCTGCGACGACGCGGCCGGCGGACGGACCGTCGCCGATCTGGTCGGCGAGCGCGACCGGGGCGTCATCGCCGTACTGCGCGCCACCGGCCGGCTGCCTGGAACAGGTGCCGCGTGAGCGGCCTCCCGCTGTTCCACGAGACCGTGCGGCCGGAGTGGATCGACTACAACGGCCACATGAGCGAGGCGTTCTACGTCCTGGTCTTCGGGTTCGCGACCGACGCGCTGATGGACCGTACGGGACTCGACGCCGCCTACCGCGAGAGCACCGGCTGTTCGCTGTACACGGTCGAGTCCCATGTCCGCTATCTGCGCGACGTGCCCGAGGGGGCCCCGCTCACCGTGCGCACGCGGGTGCTCGGCGCGGCCGGGAAGAAGGCGCGGTTCACGCACGAGATGTACGCCGACGGCCCCGACCCCGTCGCCACCATCGAACTGCTCGCCCTGCACGTCGACCAGAAGGCGGGCCGGGCGGTCCCCTTCCCCGACTCGCTGCGGGACGGGCTCGCGGCGCTGGCGGAACCGCCGCCGCAATGGGCGGGACGTTCGGTCACCGGTCCCTGAAAACCATTGCGGCGCGCGGCCGGGCCTGATTGCCTTCGCGCCATGAACGATCTCCGTGTACGGTCCGCCGCCCCCACCGATCTCGACGCCGTGCTCGCCTTCTGGAAGGTGGCCGCCGAGGGCACCAGCATCAGTGACGACCGCGCGGGCGTGGAGCGCCTGGTCGCCCGCGACCACGAGGCGTTGCTGCTCGCCGAGCGCGACGGAGAGCTGGTGGGGACGGTGATCGCCGGATTCGACGGCTGGCGGTGTCATCTGTACCGGCTCGCCGTCCACCCGGACGCGCGTCGGCAGGGCATCGGGTCGGCGCTGCTCGCGGCGGCCGAGGAGCGGTTCCTCGCGCTCGGCGGACGGCGCGGCGACGCGATGGTCCTGGATCGCAACGAACAGGCGCACCACGCGTGGGAGGCGGCCGGTTACGCACGCGAGCCGCAGTGGAGCCGGTGGGTCAAGCCGCTGACCGAGCAGTAGTCGGAACAGCGGCCGGCCGTTTGCTTTGCCGATCCTTTACCATGGGCATGTGCCTCGCTCTCTGCGAGGCACACCAAGCACTCTTCGAAAGGTGTGAGCGTCCGCCCATGGGCGAGCCTCCCAGTAGCCGGTCCCGTCCTCTGCGCGGTCCCCGAGATCGCGCGCCGCTGCCGTCCCTGGCCGATCATGGGACGGAGGTGACGACCCGATGATGACCGAAGTGCTCCTGCTCGCCGTCGCAGTACTGCTCTCCCTGATCTGCGGCGCCTTCGTCGCGGCGGAGTTCTCGCTCACCACCGTCGAGCGCGGCGACCTCGAGGACGCCGTCGAGCGGGGTGAGCGCGGTGCCGCGGGCGCCCTGAAGGCCGTGCGCAACCTCACCTTCCAGCTCTCGGGCGCCCAGCTCGGCATCACGGTCACCAACCTGGTCGTCGGCATGCTCGCCGAGCCGTCGATCGCCAAGCTCATCGCGGGGCCGCTGGAGGCCGTCGGCATCCCGAAGGGCGCGTCGTCGTCGGTGGCGCTCGTGCTGGGTACCGCGCTGTCGACCGTGTTCCTGATGGTCGTCGGTGAGCTGGTGCCGAAGAACTGGGCGATCTCCTCCCCGCTGGCCGTCGCCAAGCGGGTGGCGACGCCGCAGCGCTGGTTCAGCGCGGTGTTCCGGCCGTTCATCTCGCACCTGAACAACACCGCGAACCGGCTCGTGCGCCGCTTCGGCATCGAGCCGACCGAGGAGCTGGCCTCCGCGCGCGGTCCGCAGGAGCTGATGGCCCTGGCCCGCCACTCCGCGAAGGAGGGCGCCCTGGAGGCGGACACCGCCGAGCTGTTCGTGCGCACCCTGAACCTGGCCGACCTCACCGCGGAGAACGTGATGACGCCGCGCGTCCAGGTCGTCGCCCTGGACCTGCAGGCCACCTGCGAGGACGTGGCAAACGCGACGCGGGCCACCGGTCTGTCCCGCTTCCCCGTCTACCGCGGCAACCTCGACACGGTCGTCGGCATCGCGCACATCAAGGACGTGCTCGCCGTGCCCGCCGGGCAGCGCGCCCGCAAGCGCGTGTCCGAGCTGCTGCGCGAACCGCTCCTGGTGCCCGAGACGCTCTCCGTCGACCAGCTCCTCGACCGGCTGTCCGGCAAGCGCACCATGGCCGTCGTCATCGACGAGTACGGCGGCACGGCCGGCGTGGCCACGCTGGAGGACATCGTCGAGGAGGTCGTCGGCGAGGTGCGGGACGAGCACGATCCGCACGAGACGTCCGACATCGCGCCCGCAGGCGTGGACGACGCGGGGCGCACCCTGTACTCGGCCGACGGCGCCGCCCGCACCGACCAGCTCGCCCGGGTCGGACTGCGTACGCCCGACGGCCCGTACGAGACCCTGGCCGGGCTCGTCGCCACCGAGCTGGGCCGCATCCCCGACATCGGCGACAGTGTCGAGGTCGCCGGGTGGCGGCTCGACGTCGTGGACGCGCACGGACACCGTGCCGCCCGCGTCCTGCTGCACGCCCCGCTCGCCACCGACGCCGTGCAGGAGGAGGCCCGATGACCGCGATCCAGCTCCTGATCGGTCTGGCGACCCTGGTCGTCAACGCCTTCTTCGTCGGCGCCGAGTTCGCGCTGATCTCCGTACGCCGCAGCCAGATCGAACCGCATGCCGAGGAGGGCGACCGCCGGGCGCGCAGCGTCCTGTGGGGTCTGAAGCACGTGTCGGCGCTGCTGGCCGCGGCCCAGCTCGGCATCACGCTGTGCACCCTGGTGCTCGGCATCGTCGCCGAACCCGCCATCGCGCATCTGCTGGAGCCGGTCTTCGACGCCGTCGGGATGCCGCACGGCCTGGTCCACCCGATCGCGTTCGTGATCGCGCTGGCCGTGGCGACGTATCTGCACATGCTGCTCGGCGAGATGGTGCCGAAGAACATCGCGCTCGCCGAACCGGTGCGCTCCGCGCTGCTGCTCGGCCCGCCGCTGGTCGCCGTCGCGCGCGCCCTGCGCCCGGTGATCTTCGCCGTCAACGCCTTCGCGAACGCCCTGCTGAAGCTGTTGCGCGTGGAGACGAAGGACGAGGTCTCGGCGACGTTCTCGGACAGCGAGCTGGCCCGGATCGTCCGGGACTCCTCCGAGGCAGGTCTGATCGACGACCGTGCGCAGGAACGCCTGCGCGACGCACTGGAACTGGGCCACCGCCCGGTCAAGGACGTCGTGCTCCCGCTGGAGAAGGTCGTCTACGCGCGCATGGGCGTCACTCCGGAGCAGCTGGAGCAGCTGTCCGCCGAGTCCGGGTTCTCGCGCTTCCCGGTCGTGGACGAGAGCCGGCGCATCGTCGGCTACCTCCACGTGAAGGACGCGCTGGACGCGATGCCGCGCGACCTGCCGTTCCGGGTGCCGGACATGCGGTCCATCGCACGGGTGCGCGAGGCGACGCCGATGGACGACGTGCTGACCGCGATGCGGCGCAGCCGGACCCATGTCGCGGCGGTGCTCGGCGCGGACGGCAGGCTCGCGGGTCTGGTCACCATGGAGGACCTGCTGAGGGAGCTGTTCGGCCAGACCGTGTGAGGAGGCGGGTGGCCTCTGGCTCGCTGCCCGGACCTGCGGCGCACGCGGCCGGGGCGACCGGGTTACCATCGCTGTCGCCATGCAGATGAATGCCAACTACACCAGCCTTGTCGCGGTCGGCGACTCCTTCACCGAGGGCATGTCGGACCTGCTGCCCGACGGCTCCTACCGCGGCTGGGCCGACCTGCTGGCCGGCCGGATGGCCGCGCACACGCCAGGCTTCCGGTACGCGAACCTGGCCGTGCGCGGCAAGCTCATCGGCCAGATCGTCGACGAGCAGGTCGATGTCGCCGCGGCGATGAAGCCCGACGTCGTCACCCTCGTGGGCGGCCTCAACGACACGCTGCGCCCCAAGGTCGACATGGTCCGGGTCCGCGACCTGCTGACCGAGGCCGTCGAGAAGCTCGCGCCCTCCTGCGAGCAGCTGGTCCTGATGCGCAGCCCTGGCCGCAACGGCCCCGTGATGGAGCGGTTCCGCCCCCGCATGGAGGAGCTGTTCACCTGCATCGACGACCTCGCGGCCCGGCACGGCGCCGTCGTCGTCGACCTGTACGGGTCCGGTGTCCTCGGCGACCAGCGACTCTGGGACGTCGACCGGCTGCACCTGACGGCGGAGGGCCACCGCCGGGTCGCCGAGGCGGTCTGGCAGGCGCTCGGGTACGAGCCCGAGGACGACTGGCGCGCGCCGCTGCCGCTCGCGGTGCCGCCGACCTGGGTGACACGACGGGTCAGCGACGCCCGCTTCGCCAAGCAGCACCTGGTCCCGTGGATCGGCCGCCGCCTGACCGGCAGGTCCTCCGGGGACGGCCGGCCGCCGAAGCGCGCCGACCTCACGCCGTACGACAGCTGAGACCTGCCACGAGCGGGGTCACCGGATGCGGTGCGCCTTCCAGAAGGGGCCGAGGTCGTTGTCCGTCATGGACTGGGCGGCCCGCTTGAAGTCGGCTGTGGTGGAGACGCCGTACCAATGGTCGCGGGCGTACCGCTTGAGCAGTCGGGCCATGGTGCCGGGGCCGAGTGTGCGTTCCAGATCGGCCAGGGCGCAGGGCCCGGCCGTGTAGATGAGGTGGTACGTGCCGGGGTGATGCGACCAGTAGTTCATCGAGCTGGTCAGCGAGGCGTCGCCGTCGGGCCAGGAGACGTCCGACCAGCAGTCGCGGGTGCTCCAGCCGTAGAAGCGGGCATTGGCGTACTGGGCGAAGCTTTCGTCCAGCCACGGTGCGGAGTATTCGTCGTTGCCGACGATGCCGTACCACCACTGGTGCGCCACCTCGTGGACGGCGGCGCCGCCCTCCTCGGTGGTGCCGAGGACGACGAGGCCGGGATACTCCATGCCGCCGCCGAACCGGCTGGTCATCACGAGGTCGATCTCGCCGTACGGGTACCGGCCGAACTCCCGGCCGAAGCGGTCGATCGCGGCGACGGTGTCCACGCGGTTGCCGCGCACGCCCGCGGCAGGGGTGTCGGACGCCCAGTACGACTTCACGGACACGCCCCCGACCGTGGTGTCGGTCGCCGTGCGGAACGGGCCCGCCGCCCAGGCGAAGTCCCGGACTCGCTCCGCGACGCTGAGCGTGACCGTACGGCCGGCGCGACCGGGCAGTGTCCGGGTGCGGCCGGTCGCCGGGACCTTCAGGGACGACGGGTGGTCGAGTCGGACGTGGAAGTCGCCGGTGAGGCTGTAGAAGCTCTCGCCGGACGACACGTAGGGGTCGAGATGCCGGCCTTTCGCGTCGTGCACGGCGAGCACCGGCAGCGCGTTGCCCAGGAAGCGGTAGGCGCCTTCGCGGCCGAAGCGGGCATTGCGGTCCGGCACGGTGATCGAGACGTCGAAGGCGATGGACGTCCGCAGGTGGCGCGCGAGCGGCTTCGGCAGCGCCATGCGCAGAGCCGTGCAGTTCACGGAGAGCCGTCCCGGTGTGCCACCGCGGACCCTCGTCACCGTGACGGGAGAGGGCGCGGCGGGCGTACCGCACGAGTCCTCGCCGTTGCCCCACAGCCGGAGGTACACCTCGCGCAGCGGCCGATCGGACCCGTTCCGGAACGACACCCGTACCCGTCCCGTCCAGCGGGTGCCGTCGGCGTCGGACCGCAGGGCCACGTCGTAGCGCGCGTGATCGGGTGTCGCGGCGGCCCCGGACGGTCCCTGTCCGGGCGCCGCGCCGAAGGCACCCGCTCCGCCTCCCAGCGCCGCGAACAGCATGAGCAGCACGACGAACAGCCGAAGGCCGGACCTCGGCGCACCCCTGGATGACGGTGACATGCCAGCGGATCCTGTCACATCGCACCGCCCGCAGGACCCCCTCGGACAGAAGTAGGTCGGAGCACTCCGGTTCGCCGATCCAGGGCCTGTGACCTGTACGTTCCTACATCCGATGGACGGTTCGGAGCCTGTAGGGACGCCCGGTAAACTCCGTACACGTGACTGCGCCTGCAAAGCCCCGTATCCCGAACGTTCTCGCCGGACGCTACGCCTCCGTCGACCTCGCCACCCTCTGGTCCCCCGAGGAGAAGGTGAAGCTGGAGCGCAAGCTCTGGCTCGCCGTGCTGAAGGCCCAGAAGGACCTCGGGATCGAGGTGCCGGACACCGCGATCGCCGACTACGAGCGGGTGCTCGACCAGGTCGACCTGGCCTCGATCGCCGAGCGCGAGAAGGTCACGCGGCACGATGTGAAGGCCCGTATCGAGGAGTTCAACGCGCTCGCCGGGCACGAGCAGGTCCACAAGGGCATGACGTCCCGCGACCTGACGGAGAACGTCGAGCAGCTCCAGATCCGGCTCTCGCTCGAGCTGGTCCGGGACCGCTCCGTCGCCGTCCTGGCGCGCCTTGCCAAGCTGGCCGGTGAGTACGGCGAGCTGGTCATGGCGGGCCGCTCGCACAATGTCGCCGCGCAGGCCACCACCCTCGGCAAGCGTTTCGCGACCGCCGCCGACGAGCTGCTCGTCGCGTACGGCCGGGTCGAGGAGCTGCTGAACCGCTACCCGCTGCGCGGCATCAAGGGCCCGGTCGGCACCGCGCAGGACATGCTCGACCTGCTCGGCGGCGACGCGGCGAAGCTGGCCGATCTGGAGGACCGGATCGCCGGTCACCTCGGCTTCGCGCAGGCGTTCACCTCCGTCGGCCAGGTCTACCCGCGCTCGCTCGACTACGAGGTCGTGACCTCGCTGGTGCAGCTGGCCGCGGCGCCCTCGTCGACCGCCAAGACGATCCGGCTGATGGCCGGGCACGAGCTCGTCACCGAGGGCTTCAAGCCGGGCCAGGTCGGCTCGTCGGCGATGCCGCACAAGATGAACACCCGCTCCTGCGAGCGCGTCAACGGCCTCATGGTGATCCTGCGCGGCTACGCGTCGATGACCGGCGAGCTGGCGGGCGACCAGTGGAACGAGGGCGACGTGTCCTGCTCGGTGGTGCGCCGGGTCGCGCTGCCGGACGCGTTCTTCGCGCTCGACGGTCTCCTCGAGACGTTCCTGACGGTGCTCGACGAGTTCGGCGCGTTCCCGGCCGTCGTCGCCCGCGAGCTGGACCGCTACCTGCCGTTCCTCGCCACGACCAAGGTGCTCATGGCGTCGGTGCGCGCGGGCGTCGGCCGCGAGGAGGCCCACGAGGCGATCAAGGAGAACGCGGTCGCCTCCGCCCTCGCCATGCGCGAGCAGGGCGCCGAGCGCAACGAGCTGCTCGACAAGCTCGCCGCCGACTCCCGCATCCCGCTGGACCGCGCCCAGCTCGACGCTCTGATGGCGGACAAGCTGTCGTTCACGGGCGCCGCCGCCGGTCAGGTCGGCCAGGTCCTCGGCCGCATCGAGGAGATCGTGAAGCAGCACCCGGACGCCGCCGGCTACACGCCGGGGGCCATTCTCTGACGCGACCCCGGCGCGGACCCCGAGGCCGCCCGTGACCGTCCGGTGCCGGACGTCGTCACGGGCGGCTTCTGTTTGCGCGTGACCTGTGGCCGATCAACAAATATCGTTCCGACCCCTTCTACGTACCGACTAGTCGGTACTAGCCTCGCGGCGGCGAGCACGCGCTCCGGCGTGCGGCTGACCAGCACAGGAGGCAAGGTGACGACCTCGTTCACGCTGCGGGGGCCGGGCGGACGTCGGCTCGACCACTACCCCGAACGCGGCGCCCGCTACTGGTACTTGGGGATCGTCGTGCTCGTCACGATCGTCCTGTACTACCAGCTGTACGTGCAGTACGCGGTGTCGACCGCGATCATCGCCGAGTACCACATGACGTTCCTCTACTTCGTGTACATCTCGGTGGCCGCGAACGCGGTCGGCGCGTTCGCCTCCCTGGCGGCCGGGTTCGCCGACCGCTGGGGCCGGGCGAACATCGTGGTCTACGGGCTGCTCGTGGTCGGCCTGCTGACCACGTTCGCGCTGCCCCAGGCACCGGGGAAGACGAGCTATCTGCTGCTCTACTGCGCCGTCGCCCTCGTCGAGGGCATGATCCTCGTCGCCACCCCCGCCCTGATCCGCGACTTCTCCCCGCAGTTGGGCCGGGCCTCGGCGATGGGCTACTGGACCATGGGGCCGATCATCGGCTCCCTCGTGGTCACGGCCGTCACCTCGCGGACGTACGGGGACGGGACGAGCTGGCAGGACGAGATCCGTTTCGCCGGCATCAGCGGGCTCGTACTCTTCGTGATCGCCCTGTTCGGGCTGCGCGAGCTGGCTCCGGCCCTGCGCGACCAGATCATGGTGAGCCTGCGCGACCGCGCGCTGATCGAGGCCCGCGCCAGAGGCATCGACACCGCTGCCGCGCTGCAGGGCCAGTGGCGGCAGATGATGCGCCTCGACGTCATCGGTTCCGCCGTCGCCATCAGCCTGTATCTGCTCCTGTACTACGCGGCCGTGGGCAACTTCGTCCTCTACTTCGCGACGACGTTCGGCTACTCGGCGCAGCGCGCGAACGCCCTGCTCAACTGGTACTGGGGCGCCAACGCGATCTCCCTCGTCCTCGCGGGACTGTTCTCCGACCGGCTGCGGGTGCGCAAGCCGTTCATGCTGGCCGGCGCGCTCGGCTCGATCGGGTTCACCCTCGCCTTCACGCTGCACGCCACCCAACCCCACACCGGTTACTACACGTTCGCGTTCATCGTCGCCGGGATCGGCGTGACCAGCGGTATCGCCTACTCGCCATGGATGGCGAGCTTCACAGAGACCGTGGAGCGGCACAATCCGGCGGCCACCGCGACAGGCCTCGCGATCTGGGGCTGGATCGTGCGCATCACGGTGGCGCTCTCCGCCGCCTTCGTCCCGCTCGTCGTGAACACGGTGACGCCGTTGATCGAGCACGGCACCGAGGTGAAGACGGCCTCGGTACAGGCGGCTCCCGCGCTGGCCGTCACCGAGGCCCACCCGAAGCTGTTCGCGGAACTCGACCGGTACGGACCGGGCAAGGTGCCCCCGGCGCTGCTCGCCCGCGCACAGCGGGAGGTCGGCGCCGACGGACTGCGGACCGTGCAGAAGGCGGCACCGCAGCTGAAGATCCTGCGCGAGCACGGCGCCGAGGTGCAGCGGGCCGATGCGGACAACCCCGGCGCCTGGCAGACCTGGTGGTGGGTGTGCCTGGGCGGACAGGTGCTGTTCCTGCCGTTCGTCTTCGTCATGACCGGCCGCTGGCGCCCGCGCGACGCGAAGCGTGACCTCGAGGAGCACGAGGAGTCCGTGGCCCGCCAGGTCGCCGGCCTGCGGCACGACGCCGAGGAAGGAAGCACCGTATGAGCACCCCCACCGCCCCGCACGCGCTCACCGCCCTGGAGCAGGCAGCCGCCGTGCGTGCCGGAGACCTCACTCCCGAGGAGCTGGTCCGCCACCATCTCGCCCGCGCCGAGGCCTTCGACGAGTCCTTCGGTGCCTTCGTGACGCGTACCCCCGAGGCGGCGCTGTCCGCGGCGGCCGCGCTGCGGGAGCGGTCCGGCGCAGAACGGACCGCTCCCCTGTTCGGCGTGCCGACGGCGGTCAAGGACCTCACCGACACCGCCGGGGTGGCGACCACGTACGGCTCGAAGGCGTTCCTCGCGCACGTGCCGTCGGCCGACGCGCACAGCGTCACCAAGCTGCGTGCGGCCGGCACGATCAGCATCGGCAAGACCAACACCCCGGAGTTCGGCTGCTGTTGCTACACCGACAACGACGTCAAGGGCCCGGCCCGCAACCCCTGGGACCCGGCGCTGTCGGCGGGCGGTTCCAGCGGCGGGTCCGCCGTCGCCGTGGCGCTCGGTCTCGTGCCCGTCGCCCACGCGAGCGACGGCGGCGGTTCGATCCGGATTCCGGCCAGTGCGTGCGGCCTGTTCGGCATCAAGCCGTCGCGGGGACGGGTGAGTTCGGGGCCCGCGGGTGCCGAGGTCACCGGTCTGTCGGTGCAGGGGCCCCTGGCGCGCTCGGTGCGGGACGCGGCGGCGCTGCTCGACGCGCTGGCCGGGCCCGAACCCGGCGATCCGCACTGGGCGCCGCCGCTGCCCGAGGGCGAGACGTTCCTCGGCCACGCCGACCGCTCCCCCGGCCGGCTGCGCATCGGCCGGTACGCGACTCCGGCGGCGGAGGGCGTCACGGTCGATCCCGAGTGCGTGGCCGCCTGGGAGCACGCCTCCGCGCTGCTGGAGAGCCTCGGGCACACGGTCGAGGACATCCCCACGCCGTTCGGCCCGGAGATCAGCGATCACTTCGTGTCGGCGTGGGGCGTCCAGTCGCTCGGATACGCGGTCGACGCGGACCGTGAGGCGCTGCTGCGGCCGGTCACGCGGGCCTGGCGGGAGTACGGGCGGACGGTGTCGGGCGAGCGGTTCGCCGCCGCGATCACCGGGATGCAGCGCGCCTCGCGGCGGGCGGTCCGGGCGACGGCCGCGTACGACGTCGTCCTCACCCCGACGCTGGCGACCGTGCCGCGGCCCGTCGAGTACTTCGACGAGTCCGGCGATCCGCTGGTCAATCTGCACCGGCAGAGTGCGTTCAGCGCGTTCACGAGTCCATACAACATGACGGGCCAGCCGGCGGTGAACGTTCCGCTGTACTGGACGGCCGGGGAGGGCATCCCGATCGGGGTGTCGCTGGTCGGGCGGCCCGCGGACGAGGCCACTCTGATCGCGCTGAGTGCCCAGCTGGAGGAGGCACTGCCCTGGCGGGACCGGTACGCGCGGCTGCTGTCGGCGTCGGCTCCGGCGGCACCCGCGCGATGAGCACGGGCGCCGCAGGGCAGCGCGCTACGGCTTGCGGGCGACGACGCCGAACTGCGCGACCAGCGGCCCCTCTTCGGTGCCCTCGGTGCGCCAGCGCGCGCAGGAGACGAGGCCGGGCTCCACGAGCTCCAGGCCGTCGAGGAACGCGGTCACCTCGGCGCCGGTGCGGGCGGTGATCGGGGGCGTCGCGTTCTCGTTCCAGAACTTCATCGCCGCCTCGTTGCCCTCCCCGCCCAGTTCCTGGGTGGGGTGGGTGAGGACCACGTAGCTGCCGGAGGGGACGGCGGCGACGAGGTCGCGCACGATGGCCGCGGCCTTCTCGGTGTCGAGGACGAAGTTCAGGATGCCGAGCAGCATGATCGCCACGGGCCGGTCGAAGTCGAGGGTCTGCGACGCGGCCTCGACGATCGCCTGCGGGTCGTGCGCGTCGGCGTCGACGTAGCTGGTCGCGCCCTGCGCGGAACTGGTGAGCAGCGCGCGGGCGTGGGTGAGCACGATCGGGTCGTTGTCCACGTAGACCACGCGGGCGTCGGGGGCGATGCGCTGGGCGACCTCGTGCGTGTTCTCCACCGTCGGCAGGCCCGTGCCGACGTCGAGGTACTGCCGGATGCCCGCCTCGGCGGCGAGGAAGGTGACGGCGCGGCCGAGGAAGGCGCGGTCGGCGCGGGCGACCTCGCCGATGCTCGGGTACATGGACGTGACCATGTCGCCGACCTGCTCGTCCACCTCGTAGTGGTCCTTGCCGCCCAGCCAGTAGTTCCACACGCGGGCGTTGTGCGCGATGTGCGCGGAGATCCGCTGCTCGATCCCTTGCTGCTGCGCGCTGTCTTCGCTCATGTGGTCTCCGTTCCCGCGGTCCTGCCGGGGCGCCGCGTGCGGTGGTGATTGCGGTGATGATGAGGGGTGCCGCTGGTGATCAAGGTCCCATGGTGGCACGGGAGTTCCGCACATGCGTTCCCGGATCGCCTTCGGACCGTCCGAGGACTGTCTCCGGAGCGTCTAGGGAGGCGCCACTCCGGTGACGACGGCCAGGAGTTGGTACGGCTGGTCGTCTCCCTGGTGGGCCACGGCGAGGGCGACCCAGCGCTCGCCGACGCACCACGAGTGCAACTCCTGGGCGCAGGCGCTCAGCCAGCCCCAGGGCTCGGACACCACCGCGCCCTGCTCCAGCGCGCGGGCGTGCACGCTCCACAGACTGAACCGGTACGGCGCTCCCCAGCTCTGCGCGAGCAGCGCCGACAGCTCGTCGCGGTCCGCCTCCGCCCGGTCCTCGGCCTCCTCGCGCGCCCCGTGTCGCCGGGTCAGCTCCGCCACCGCGTATCCGGGTCCGCCCCATCCCGCGGCGGATCTGCCGTGGTCGTCCGGGAAGGGGGACGCCCACAGCTGATCGATGGTCGCGCACTGCTCCGCGAGGTTCACCTTTCCAGTAAAGCGCCCGCCACCGACAACGGCCCGGTCGTGCGTCAGGCGTCCCTGCGGCGCACGCTCCACCAGCCGGCGAGGACGGCGGCCGCGGCCCACAGGGCTGTCACGGCGAGCCCCGACCAGGGGCCGAGGGAGCCCACGGTGTGCTGCCGCAGGATCTGTTGGCCGGCCCGGTCGGGGAGGTAGTCGGCGGCGGAGCCCGCTACATCGCCGATCACGAACGACACGATCAGCAGGAACGGTACGAGGATGCTCAGCACGGCGACCGCGCTGCGCAGCACGGCGGTGAGGCCTGCCGCGAACAGCGCCATGAGCGCGAGATACACGCCGCCGCCGACGCACGCCCGCACCGCGCCGGGATCACCGAGGCTCAGCGCGTCGTCTCCCGCGAAGGCCTGCCCCGCGACGAACGCCGTGCAGGTGGTGACCGTGCCGACGACGAGCGCGCAGCCTGCGACGACCGCGGTCTTCGCCGCGTAGAACAGACCGCGGCGCGGGACGGCGGCGAGGGAGACGCGCAGCGCCCCGTTCAGGAACTCGCAGGAGACGGCGGTGGCGCCGAAGGCGAGGGCGGCGATCTGGCCGAAGTTCAGGGCGTAGAAAGCACCGAGGAGGTGGTCGTCACCGCTCGCGACCTCTGACCGGCCGACGGTGGCGAAGACCAGGACCGTGACGCCGACGGTGGCCGCGAACACGGCGATCAGCGAGCCCAGGCTGCCGCGCAGCGATCTGATCTTGATCCACTCGTAGTGCAGCACGGCGGCGGACGGGACAGCGGTACGGGGCATGGTCACGCCTCCTGGAGGGGCGTCGCGGCGAACTCGGTGTCGCCTGCGGTCAGGGTGAGGTAGGCCTGCTCCAACGAGACCTGCTCATCGGTGAGTTCGAGGAGGGGGATGCCGTCGGCGGCGGCCAGGGCGCCGATCTCGGCGGCGCGGGCTCCGTCGACGGTGCAGCGGCCGTCGTCGGCGAGCGTGACGGTGTGCCCCGCGCGCGTGAGCACGGCGTGCAGCCGCGCAGGGTCCGTGCTGCGCACCCGGGCCCGGCGGGCGCTGTGCGCGGCGATGAAGTCGGGCATCGGTGTGTCGGCGAGCAGTCGGCCGCGGCCCAGGACGACGAGGTGGTCGGCGAAGGTCGCGGTCTCGTTCATGAGGTGGCTGGAGACCAGCACCGTGCGTCCCGCGCGCGCGAGGCCGCGCAGCAACTCCCGGATCCAGACGATGCCTTCGGGGTCGAGCCCGTTCGAGGGTTCGTCCAGGAGGACCGCCTCGGGGTCACCGAGCAGGGCGGCCGCGATGCCGAGCCGCTGGCGCATACCGAGCGAGAAGGTCTTGACGCGTCGCCCGGCCACCGCGGCGATGCCGGCCTGTTCGAGCACGTCGTCGACGCGGCGCACGGGAAGGCGGTTGCTGACGGCGAGCGCCAGCAGGTGGTCCCGTGCGGTCCGCGCGCCGTGGGCGGCCTGCGGGTCGAGCAGCGCGCCCACCCGGCGCAGCGGTGCGTCGTACGCCGCGTAGGGGCGGCCGCCGATGAGCACCGTCCCCGAGGTGGGGCGGGCGAGGCCGAGGGCGAGCCGCATGGTGGTGGACTTCCCGGCGCCGTTCGGGCCGAGGAAGCCGGTGACGCGGCCCGGTTCGACGCGGAAGGTCAGCCGGTCCACCGCGCGCGTCGTGCCGTACTCCTTGGTGAGGTTCTGGACGTCGATGCTGGTCATGACGCCAGCCTTGTGGACGGACCGGGGTCCGGTCCTCCCCCGCCGGTGGGGCGCGTCTCCCCCGCCCGGGGGAGCCGTGCCGGGCGGGCCGGCTGACACGATGAGCGCATGCCCCGCTTCCCGGGACCGCTGACACGAACGGTCACCTACACCCGCTGGCTCCATCTGCTGTGCGCGTCGGTGTTCGCGTTCGTGTGCGGCGCGGTCTTTCCCGGTCTCTCGTCGCCGACCCTGCGCGACTGGCTGCTCGTCTACGTGGTTCCCGTGCCGTTCCTCCTGGTGGTCGCCCTGCTCCCGGTGGCCCGGCGCGCGGAGGGGCTGCAGGCGCGGCTGATGCTGTTCCCGGGCGGGCACGCGCGCGTGGCGGGCGACGGCGCGGAGAGCGGGGTCTCGGTCGCGGCGTCCGCGTCCTGGCAGGACCGTGGGCGGACCGCCGTATGGCTGGTGCTGCGACTGTTCCTGGGCCTGTCCGTGGCCCTTGCGACCGGGCAACTGATGGCGCTGGTGCTCGAATTGGTCTCGGCCGCGGCGGGACACCCGGCGGACACGCTCTCGGTGCTGCCCGCACCGGACGCGGGCGTGGCGTGCGCGCTGCTCGTCCCGGTCCCCGTACTCGTCCTGCTGTACCTGGTGGCGGGCGCCGGGTGGATGCTCGCGCGGGCCGCGCATCTGCTGCTCGGGCCGTCGGCCGCGGAACGGCTCGCCGCGCTGGAGGAGCGCACCGAGCAACTCCTCGAACGCAATCGCATCGCGCGGGAGCTGCACGACTCCATCGGGCACGCGCTGACCGTGGCGGTGGTGCAGGCGGGTGCGGCGCGGGCGGCGGGCGACCCGGCGTTCACGGAGCGGGCGCTGGACGCCATCGAGGAGACCGGCCGGGCCGCACTGGAGGACCTGGAGCGCGTACTGCTGGTGCTGCGTGAAGCGGAGCAGCCGGCCACCGGCCGCCCGACGCTCCAGGAGGCGGACCGGCTGCTCGACTCGGCTCGGGCGTCCGGGGCCACGGTGCAGGTGGCCGTGGACGGGCCCCTGGAGACGGTGCCGGGGCCGGTGTCCCGCGAGGGCTACCGCATCCTCCAGGAGGCGCTCACGAACGTCCTGCGGCACTGCGGAACCGTTCCGGTCACCGTCGGTCTCCGCGTCGCCGACCGGCGACTCGTCCTGGAGGTCCGCAATCCGCTTCCTGCGGGCCGTGCGTCCGGGGGCGGCGGTACGGGAAGCGGGCTGCGCGGGGTACGGGAGCGGGCGGCGCTGCTCGGCGGGCGGGCCCGCACGGGGCCCCTCGGCGACGAGTGGCAGGTGCACGTCGAGCTGCCCGTGGGGTGACCTACGATGACGCCGTGCCGCTCACCGTCCTGCTCGTCGACGACGAACCCCTGGTCCGCGCGGGCCTGCGCGCCGTCCTCGAAGCGCAGTCCGACATCACGGTGGTGGGCGAGGCGGTGGACGGCGCGGCCGTGGTGCCCCTGGTGCGGGAACTGCGTCCCGACGTGGTCGCCATGGACGTCCGGATGCCGCTGCTCGACGGGATCGACGCCACCCGCGCGGTACTGCGCTCCGTGCCGGACCCGCCGAAGATCCTGGTCATCACTACCTTCGAGAACGACGAGTACGTGTACGGGGCGCTGCGCGCGGGCGCCGACGGGTTTCTGCTGAAGCGGGCGCGGCCCGCCGAGATCGTGCACGCCGTGCGGCTCGTCGCGGGCGGCGAGTCCCTCCTCTTCCCGGCCGCCGTGCGCAGACTCGCCGCCGAGTACGGCAATCCTTCGGCGCGGGCCGCCATGGCGCGCGCTGCGCTGACCGAGCGGGAGTCGGCGGTACTGCGGCTGATGGCACGCGGTCTGTCGAACGCGGAGATCGCCACGGATCTCGTCGTCGGCACCGAGACGGTCAAGTCGCACGTGAGCGCCGTGCTGGCCAAGCTCGGGGCGCGCGATCGCACCCAGGCGGTGATCGCCGCGTACGAATCCGGTTTCGTCGCGCCGGGCTGACGCCCGGTCCGTCCGTTTCGCCCGCCGCCCGGCTGAGCGCCGGCCGCCACAGAAGTGCACCCGGCTCTCGCCGCTGTTCGTTTCGGCGAGTACCATCCGGCGGACACGCGCACTAGCTGGGAGGACTGACGTTGGGGCGGCTGACCGGCGGGGATCCTTCTCTGCTCAGGCGGATCAACTCCGCGGTGGTGCTGCACGCGCTGCGTGCCACGGATTTCGCGACGCTCACCGAGATCACCCGGGTGACGGGGCTGTCTCGGCCGACCGTCGAGGGTGTGGTCGAAGGGCTCATCGAGGCCGGGCTCGTCGTGGAGACGACGGTCGAGGAGCCGGGAGCGCGGCGCCAGGGACGGCCTGCGCGGAAGTTCCGCTTCCGGGCCGAGGCCGGGCATCTGCTCGGTCTGGAGATCGGGCCGCACCGGGTCGCCGCGGTGCTGTCCGCGCTCGACGGCAGGATCATCGGCACGGCCGCCAAGGACGTCGACGAGGCCGCTTGCGCCGAGGACCGCATCGAGCGGTTGCGCGGGACCGTCGCCGATCTGCTGCGGCGGGCCGGGGTGGCCCGAGGATCACTGCGGGCGGTCGGTGTGGGCAGCCCCGGGATCGTGGAGGCGGACGGCACGGTCCGGCTCGGTACGGCGCTGCCCGGGTGGACGGGGCTGCCGCTGGGTGAGCGCCTGCGACGCTCCTTCAAGTGCCCGGTCATCGTGGAGAACGACGCCAACACGGCGGCCGTGGCCGAGCACTGGAAGGGGGCCGGCGTCGACTCGGACGACATGGTGTTCGTCATGGCCGGGCTCAGCCCGGGCGCCGGTTCGCTGATCGGCGGGCGGCTGCACCGGGGGTACGGGGGCGCTGCCGGGGAGATCGGGGCGTTGCATCTGCTGGGGCGTGAGGTGCGGCCCGAGACGTTGCTGTCGACCACCGACGAGCCGTTGCATCCGCTGGACGAGCTGGCCGTGGCGAAGGTGTTCGCGCTGGCGCGGGAGGGTGACGAGCAGGCCGGTGCCGCCATGGAGCGGTTCATTCAGCGGCTTGTGCACGATGTCGCCGCGCTGGTGCTCGCGCTCGATCCGGAGCTTGTGGTGGTCGGAGGGTGGGCCGCCGGGCTCGACGGGGTGCTCGATCCGTTGCGGCGGGAGCTTGAGCGGTACTGCCTGCGGCCGCCTCGGGTGGCGTTGTCGTTGCTCGGGGAGGCGGCTGTGGCGACCGGGGCCCTGCGCTTGGCGCTGGACCATGTCGAGGAGCAGCTGTTCGCTACTGAGGGGACTGTTACCGCTCGGCGGTGATGTGACGCGGGGCGCGGTGCGGCTCCGCCGGTTGCGGGGGTCGTGGCGGGTGCGGCCTGTTCGTGGCTGAGCGCGCAGTTCCCCGCGCCCCTGACCGGGCGCGGGGTGATGGGCTTTAGGACGCCTGGGTTTGGGGGGTGTGGTGGATTTCTACGTCTGGGGTGTCGCCGAAGGTGAGGCGGCAGGTGTCGGCTCGGTAGGTGGCCATGGAGACGGCCGCCGTGGTGCCCTCGCTGAAGTAGCGGGTCGTCACCACCAGGACGGGAGCGCCGGGGAGGCGGTCCAGTTCCTTGGCGTCGTCGGCGCGGGCCGAGCCCAGCTCGACCGCGCGGTCCTGGCCGTCGAGGCCGAGGCGCTGCAGCTCCCGCAGGACGGCACGCGCGCGTGCGGCGCCGGACGGGGCGTCTATGGCCGTCAGGTCGGGCACCGACGCCGAGGGAACGTAGAGCAACTCGGCGGCGACCGGCTGCCCGTGCGAGACGCGCGTGCGGCGCAGTACGTGCACGCTCTCGTCCGGGGCGGTCTCCAGCATGTCGGCGACGGCGGCCGGGGCCACGTCGAGGACGCAGTCGACGGCCTGCCAGGCGTCACCGCTCGCGCCCGGCCAGGCGTGGCCGGTGGCGGAGACGTCCACCCCTACGCGCGGCGGCGCGACGGTCGTGCCGACACCGCGGCGGCGCTGCAGCCGGCCTTCCAGCTCGAGCTGTTCGAGTGCCTGCCGGAGCGTGGCCCGGGCGACGCCGAAGCGAGCCGCGAGATCACGCTCGTTCGGCAGGATCTCCCCCACGGCGAACTCCGAGTCGAGCGCCTCGCTGAGCACGGTCTTGAGGTGCCAGTACTTCGGCTCCGGTGCCGCTTCCAACTGCGTGGTCCCCACCCTGTCCTCCGCAACAGCCGTGTTCCGGCGGCTTTTTAGCGCCCTTGTTTATTAAAGGTTCCTGCACTATCTCTGCGAGCGTAGGGCCGCCCCGGGGACTTGGTCAAGACCAATCATCGATCGGCTGCGGCGCACACAGGGCCCGCGCCGCAGAGCATTCATGGAGCGCCGCACGGTGTTCACACGGCGTTCGTGAGGCGTGGATGAACGGCGTATGAGAAGTCGCACAAGAAGCGGCCGTAACCGGCTGGGCGCGACGAGCTCCCTACAAGAGCCCTTGCAGTTTGTCCGGGTTCCGCACGATGTAGATATGCTGGATCCTGCCCCTGGAGACACCCAGTTGGAAGAGTGCGTCGGGCTTGCCGTCGACGAGAGCGAGCAGCGCGGGTGCGCCGTTGATCTCCGCGAAGCGGAACTCGAACCCGAGGCCGGCGTCCTTGGCCGCGGCGCCGCGCAGGAACCGCGCCACCTTGCCGGCGGACTCGATGACGCGCAGCGGCGCCTTGGACTTGCCGCCGCTGTCGCCGACGAGACGGACGTCGGGGGCGAGCAGGGCCAGCAGGCCGTCGAGGTCGCCTCCGGCCGACGCGGCGAGGAAACGCTCGGTGAGATCGCGCTGCTGGGCCGGGTCGACGTCGAACCTGGGGCGCCGTTCCTCGACGTGCTTGCGCGCGCGGGCGGCGAGTTGGCGCACCGCGGGCTCCTCGCGCTCCAGTACGGCGGCGATCTCGGCGAAGGGCAGCGCGAACGCCTCTCGCAGCACGAACACCGCGCGTTCCAGCGGCGAGAGCGACTCCAGGACGACGAGCACGGCGAACGAGACGGTGTCGGCGAGCACCGCCTGCTCCGCCGTGTCGGGCACGGTCGGCCCGAAGTCGGTGACGAGTGGTTCGGGCAGCCAGGGGCCCACGTAGGACTCGCGACGCGACTGCGCCTCGCGAAGCCGGTCGAGGGCGAGGCGCGTGGTGACGCGCACCAAGTAGGCGCGTGGTTCACGGACCTCGCTCCGGTCGGCGCGGGACCAGCGCAGCCAGGTGTCCTGCACGACGTCCTCGGCGTCGGCGACGCGGCCCAGCATGCGATAGGCCACGCCCATGAGGACGGGACGGTGCTCCTCGAAGGCGTGGAGGGAGTCGTCGGTCGGCGTTTCGGCGGCCACGCCCCCATCCCATCCGACGCATCAGCTCCTGTCCAGGCGGAACCGGGACGTCCGCGCACACAATGGGCGGGCGCGCGCCGATGGGCGGCGAGGCGCACGGGGAGGCACTTGTGAGGTACGCGGTTCTGGGCACCGGCATCGTCGGACGGACCCTCGCGAGCAAGCTGATCGAGCTGGGGCACGACGTAAGGATGGGCGCGCGCAGCAAGGACAATCCCGCGGCCCTGGCGTGGGCGCAGGAGGCGGGCCCGCGAGCGAGCGCCGGAACGTTCGCGGACGCCGCGGAGTTCGGTGAGCGGGTCATCGAGGCGGTCGGCGGAGGAGTCGCCCTCGCGGCGTTGCGGGCGGCCGGCGCGGAGCATCTGGACGGCAAGGTCGTCATCGACACGTCGAACAAGCTGGAGCCGTTCGAGGGCGGCATGCGGCTGGCGTCGCTCGACGACATCGGCAGTGTGGGGGCACAGCTGCAAAGTGCGTTCCCACGCGCGCGGGTGGTGAAGACGCTCAACACACTGACGAGCGCGCTCATGGTCGCCCCGGCCGCGCTGCCGGGCGAGCACCAGCTCTTCCTCAGCGGCGACGACGCGACGGCCAAAGAAGCCGTGCGGGAGCTTCTCGGCGAGTTCGGCTGGCCGCCGGAGCGGGTGATCGACCTGGGCGGGATCGAGACGGCGCGCGGCGTGGAGCTGCTGATGCCGCTCTGGCTGAACCTCTTCGGCAACAGGGGGCACGCGCACTTCAACTGGCACATTCAGACGGGAGATTGAGCCCCGGAGGCGGCCCCCTTCGTCCGCCCCCTTGAACTGGACGCTACTCGGCGGTAATTGTTGCTGACAAGGAGTCTAAGAAACCGTCGCGGCGTGACGGGGACAGGGAGCGAACGACATGGCGGAACAGGCCTCCTTCACCATCGAGAGCCCCGGCGGACCGCGCGAGGTGACGCTCACGTACGAGCGCGCGGGCGCCGGGGAGCCGCTGCTCCTGCTGCACGGGATCGGCCACCACTGGCAGGCGTGGCAGCCGGTGCTGCCGATCCTGGCCGCCGAGCGCGACGTCATCGCCGTGGATCTCCCGGGATTCGGCTCGTCCCCGGCGCTGCCGGAGGGGCTGTCCTACGACCTGTCGAGCGTGGCGCCCGTCCTGGACGCGTTCTGCCGCCATCTGGGCATCGGGCGGCCGCATGTGGCCGGGAACTCGCTGGGCGGCCTGCTCGCTCTGGAACTGGGCCGCGAGAAGCTCGTACGGTCCGTCACGGCGCTGTCCCCCGCCGGGTTCTGGACGCAGGCCGAGCGCCGGTACGCATTCGGCACGCTGCTGGCGATGCGGCAGGGCGCGCGGGTGCTGCCGCTGCCGGTGATCGAGCGGCTGTCCCGCTCGGCGGCCGGGCGGACCGCGCTGACCAGCACCATCTACGCGCACCCCGGCCGCCGTTCACCCGACGCCGTGGTCGCCGAGACGCTGGCGCTGCGCAACGCGACCGGGTTCCGGCAGACCCTCGACGCGGGGCGCGGCGTGCAGTTCCGCGACGACGTCCCCGAGGTCCCGGTGACGGTGGCCTGGGGCACCCGGGACCGGCTGCTCGTGCGCCGTCAGGGGATCCGCGCCAAGCAGGTCCTGCCGGGGGCCCGGCTGGTCAGGCTGCCGGGCTGCGGTCATGTCCCGATGCACGACGACCCCGCGCTCGTGGCGCGCGTCGTCCTCGACACCAGCCGCTGACGGCTCGGCCGCCCGGACCCGCGCCGCCGACCGGCGTCCGCCCCACACCCCCGAGCCCAGGGCGACACCGGCACCCACCAGTGCGCTGCCCGCCGCCTGCGCGGCGCCGTAGGTTCCCGAACCGACCAGCGGAGCCGTACAGGCCGCGGCGACCGGGATGAGGCCGGAGAACAGCGTGGCGCGTTCGGCGCCGATCCGCTGCATGCCCATGTACCAGCACACGAAGCCGACCACCGTGACGACCGCCGCCTGCCACACCAGAGCGGCGGTCTCCGCGGCGTCCGGAACGCGCAGCCAGGAAGCGCCGTCCACGGCCAGGCCCACCGCCGCCGACTCCAGTGCCGCGACGGCACACACGGTGCACGACAACAGCCGCGGGCCGAGGGGCGCGAGCACGGGCCCGGCGAGCACCGCGAACCCCACCTCCCCGGCGAGGGCGCCCGCGGAGAAGGCGATCCCGAGGACGTCCGTGCGCCCCCACCCCTGCACCGTGAACGCTCCCGCGGCGACGAGCGACGCGCCGTAGAGGACGGTTCGCCGTGGCCGTCGCCCGGACAGGAGCGGCACCAGGACGGCGACCACGACGGGCGCGCAGCCCACGAAGACACCGGGGACGGCGGGCTCCGCCGAGCGTTCCGCGGCGAGCACGGCGAGGTTGAAGCCGACCATGCCGACGGCCGCGAGCAGTGCGAGCCGCGCCCATTGGCGGCCGCCGAGAGTGCGGAGCGGGACGAGTCCGAGACCGGGCAGGAGCAGCAGGCAGGCGGCGCCGTAGCGCAGGAACTGGCCGCCCGCGTACGGGTAGGCGCCCAGGACGCTGTTGGCGGTGAAGGAGCCGCCGACCAGGACGCAGGCGACGGCGGCGAGCAGAGAACCTCGAAGTGACGGGGCGTTCATGTGGTCGACGCTAGGAGCGGGAGTGGTCCCGCAGGAGAGCCACTTGATCGGGTTTCTCGTGGACCAATCCCCGGTCCACCGGGAGCAGTAGGGGCTCCGCGGAGGCCGGTCAGCGCTCGGTCAGGCGTCGGTCAGCGATCGGTCAGCGGGCCTCACTAGGGTCCAGCGTCATGAACATCGAGTCCCCTTCACCGGCCGCGTCGTCGTCTCCGTCTCCGTCCCCGTCCCCATCACCTTCCGCAGCCTGGGAGTTGCTGCTGCCCGCCGTCGGCGTGCCGGTCCGTGCACGCGGTCGGTCGTTGCAGTCCGCGCTCCGGGAGGCGGTGCGGTCGGGGCGGCTCGGGCCGGGTACGCGGCTGCCGTCTAGCCGGGATCTGGCGCGGGATCTCGGGGTGTCGCGGGGCCTGGTCACCGAGGCCTACGAGCAGTTGACCGCCGAGGGGTATCTGCGCAGCGGCCGGGGTGCCGGGACCTGGGTCGGTGACGCGGTGCGGGCGGCGCCGCCAGGGGCTTACGACCTCGCGCCGCGCACTGCGCCCGGCGTGCGGGCCGACTTCGTGGCGGGCAGCCCGGACCTGTCGCTGTTCCCCCGCGCCGCCTGGGCCGCGGCGCAGCGCGACGTGCTGGCCGGGCTGCCGCACCAGGGGCTCGGCTATCCGGACCCGCGCGGGCTGCCCCGGCTGCGGACGGCCCTCGCCGAGTTGCTGGCCCGGCGCCGGGGCGTGGTGGCGGACCCCGAGCGCGTCATCGTGTGCTCCGGGGTGACCCAGGCGGTGACGCTGCTCGGCTTCGTGCTCCGGGCGCGCGGGCAGCGGCGCGTCGGCGTGGAGAACCCCGGCAGCCCGCAGTACGAGGACCTGTTCGCGGCGGCGGGCTCCACGGCGGTGCGCGTCGCCATGGACGCGGACGGGCTCTCCATGGATGCGCTGCGCGCCTCGGGGGTCCGCACGGTGGTCACGACACCCTCGCACCACTTCCCGTCCGGTCTGGCGTACTCGGCGGCGCGCAGGACACAGCTCCTCGCCTGGGCGCGCGCGTCGGACGGTCTGCTGGTGGAGGACGACTACGACGGCGACTTCCGCTACGACCGCGCTCCGGTCGGCGCGCTGCAAGGCCTCGATCCCGCGCACGTCGCGTACGCGGGCTCGGTGAGCAAGTCGCTGGCGCCCGGTCTGCGGCTGGGCTGGATGGTCGTGCCCGACGGCCTGGCCGAGGAAGTCGTGGAGCGCAAGCGCTACATGGACCTGGGCAATCCCGCGCTCGACCAGGCGACGCTGGCCCGGTTCATCGAACGGGGCGATTACGACCGGCAGTTGCGCCGCTGCCAGCGCGCCTACAAGGAGCGCCGGGACGCCCTCGTGACCGCTCTGAGGGACCATCTACCGGGGACCGAGGTGACGGGCATCGCGGCCGGTCTGCACGCCATCGCCGCACTGCCGGTCGACTCCGCCCGTCAGGGGGACCTCCTGGACCGGTGCGCGGCGGCGGGCGTGTCCGTCCGCACGCTGAGCCAGTACGGCGGCGATCCCGACGGGGGCGTCCGCCTGGTGCTCGGCTATGCGCACCTCTCCCCCGCCCGCATCACCGAAGGAGTGCGTCTTCTGGCGTCCGCAGCAAGGGACTTGGACCGCCCGCGTGCGCACAGCGCGAGCCGGAGTCCGCGCGGGAGGGGGCCGTCCCCGTAGGAGGCAGGCAGATCTTCTTCTGGGACCGAGCCCGGACCGGGGCCGGGGCCGGGGCCAGGTTGCGCGCGCCTGGTTCCCTGTCGGTCGGAGCAGTTGTTCACTTGGGGTTCGTGTGCGTGCCGTGGTGACCCAGTAGGTGTGGGTTCGCGGCGCCGCGCGCTCGTCCGCGCTCGTTTTTGGCACCGCACCGCTGTCGAAACCGTCACTGGAGGCGCCCATGTCGCACCGTCCGTCACATCCTCTGCCCGGCCGCCGAGGAGTGCTGCGCGGCGCGGTCGCCGCGTCGGCGGGGCTCGCTCTGCCGGCGGTCGGCGGTGTCGCGGCGCCCGCGTTCGCCCTGTCCGGGCGTCCCGAGGCGGGCTGGGGTGTGCAGGCCGGAGACGTCACCGCGCACTCGGGCCTGATCTGGGCGCGCGCGGACCGGCCCGCGCGGATGATCGTGGAGACGTCGGCCACCGAGTCGTTCAAGCGGGCGACGAGATGGCACGGTCCTCTGGTCGGGCCGGGCACCGACTTCACCGGGACGACACGGCTGCACGGTCTGCCGTCCGGCGAGCAGATCCACTACCGGGTGCTGCTCGCCGACCCGGACGATCCGCGGCGCACGGGCAAGCCGGTGACGGGCACGTTCCGCACCGCTGCGGCCGGGCGCCGTGGCGGCGTGCGGTTCCTGTGGTCGGGCGACATCGCGGGCCAGGGCTGGGGCATCAACCCGGACCGGGGCGGCAACCGCGTCTACGAGGACATGCGCGCCCTGGACCCGGACTTCTTCCTGTGCAGCGGTGACAACATCTACGCCGACAGCCCGATCCTGCCCAGCGTGACGCTGCCCGACGGGCGGGTGTGGCGCAATGTGACCACCGAGGAGAAGTCGAAGGTCGCCCAGACCCTCGCCGACTTCCGCGGCGCGTTCCGCTACAACCTGCTCGACGACAACGTGCGCCGTTTCAACGCCCAGGTCCCCACGATCACCCAGTGGGACGACCACGAGGTCCACAACAACTGGTACCCGGGGCAGATCCTGGACGACGACCGCTACACCGAGAAGAACACCGACGTGCTGTCGGCGCGCTCGCTGCGGGCGTTCAGCGAGTACTTCCCGATCTCGACGCTGGGGCCGGGCGACAAGGACGGCCGCGTGTACCGGGTACTGCGGCAGGGCCCGCTGCTCGACGTGTTCGTGCTCGACATGCGCACGTACCGCAACGCGAACTCGCCGGACCGGCAGCCCGACGACGCGACCGGCATCCTCGGCGCCGAGCAGCTGGCCTGGCTGAAGCGGGAGTTGTCGCGCTCGCGGGCCACCTGGAAGGTGATCGCCTCCGACATGCCGCTGGGTCTCGTGGTGACCGACGGCGCCACGAACTTCGAGGCGGTGGCGCAGGGCGACCCGGGTGCGCCGCTCGGCCGCGAACTCCAGATCGCCGAGCTGCTGCGGCACATCAAGCACCAGCGGATCACGGGCACGCTGTGGCTGACGGCGGACGTCCACTACACGTCGGCGCAGCACTACGAGCCGTCGAACGCCGCGTTCCAGGACTTCGAGCCGTTCTGGGAGTTCGTGTCGGGGCCGCTGGCCGCGGGCGGCTTCCAGGCGACGAAGCTGGACGGGACGTTCGGGCCGCGGCAGGTGTTCATCAAGGCGCCGTCGCGGGCCAACACCTCGCCCATGGAGACGCCGCCGTACTTCGGCGAGGTCGAGATCGACGGCGGGAGCGGGGAGCTGACCGTACGGCTGCGACAGGAGGGCGGGGACGTCCTGTTCGCGCAGACGCTCCAGCCGGGGCGGGTCGGGCAGTAGCCCGGCGCTGAGGACACCCGAAGGGACAAAACAGGCATAAGCGTTCTTTACCCATCGGACACACATCGTTCGTGATCGCGCAACACCACTCCTTCACAGTGGATGCATGAGTCCAGACATGTCTGATGTGACGCGAGTGAAGCACGGCCGTCCCGTCCACCATTGGCGCCGGGATCTGGTGGAACTGGCAGCCCTGTTCACGGCGGTGGCCGTGGCCGACGCGGTGGCGAACATGATCGGGCACGGCCCCGACGGGCCCGGGCTGCTGGTGGTCTCGGCGGTGGCGCTGCTCGCCACCGTCGGGTTCCACGTGTGGTGGGCACGACGCCACGAGCACGCTCCACCCACGGCGGATACCGGCGCCCCGCCGTCCGCCGCCCAGGAGGACGGGGCGCCGACGGCCGGGCGACAGGACACGGCCGGGCTCGACCCGGCGCGCAGCACGCTGTGGCGGATGCGGACCACGGTGCGCGACGAGCCGGGTTCGCTCGCCGCGCTGTGCACGGTGCTGGCCCAGCGGCGGGTGGACATCCTCAGCCTGCAGACGCACCCGCTGGCCGAGGGCACCGTCGACGAGTTCCTGCTGCGCGCCCCGCAGGACACGGCAGCCGCCGACCTGACCCGGATCGTCTCGCGGGCCGGCGGCGCCGACACCTGGATCGAGCGGGCCGACGCCCACGACCTGGTGGACGCGCCCACCCGGATCCTGGGTCTGGCCACGCGCACGGCGCAGGACGCCGCCGAACTCCCCCTCGCGCTGCGTCAGTTGCTGGGCCGTTGCACCATCAGGTCGCTGCCCGCCAAGGCCGCGGCCGACAAGCCGGCCGAGGGCGGCTTCGACACCACGGAGCTGCGGCTGCGCACCCCGGACGGCGGTCTGATCACGGTGGAGCGGCCGTATCTGCCGTTCACCCCGACCGAGTTCGCCCGCGCCCGCGCCCTCGTGGAGCTGGACACCCGGCTCGGCCCGCGCATCCCGCGCGGCCGGGACGTGCTCACCCTGCCCGAGGGCAACGAGATCACGGTGCGCCGCGCGGACCTCTCCGACGTGCCGGCCGCCAAGGAGATGCACGAGCGGTGCTCGGCGCGGACGCTGAGCATGCGCTACCACGGCCCCGTCGGCGACGCCGACCGCTACCTGACCCACCTGCTCAGCCCGCGCTTCGGCCGCACGCTGGCCGCGCAGACGGCCTCCGGCCGGATCGCCGCCCTCGGCCACCTGCTGTGGGACGGCGACGAGACGGAGCTCGCGCTCCTCGTCGAGGACGGCTGGCAGCGCCGCGGCGTCGGCGCCGAACTGCTGGGCCGGCTGGTCGCGATGGCCGTCGAGGCGGGCTGCGAGAGCGTGTACGCGGTGACGCAGGCGTCCAACACCGGAATGATCGCGGCGATGCGCGGCCTCGGCCTGCCGCTGGACTACCAGATCGAGGAGGGCACGCTCGTGATCACGGCACGCCTCGACGCGACGCCGGTGGCGTCGAGGCCGCCGTACGAGAGGGACGCCCAGGCGTAGCAGCGCCCCACCGCCGGTACCAGGAGCGGCTACTCCTTGACGGGGTCGGCGCCGGGTCGCTTGACGATCCGGTCGCCGGCCTCGACCGACTTCCACAGGTCACGGCCCACTCGCACCTTGGTGGTGCTGCCGTCGGCGAGCCGGATCTCGACGTAGCGGTACATGTTCGAGCCGTCGGTCATCCCGCGGGACTTGTCGACGACGACGCCGTCCCAGGATTCGTCTCGTCCTGCTTTGCGTGATTTGAACATGCCGCGAGTGTACGAGGAGTTGCCGCTCCGAGCGCTCTGTCGAGATCGGCCCACAGGTCGTCCACGTCCTCCAGGCCGACCGAAAGACGCAGCAGCCGGTCGCTCACCCCGGCGGCTCTGCGGTCACCGGCCGCGACCACGCGGTGGCTGATGGACGCCGGGTGCTGGATGAGCGAGTCGACGCTGCCGAGGCTGACCGCGGGGGTGATCAGCCCGACCCCGGCGGTCACCGCGTGCGGGTCCCCGGCCACCTCGAAGGCGACCATGGCGCCGCCGATGCGGGGATAGTGGACGCGGGTGACGCGCGGGTCGCCGGCCAGCCGTGACGCCAGTTCCGCCGCCGTCGCCGACGCGGCCCGCACCCGTACGGGAAGCGTCGCCAGACCGCGCAGCAGGAGGTAGCCCGCGAGCGGATGCAGCACCCCGCCCGTCGCGAACCGCATCTGGCGCAACTGCCCCGCGAACGCCTCGTCGCAGGCCACCACACCGCCCAGCACGTCGCCGTGCCCGCCCAGATACTTCGTGGCGCTGTGCAGCACGAGCCGGGCGCCGCTCTGCGCGGGTCGTTGCAGCACGGGCGTCGCGAAGGTGTTGTCGACGAGCAGCGGAACGGTTCCGCAGCCGTGCGCGACGGCCCGCAGGTCGACCTCCGCGAGGGTGGGGTTGGCGGGCGACTCCACCAGCACCAGACCGGTGTCGGGCCGCATCGCGTCGGCGATCCCGGCCGGATCGACCCAGGTCACCTCGGTGCCGAGGACGCCCGTGTCGAGGAGGTGGTCGCTGCATCCGTACAGCGGGCGGACCGCGACGACATGGCCCAGGCCCGCTGAACGGCGTACCAGCAGGACGGCGGTCAGGGCTGCCATGCCGCTGGCGAAGGCGACCGCGGCGTCGGTGCCCTCCAGGCGCGCGAGCGCCGTCTCGAAGCGGGCGACCGTCGGATTGCCGAGGCGGCCGTAGACCGGCGGGCCGTCGTCGAGGACGCCGTCGGCGGCGAACGCGTCGATGCGGGCCGCCTCGGCCCGGCTGTCGGCGGACGGGTAGGTCGTCGACAGATCGATGGGCGGGGCGTGCAGGCCGAGCGCGGCGAGGTCGTCGCGGCCGGCGTGCACGGCTTCGGTGGCGAGGGCCCGGGTACGGGGGCGCGCCACGTCATCCTGGTGGTCCGTGATGTGGTCCGTGTGGTCCGTGGTGTGGTCCATGCCCCACAGCCTGAACACATGACCGACCATATGGTCCAACTCCCGTGCTACGTTCGGCGGATGACCGATTCCGTCGTACTCGATCCGGTTGATCTGGAGATCCTGCGGCTGTTGCAGAACGACGCCCGTACGACGTACCGGGATCTCGCGGCGCAGGTCGGTGTCGCCCCCTCGACCTGTCTGGACCGGGTGAGCAGGCTGCGCCGCGGCGGGGTGATCCTCGGGCATGCGCTGCGGGTCGATCCGGCGCGGCTCGGCCGGGGTCTGCAGGCGCTGCTGTCGGTGCAGGTGCGGCCGCACCGGCGGGAGCTGGTGGGCCCGTTCGTGGAGCGGATCCGGGCCCTGCCCGAGGCCCGCACGGTCTTCCATGTCACCGGGCCCGACGACTATCTGGTGCAGGTCGCCGTCCGCGACATGGCGGACCTCCAGCGGCTCGTCCTCGACGAGTTCACGTCACGGCGCGAGGTGGCGCGGGTGGAGACCCGGCTGATCTTCCAGCAGTGGGAGTGCGGCCCGCTGCTGCCGCCGCAGTCCGCCCCGGGTGCGCCGACCGCGTATCCGGGTGACGGGAGCCCCTGACCCGTACGAGGATGTCCGCATGTCAGACATTGCGCACACCCCCCGGCAGGTCGCGGACGCCTACGTCGACGCCCTGATCGACCTGGACCCGGTCACCGGCACCTATCTCGGCGTCCGCACGGCCCACAGCAAGCTGCCCGATCTCTCGCCCGCGGGCCTGGACGCGGTCGCCGCGCTGGCGCGGCGGACGCTGGAGCGGCTCGACGCGGCGGAGCGCGAGCCCGCCGCCGACAGCGACGTCGAGCGGCGCTGCGCCCGGCTGCTGCGCGAGCGGCTCACCGCCGAACTCGCCGTGCACGACGCCGACGAGCACCTGCGCGCCGTCAGCAACCTGGGCTCGCCCGTGCACCACGTGCGGGAGATCTTCACGATCACCCCGACCGACACGGACGAGGACTGGGCGGCGATCGCCGCCCGGCTGCGCGCGGTCCCCGCGGCGCTCGCCGGATACCGCGAGACGCTGACGCTCGGTCTGGAGCGCAAGCTGCACGGCGGGCCGCGCCCGACCGGGACGTTCATCGGGCAGCTCGGCGAGTGGGAGGGGTGGTTCGAGGAGTTCGTCTCGGCGGGCCCCGAGGCGCTGCGCGACGAGCTCACGGTGGCGGCGGGCGTGGCCGACGCCGCGACCCTGGAGCTGCGCGACTGGATGCGGGACGTGTACGCGCCCGCCGTCGAGAGCTCCCCGAACGTGGTGGGCCGCGAGCGCTACGCCCGCTGGTCGCGCTACTACAACGGCACGGATCTCGATCTGGACGAGGCGTACGCGTACGGCTGGAGCGAGTTCCACCGGCTGCTCGCCGAGATGCGTCTCGAGGCGGAGAAGATCCTGCCCGGCGCCGCGACGCCGTGGGTGGCGCTCGCGCACCTCGACGAGCACGGGCGGCACATCGAGGGCGTCGAGGAGGTCCGGCAGTGGCTGCAGGACCTCATGGACGAGGCGATCGAGACGCTCGACGGCACCCACTTCGAACTCGCCGAGCGGGTACGGAAGGTGGAGTCGTGCATCGCGCCCGCCGGCAGCGCCGCCGCGCCCTACTACACGGAGCCGTCGGTCGACTTCTCGCGGCCCGGCCGCACCTGGCTGCCCACGATGGGCGAGACCCGGTTCCCCGTCTACGACCTGGTGTCGACCTGGTACCACGAGGGTGTTCCCGGCCACCATCTGCAGCTCGCGCAGTGGGCGCACGTCTCCGGTGACCTCTCGCGCTACCAGGCGACGGTCGGCATCGTCTCCGCGAACGCGGAGGGCTGGGCGCTGTACGCGGAGCGGCTGATGGACGAGCTGGGGCACCTCACCGACGCCGAGACGCGGATCGGGTACCTGGACGCGCAGATGATGCGGGCGTGCCGGGTCATCGTCGACATCGGCATGCACCTGGAGCTGGAGATCCCGGCGGACTCGCCGTTCCACCCCGGTGAGCGGTGGACGCCCGAGCTGGCCCAGGAGTTCTTCGGCGCGCACAGCAGCCGCCCCGCGGACTTCGTGGAGAGCGAGCTGACCCGCTATCTGTCGATCCCCGGCCAGGCGATCGGCTACAAGCTGGGCGAGCGCGCGTGGCTGCTGGGCCGGGCCAACGCGCAGGCGGCGCACGGTGACGCGTTCGACGCGAAGGCGTGGCACATGGCGGCGCTGTCCCAGGGGTCGCTGGGCCTGGACGACCTGGTGGACGAACTCTCCAAGCTGTAGGCGGACGAACTCCCCGAGCGGTGGGGGGCGTTCAGCAGCCGCAGTCGGCGCCGTCGGCCGGTGCCGTCAGGGGGTCCGCGCTCTGCCGCGCGGACCCCTCCCACGTCTCGTACGGGAAGCCCTCGCGCACCCAGTACTCGAACCCGCCGAGCATCTCCTTGACCTGGAAGCCGAGTTCGGCGAGGGCGAGGGCGGCGCGGGTCGCGCCGTTGCAGCCGGGGCCCCAGCAGTACGTGACGACGGGCACGGACCGGTCGAGGAGCCGGCCGGCCTGCTCGGGGATGAGGGCCGTCGGCAGGTGGACCGCGCCGGGGACGTGGCCCTGGTCCCAGGATGCGGTGGAGCGCGAGTCGAGCACGACGAAGCCCGGTTCGGCTCCGCCGTCGGCGAGTGCGGCGGCGACGTCGGACACGTCGGCGTGGAAGGCGAGGCTCGCGCCGAAGTAGGCGGCAGCGGCGGCGGGCGAGGCGGGGGCGACGCGGAGCACCGGGTTGGTGGCGGTCGCGCGGTCGACGGCGGTCTCGGTCATGGTGGTGGCGGGTCCTCTCCGGGGGGGCGCGGTCGCGCTGTCCCTCACCAGAAATCTACGGCCGGTGATCGTCTTCCTGAAGGGCCGATCCCTGGCATCCCACTTGATCCGCCGGGGATTCCCCGGTTACCTGTGGGACATGACCGATGATTCCCCTGTCGATGCGCCGTCGTACGTTCCCGATGCCACGGACTGGCAGATTCTGCGGGCCCTCCAGAGCGAGGGCCGTGCCAGCTACGCGGAGCTGGCACGGGCCGTGTCCATGTCGGCGAGCGCCGTGACGGAGCGGGTGCGGCGGCTCGAGGAGTCGGGGGTGATCGCGGGGTACTCGGCCGTGGTCGTGCCGGAGCGGCTCGGCCTGCCGATCCTGGCGTTCGTCCGGCTCCGGTACCCGAACGGGAACTACAAGCCGTTCCACGATCTCGTCGAGGTGACCCCCGAGATCCTGGAGGCGCACCACGTGACGGGCGACGACTGCTTCGTCATCAAGGTCGCGGCGCGGTCGATGCGGCACCTGGAGGAGGTCTCCGGGAAGATCGGCACGCTGGGGTCGGTGACGACGAGCGTGGTGTATTCGTCGCCGCTGCCGCGGCGGGCGATCGGGCGCTGAGGCGCTGCCGCGCCGGATCGGCAGGTGGTGGCGTGCAGGTCGCCGGTCGGCCTCAGGTGCGTCGTGGCTGGTCGCGCAGTTCCCCGCGCCCCTACGGGGCGCTGTCCGTGCCCCGTTGCCGGATTTCCGAGCCGTCCCGGCCCTTCACGATCTCCAGTTGGGCGTGGACGCGGCGGCGCAGGTCGCCGACGTGGCTGACGATGCCGACGCTGCGGTCCCGCTCGCGCAGGGAGTCGAGGACGTCGAGCACGTCGTCGAGGGTCTGGTCGTCGAGGCTGCCGAAGCCCTCGTCGATGAAGAGGGTGTCGAGCCGGACCCCGCCCGCCTCGTCCGTGACGACGTCGGCGAGGCCGAGGGCCAGGGCGAGGGACGCGAAGAACGTCTCGCCGCCGGAGAGCGTCGCCGTGTCCCGCTCGCGGCCCGTCCACGCGTCGACGACATGCAGGCCGAGGCCCGATCTGCCGCGCCCGGCGAGGGAGTCGGAGTGCACGAGGGTGTAGCGCCCGGACGACATGCGGCTCAGGCGGGCGGTCGCCGCGGCCGCCACCTGTTCGAGACGCGCGGCGAGCACGTACGACTCCAGGCGCATCTTGCGCTCGTTGTCCGCGGCGGTGCCCGCGGCGAGGGCGGCGAGCCGGGCCACGCGGTTGTACGTCGTGCGCAGCGGGCCGAGGCGGCGGGCCTCGGTCGCGGCGCGCCGGGAGAGCCGGTCGAGGTCGGCGCAGCGGCGCTGTGCCGCGTCCCGCGCGGAGCCCGCGGCCCGGACGCGCGCGTCGGCGGCCTCGGCCGCGCCGTGGGCGCCCGTGACGTCCGCCGCCGGCCGGTGGGCGGCGGCCGCGGTGTCCTCCTCGGCGAGGATCGCGCGGACCGCCGCCTCCTCCGACTGCCAGGCGTCCAGGCGGTGCTGCAACTCGCGGTGCCGGGCGTCGTCGAGCTGGGCGGCGGCCGCGGCCTGCGGCGTGTCGAACCCGGCTCTGAACGCGGCGTCGGCGAGTCGCGCGTCCGCGTCCTTCAGGCGCTGCGCCGTGTCCTCGACGGCGCGGGCCGCGTCGGCCGCCGCGCCGAGCACGTCCACGAGCCGCTCCAGCTGGGCGGCGCGGGCCTCCACGCTCGCCGCGGCGCCGCGCGCCTGCGCCAACTCCCCTTCCAGGGTGCTCTGTTCACGCTCCAGGGCATCGCGCGTCGAGGCTCGGCCGGCGGCCCGGTTTGCCGCTTCCTGGCGGGTGGCGAGCCGGCGCTCGTGCTCGTTCTGGGCGTGCGCGAGCCTCTCGCGGGCCGCGTGCAGGGCGGACGCCTCGGCGCGGGCCTCGGCGTGTCGATCTTGCAACGCGCCTGCCGCGTCGGCGAGTTCCCCGGCCGGGGCGTCTCCGGCGGCCGCCTTCGCCGCGGCCAGTTCCTCCCGTACGACGCCGGAGCGGCGCTCGGCGTCGGTGTAGCGCTCCTCGGCGGCTCGGTGGGCGGCGAGCGCGGCCTCTTCGGCGGCGCGGTCGACGTGCCCCGCCGACCTCCGCTGGGGCGCGGGGTGTTCGGTGGCGCCGCACACGGCGCAGGGCGCGCCGTCCGTCAGCTCCTCGGCGAGTTCGGCGGCGATGCCGCGCAGCCGCTGCTCCTTCAGGCCGAGCCAGTGCTCGTGGGCGTGCGCCGCCTCCTCCCGAGCGCGCAGGGCGTCCGCCCGCGCGGTGTCGGCCTGCGCGGCGAGCCGGTCGCGCTCACGGGCGGCGCGGGCCTGGCGCAGCGCGGGCTCCAGCTGCCCGGCGAGGTGCTCGGCGCGGGTCGTGGCCTCCTGGGCCCGGTCGACCCCGGTCTGCAGCTCGGTGCGGCGGGTGTCCCACCGGCCGAGCCACTGCTCGGCCTCCTCCAGGAGTTCGGTGTCGGCGCGCTCCTCCCGGTCGAGGTCCGCGCGCTCCCGGCCGACGACGGCGAGGCGCCGCTCGGCACGGCGCGCCACGTCGAGCCCGCCGAGTTCCTGGGCGACACGCCGTGTGGCCTCGGCGAGCGCACCGGGGCCCGCGTCGGCCATCGCCTCCGCCGGGAGCGCGGTGCCGTCGCTCGCCGGGTCGGTCCCAGGAGCCGCGGCCACACGCGAGCCCGAGCCTGCGTCCGAGTCGTCCGTCTCCGCGCGCAGTTCCGCCCGCGCCCGTGTCTCTTCGCGAAGTGCCTCCCGATGCTCGGCCTCGGTGGCCTCCCGGAGGTCGAGTGCGGGGGCGACCGTCGCCGCCTTCCGGCCCCGCTCCATGCGCTCGCGCACCGAACGGAACTCCGCCTCCTGCGCGGTCAGCGCGGCCGCCCGGGCCTCGGCCTGCGCGAAGCGGCGCTGGAGGCGGTCCGTCTCCTGTGCGTCGGCGAGGTCGCGGCGGGCCGCCACGCCCGCCGACTCGGCGGCGACCAGGGCGAGATGGGCGTGCGTGTAGTGCTCCCGTGCCGTGGAGCGGGCGACGGCCGCCCAGCCGAGGACCGCCTCCGCGACGTCGGGGTCGCCGGGCGCCGCGTCGACCGGCGGCGTCTCCACGACGTCCCCGGCGGCCTGCTGCATGCGGTGCGCGTCGGCGAGCAACTCGGCGTCGCCCGCGGTCACCTGCTTCTCGGCGGCGCGCCGGTCCTCGGCGAGCCGCTGCTCGACGGCGGCGAACCGGCGGGTGTCGAAGAGCCGGCCGAGCAGCTTGCCGCGGGCCTCGGCGTCGGCCCGCAGGAAGCGGGCGAAGTCGCCCTGCGGGAGCAGCACGACCTGGCAGAACTGGTCCTTGCTCATGCCGAGCAGCTGGGTGATCTCCTCGCCGATCTCCTGGTGGGAGCGGCTGAGGTCCTTCCACTCCCCCGCCTCGGCGTCGTACTCGCGCAGCCAGCTCTGCGCCTTCTCCGTCGTGAATCCCGTGCCGCGCTTCTTCGGGCGGGGATACGGCGGCTGCCGGGTGAGTTCGAGACGGCGTCCGGCGACGGTCAGGTCGAGGCGGACCTCGGTGCGCACGCCGGGCTCGGCGTGGTCGCTGCGCAGGTTCTGGCCCTGCCCGCCGGCGCTCTGCCGGGCGCCGGGCACCGAGCCGTACAGCGCGTAGCAGACCGCGTCGAGGACGGAGGTCTTGCCGGCGCCGGTCGGACCGTGCAGCAGGAAGAGCCCGGCCGCCGACAGCGCGTCGAAGTCGACTTCCTGGGTCCCGCCGAAGGGGCCGAACGCCGTGATGTGAAGGGTGTGCAGCCTCACCGGGCGACCTCGCGCACCACGTCATCGGTCCGTACGGCGTCGAACGCGGCGCGCAGCACCACCCGCTCGTCCTCGTCGGGCCCGGCTCCCCGGACATGGGTCACGAAGTCCTCCGCGATCTCGTGGTCGTCGCGCCCCTTGAGGCGCTCCGCGTAGCTGGCGTCCGGCTCGGTCTCGGTCCTGCGCGGGTCGAAGAGCAGGCTGAGGGTGTGCGGGAAGCGCTCGGTGAGCCGGGCCATCGGGTCGTCGGGGCGCACCGCGTCGGTGAGCGTGGCCTCCACCCAGGACTCCTCGTGCCCGGCGAGCGCGGCGTCGGCGAGCAGGTCGTCCAGGTCGCCGCGGATCCGGGCGAGGGGCCGCGGCACCGGGCAGTCGAGGCGCTCGGCGGTCACCGAGCCGTCCGCGCCGAGGTCGATCAGCCACATGCTCTTGCGGTGGTCGGCCTCGGAGAACGAGTACGGGAGCGGGGAGCCCGAGTAGCGGATCCGCTCGGAGATGACCTGGCTGCCGTGCAGGTGTCCGAGCGCCACGTAGTCGACGCCGTCGAAGACGCCCGCCGGTACGGCCGCGACGCCGCCGACGGTGATGTCGCGCTCGCTGTCGCTCGGCGCGCCGCCGGTGACGAAGGCGTGCGCGAGGACGACGGACCGGGTGCCTGCCGGGCGCTCGGCGAGGTCCGCCCGCACCCGCTCCATGGCCGCGGCGAGCACCTGCTCGTGCCCCGCCTTGGCGACCTTGAACTCGTCCTTCACCAGCGCGGGCTCCAGATACGGCAGCCCGTAGAACGCCACGTCCCCGTGGTCGTCGCCGAGCACGACGGCCTCGCCGCACCGGCCCGCCTCGGTGCGCAGATGGATCCCGGCGCGGCCGATGAGCCCGGCGCCGACCCCGAGGCGGCGCGCCGAGTCGTGGTTCCCCGAGATCATCACGGTGGGCACGCCGAGGTCGGCGAGGCGGTGCAGCGCGTCGTCGTACAGCTCCACGGCGGCCAGCGGGGGCACCGCCCGGTCGTACACGTCGCCCGAGACGACCACCGCGTCCACCTCGCGCTCGCGCACGGTGTCGACGAGGTGGCCGATGAACGCGGCCTGGGCGTCGAGCATGTTCACGCGATGGAACGCGCGTCCCAGATGCCAGTCGGACGTGTGCAGCAGCCTCATGGGTCACGAGGCTAGCCGCTGGGTCGGACATCACGTGCGGAACGCCCTCATCGGGCGTCCCGCACCGTGACGTGCGTCACGCGTCAGCCGGCGGTCAGCGTGAAGCTCTGCGCCGCCGAGCCGTCGCAGCCGCGCTGGGTGAGCTGCGCGCTGTCGGTGGCGGTGGCCGCCGCGGTGAGGCACTTGCCGCTGTGCCGGGCGGTGAGGTGGTACCTCCCGGCGGCCTCCTTCACCGGGAGCCACTGCTGGTTCTGTCCGCCGCCGTACGCCCACAGCTGGAGCGGCGCGTTGTCGGCGGACGAGACGCCGGTCACGTCGATGACCTGCTGCGGGTTCGGGCGCACTCCGACGCGCCGGTATCCGCTGTCGGTCGCGGCGAGCCGGAACTGCTGTGCCTGGGTTCCGTTGCAGGTGTACTGCTGGATCGCGGTCCCGTTGGCGGTGGCCGCGGCGCGGGCGTCGACGCAGGTGCCGTTGCCGACGTTCTTCAGGGAGTACCAGGCCGTCTCGGAGAGCGTGTCGTCCGGCGGGGTGGTGCCGCCGGCGCCGCCGAGCCACTTCAGGCCGTCGAGCAGAAAGCGGTTCTGGGTGGCGCTGGCGAACGTCGACGACGTGCGGGTGTTGGTGTCGTAGTTCATCGCGTTGTGGCCGAAGTTCGCGTAGAGCATCTTGTACTTCGTGTTGGTCCACAGGATCGGGTAATAGCCGCTGTACCAGGACTGGTTCGGGTCGGTGCCCAGCGGGAAGCTGCTGGGGTCGACCGAGGCGAGGATCTTGATGTCCGGGTTCTGCCGCAGGTCGTTGGACCAGCTGTACCACTCGCTGACCGACGAGGTGAACGTGGCGGGCAGGTTCACGGTCGACGGGTGGGTGCGGTCCTCGACCTTGAGCGTCGCGGACGTCGGGCCCCAGGTGTTGGACCTGAAGTTGCCGCTGCCGAGGAACGTGTTGTGGTACCAGGACCAGCTCGCGGCGTCCGTGGTGAACGCGGAGACGTGGAAGCCCATCCAGGCGCCGCCGCCGCGCATGTACTGCTCGAATCCGGTGCGCTGGGCGGCGGTCTGCGGCAGGTCGTCGAGGAACAGGACGACCTGGTAGGCGTTGACGCCGCCGTTGGCGAGCAGGTTCCAGTCGTTGCTGGCGGTGTAGGTGAAGCCGTTCGCGGCGGCCTGCTTCGGCAGCCAGTCGTTGGCCTCCTTCTCGAAGTCGATGTGTGCCGCGTCCCACGTGCCGCTGTAGAGACCGAGCACCTTGAAGGGGGCCGCCGCGGTGCTCGCGTGTGCGGCGGGTGGTGCCGCGAGCCCGATGAGGGCCGCGAGCAGCAGGAGGATCCGCAGGGCCGTGCGGGCGGATCCGGATCTGATGGTGTGCGTCTGGTGCATCTGCCGATCGGTCCTCTCCGTGCGGTCTACGGGTAGTTGGTGAGGTAGGCGACGTTGCTGCCGGAGTTGGACGGTCCTCCGGTGTTGTTGATGACGTGGCTGATGGTTCCGGTGCCGCCGAGCGAGACGGTGACCATGTCGTGGAACCTGACCCCGGAGGTGTTGGGCACCTCGAAGGCCCGGTCCGCGACGACACTGGAGTTGGTGCTGAAGTAGCAGTAGCTGCCGAGCCCCCATGCCTCGTGGCTGGTCACGGAGTTCGCGACCTTGTAGGCGGGGTAGCCCTTGCCGCTGCCGTTCATCCAGGCGGCCTGGTTCGGCGGGTCGTAGGGCATCTCGTTCTGGAAGAAGTAGGTGCGGCCGCCGTTGCCGTTCCAGACGACCTGGGTCTTCTGGAAGTGCTCGACGAACAGGCCGTACGCGGTGACGTCGGCGCCGTTGACGACGAGTCCGGTGTCGGCGGTGTTGGCGGTCCAGCCGACCGTGCCGCCGTTGCCGTGGTCGGCCCGCCAGATCCAGGTGTGGTCGATGACGGTGTTCGGGCTGTTGACGACGAGGGAGTTGGTGGCCTTGCCGACGGTGGCGCCGCCGATCCGGACGAAGAAGTCCGAGAGCTGGATCGGGTCGGCCGCGTGGTTCGCGGACGCGCCGTCCGGGCCGATCCGCACGAGGGTCTGGGAGGTGGTGGTGCCCGCGTCGATCAGCAGGCCGGCGAGCTGGATGCCGTCGACGTCGGCGGTGCTGAGCGCGGTGATCCCGCCGTCCGGCACGAGGGTGGCGAGGCCCATGCCGAGGACGACCGTGTCGGGCCGGGTGATGTTCAGCGTCTGGTTGAGGTGGTAGACGCCCGGGGTGACCAGGAGGTTCTTGCCCGCCGCGAGGGCCGCGTTCATCTCGGCGGCGGTGGCGCCGGGCTTGACGATGAAGAACTGGTCGAGCGGCAGCGAGGTGCCGGCCGGGGTCTTCCCGCTCCAGGTGGTGCCGACCGCGTTCGACCGCAGCGCGGGCACGAACACCTTGTAGGCGCCCGCCCCGTCCACGTACAGGAACGGCTTCTCGCGGATCGTCGGGGTGCTCGCGACGGTCGTGTACGTCGGGAAGGACTGGGCGGGCGCGCCCTGGTCGCCGACGAAGACCATGTTCCAGTTGGACCCCGACCAGCTGGCCATCTGGGAGTTGCGGGTGAGGAACTGCTGCTGGGAGCCGGAGCGGATCTGGCCGTCGACCTTGGTGTCGGAGATGAAGCCGCCGCTGGACCAGCCGCCGTCGTCGAGCGCGAGGTTGCCGCGCACGTGCATGCGCCGGTACGGGGCGGCCTGCGAGACGGCCCAGCGGTCGGTGCCGCCGGTCGGGTTGACCGACAGGTTCTCGGCGTCGCGCCAGAAGTTCTGGGTGGCGTTGCCCTGGAACCAGTCGGCCTCCGCGTGCACGGCGCCGTTGATGGTCACGTCGTCCGGGGAGAGGCCGAGCCCGGCGACCTGGGTGTAGAAGCCGACGTTGGCGTCGGCGCTGTACGTGCCCGGCTTGAACAGCAGGGCCTGGCGGGCCGAGCCGAACTGGTTGGTCTGCTGCTGGGCGAAGACGGAGTTCAGCTTGGACTGGATGCCGGCCGCCGACATCGACGGGTCGAACACCGTCACGTTCGGGCCGAAGTCCGGGGTGCCGGGCGGGTTCGTGCTGCCGCCGCCTCCCAGGGTGAAGGACTGCGCGGCCGTGCCGTTGCAGGTGTACTGCGCGAGCTGCACGCTGTCCGCGGTGGAGGCGCTGGGGACATCGAGGCACTTGCCGCTGTTGCGGTTGACGAAGTGGTACGCGCCGTCGGCCTCGGCGACCGGCAGCCACTGCTGGTTGGCGCCGCTGGAGTACGTCCACAGCTGCACGGCCGCGGAGTCGGCGGTGGAGACGTCGGTGACGTCCCACGCCTTCGTGGCGTCGAGGTCGCTGTTGACGCGGTAGTAGCCGCCGCTGGTGGCGACCAGCCGCCAGTTCTGGGCGGTGCTGCCGTTGCAGGCGTACTGCTGGACGGCGGTGCCGTCGGCGCTCGCGGCCGCGCGGGCGTCGACGCACTTGCCGCTGCCCTTGTTGATCACGGTGGCGGGGCCGGTCGGGAGCGCGGCGGCCGCTTCGGTCTGCGCGCTCGCCGGCGTCTGGGCGGCGATCTCGATTCCGGTCGCGGTCGTCGCGACGAGCGCGACCGCGGTGAGAACTCTCGGTATCCGGCGTCTGAGCGCGGACCCGGGCACGGATCTGAACACGGAGGTCTCCTGTGGGGGTGCGGCCGTCAGCCGGTGTACTTGGCGAAGATGCCGGTGAACTGCCAGGCGCTCTGGGACACGCCCGAGCAGGTGTCGTCGTTCGGGTAGCCGCCGGAGCAGGGCCGGTCGCGGTTGGCGGACCAGAACGTGAGGCGCGCGAGGTGGTGCTGCTGCGCGTAGCCGAGGATGGTCTGGAAGTCGGCCGGGGTGACGGTCTCGTTGTCGTCGGTGATCCCGTTCATGGACGAGATGCCCATGCCCCGGTACGCCTGGTCGTCGCTGTAGCCGTAGGCGCTCTTGAGGGCGTTCTTGAGACCCTCGGCCGCCTTGGTGGTCAGCGTCCCCATGTTCTGGCCCGCGCCGCCGAAGTCGAACGGCATGATCGTCCAACTGTCCACGGTGAGACCGGAGTTGGCGGCCCGGTTGATCAGGCTGGTGTCCGGCCCCGACTGGCCGGTGCCGATGGTGACGTACACCTTGATGCCCGGGTTGTTGGCCTTGACGGTCTTGAGCGCGTCGACCGTGCGCTGCTGCACGGTGCCGTTGCTGTAGGCGTCGGACTCCAGGTCGATGTCGATGGCCTTGAGCCCGTAGGCGTTGATGACCTTCTGGTAGGCGCCCGCGAGTGCGGAGGCGCTGGTGCAGGAGCTCTCCAGCTTGTTGCCGCTGTAGCCGCCGAAGGACGGGACGACGTCGCCGCCGGCTCCCCGCACGGTGTTGATGGTCTGCTGGTCGACGCCGCCGGTGAGCGGGCGGCCGCCGTCCCACTGCGGGTTGCAGGTGCCGTTGCTGAGGACGAAGGCGAGGGTGAACCACTTGACGCCGGTGGCGTTCATGATCGTGGTCGGGCTGGGCGGGTTGCCCCAGCCGTTGTAGAGGTACGGGGCGACGGCCATCGGCGCCGACACGGGAGGGGTGCCGCCACCGCTCGGCGCGGCCCACTTCTGGTTCGCGGCGCCGGTGCAGCTCCAGATCTGGACCGGGGTGCCGTTCGCGGAGGTGTTGCCGGTGACGTCGGCGCACTTGCCGGACTGCTGGCCGACGAGGTCGCGGTCGGCGGAGACGGTCCACTTCTGGTTGGCGCTGCCCGCGCAGTCCCAGAGCTGGAGCCGGGCGCCGTTCGCGGTCGAATTCCCGGTGACGTCGAGGCACTTGCCGAGGGCGCGGACCGTGCCGTCGGTGCCGACGGTCCACTGTTGGGCGGCGGTGCCGTTGCAGTCGTAGAGCTGCACGGCGGCGCCGTTGGCGGAGCTCGCGCCCGCCACGTCGAGGCACTTGCCGCCGAGCCCGGTGATCGTGCCGGTGGCCGCGGCGGCGGGGGTGGCGGCGAGTGCGCCCGCCGACACCGCGAGCAGTGCGGTGGCGAGCGCGCCGCGCAGCGCGGTGGAGCGCGGGAGAACGGTTCTGGACATGCGGGACATAGGGGGTTCACAGCCCTTCATGGGAGGCCGTCGATGGGGGGTGACCGCTGTTCATGGAGATGAACAGCGGCCGCATTCATGAAGCTGTGGCGAACGGGAACCTAAAGGTCTGCACCAAAGCCGTCAAGAGATGAAGCCGAGATAGCCATCAACGGATCTGCGCCCACAAGGACTTGAACACAGCAAAGCCCCCGGTGGGGCTCCCGGGGGCCTCAACAGTACTTAATTCAAGGCGTGTTAAGAAGGGTGCTGCCGCAGCCCGCGCACGAGCCCGTGGACAGCTCAGCCGTACGCCTCTCCGCCCAGCTCGAAGCCCGCGGTCCCCGCGCTGACGTCGGCGAGCCACGCACGGAACCGCTCGACGTCCCCCTCGGGCAGCCCGATCTCGATGGTGACGGCCTCCGCGTAGCGGACCTCGCGGACCTCGCGGCCGGTCGCCCGCAGATCGTTCTCCATCTTGCCCGCGCGCGCGTGGTCGACGGTGACCGTGCCGAGCCGGAAGCGGCGGCGGGTGACGGTGCCGAGCATGTCGAGCGCCTCCCCCACCGCGCCGCCGTACGCCCGGATGAGTCCGCCCGCGCCCAGCTTCACACCGCCGTAGTAGCGGGTCACGACCGCGACGACGTACCGCATGTCGCGCCGGGTGAGCATCTGGAGCATGGGGACCCCCGCGGTGCCGCCCGGCTCGCCGTCGTCACTGGCCTTCTGCACGGAGGCGTCGGCGCCGATGACGTACGCGTAGCAGTTGTGCGAGGCCGTGGGGTGCTCCTTGCGGACGCGCGCGACGAAGGCCTGCGCCTCCTCCTCGGTCGCGGCGGGCGCGAGCGCGCACAGGAACCGGGAGCGGTTGATCTCTGTCTCGTGCACGCCCTCGCGGGCCACCGTGCGGTACTCGTCCTGCATCCGGCCAGCGTATGCGCAGGTGGCGCGGTGGGCCGAGGGGAGGTGGCACAGAGGTCGCCCCCGCCGGGTGCACAGGTGACGATGTGATGGATACTCGCACGTCGTCACAGACGCGATCGGCCCCCGGTGGCTCCACGGCGGACGGTCCGTCCGCGACGTCACCGAGCCGTCCGACAGAAAGCATCCGCAGATGACCGGCAACCAGGCCGAGACGACCCCGGCCGCCGCGCCCGCCCGCCCATCGCGCTGGCGGTCCTGGCTGCTGGAGGGCCTGAGCGAGCAGACGGCCCGCCATCAGGGGCCGCACGGACGCGTCCCGCAGGAGCACCGCGGTCACAAGTGGTGGCGCGTGATGTGTCTGACGGGTGTCGACTACTTCTCCACGCTGGGCTACCAGCCGGGCATCGCGGCGCTGGCGGCCGGCCTGCTGTCGCCGCTCGCGACGCTGGTCCTGATCGCGCTGACGCTGCTCGGGGCGCTGCCCGTCTACCGCCGGGTCGCGAAGGAGTCGCCGCACGGCGAGGGCTCGATCGCGATGCTGGAGCGGCTGCTGCCCTGGTGGGCGGGGAAGCTGTTCGTGCTGGTGCTGCTCGGCTTCGCCGCGACCGACTTCATGATCACGATGACCCTCTCGGCGGCGGACGCGTCGGCGCACGTCGTGGAGAACCCGTTCGCCCCCGGCTGGCTGCACGACGCGAACCTGTGGATCACGCTGGTCCTGCTCGCGGGGCTCGGCGCGGTCTTCCTGAAGGGCTTCAAGGAGGCCATCCGGGTCGCCGTCGTCCTGGTCGGTGCCTATCTCGCGATGAACGTGGTCGTGCTGATCACGGCCGCCACCCATGTCCTGACCCAGCCGGTGAAGATCACCAACTGGTGGGACGCGATGACGGCCGAGCACTCCTCGCCGTTCGTGATGGTCGGCGTCGCGCTGCTCGTCTTCCCGAAGCTGGCGCTCGGCATGTCCGGCTTCGAGACCGGTGTCGCGGTGATGCCGCAGATCCAGGGCGGCTCCGACGACACGTACGCCAAGCCGGCCGGCCGCATCCGCGACACCCGCAAGCTGCTGACCACGGCCGCGCTGATCATGAGCTGCTTCCTGCTGCTGTCCAGCCTGGCCACGACGATCCTCATCCCGCAGGACGAGTTCAAGGCGGGCGGTTCGGCCAACGGCCGTGCGCTCGCCTACCTCGCGCACGAATACCTCGGCGAGGCCTTCGGCACGGTCTACGACGTGTCGACCATCGCCATCCTGTGGTTCGCGGGCGCCTCCGCCATGGCGGGCCTGCTCAATCTGGTCCCCCGCTATCTGCCGCGCTACGGCATGGCGCCCGAGTGGACCCGGGCGGTGCGCCCGCTGGTCCTCGTCTTCATGGCGGCGGCCGTCTTCATCACGCTCTGGTTCAACGCGAACGTCGACGACCAGTCCGGCGCGTACGCGACGGGCGTGCTGGTGCTGATGCTCTCCGCGTCCTTCGCCTCGACGGTCGCGGTGCACCGGCACGGCCACCGGGCGGCGACGCTCGGCTTCGGCGCGATCACGGCCGTGTTCGCCTACACCCTCGTCACGAACGTCGTGGAGCGCCCCGACGGCATCAAGATCGCCCTGATCTTCATCATCGCGATCCTGACCTCGTCCTTCGCCTCCCGCGTCCACCGCGCCTTCGAACTGCGCGCGGGCGCGGTGACGTACGACGAGGAGGCCCTCCGGCTGATCGACGAGTGCGCGGCCCGGGGCCCGCTGCGCATCATCGCCAACGAGCCGCAGGAGCACACCACCGCCGAGTACCGCGCCAAGGAGATCGACCAGCGCGAGGACACCCACATCCCCGACGACGGCGCGCTCCTCTTCCTGGAGGTCTTCATCCAGGACTCCTCCGACTTCACCGAGGACCTCGTCGTCCACGGCGACGAGAAGCACGGCGTGCGCCGGCTGCGCGTGCACGGGCCGGGCGTGCCGAACACGGTGGCGGCGGTGCTGATGAACCTGCGCGACCGCACGGGCGAGGTGCCGCACGCCTACTTCAACTGGACGGAGGGCCACCCCGTCAGCCATCTGCTCCGCTTCCTCGTCTTCGGCGACGGCGAGGTCGCCCCGGTCACCCGCGAGGTGCTGCGCCGCGCGGAGCAGGACCCGGAGCGGCGGCCGCGCGTCCACGTGGGCTGACCGGCCGCGGAATCCCCGGCCGGGCCGGGGAGTTACGACACCATCGGCTCCCGCTCACAGGAGGCAGTCATGTACGGCGACCAGGCCACGGTCCGCAAGATCCTCACCGACTCCGGAGACACCTGGGCCGTGGTCGGCCTCTCCGCGAACCAGGCACGGGCGGCGTACGGCGTCGCCGCGGTCCTCCAGCGCTTCGGCAAGCGGATCGTCCCGGTCCACCCGAAGGCGGAGACCGTCCACGGCGAACAGGGGTACGCCTCGCTCGCCGACATCCCCTTCCCCGTGGACGTCGTCGACGTCTTCGTCAACAGCGACCTGGCGGGCCGGGTCGCCGACGAGGCCGTGGAGATCGGCGCGAAGGCGGTGTGGTTCCAGCTCGGCGTGATCGACGAGGACGCGTACGCGCGGACGCGCGAGGCGGGGCTGGAGATGGTGATGGACCGGTGCCCGGCGATCGAGATCCCCCGGCTCGGCTGAGCCCCCGCACCGCGCCCGGATCCGGGCACAGGTGCGGGGCTCGGGCAGCCTGCACAGTGCTTCCCCCCACGGAAAGTGCAGGCCGCCCGAGCCCCTGGAGAGGTGGCTCTGAGGGGGCGTCTACCAGACGGAGTCCATCGGCACGATCGACTGGTTCGGCTCATTGGCCGGGGCGGTCGCCTGGTTCGGCTCGTTGGCCGGCTGCGGGTCGGCGGGCGCCAGCCACACACTGTCGGCACGTGTCGTCGTAGCCGCTCCATGCGCCGACTGCGCGTGCGCCACGCCGGCCAGGGCGGCGACGGTGAGGGCGATGAGGGCTCCGATACGGCGTGCCATGTGGGTCATCGTTGTCCTTCCGGACTCACGGGGTCGGTGGCGCCTGTGAGAAGACTGTTCGCAGGGACCGGGAGGGGCCCCACGCATAGAATGTGGCCCATGCGGCGGCGCGGCCGCAATCGAATCCGCTGTCGTCTTGCTGCCTGGCGTAGGTACGCCAACAGGCCTGCGGCCGATCGGCGTTGACCCTGACGGAGGGTTGGGTGGGAGAGAGCACCGCACCCGAGGAGGCGCGCGGTCGCGCGCTGCCGGGACAGGCCCTGTCGGCCGCCGCGGTCGACCTGTACGGGAGACTGTCGACCGGCCGGCCCTTCGGCCCCGGGGACGGCGAGGCGCTCGCGCAGTTACGGGCGTGGGGCATGGTCGGGGTGAGCGAGGACGGGGCGCGTCCGGTGCCGTTACCGCCCACGGCGGCCGCCTGGTCGGTCGCCAAAGAGGCGCTGGTGCACCTTCAGGAGCAGACCCGGATGCTGATGGAACTGCCCGGCGCGGTCGAGCAGTTGAACCTGGCGTTCGCCCAGTCCCGTACCCGGGCCGCCGGGACGACCGGTTCGGAGTTCCTGTCGGACCGTGCGGAGGTCAACGAACGGATCGGGGCGATCCTCGCGTCCGCCCGCTCGGAGCTGCTGGGCGCGCACCCGCACGGGCCGCGGACCCGGGAGCAGATGGACATCGGCGTCCCGCGCGACACAGCGGCCCTCGACCGCGGGGTGCATTACCGGACGCTCTATCAGGACGCGGTCCGCGACGACGTGGTGACCTGCGAGTGGGCGTCGACGATGGCGCCGCGCGGCGTGCACTTCCGTACCCTCGCGGACCCTTTCGAGCGGGTCATCATCGTCGACGAGCGCGTCGCGGTCATCTCCGACTACGTGGTGCGCGACGCCCCGGAGGGCGCGGCCTGGATCATCACGGACCGGGCGATGGTGGCCTTCTGCAAGCACGCGTTCGAGCAGGAGTGGCGGCGGGCCAGCCCGTGGCACGGACAGCGCCGGGTGCGCGGGCAGAGCCCGGAGGGCGGGCTGCTCAGCCAGTTGCAGCGGGCGATCCTGCGGGCCCTGTCCGAGGGCGAGACCCAGGACGGGGCGGCGCGCCGGCTCCAGGTGTCGACCCGGAAACTGCAACGGGAGCTCGATCTCGTGCGTGGCGCGTGGGCGCTGCCGCAGGCGACCGTCGCGCAGCTCACCTTCCGGTGGGCGACGTCCCCGGAGCGGGAGGCGACGCGCGAGAAGGCCGCCTGGCCCCGGGCCCTGGCGCAGGTCCCGGAGGCCGGAGCCCCGGTCGACCGACCGGCCGCGCCCGCGCCATGACGGAGGGCGCTGCGGCGCCGGACGGATGAGTGCCGGGTCCGCTCAGGACCGCTCGCCGTGCCGGTGGCCGTCCTCGTCGAACGACGCGTAGTAGGCGGCCGCCATGTCCTCGTCGCCGTGGCCCTGCTCGGCGGCGCGGGCGAAGCGGGCCGCGCTCGCCTCGGCGACGTCGAGGCGGACGCCGCCCGCGCGGCCGGCCTCCACGATGAGCCGGGCGTCCTTGGCGGCGGTGCTCACGGCGAACTGGGCCGGGGTGAGGTTGCCCTCGCGCACCAGGGCGGCCTTCATCCGCAGATACGGCATGTCGAGGCCGCCGCCGTCGATGGCGGAGAAGAAATCGTCCGGGTCGACGCCGAGCGCCTCGGAGAGGGCGAGGACCTCTCCGGCGGCGCTGGTCGCGGCCAGGACCCAGCTGTTGGCGACGAGCTTGAGCCGGGTGGCGCTGCCCGCCGCCCCGTCCTCGCCGGTCCACACGGTGCGGGTGCCGACGGCGTCCAGGACGGGGGCGATCGCGTCCCGGTGCTCGCCGGGTCCCGCCGCGAGGACGAGCAGCTGCCCTTCCTCGGCGGGGCGGCGGGTGCCGAGCACGGGCGCGTCGAAGAAGACGAGCCGGTTGCGGTCCGCGAAGTCGGCCAGCCGGGTGACGCCCTCGATGCCCGCGGTCGTGGACTGGATCCAGGCGGCGCCGGGGCGCAGCCCGCCGGCGGCCTGCTCCATCACGTCCAGGGCGGCCGGCCCGTCGTAGAGCATGGTCAGGATCGTGTCCGCGCCGGTGACGGCCTCGGCGGGGGTGTCCGTGACGTGCACGCCGTCGGCGGTCAGCGGTTCGGCCTTGGCGCGGCTGCGGTTCCAGGCGCGGACGGTGTGCCCGGCCCGTGCGATGTTGCGGGCCATCGCGGCGCCCATGATCCCGGTGCCGAGGACGGCCACGGTCAGCTTGTCGGTCGGTGCGCTCATGCCTTCGACTCCCTTGTGTGTGCCTGGTGCACGTGTTCACTGTGCCGCGCGGCGGGTGAGCGCGTCGAGCCGGGCCGGCGGGCTCAGGCCGTGCGCCGGGCCAGCCGGAGTTCCGTCAGGTACCGCTTGGTGACGCTGCCCCCGTAGGTGCGGTCGATGAGCCGGCCGACGCAGTCGAGGAGTCCGGCGCGGGCGTCCGGGGCGAGGGCGCGGGTGCCGGAGAAGGTGCACAGCAGGTCGAGGTACTGCCGGGTGGTGAAGGTGAGGTCGCGTGTGTAGCGGCGGAAGAGCGGCGGCTCGAACCGTTCGGCGCCGGGCAGCGCCGCGTTGCCCTGCTCGGCGTTGCGGCCGGGCGACTCCTGGGTGTCGTACGGGATGTCGGCGGCGGCGGTGAGCCGCAGGCCCGGCGGTGTGGCCGGGTCGAAGCGTTCGTAGCAGGCCTGTACGTCGACGAAGAACTGTTCCGTGCCGCCCGCGACATGGTGCGTCGACACGGTCGCGAGCAGCCCGCCGGGGCGCAGCGCGGCGGCGGATTTGGCGACGCGCACGGCGGGATCGATCCAGTGGAACGACGTCGCGGCCAGGACCAGGTCGAAGGGCTCGGGCGGCAGCGACCAGTCCTCGAACGCGGCAATCTCGAAGGTGACTTGGGGGTGCTCCGCGAGGTTGCGGCGGGCGACCGCCGCCAGTTCGGCGCCGAGTTCGACGGCGACGATCCGGCAGCCGAGGGTTGCGAGCGGCACGGTCGCGAGGCCGGTGCCGCAGCCCAGTTCGAGAACCCGGCAGCCGGGCCCCGCCCCGGCGAGCGCCGCCAGGTCGTCGTACAGCTGCGGTGGATAGCCGGGGCGGGCCCGGTCGTAGGTCTCGGCGGCCTCGGTGAAGGTGCGGCGCAGTCGTTCTCGGTCGGTGTCGGTCACCCGGGCACGGTACGGAGTGCGCCCGGGTACCGCATCTCAGATGGGGTCGGCCTCCAGTTCCTTGAGGCGCAGTGTCAGCGCAGTCGCGATCTCGTCGACCGGGCCGTCCTTCAGGAGTTCCGGGTGGGTGCAGGGCAGGTCGTGGTTGGTGAGGCGGCCGGTGACGTGGGGGCGCCAGGACTCGCGGGTGAGCCAGTCCTCGGGGCGTGGGGCCGCCGCCGTGACGAAGAGGACGTCGCCGTCGTAGCGGCGGTGGGTGTGCTCGCGCATCATGCGGGCGTGGTGGGGGACGATGTCGACGATGCGGGACAGGGTGCGGTCGGTGATGCCCGCCAGGGGGCTGCCCGCCTTGCGGAGTGTGGCGAGGACGTCGGCGCGGGTGCGCTCGGCGCCGCGTTCGAAACCGGCCATGCGCAGGACGGCGGTGAGCGCGTCGCCCTCCTCGGGGGCGGGGCGTTCGCGCCACTGCTCGGCGGGGAACGCGTCGAGCAGCGCGAGGAGTTCGACCTTCTCCCCCGCTTCCTGGAGCAGTACGGCGACCGAGTGGGCGAGGATGCCGCCGACGGACCAGCCGACGAGGCGGTAGGGGCCGTGCGGGCGGATCGCGCGGATCTCGCTCACGTAGTCCGCCGCCTGGTCCCACAGGGTGCGCGGCAGCGGGGCGTCGGAGGTCAGGCCGCGGGCCTGGAGGCCGTAGACGGGCTGGTCCTGGCCGAGGCGGGCGGTGAGGCCCGCGTAGCACCAGGAGATGCCGCCCGCCGGGTGGATCGCGAACAGGGGTGGCCGGGTGCCGTCCGTGCGCAGGGGCAGGACGACGCCGAGGGCGTCCGTCCCGGCCGGGCCGCCGTCGTCGATGCGGGCGGCGAGGGCGGCCGGGGTCGGGGCCTCGAAGAGCGAGCCGATGGTGAGGTCCACGCCGAGTTCCTCGCGGATCCGGGCCACGAGGCGCACGGCGAGCAGTGAGGTGCCGCCGAGGTCGAAGAACGCGTCGTCGGGGCCCGCCTGCGCCGTGTCGAGGATCTCGGCGAAGAGGCGGGTGAGGGTCTCCTCGCGGGCGTTCGCGGGAGGGCGTGCGCCGGTGCCGCCCGCGTAGACGGGGGCGGGGAGTTGGCGGCGGTCCAGCTTGCCGTTGGGGCTGAGCGGGAACGCGTCGAGCGGCACGATCGCCGAGGGCACCATGTGCTCGGGCAGTTCGCGGGCGAGGGCCGCGCGCAGGGCGGTGGGGTCGGCGGTGCCCGTGACGTAGCCGACGAGCCGGTCGTCACGGACGAGCGCGCACGCTCCGTCGACGCCTTCCCGTGCGGCGAGGGCCGCTTCGATCTCGCCGAGTTCGATGCGCTGGCCGCGCAGTTTCACCTGATGGTCGGTGCGGCCGAGGTATTCGACCTCGCCGTGTTCGGTCCAGCGGGCGAGGTCGCCGGTGCGGTACATGCGGCCGCCGCGGAAGGGGTCGGGCACGAAGCGCTCGGCGGTCAGTTCGGGCCGGTTGAGGTAGCCGTCGGCCAACTGACGTCCGGCCAGAAAGAGTTCGCCGACGATGCCGGGCGGGCAGGGGCGGCCCGCCGGGTCGAGGACGTACAGACGGGTGTTCCAGACGGGCCGCCCGATCGGTACGGGTCCGGTGTCCTCCGGGTCGCAGGGGTGGTACGTGACGTCGACGGCGGCCTCCGTCGGGCCGTACAGGTTGTGCAGTTCGACGCCGGGCAGGGTGCGGGCGAAGGCGGTCGCGGTCTCGCGGGGCAGTGCCTCGCCGCTGCAGAACACGCGGCGCAGCGCGGCGGCGCACGTGGGGGCGTCCGGTCCGGCGAGGAACACCTGGAGCATCGACGGCACGAAGTGGCAGGTGGTGACGGCCTGTTCGCGGACGAGGCGGGCCAGATAGGCGGGGTCCTTGTGGCCGCCGGGCTCGGCGACGACGAGGGTCGCACCTTCCCGCAGCGGCCAGAAGAACTCCCAGACGGACACGTCGAACGACGAGGGCGTCTTCTGGAGCACCCGGTCGCCGGCCCCGATCCCGTAGGTGTGCTGCATCCAGCGCAGCCGGTTGTCGATCGCCGAGTGCGGGACGACGACGCCCTTGGGGCGGCCGGTGGAGCCGGAGGTGTAGATGACGTACGCGGGGTGCGCGGGCGTGAGTGCGCGGGCCGGGTTCACCGTGGGGTACGCGGAGACGTCGAGGCCGTCGAGGACGACCAGGGGCGTGGCCGTGTCGGCGGGGAGGCGCCCGGCGCGGTCGGTGACGGCGCACACGGGCGCGGCGTCGTCGAGCATGTACGCCAGGCGCTGTTCCGGGTAGTCCGGGTCGAGCGGCAGGTAGGCGGCGCCCGCCTTCAGGACGGCGAGCAGCGTCACGATCAGCTCGACGGAGCGCGGCACGCAGACGGCGACCAGTGCGCCGGGCGTGGCGCCGAGTGTGTGCAGATGGCGGGCCAACTGGTTCGCACGGCTGTCGAGTTCGGCGTACGTGAGGGTGGTGTCGCCGTACACGAGGGCCGGTGCGTCGGGGGTGCGGACGGCCTGCGCCTCGATCGGGCCGATGAGGGTGGTGGGCGGCAGGGCGTGTTCGGTGCGGTTGAACTCGTCGAGGACGAGGTGGAGTTCGGCGGGGGTGGCGATGGAGTGGGTGGCGAGCGGGGCCTCGGGGTCGCTGTCGGCGAGACGCTCCAGCAGGTGGACGAAGCGGGCCTGGTGCGCGGCGAGGTCGGTCTCGTCGTAGAGGGCCGGGTTGCCGTCGTGGTCGATGCGCAGGCCGCGGCCGTCGGCACGGTCGTAGATGTTGACGGTGAGGTCGTCGACCGGGCCCGCGGACAGGTTGTGGGCGGTGGCGGGGGCGCCGGCGAAGTCGACGCCGTAGTCGAACGGCATGACGTTGACGAGCGGTCCGACCAGGCCGCGCTGCTCGCCGAGGAGGCCGAGGTCGCGCCGGATGTCCTCGTAGCGGTAGCGCTGGTGGCGGCGTACGGCGCGGATGCCGAGGACGACCTGGCGGACCAGCTGGGCGAAGGTGGCGTCGGGTGCGACGGTCAGCCGCAGGGGCAGGACGTTCATGACCATGCCGGGTACGCGCAGCGCGACGGAGCCCATCCGGCCCATCATCGGCAGGCCGAGGACCACGTCGGCGCGGCCGGTGGCGCGGGCGGTGTAGAGGGCCTGGGCGGCGACGAGGACGTCCGGCCAGGTGGCGCGGGTGCGGGCGGCGAGGTCGCGGAGCCGGTCGCAGACCTCGGGTGCGACCGTCGTCGTACGGCGGTGGAAGGTGCGGGACGGCAGGGCGCCCCGGCCCGCGAGCCGGGGCGCTTCCGGGCGGTCGGCGAAGGCCTCGCCCCAGTGGGCGCGGTCGGCGTCGAAGGCGTCGGACGCACGGTATTCGGCGTCGGCGGCGAGCAGGTCGGCGAGGGTTTCGAAGGTGCGCGGGGCGGGCTCGTCGCCGCGGACGAGTCCCGTGTACACCTCGGCGGTGCGGCGGACGAGGAGGGAGTGGCCGAAGCCGTCGATGACGAGGTGGTGGATGCGCTGGTACCACAGCCAGCGGCGCTCGCCGACGCGGAAGAGGGCGTGCGCGAAGAGGGGTCCGGCGGCGAGGTCGACGGGGGTCGCGAGGTCGGCGCGCATCCGGGCGACGGCCTCGTCCTCGGTCAGTCCGTCGTGGACGGTGAGCGGCAACTCGACATCGGAGGCGATGCGTTGGCGTGGTCCGTCGGGGGTGTCCTCGACGCGGACGCGCAGCGCGTCGGCCTCGGCGACGACCCGGCGCAGGGCTCGCGCGAACAGCTCCGGGTCGAGCTCGCCCTCGATCACCAGGTACTCGGCGGTGTTCTGCGCGGGGCTGAGCGGATCGAGGGCTTGGGCGAACCACATGCCCAGCTGGGCGGCGGTGAGCGGCAGTACGAGATCGCGGCGGACGGTGTCGGGGCTGATGACGGGGGTCATGCGGCGCTCACCCCCAGGATCTTCGCCCAGGCCTCGACGGCGGGCTGTTCGGCGAGGTCGACGAAGGACGCCGTCACGCCGTGGTCGCGGCGCCAGCGTTCGAGGAGGGTCATGACGCGGACGGAGTCCAGGCCGTGGTCGACGAGATTTTCGTCCAGGGGGATGTCGGCGGGGTCCTCGCCCAGGCAGTCGGCGACGTCGGTGCGGATCTGTTCCACGGTGAGGGTCATGCGGCCCGTACCTCCTCGATGAGGGTGTCGGTCGTGGTGACGACGGCGCAGCGGCCGGCGGCCCAGCGCAGCGCCATGTCGTGGTCGTCGCGGGTGAAGTCGGCGACGGCGTCGGCGACGACGAACGCCTGGATGTCGCGCATCCACGCGTCGCAGGCGCTGATGAGGACGCCGATGTGGGCGTAGACGCCGACGATCACCAGTTGGTCGCGGCCCGCCTCGGCCATCAGGTCGGCGAGTTCGGTGCGCACGAAGGCGCTGTACTTCCATTTGGTGAGGACGGTGTCGCCGTCCCGGGGCGCGACCTGGTCCGGGGTCGCGAGGGCCTGCGGGTCGTCGGCGACGCCGGGTCCCCAGAAGTCGAGCTGGAGTCCGCGCTCCTCGGGGCTCTGGCCGCCGCGCTGTGCCGAGTACACGACGGGGACGCCGAGGGCGCGGCTCTCCTCGATCAGCCGGGCGGAGTTGTCGAGCATGCCGGTCAACGGCTGCTGTCCTTGCGGGTACTTGGCGAGGAAGTGGTGCTGGAGGTCGTGGACGAGGAGGACGGCGCGGGCGGGGTCCACCGTCCAGGAGACCCGGTTGGCGGGGAGTTCGGCCGGGGCCGGGAGCGGATAGGCGGCGATGGCGGGGAGCGCCATGGGGAATCTCCAGGTCTTTCAGTGCTGCTCGGCGGTGGACCGCTGCTGCTTCTTGGCCGTCTTGCCGATGCCGGTCTGCGGGAAGACGTCGACGAACTCGACGAGGTCGGGCACCTTGTACGCGGCCACGCCCCGCTCCCGTACGAACCGCTTGACGGCGACGGGCTTCAGGGGCTCGGCGTCCGGGCGCAGGATGACGTAGGCGAGGGACCGCTCGCCCAAGTACTCGTCGGGGACGGCGACGAGGGAGACGTCGTGCACGGCGGGGTGGGCGAGGATGATGTTCTCGATCTCCTCGGGGGCGATCTTCTCGCCGCCCCGGTTGATCTGGTCCTTGGCGCGGCCCTCGACGACGAGGTGGCCGCTGGGTGTGCGGCGCACGATGTCGCCGGTGCGGTAGAAGCCGTCGGCGGTGAAGGAGCGGGCGTTGTGCTCGGGGGCGCGCCAGTAGCCGCGGATGGTGTACGGGCCCCGGGTGAGCAGATGCCCGAACTCGCCCTCGGGGACGTCCCTGTCGGTGTCGTCGACGACGCGGATCTCGTCGTCCGGGGAGATGGGCAGGCCCTGGGTGGTGACGACTGTCTCCGGATCGTCTTCCAGGCGCGTGTAGTTGACGAGTCCCTCGGCCATGCCGAAGACCTGCATCAGCCTGCTGCCGAGCGCGGGGGTGAGCCGGCGGGCGGCGGCCTCGCTGTACTTGGCGCCGCCGACCAGGATCAGGCCGAGCGAGGACAGGTCGTGCCGGGTGTCGGGGCCTGCCTGGGTCCAGACGAGGGCGAGCGGCGGGACGAGCCCGGTCATGGTGACGCGTTCGGCGGCGATGATCGGGAACGCGGTGTCCGGGTCGGTGCCCGGGGACAGGACGACGGTGCCGCCCGCGTAGAGCGCGCCGAGCCATCCCGGGCTGCTCATGGGGAAGTTGTGGGCGGCGGGGAGGACGACGAGGAAGCGGGTGTCGGCGTCGACGCCGCAGATGTCGTTCGATCCCCACAGGGAGTACAGGTAGTCGTCGTGGGTGCGCGGGATCAGTTTCGGGCGGCCGGTGGTGCCGCCGGAGAGCTGGAGGAAGGCGAGTTCGTGCGGCGCGGGTCCGGTCAACTCGACCGGTTCGCACGGCACTTCGGACAGCTCGGTGTGCTCGCCGGGGTCGCCCACGACGAAGACGTGCCGCAGCGACGGGGTGCGCTCCTTGACCGTGGTGGCGAGCGTCCGGTGGTCGAATCCGGCGTGCCGGTCCGGGATGACGTACGCGACGGCCTCGGTGAACGCGCAGAAGTAGCCGATCTCCGTCTCGCGGTGCGCGGGCAGCGCGTACACCGGCAGGGCACCGATGCGGAACAGGGCGAAGACGACCTCGATGAACTCGCCGGTGTTCGGCAGCTGGACGACGACGCGGTCCCCCTTGCCGATGCCGCGGGCGACGAACCCGGCGGCCAGCCGGTCCGCGCGTTCGTCGAGTTCGCGGTAGGTCCAGGTGCGCCGGGCGGGTGCCGGGTCGACGAGGGCGATCCGCTCGGGGTGGCTCTCGGCGCGCTCGCGCAGCACGCCGCCGAAGGTCTCGCCGCGCCAGTAGCCGGCCGCGCGGTACTTCTCGGCGAACTCGGCGGGCCAGGTGGGCGCATCCGTCCCCGGGGTCGTGGCGTCGGCGGTCACAGGGCAGCCCCCACGGCGTTGAGGAACGTACGGAACTTGGCGCCGGTCTCGGCCGTCTCCGCCTCCGGCGCGGACGCGGCGACCACTCCGGCGCCCGCGAACAGGCGCAGCGTGTTGCCCTCGGCCTCGGCGCAGCGGATGGTGACGACCCATTCGCCGTCGCCCGCCGCGTTCTGCCAGCCGACCATGCCGGTGTAGGCGCCGCGGTCGAACGGTTCGGACTCGGCGATCACCTGCCGGGCCACGGCGGTCGGGGTGCCGCAGACGGCCGGGGTCGGGTGCAAGGCGCAGGCGAGGTCGAGGGCGGTGGTGCTGTCGGGGTCGATGAGTTCACCGGTGACGGTCGTCGACAGGTGCCACATCGCGGCCGTGCGGACGAGGGTGGGGCGCTCCGGCACGTCGATGGTGCGGCAGAACGGGGCGAGGGCCTCGCGCACCGCGGCCACGACGACGGCGTGTTCGTGCAGGTCCTTCGGGGATTCGAGCAGCGCGGCGGCCCGGCGGACGTCCTCGGCGAGGTCGGCGCTGCGGGGCGCGGAGCCCGCGAGGGGGTTGGCGGTGAGGTTCGCTCCCCGGCGGGCTACGAGGAGTTCGGGGCTCGCGCCGATCAGGGTGCGGCCCGGGGCCGTGGGCACGGCGAACGTGTAGCCGGACGGGTCGCGGCGGGCGAGCCTGCGCAGCATCGCGGGGAGGTCGGGGGCGTGCGGGGCGGTGAGTTCCAGGGTCCGCGCGAGGACCACCTTGTCGAACTCGCCGGCCCGCATGCGCGCGACGGCGGCGGCCACGGCTGCGGAGTACGCCTCCGGCGCGGGTACCTCGCGCACTTGCCAGTCGGCGGCGTTCCCGGTGATCGGTACCGGCAGCGCGATCAGGGGATCCGTCTCCAACGCGGGTGCTCTGCGTACGTGTTCGGGGACGGCCAGCGCGGGTGGGGCGTCCGGGGCGAACGGGAGGGCGCCGAGCACGATGGGTTGCCGTTCGCCTGTGCGGCGGCGGGCCTCGTCGAGGAGGTTCCGTACGCGGGTGGTCAACGGGGTCTCGTCGTGCGGCAGTTCGGCGAGGGTGCCGTGGCCCAGGAGGGTGTGGTGCGGGGTGGCTATGAGGCGGTCGGTGGCCGGACGGTAGTCGTCGAGCAGGGTGGTCGGCTGCGCGGCCGCCGTGGTCGTGGGTTCGTGAACGGTCGTGGTCATGGTGCCTCCTGTGGGGGTAGGTCGGCGATGGGGGGACTTCGTGGTCGGGTGCGGGTCCGTCGTGGCTGGTCGCGCAGTTCCCCGCGCCCCTGAAAGGCCTGCGGCCTTCAGGGGAGGCTGCGCGCAGCGCATGCCTCAGGGGCGCGGGGAACGGCGCGAGAAGCGGCCACCGGCCCGTACCCGACCGACAACCCAGGGGCGCGGGGAACTGCGCGATCAGCCGCGACGCAAGCCGCGCTCGCAGAACAAGCGCACCCGGCACACGAACACCCGCCCCCGCTAAGCGCGAAGCGTCGCGCCGCCGTCGACGTAGAGGTCGTGCATCGTGATGTGCCGGGCCCGGTCCGAGGCGAGGAAGGCGACGGCCTCCGCGATGTCGGTGGGGTCGGCGATCCGGCCGAGCGGAATCCCGGTCCGGTGAGCGGCGAGGTCCCCGTCGATGACGGAGCGCTGCGCGGCGGCGACGTCGACGCCGGACGACTCCCACATGCCGCGCTGCATGTCGGTGAGCGTCGATCCGGGGCACACGGTGTTGCAGCGGACGCCGTGCGCGGCGACTTCGAGTCCGAGGCATTTGGTGAACATGGCGGTGGCCGCTTTGGAGGCCGCGTAGGCGGCCATGCCCGCGCGGGGCACACCGGCGGCGTTCGAGGCGACGGTGACGACGCTGCCGCGACCGCGTGCGGTCATCCGGCGCGCGACGGCCCGGGAGACGTGGAAGACGCCGTGGGTGTTGACCGCGAAGGTGGCGGCCCAGTCGTCGTCAGTGAGGTCGACCGCGGGTGAACTGCGCAGGATTCCGGCGACGTTGACGGCGATGTCCAGCGGGCCGAGCGTGGCTTCGGCGTCGGCGACGAGGGCGTCGACGGCCGCGGAGTCGGTGACGTCGAGGGCACGGGCGACGACGCGATCATCCGCGTACTCCGCGGCGAGCTTCGAGACGGCACCGGCGTCCAGGTCGGTGGCGAGGACGCGGGCGCCGCGCCCGGCGAGTGCGGCGACCACGGCCGCGCCGATCCCCCGGCCCGCCCCGGTGACGAGGGCGAGCCGGCCGGTCAGTTCGGCTGTACCGGTGTCGGGGACGGATATCACTTGGCGAGCGCCTCCTTGATGTCGTCGAGGACGACCTGCGCGGCGAGCGGGCCGCCGGCGCTGTTCCAGGCGGAGCCGTCGATGACGACGACGTGCCCGTCCTTCTCGGCGTTCAGCTTGCTGAAGTTGGTGACCTTCCGGGCCTCGGCGTAGCCCTTGTCGCCGTCCGCCTTGCTGCCGAGGACGCCGAAGAACAGCCAGTCGCCGTCGATGGTGGAGAGCTTCTCCAGGGAGACCGGCTCGCTGTGTCCGGTGGAGGCGCCCTGCTGGTCCTTCGGCCGGTCCAGGCCGAGGGCCTTGAGCGTGGAGCCGACGTGGCCCTCGCCCTTGCCGACGACGGAGGGGGCGCCGTCCTGCCAGCGGATGACGGAGACGGAGGTGCCGGCGTTGTCGCCGAGCTTCTTCTTGGTGTCGGCGACCTGGGTGTCGAAGTCGGTCAGCCACTTCTCGGCGTCGGACTTCTTGTTGAGGGCGTTCGCGGTGTCGGTGAACGCCTGCTTCCAGTCCTCGTTGAGCTTGGCGGTGACGACGGTCGGCGCGATCTTCTGGAGTTTGTCGACGGTCTTCTTCGCGCCGGTGGTCTCGTCGAGGAGGATCAGGTCGGGCTGCAGCGCGGCCAGTTTCTCCATGTCGGCCTCGGCGACGGTGGCGACGACCTGGGCCGAGGAGGCCTTGTCGGCGAGGTAGCTGGAGACGCCCTTCTGGCCGCGGCCCGCGGTCGTGCCGACCGGGTCGACGCCGAGGGCGAGCGCGGCGTCCGTGGTCGGCTCGCTGAGGGTGACGACCTTCCGCGGGTCGCTGGGCACCTCGACCTTGCGGCCCTGGGCGTCGGTGATCTGCCGGGTCGTCTCCGAGGCCGCCTTCGCCTTGCCGCTGCCGTCGTCGTCGGAACTGTCGCTGCCGCAGGCGCTGAGCAGCAGGGCTCCGGTAAGGGCGGCGGCCGACGGGAGCAGGACCGCGCGGCGGATGGAGCGGGTACGGGGCATGGCAGTGAAGCTCCTAAGAGGTAGAGAAGTTGACCTGGTGCTGCGTGGGAGAGGAGTTCGGGTCGGCCCGGTCTAGGAGGACGCGGGGCCCAGCAGGCGGATCAGCGCGTCGGCCAGGGCGACGTGCCAGCAGGCGTAGTCGTGGCCGCCGTTGAACTCGCTGCGGGTGACCTGGTAGCGGGCCGAGTGCAGGGTGTCGTAGAGGGCGCGGCAGTGGTCGACCATGGCGCCCTCGTGCAGTCCCGCGTCGAGGTGCACGGTGATCGGGCGCGGGGCGGCGACCGCGTACCGGCCGACGAGCCAGGGCACGCCGAGGACGGGTTGCCGCACACCGGGCGGCAGGTCGGGCCGCCACCACAGCGACGGCGACTGGGCGACGACGTGGCCGAAGCAGTCGGGGCGCAGATAGCCGGCGTGCAGTGCGGCCATGCCGCCGAGGCTCTGTCCGGCGACGACGGTGCGGGCGGGGTCCTCGGCGGCGAGGGGCCAGCGGTCGGCCGCCCAGGGCAGCAGTTCGTCGGCGAGATACGTCACGAAGGCGTCCCGGGCGCCGAGTTCACGGTTGCGGGTGTGCCGGTCGACGGCGTCCGGCGCGAGGACCACGAGCGGCGGGAGGCGACCGTCGGCGATGAGCAGATCGAGGGTGCGGTGCAGGCCCACGCGGCCGAACCACATGTCGCCGTCGCAGAGGACGAGCGTGGGCAGCCGCGCGCCGGCCGGGACCGGGCCGGGTGGGACGTAGACCCATACGTCGCGGAACCCGCCGAGCGCGGCGGCGGGCGCGCGATGCCGTTCGACCCGGCCGGCCGGCACGGTGGCGGCGCGCCCGTCCGGGGCCCACGCCTCGGCGGGTGCCTGCGGCAGCGCGAAGACGGAACCGTCCGTCGCACCCCAACGCGTTGACTGGGAGGAGGAGTTGAGCGGGTCTCCGGCGGCGTGGGCGGCCAGTGAGCGCAGCCGCTCCTGGAGGATGTCCGGATCGGCGGGCGGCTCCTTGGCCGAGACGTCGGCGGCGAGACGGTACGAGCCGCGATGGTCGGCGCGCAGCCGCAGCCCGAGGTGCCAGACGTCGGTCCCGGGTATCCGCTCCATGAGCGAACCCGCCAGGCGTTCGCGGTCGACGAGCCGGTTCGCCATGAGCAGCACCTGCCGGGTGGCGCGGTGCCCGCGCCACAGGAAGGTGACCGCCCGGTGGTCGGGCTCGCCCTCGATCTCCTCGACGAGCGGGGTGCCGCGCCGGGCCGCCTCCTGCCAGAACTCCTCGACGAGCGGCGCTCGTCGCGCCGGGTCCGCGTCGGCCACGACCGCCGCGAGCTTCGCGATCCGCGGCCCGGTGATCCGGACCGGCCGGTGGTCCGGCAGGGCGGCGGGCGGGTCCGTGGACTCGGCGAACTGGACGCTCATGACTCCCCTTCCCGTCGACCGCCCTCGGGCGTTCCCGGGCACCCTGGAGCGGCCCGGATTTTGTCAACGTAATTGTTAGCAGATGAGGTAAGGCTAGCCTAAGCTAACCACATGCTCACCGGTACTCGCCTCCACCCCGGAGGAACACAGCGACTCCCGGCCACCGGCCGCGCCCGCCCCCCACTCGCCGCCGGACTCGCGCTCGGCCTGGCGCTGCTGGCAGGGGCAGTGGCGCTGTCCCTGTCGGTGGGCACCGAGCACATTTCGCCGAGTGACGTCTGGTCGGCGCTGTTCTCGCCGTCGGGGTCGAGGGACGACAACATCGTCCGGGAGCTGCGGCTGCCGCGGACGCTCATCGGGGTCGCGGTCGGCGCGGCCCTCGGTCTCGCGGGCGGCGTGATGCAGACGCTGACCCGCAACCCGCTGGCCGATCCCGGGCTGCTCGGGGTGAACGCGGGCGCGTCGGCCGCCGTCGTCACCGCGATCGGCGTGCTCGGGATCACGTCGTTCACGGGCTACCTGTGGTTCGCGCTCGCGGGCGCGGCGGTGGCCGCCACGGCCGTGAACGCGCTGGGCGGCGCCCGCTCGGCCACCCCCGTGCGGCTCGCGCTGGCCGGCACTGCCATCAACGCGGCCCTGTTCGGCTACGTCAACGGCCTCCAGCAGTGGGATCTCAGCACGCTCGACTCGATGCGCCACTGGTCGGTCGGCACGCTCGCCAAACGGGACCCGGACCTCCTGGTCACCGTCCTGCCGCTGCTGATCGCGGGCGCGCTGCTGACGTTCGCGCTGGCCCGGCCGCTCGGCGCGCTCGCCCTCGGCGAGGACCACGCCCGCGCGCTCGGCACCTCGATCCGCCGCACCCGGATCCTGTCGATCGTCGCGATCACGCTGCTGTGCGGCGCCGCGACCGCCGTGTGCGGACCGATCGGCTTCATCGGCCTGATGATCCCGCACGCCGTCCGCGCGTTCAGCGGCCCCGACCCGCGCAGGCTGCTGCCGTGCTGCGCCCTGTTCGCCCCGGCGCTGCTGCTCGTCTCGGACGTCGTCGGACGCGTCGTCGTGTCCCCGTCCGAGATCGAGGTGGACATCGTCACGTCGTTCCTCGGCGGTCTGCTCTTCATCCATCTGGTCCGGCAGCGGAAGGTGGCCCAGCTGTGACCCGGGTGCTGACCGAAAACCCGCGCGCACGGGCCGAGTTGCGCCGGGGCAGGCTCCGGGCCGGCCGGTTCTCGCTGCGCTTCGATCCGCGGGCCGTCGTCGTCTGTCTGGCGATGCTCGTGCTCGGCGCGGTGGTGACGGTCCTGTCCGTCGGCACGGGTTCGTACGCGCTCTCACCCCTGGAGGTGCTGCGCACCTTCGCCGGGAACGGGCCGCCCGGCGCCGAGTTCATCGTCCTCGACCTGCGGTTGCCGCGGGTGCTCGTGGCGCTGCTCGTCGGCTTCGGGATGGGCATGGCGGGCGCGGTGTTCCAGTCGCTGACCCGCAATCCGCTGGGCAGCCCGGACATCATCGGGTTCGGCAACGGCGCGTCGGCGGGCGCGCTCGTCGCGATCATCTTCCTGAACGCGGGCGCTCCGCAGACCGCCCTCGGCGCCGTCGTCGGCGGTTTCGCGACCGCCGCCGCCGTGTACGTCCTCGCCTGGCGGCGCGGGGTGCACGGCTACCGCCTGGTGCTCGTCGGCATCGGCGCGTCCGCCGTGCTCGGCGCGGCGACCAGTTTCCTGTACGTGCGCGCCGACATCGGCAAGGCGGCGCAGGCCGCGAGCTGGATGATCGGTTCGCTCAACGACCGCGGCTGGCCGGAGGTCCGGATCGCCGGGCTCGGCCTCGTCGCCCTGGTCCCGCTGGTCCTGGTGTACGCGCGCCGGCTGTCGGTCCTGGAGATGGGCGACGACACCGCGGGCGCGCTCGGCGTCTCGCCGGAGCGCAGCCGGCTGGTGCTGCTCTGCGCGGGCACGGGCCTGACCGCGATGGCGGTGGCCGCCGCGGGCCCGATCCCGTTCGTCGCGATGGCCGCGCCGCAGCTGGCCCGCCGGGTGACCCGGACCGCGGGCCCGAACGTGCTGCCCGCCGCCTGGCTGGGCGCCCTGCTGGTGGCGGCCGCGGATCTGCTCACGCAGCGGGTGACGGGATCGGCGCTGATGCCGGTGGGCGTCGTCACCGGCGTCGGGGGCGGCCTGTACCTGGCGTGGCTGCTGCTCAAGGAGCGCCGGGCGCAGCATCTGTGACGCAGGGGACGAGCGAGCCTCGCCCCCTGCGTCCGGTGCCTCAGCCGGCCGGCCGGCGCAGGACCGCGACCTCGCGGGGCGGCAGCACGATCCCGGTGTCCGTGGGCGCGGGGCCGACGAGCACCTCGCCGGTCGCGCCGGGCACCGTCACCGGCGCGTCGCTCCGGTTGACCAGGAACACGTACCGGTACGTCGCGTCACGCCGGACGACGTGCTCCACCGATCCCCTTGCCTCGGCGGGGAGTTCGCTGCTCACCCCGGCGGGCGCGAGCAGCGCGGGGAGCAGGGCGGTCAGGCCCTCGGCCCCCAGGCGGGTGGAGACGTACGCGGCCGACCCTTCGCCCGTCGGGCGGCGGGTGACGGCCGGACGGGAGGCGTAGGGGCCGGTGCGGTAGCGGGCGAGGATCTCGACGTCCTGTCCATCGACGTCGATCCGGTCGGTCCACAGGCTGCCGGTGGTGCCGTTGTCCAGGCCGACGGTGTCGTCGTCGAGCAGCGGTCCGAACTCCTCGATGCGGATGCCGAGCAGGTCGCGCAGGGCGCCCGGGTAGCCGCCGAGGTGGATGTGGTCGTTCTCGTCGACGATCGCGGAGAAGTACGTCGTCACGAGGTGGCCGCCGTTCTCGGCGTACCGGGTGAGTTCCTTGGCGAGCGGCTGCGGCACGACGTGCAGGACGGGCGCGACGACGACGTCGTAGCCGGACAGGTCGGTGCCGTGCGCGGGGACGATGTCGGCGCGGATGCCGAGGCCGAGCAGCGCCGTGTACCAGTCGAGGGCCTCGCGGTGGTAGTCGAGGCGCGAGGTGGGGTGGGAGTCCAGCTCACCGGCCCACCACGAGTCCCAGTCGAACAGGACGGCCACGCGGGCGGGTTCGCGCTCGCTGCCCGCGATCGGCGCGAGCCGCTCCAGGGTGTCGCCGAGGGCGACGACGGACCGGAAGAGTTCACTGTCCTCCCCCGCGTGGGGCACCATCGCCGAGTGGTACTTCTCGGCGCCCGCCTTCGACTGGCGCCACTGGAAGAAGCAGACGGCGTCGGCGCCGTGCGCCACGTGCAGCAGCGAGTCACGGGCCAACTCGCCCGGCTGCTTGGGCAGATTGACGGGCTGCCAGTTGACGGCGCTGGTGGAGTGCTCCATCAGGAACCACGGGCGGTGTCCCGAGATGCCGCTCGTCAGGTTGGCCGAGAAGGACAGTTCGTCGCGGTCGCGCGGGCCGGGGATGACGTAGTGGTCGTTGGCGACGAAGTCCACCTCGCCCGCCCAGTCCGCGTAGTCCATGCCCTTGGTGCCGCCCATGACCATGAAGTTCGTGGTGACGGGGATGCCGGGGGTGAGGTCGCGCAGCAGTTCCCGCTCGGCGATCAGGTGGTCCTTGAGCGCGTCCGAGGAGAACCGCTTGAAGTCGAGCTGCTGGGTGGGGTTGGGGTGCGAGGCGGCCAGGCGCGGGGGCAGGATCTGCTCCCAGTCGCTGTAGCGCTGCGACCAGAACGCCGTCCCCCAGGCGTCGTTGAGGGCGTCCACGGTGGTGTAGCGGCGGCGCAGCCAGGTGCGGAAGGCGTGGGCGGCGTCGTCGGAGTAGTCGTACACGTTGTGGCAGCCCAGCTCGTTGTTGACGTGCCAGGCGACGAGGGCCGGGTGGTCGGCGTACCGCGTGGCGATCTCCCGTACGAGGCGCAGCGCGTGCTCGCGGAAGACGGGCGAGGTGGGCCGCCAGTGCTGGCGGGCACCCGGCCACAGGGTCTCGCCGGTCGCGGTGACCGGGAGGATCTCCGGGTGCGCGGTGGTCAGCCACGGCGGCGGCGACGCGGTGGCGGTGGCCAGGTCGACGCCGACGCCGTGGGCGTGCAGCAGGTCCATGATCTCGTCCAGCCAGCCGAAGTCCCAGGTGTCGGCGGTGGGCTGGAGCCGGGCCCAGGAGAAGATCGCGAGCGAGACGATGTTCACCCCGGCCTCGCGCATCAGCCGGACGTCCTCCTCCCACACCTCCCGCGGCCACTGCTCGGGGTTGTAGTCGGCGCCGTAGCCGAGGCGACGGGTGCCGTCGGAGCCCTTCGCGTAGGGGAAGCGGGAGGGAGTGGGGGCGGTCATGGGTTCCTTCCGATGGTGCGGGGCGGGGTGAACTGGGCTGCGCGGACGGCTACTTGACGGTGAAGCCCTGGTCCTTGCCGTACTTGACCGACGCGTCCTGCCACGACTTCAGACCGTCGGTCAGCTTGGTGCCGGAGACGTAGGCCTTGCCGACGGTGTCGTTGAAGATCGAGTTGGCGTAGACCTGGTAGGGCAGGTAGGACCAGCCGGCGGGGACGTTCTTCGCGGACTCGGCGAAGATCTTGTTGGCCTGCTGGCCGCCGAAGTAGTCGAACTTCGTGTCCTGGAACTCCTTGGAGTTCAGGTCCTTCACGGTCGCGGGGAACGCGCCCTCGTCGATCCGGGTCTGCACCCCGGCACCGGCGGCGATGTACTTCGTGAAGGCGTAGGCGAGCGCCTTGTTGTCGTGCTTGCCGAGGTCGGGCACGGCCAGCGAGCTGCCGCCGTTCTCGGCACTGGAGTGCTCACCCGCGGCCCACTGGGGCAGCGCGGCCACGCGCCAGTCGCCGGAGGCCTGCTTCACGCCGGTGACGAAGTTGTTGGGCATCCAGGCGCCGATGGGCAGCGTGGCGATGGTGCCGTCGCCGAGGCCCTTGTACCAGTCGTCGGTCCAGCCGGTGACGGGCGCGACGAGCTTCTCGTCGATGAGCTTCTGCCAGACGTCGGTGTACTTGGTGGCCGCCGCGTCGGTGAAGTCGATGCCGACGTTCGTGCCGTCGACCTTGTACGGGTGCGAACCGGCCTGCCACAGCAGGCTGGTGGTCATCCCGGCGTCGCCGACGTCGCTGGTGATGTACATCTTCGGGTTGGCCTTGTGCAGCTTGCGGGCGGCCTCCAGATAGTCGTCCCAGGTCGTCGGGACGGTGATCTTGTACTTGTCGAAGACCTTCTTGTTGAAGAAGAGCGCCATGGGGCCCGAGTCCATGGGCAGACCCCACACGCTGTCGCCGTCCGCCACGGAGTTCCACGGGCCCGTCGAGTAGTCGGCCTTGAGCTTGCCCGCGCCGTACGAGCCGAGGTCGGTGAGCCCCTTGGTCAGGGAGTACTGGCCGATGGCGTAGTACTCGACCTGCGCGACGTCGGGGACGCCCTTCTTCGCCGAGATCGCGTTCGACAGGGCCTTGTACTGGTCGTTGCCCGTGCCCGCGTTGACCACCTCGACATGGACCTTCGGGTACTTCTTCTCGAACTCGGCGGCGACGCTCTTCACCGTGGAGTCCCAGGCCCAGACGGTGATGGTGCCGCCCTTCTTGAGGGCCGCCTGGAGGTCGGAGGCGCCGACCTTCTGGTCGCCGGAGTCGTCGCCGGAGCCGCCGCAGGCGGTCGCCCCGAGGGCGAGGGCACAGACGAGACCTATGCCGCGCAGCAGGCGGCGGGTGTGCTTGGGCATGACAGTTGCTTCCACTTCGTCGTGGTTCTACAGAGGGTTGTCACACAGCAGAGGGTTGTCACACAGCCGCCGGCACTACTCCTTGACGCTTCCGGCGGAGAGTCCGGACTGCCAGTACTTCTGGAGCAGCAGGAAGGCGGCGATCAGCGGAACGATGGTGAGCAGGGAGCCGGTGAGGACGAGGTTCGTCACGGTCTCGCCGCCGGACGTCTGCGCCTGCTTGTTCCAGGAGTCGAGGCCGAGGGTGAGCGGGTACCAGTCGGAGTCCTTCAGCATGATCAGCGGCAGGAAGTAGTTGTTCCAGGTCGCGACCGTGGTGAAGAGCAGCACGGTGACGGTGCCGGGCGCCAGCAGCGGCAGCGCCACCTGGAAGAAGGTGCGCACCTCGCCCGCGCCGTCGATCCGGGCGGCCTCCATCAGCTCGGTGGGGATCGCCTCACTGGCGAAGACCCACATCAGGTACAGGCCGAACGGTGAGATCAGCGACGGGACGATCACCGCCCACGGGGTGTCCGTCAGACCGATCTTGCTGAACAGCAGGAAGGTGGGGACGGCGAGGGCCGTCGCCGGGACCGCGACCGCGCCGATGACGACGGCGAAGACGGCCTTCTTGCCGGGGAAGTCGAACTTGGCGAGCGCGTAGCCGCCGAGCACCGCGAGGAACGTGGCACCGCCGGCGCCCACCACCACGTACAGCAGGGTGTTGAGGAGCCACCGGACGAAGACGCCGTCCTGGTAGGTGAGGGTGTCGCCGATGTTGGACCACAGGTCGAAGTCGCTGTCGAACCACAGGCCGAACGAGCGGGCGAGCCCCTCCTGCGACTTGGTGGCGCTGATCAGCAGCCATACCAGCGGCAGCAGGCTGTAGACGAGGACGACGCCGGTGAGCACGGTCAGCAGGACGCTGCGCCGGGGGCGGCCCGGTATGTGGCGGCGGGGTGTGCGCAGGCGCGGGGCCGCGGACCGGCTCGGCGCCGGCTGCCGCACGGGGGTGCTGGTGGTCATCGCGCTCACGCTCCCTTGCGCATGCCGCGCAGCTGGACGACGTAGGCGACGATCATGGTGATCACGCCCATGACGATGGCGACCGTCGCGGAGTAGTTCTGCTGCTGGCCGGAGAAGGACAGCGAGTACGTGTAGTAGTTCGGGGTGAAGTCGGTGGTGATGGCGTTCGGCGCGAGCTTCTGGAGGATCGCGGGTTCGTTGAAGAGCTGGAAGCTGCCGATGATCGAGAAGATCGTGGCGATGACGAGCGCGCCGCGGATCGCCGGGAGCTTGATCGCCGTGATGACGCGCAGTTGCCCCGCGCCGTCGATCTCGGCGGCCTCGTACAGCGAGCGCGGGACGACCCGCAGCGCCGCGTAGAAGATCAGCATGTTGTAGCCGATGAACTCCCAGGTCACGATGTTGCCGATGGAGGCGAGGACCAGGTCGGCGGAGAGCGGATCGGGCAGCTTCGTGCCGAACGCGTCGCCGAGGTCGCCGACCAGGCCGTAGCGGGTGCCGTACATGAAGCCCCACATGAGGGTGGCGACGACCGCGGGCACCGCGTACGGCAGGAAGACGGTGATCCGGAAGAAGTCCTTGCCGTACAGCCGGCCGCTGTCGATCGCGAGGGCGACGAGCAGGGCGAGGCCGAGCATGATCGGCACCTGGATCAGCAGGAAGAGCCCGACGCGGGTGACGCCTTCCCAGAACTGGGCGTCCTGAAGGGCCTGTTGGTAGTTGTCCAGGCCCACGAAGTGCGTGCCGCCGATGAGTTGTGTACGGAACAGGCTCAGATAGACCGAGTACCCGAGGGGCGCGAGGAAGACCAGCGCGAAGACGAGGGCGAAGGGGCCGATGAACCCCCATCCCGTCCACGAGCGGCGCGTCCGGCGCGCCGGTGAGCGGGCGGGGCGCCGGCCTGCGGCGGCCGACGGTTGAAGCGTCGTCATCGTGCGTCCCTCGCAGTTGCGTCCTCGCGGGCGGACCGACGATGTTTACGTAAACATCGCTGCGCGCAAGCGGCTGGCGAGCTGTTATGTTTACGTAAACATCCGGTGGCGGAATGTCTACACTGCCCCACGGAGAACGGTCAAGAGTCGGCCGCTCATCGGCCGTTGACCGGGCTGGTGAACGGGCGGCGAGCGGCCGGTGAGCGGACACGGCGACGGGTGAGGCACACGGTGACAGGAACAAACGGGGGCGCGTCCGTCCCCGGCCGCGGGCGGCGCGCACGAGGCGCCTCGATGGCGGACGTCGCACGGGTCGCGGAGGTCTCCTCACAGACGGTCTCCCGTGTCTCGAACGGGTTCCCGGGGGTGAACGAGGAGACCCGTGAGCGGGTCCTCGCCGCCATGAGGGAGCTGGACTACCGGCCCAACAGCGCGGCGCGCGCGCTCAAGCGCGGCAAGTTCCACACCATCGGCGTCATCACGTTCACGCTGTCGACGACGGGCAACGTCCGCACGCTGGAGGGCATCGCGACCTCGGCCGCCCAGGAGGGTTACGCGGTCACGCTCATGCCCGTCGCGGTTCCCACCCAGGACGAGGTGCACGGCGCGTTCTCCCGGCTCGGCGAGCTGGCCGTGGACGCGGTGATCGTCATCATGGAGGTGCACCTCCTGGACTCGGGGCGGCTCACGCTGCCGCCGCATGTGCAGGTGGTCGTCGTGGACTCGGACGCGGGCGACCGCTTCGCGGTGGTGGACACCGATCAGGCGGGCGGCACGCGCGACGCGGTACGGCATCTGCTCGACCTGGGCCACGAGACCGTCTGGCATCTGGCCGGCCCCTCCGACTCGTTCGCCGCACAGCGCCGAACAGCCGCCTGGCGCCAGGCACTTGAGGAAGCGGGCCGCCCGGTCCCGGAGCCCGCGCGGGGCGACTGGTCGGCGGAGTCGGGGTATCGCGCGGGCCTGGAGCTGGCCGGACACCCCGACTGCACGGCGGTGTTCGCGGCCAACGACCAGATGGCGCTCGGCCTGCTGCGCGCGCTGAACGAGCGTGGCCGAAGGGTGCCCGACGACGTCTCGGTCATCGGCTTCGACGACATCCCGGAGTCCGGCTCGTTCCTGCCCCCGCTGACCACGGTGCACCAGGACTTCGGCGAGGTCGGCCGGCGGTGCGTGGAGAGCGCGCTGCGGCAGGTGCGGCAGGGCGCGGCCGAGCGGGGGACGACCCTGGTGCCGACGCGGCTCGTGGTCCGGGAGAGCACGGGGCCGGCCCCCGCTTGCTGAAGGGTGCTCAGCGGGCGGCGCGTCGCGCCCGGAGCCGGGACACCCTCGGCGGGACGGCGAGCAGCGCCAGACTGTAGTACTGCAGCACGGGGAAGGCGAGGGCGATGGCGAACGCGACGACCAGCGCGACGACCGTGAGGCAGCTGTCGGTGTACAGGTTCTCGATCCTGCTCCGGGACTTTTCCCGGTCCCCGTCGAGCAGTTCCGGGGTGGACTTCAGGATCCGCAGCATCGCAAGGCGGAACACCACACCGGCCAGCAGGGTCGCGTAGTAGAACGCCCCCGTGAACCTGTCACGGCCACCGAAGGAACTGATCATCTCCGTCGGGAGCGGAAGCACGACGATGGAGAGCAGCCACCCCATGTTCCACACCATCAGGGGGCGGGTGAGCTTGGCGACCGACGAGAAGGCACGGTGGTGCTCGAACCAGATGTTCGCGATGACCGCGAAGCTGAGCAGGAAGCTCCAGATCTGCGAGAGGTGATCGGTGATCACCTCGCTGGGCCTCTCATGGGCGGCCGCGGCCTCCGGGACCATGTCCACGAGCGGCAGGATCAGCAGGGTGATCGAGATCGCGGCCACCGCGTCGGTGAAGAGCAGCAGCCGCTCCGCCGAGGCACCCCCCTCGATGCCCTCCGACGCCCTGTCCGCAGGGTCGGTCCCCCCTGCGCCGGCTTCGTCGACGATGCCGCTGGTACTCATGTGGTCGCACCTCTCCTGTCCGGTCCGCGGGGCTTGCCGACGCAGCCGGAATCTGCTGGTCGCGGACGTTCCGACGACCGGAGCGGACTCTACCCGGCGATCATGTGCGCGGAGACCATGGGGAGTTGAGGGTGCGAGGGGATCCCGTGGAGAGGTGTCGCCCCCCCTCTTCTCCCCCATGCGCAGGTGCGGCTCAGCCGATGCCGAGCCCCTCCAGGACGACCGCCCCCGGCAGTTCGGCGAGTGCCTTGCCCGGCACGATCAGCTTGCCGCGGCGGGTGCCGCTGCCGATCAGGACGTACGGGAGGTCGACGACGGCCGCGTCGACGAGGACCGCCCAGGTGTCGGGCAGGCCGATCGGGGTGATGCCGCCGTACTCCATGCCGGTCTCACCGACGGCGGTGTCCATCGCGGCGAACGAGGCTTTGCGGGCGCCGAGTTGGCGGCGTACTGCGCCGTTCACGTCGACCTTCGTCGTGGACAGGACGACGCAGGCCGCGAGGGTGCTCTCGCCGCCGCGCTTGCCCGCGACGACGACGCAGTTCGCCGACTGTGCGAGCAGTTCGGGGCCGTAGTGCTCGACGAACGTTGCGGTGTCGGCCCATTCCGGGTCGGTGTCGACATGGATCAGGTCCTGCGCGGGCACCGTGCCGCGCCAGTTCCGTACGGCGTCGGCGACGGGGCGGGTGAGCAGGTCGAGGGCCTCGGGGGCGGGCCGGACGTGGTCGAAATCTCCGATGGGTGCGCGCATGGCGGCACGCTAACAGCCGCCGCGCCTACGCGAATCGGGCGTCTCAGCGTTCGAACGGCACCGAGACAGCCATGATCATCCGTGTCTGTACGGGGCCGTCGTTGCGGTACTCGTGCGGTGTGTTCGCCTCGAAGGTGACGCTCGCGCCCTCCGGCACCTGGTGCGGGACGCCGTCCACGACGAGGGTCAGCTCGCCCTCCATGACGTGGACCAGCTCGATGGTGCCGTCCGGGTGCGGGTCGGACGCGCTGCCCTCGTTCGGCTGCAGCAGCCAGTCCCACATCTCCAGGGGGCCCGGCGCCTCGGTCCCGGCGAGCAGCCGGTGGTAGCTGCCGGCCTCCGTGGACCACAGGCGCACCGCCTGCTCCGCGGGCACGATCCGCACCTTGGGACCCTGCTCGTAGTCGAGCAGCGTGGTGATGCTGATGCCGAGCGCGTCGCCGATCTTGACCACGGTGCCGATGCTCGGGTTGGTGCGGGCCTGCTCGATCTGGATGAGCATGCCCCGGCTGACTCCGGCCCGGGCGGCGAGCGCGTCCAGAGTGAAGCCGCGCTCGGAGCGCCAGTGTTTGACGTTGCGGGCGAGCGACTGGGTCAGCAGGTCGAGATCCGGCACGTTCCGTCCATGGGTGAGCTGTGCTGCACTTCAGCGTTCATCGAACTGTACTGCGGCCGTCGTCGCCCGGGCGACGCTCTCGTGGTCGGGGGCCGGCCGGTGGGGGGTGCGCTTCGCGCTGATTTCGTTGTCGGGTGCGGCCCGGTGGGGCTTCTCGCGCAGTTCCCCGCGCCCCTGGGAGCGAGCTCCGCTCGCCCAGGAGAGGCGGAGCGCAGCGGAACCTCCAGGGGAAGGCGCGCGAAGCGCATGCCTTGGGGGCGCGGGGAACTGCGCGAGAAGCGGCCACCGGCCGTCAGCCGACCGACAACCCGAGAAGGGGCGCGGGGAACGGCGCGAGAAGCGGCCACCGGCCGTCAGCCGACCGACGACCCGAGAAGGGGCGCGGGGAACTGAGCGAACAGCCACGACGAGAGCCGCGCAGGACAGACGGCCCCCGCCTCAGACCCGGTACCGCCGCAACGCCGGCACCGCGAGGGCAAGCCCCAGCATCGCCACCACCACGAGAAGCCCACCCCCGGTGACAGCCTGCCGCGCCCCGAACACCGACCCGGCCGACCCGTGCAGCACATCGGCGAGCCGCGGCCCACCGGCAACCACCACCGTGAACACCCCCTGCATCCGCCCCCGCATCTCATCAGTGGCCGCCGACAGCAGAATCGCCCCGCGGAACACCATCGACACCATGTCGGCGACCCCGGCCACGGCGAGGAACACCACGGCGAGCCACAGACTCCCGCTCAGCCCGAACCCGGCGATCGCCGCACCCCACGCGACCACCGCGCCGATCACCATCCACCCGTGCCGCCGGGCCCGGGAGAACGTCCCCGAGAAGAGCCCCCCGGCCACCGCCCCGATCGGAATCGCGGCGAACAGCAGCCCGAGCGCGAGCCCTTCCCCGTACGAGCCGTACGTCTCGGCGGCGAGCTGCGGGAACAGGGCGCGCGGCATGCCGAAGACCATGGCGATGATGTCGGCGAGGAAGGACAGCAGCAGCACCTTGTGCGCGGAGATGTAGCGGAACCCCTCGACGATCTCGCGCACCCCGGCGCGGCGCTTGACCTCGGAGAGCGGCGGCAGCGCGGGCAGCTTGTAGACGGCCCAGACCGTGACGCACAGGGCGACGGCGTCGATCAGATACAGCTCGGGCAGCCCGATGACGGGTATCAGGACACCGGCGAGCAGCGGCCCGACGACCTGCCCGGTCTGCATGACGGTCGAGCCGAGCGCGTTGGCGGCGGGGAGCTGGCTCTCGGGTACGAGCCGGGCGATGGAGGCGGTGCGCGCCGGGGAGTTGAGCCCCCAGAAGGCCTGCTGGAGGGCGAGCAGCACCATCAGTACGGCGACGGACTCGAGCCCGCTGACGGCCTGGAGCCAGAACAGCAAGGAGGTGACGGCGATGCCCGAGTTGGTGATGAGCAGCAGCTTGCGGCGGTCCACGCTGTCGGCGACGGCGCCGCCCCACAGGGCGAAGACGATCAGCGGGACGAGCCCGGCGAGGCTCGCCGCGCCGACCCATGCCGAGGAACCGGTGATGTCGTAGATCTGCTTCGGCACGGCGACGGCCGTGAGCTGACTGCCCACGGCCGTGACGATGGTCGAGGTCCACAGCCGCCGGTAGGCGGGGACGCGCAGGGGCCGGGTGTCCATGGCGAAGCGGCGCCAGCCACGCCGTGGCTCGTCCGCCGCCTGCGCTCCCTGCGAAGTCTCCGGCTCCTGCGGCTCGGACTCGGTGCCGGTACTGCTCTCGCTCGTGTCCACGTACTTCCTGCTTGCTCGTTACATCTATCAGGTGCGGGACTCACTATCGCAGCACCGGACGAGCGCGGGAACAGCGTCTCAGCCTCCGGCGATCAGCATGATCCCCATGGCGATCATGGTGGCGGCGACCAGCCCGTCGAGGACCCGCCAGGCGGCGGGCTTCGCCAGGAAGCGGCCGAGCAGCCGGGAGCCGAAGCCGAGCGCGGTGAACCAGCACACGCTGGCCAGGACCGCGCCGAGTCCGAAGGTCCAGCGCAGCGCGCCCTGGCCGGCCGCCACCGACCCGAGCAGGAACACGGTGTCGAGATAGACGTGCGGGTTGAGCCACGTCATGGCGAGGCAGGTGAGCACGGCCCGCCGCCGCGACCCGCTCGCCGCGCCCTCGGCGCGCAGCGCGTCGCCGGCCGGGGCGATCACCCGGCGGGCGGCGAGCGCCCCGTACGCGAGCAGGAACGCTCCCCCGATCCAGCCGACGGCCGTCACCGCCTGCGGGTAGGCGACGACGAGCGCTCCCACTCCTCCCACGCCGAGCGCGATGAGCACCGCGTCGGAGACCGCGCAGATGCCGACGACGGCGAGCACGGCGTCGCGTCGCACGCCCTGGCGCAGCACGAAGGCGTTCTGCGCCCCGATGGCGACGATGAGCGAGAGACCGGTGCCGAAGCCCGCGAGCGCGGCGGCGAGTGAGGCGTTCATTGCGTCGACGCTACGGGCGCGATCACCATGCGTACAGCTAAAGATTCTTACGTAACATTAGCGCTCGTGATGATTCCGGAGCTGCCGCTCGACCAGGTCAGGACTCTGCTCGCGGTGATCGACGAGGGCACGTTCGACGCGGCGGCGGCCGCGCTGCACGTGACGCCGTCGGCGGTCAGCCAGCGCGTCAAGGCCCTGGAGCAGCGCACGGGCCGGGTGCTGCTCGTCCGCACGAAACCGGTGCGGCCCACCGAGTCGGGCGCGGTCGTCGTCCGGTACGCGCGTCAGCTCGCCCGCCTGGAACGGGACGCGTACGCAGAACTGGGCCTGACCACCGAGGACGAGGAGCCGACCCGGGTCTCGGTGGCGGTGAACGCGGACTCCCTCGCCACCTGGTTCCTCGGCGCGCTGGAGCGGGTCGACCGGACCCCGTACGTCTGCTTCGAGCTGCACCGCGAGGACGAGGCGAACACCGCGGAACTGCTGCGCGAGGGCCGGGTGATGGCGGCGGTGACCTCGTCGCCCGAGCCGGTGACGGGCTGTTCGGTGCGGGCTCTGGGCCGGATGCGGTATCTGGCGGCGGCGAGCCCCGACTTCGCCGGGCGGCATCTCGGCGGCCCGCTCGCCGACGCCCTCACCACGGCCCCGGTGCTGACCTTCGACCGCAGCGACGACCTCCAGGACGCCTTCGTGCGGGGGCTGCGCCGGGGCCGTGGCGCGGCGAGCGGGGTCCGGCACGCGGTGCCCACGTCGGAGGGGTTCATCGAGTCCGTCGTGCTGGGCCTGGGCTGGGGCATGCTGCCCGAGGCGCAGGCCGAGCCGCTGTTCCGCTCCGGCCGCCTCGTGCGGCTGGCCCCGGACCGCCCGGTCGACGTCCCGCTGCACTGGCAGCAGTGGAAGCTGGACTCCCCCGCGCTCGCCGCGGTGGCGGACGCCGTGACGACGGCCGCCACCGGCGCGCTGCGGAACCCCGTCTAGTCCAGCTGCATGCACGTCGCCTTCTGCAGATAGTCGCCGCGCACCCAGCCCTTGGCGTCGATGGACAGACCGGACTTGGGGTCGTTCATCGGGGTGACCTTCCTCCACTGGCCCTTCTTGCCGAGCACGGCCACCTGGTCGTCCTTGCGCAGCAGCCCGTACGAGGAGTAGCCGGTGCCCGGGCCGGAGCGCAGGTTCACCGTGTCCGTCACGTAGTACCCGCAGCCGGCGGCGGCCGGAGGCGCACCGGCGAGGAGCGCCGAACCGGCCAGTACGACACCCGCGACAGCGGAACTGATCTTCTTTCGCATGACCCGCACAACCCGCCGCCCGCACCGCCGGGCACGTCACCGGCCGGCGGATCACCCGCACGGGTCAGCCGGTCGCGTCCGTGCCGGTGTCCTCCAGCTCGGCCAGGGCGAGGAGTTGCTCCGGGGTCACGTCCGCCGGGATCGGCCGGGGCGCGGGCGTGCGCAGGGGCGGCTGCCAGCCCGACTCCTTGTCCCAGGTGCGCACGACCCGGGCGGGCGCCCCCGCCACCACCGCGTGGTCGGGGATGTCGCCGCGCACGACGGCGCCGGCCGCGACGACGACGTTCCGTCCGATGCGGGCGCCGGGCAGGATCACGGCGTTGGTCCCGATCCAGCAGCCGGGGCCGATCTCCACCGGCTCCATCCGCGGCCACTGCTTGCCGATGGGCTGCTCGGGGTCGTCGTAGGAGTGATTGGTCGAGGTGATGTAGACGTACGGGCCCATGTAGACGTCCCGCCCGACGGTCACCGTCGTGTCCGCGATGACATGGCTGCCGCGGCCGATGACCACGCCGTCCCCGATGGTCAGGATCGGGTCGGGTCCGAGGTCGAGGTCGGGCATCATCCCGGCCGTCAGCGTGACCTGCTCGCCGATGATGCAGTGCGCGCCGAGCCGGATCCAGGGCTCCCCGAACAGGGTGCCCTGCGGGAAGGCGAGCCGGGTGCCGTGCCCGATCGCGCCGAACGGGTGCCCGCCGGTCTGCTCCGACGTGACCGCGCCCCTGCGCTGCGTCCAGCGCCACCCCGCCTGGACGGCCCGATGGGCGAGGCCGCCGCGACCGGCCCGATCGCCCGGGCCGCCCTGACCGGCCTTGGACGAGAACACGTTCCATTTGATCGGCACGGCGCTACGTTACTCACCCGTACCGTCCGCCCCCACCTCACCGGCCTGTGATCTTCACCCCACAGGTACGGTTCGCTCAGGCGCGACACCACGATCGGGATTTCAGAGGAGCAGGCATGGCCCACGAGGCACTCGTCACCGGGTTCGGCGACCACGCACCGAAGCTGGACCAGGAGTCGTTCGCGGCGCCGATGTCCACGCTGATCGGCGACGTCACCCTGCGCGCGGGCGCGAGCGTCTGGTACGGGGCGGTGCTGCGCGCGGAGTTCGAGCCGATCGTGCTCGGCGCCGACAGCAACATCCAGGACAACTGCACGGTCCATGTCGACCCGGGGTTCCCGGTGACGGTCGGCGAGCGCGTCTCGGTCGGGCACAACGCGGTGCTGCACGGCTGCACCGTCGAGGACGACTGCCTGATCGGCATGGGCGCGACGGTGCTCAACGGCGCGGTGATCGGCGCAGGTTCCCTGGTGGCGGCCCAGGCGCTGGTCCCGCAGGGCATGGTGGTCCCGCCCGGCTCCCTGGTGGCCGGCGTCCCCGCGAAGGTGAAGCGTGAACTGACCGACGAGGAGCGGGAGCTGGTCACGCTGAACGGCACCCACTACGTGGAGCTGGCGAAGATGCACCGCGCCCTGTGACGGCGCCCGCCGGGGGCGCGGACCGTCACTCGGCGACGACGGCGGCCTCCGCCTCGGCGGCCTCGTGGGCGGCGGCGGCCTTGCCGGCCCGCCGCTTCACGATGAGCGCCGACGCGAGCCCGACGAGCACGGCCGCGCCGAGGCCCACGTACGAGAACCGCTTCAGCCAGTCCTCGGCGACGACGCCCACGTAGTAGATGACGGCGGTCGTGCCGCCGGCCCACACCACGCCCCCGAGGAAGTTCGCGATGAGGAACTTCCAGTACGGCATGTGCAGGACGCCCGCGAGCGGTCCCGCGAAGATGCGGAGCAGGGCGATGAACCGGCCGAAGAAGACGGCCCACATGCCCCACTTCTCGAACGACCGCTCGGCGGTGGCGACATGAGCGGGCCCGAAGTGCTTGGGGAACTTGGCGCCCAGCTTCGCGAGCAGCGGCCGGCCGCCCTTGCGCCCGATCGCGTATCCGATGGAGTCGCCGATGACGGCGCCCGCGCTGGCGCAGGCGCCGAGCACGATCGGGTTGATGTCGCCGTGCTGCGAGGACAGCAGGGCGGCGGAGACGAGCACGATCTCACCGGGCAGCGGGATACCGAGACTCTCCAGGCCGATGACGCCCGCCACGAGAGCGTAGATGGCGACTGCCGGAATCGTGTCGAGCCACTCCTGGATGTGCAAAGCAGCCGCCTCCCGTAAGACCCGCAAGTTCGGTGTACCCGGCGCGCGCCCTCCCCTGGGGCGCACACGCCGGGAAGCCTACCTGCTCGGGCGACGGCCCCCCGTGGGGAGACCGGTCCGGGCGAAGCGGCACGTCGGTTGAGGCTTCACCTTTTCATCACAACTTCATCACTGGGCCCTCATGGGTGCACCATCCACCCATACCGTCATGCGTCACCGCACATCCCATGGGGGGATCTCATGTCCTACAACCAGCCGCCGCCCGGAAACTGGCCGCCCGCGGCGCCGCAGCCGACCCGGGCCCCGCTGTGGGGACGCAAGCGGTTCATGCTCCCCGCGATCGGCATCGCCTTCGTCATCGGTGTCGGCGCCGGCGGAGCGAGCCAGGACGACGCCACCGCCAACGCCGCGGCGAGCAAGCCCCGTCCGACACCTACAGCGACCGTCACCGCGACCGCGACCGCCACGGCCACCGAGACGGCGAGCCCGGAGCCGGCGCCCACCGTCACGGCGACGAAGACCGTGAAGGTGAAGGTCACCGTCACCGCGAAGGCACCCGCCGGCGGCAGCGGAACATCCGGAGGAAGCGGCGGCAGCGGAACGTCCGGCACCTCGGGCGGGTCCTCGTCCACCGGCAACGGGGCCACCGCGCTCTGCAACGACGGCACCTACTCCTACGCCGCCCACCACCAAGGCGCCTGCTCCCACCACGGCGGCGTCGCCACGTTCTACCGGTAGCCGCCAGGGTCTCGCGCTTCGGTCAGCCGTTGGGGCGCAGGGTCCAGACGACAGTCATCACGCCGGTGACGGCGCCGTCCTCTCGGCGGATCTCGATGGTGACCGGGAACTCGGGGCGCTCGCCCGCGTCCAGTTCCGCCACGACGTCCGCGGCCGGGCGGCCGAGCGTCGCCGTGGCGGTGACCGGGCCCATCGCCAGCTTCTTGTAGGCGATCTCGGCGCTGACGGCCAGCGGCACGGCGCGTGCGAGCTGGTCGCCGAAGGCGGCGAGCACGATGGCGCCGCTCGCGGACTCGCCGAGCGTGAACATCGCTCCGGCGTGCGGGCCGCCCACGTGGTTGTGGTACTCGGCCTGGTCGGGCAGGGAGACGACGGCCTGGTCGGGGGTGGTCTCGTGGAATGCGAGGTTCAGGGTGCGAGCCATCGGCACCGTGGCGGCGAGCATCTCGCCGATGGACATCTGGTCAGCGCTCATGAACCGCATGTTACCCACGGGTAGCAAGCTTGGCCATCCCCGCTCCGGGGCCTGGTGGGGCGAATGGTTTGGCAAATGACCGCGCGGCGGCGATAGTCCCCCAGTGACCTCCTCATCCGCCGCATCGCCGACCCCTCCGAAGCAAGCGCGCCGCCCCGTCTGGGCCGGACGCAACTACACGCTGCTCGCGGGGTCTGCGTTCATCACCGCGCTCGGCGCGAACGGGGCGCTGATCGCCTCGGCGTTCGCCGTTCTGGAGGCGGGCGGCAGCGGCGGCGACGTGGGTCTGGTGGCGGCGGCCCGCACCCTGTTCCTGGTGATCTTCCTGCTGGTCGGCGGCGCCGTCGCCGACCGGCTGCCGCGCCATCACGTCATGGTCGCGGCCAACGCGCTGAGCTTCCTCTCGCAGGGCGCCTTCGCGCTGCTCGTCCTCACGGGCGAGCCGCAGTTGTGGCAGATGATGGCGCTGAGCGCGCTCGGCGGCATGGGCCAGGCGTTCTTCAGCCCGGCGGCCGAGGGCATGCTGATGTCGTCGGTCACCGCGGAGCAGGCGAGCCGGGCGTTCGCCCTGTTCCGGATGGCGATGTCGGGCGCCGCGGTGGGCGGCGCCGCGCTCGGCGGCGCGCTGGTCGCCGCCTTCGGGCCCGGCTGGGTGCTCGCGGTGGACGCGGCGGCGTTCGCGGTGGCGGGCGCGCTGCGCTGCTTCCTCGACGTGAGCCACATAGCGCCGCGCACGCCGGGCGGCGGGCTGCTCTCCGACATGCGCGAAGGCTGGCGGGAGGTCGTCTCGCGGCCCTGGCTGTGGGGCATCATCGCCCAGTTCTCGGTGGTCGTCGCCGTGGTCGGCGCCGCCGAGGCGGTGTTCGGGCCGCTGGTGGCGCGCAACGAGCTGGGCGGGGCCGGGCCGTGGGGCTTCGCGCTGGGCGCGTTCGGGGCCGGCACGATCCTCGGCGGTCTGCTCATGATGCGCTGGAAGCCGAAGCGGCTGCTGTTCGCGGCGACCCTGTCCGTGTTCTCGCTCGCCCTGCCGTCGGCGGCGCTCGCGGTGCCGGTGCCGCTGTCCGCCCTGGTGGCCGTGATGTTCGTCAGCGGCATCATGATGGAGGTGTTCGGCGTCTCCTGGATCACCGCGCTGCACCAGGAGATTCCGGAGGAGAAGCTGTCCCGGGTCTCCGCCTACGACTGGTTCGGCTCGGTGGCGATGGTCCCGCTGGCCACGGCGCTGGCCGGGCCGGCCGAGTCGGCGTTCGGCCTCGCGCCGTCGCTGTGGGGGTGCTCGGCGATGGTGGTCGTCGCGACGGCGGCGGTCCTCTTCGTGCCGGACGTACGGAACCTGCGGCGCAGGGAGTCGACCGAGATCGCGGGCGCCGTGGCGGCGACCGGCCCGGACGACGCGGCCGCGGTCGGGGTGACGGGCGCGGTCACGGCGGCGGTCACCGCGACGGAGCCGGTGACGGCCCCGTCGCGCGACACCCCGTAGCCCTGCTACAGCCCTGCTACCCCACGCTGAAGGACCCTCCCGGCGGCTCCGGCGACGGCACCGCGTCGGCGTCCGCCACCGGCCGGGAGTCGCCGACGAACCTGCGCAGCGCGACACCGTGCTCGACCCGTGCGGGAAACGCGTCGCGCGCGGTGCGGCGGGCCAGCTCCTGTACGTCGAACTCGGTCCGGGAGGCGACGAGCACGGCGTTGCCGAATCGGCGCCCGCGCAGCACCGCGGGCTCGGCGATCAGCGCGACATGGGTGAACACCGCGCAGAACGTGGCCAGTTGGGAGCGCAGGAAGGCGAACGGCGCGCCGTCGGCGAGGTTCGCCGCGTAGGTGCCGCCGGGCCGCAGCACCCGGTCCGCCTCGTGCGCGTACTCCTCGGTGGTCAGATGGGCCGGTACCCGGGAGCCGCCGAAGACGTCGGCGACGAGCACGTCGGCGCTGTCCGCGGGCGCCGCCGCAAGCCAGGCCCGCGCGTCCCCGCCGTGCACGACGATGCCCGCTCCCCCGTCGGGCAGCGGCAACTGCTCGGCGACGAGGGCCCGCAGCCCGCCGTCGGCCTCGACGACGTGCTGCCGGGAACCGGGCCGGGTGGCGGCGACATAGCGCGGCAGCGTCAGGGCGCCGCCGCCCAGGTGCAGCACGTCGAGCGGTGCCCCCTCCTCGCCGGCGCAGTCCAGGACGTGGCCGAGACGGCGCGCGTACTCGAACTCCAGGTACGCGGGGTCGTCGAGATCGACGTACGACTGGGGCGCCCCGTCCACCGTGAGCAGCCAGGCCCGGCGCCGGTCCACGTCGGGCAGCAGCTTGGCCGTGCCGTGGTCGACGGCGCGGGTGACGGGTATCGGCTCGGGGTCGGGTGCGTTCACCCGCCCATTGTGCCGGGCCCGGGACTCCCTCAAGGGGAGTCCCGGGCCCGGCAGGCGCTCAGGCGTCGTCCTCCACGGCCGTCACCGTGCCCGCGCCGACGGTCCGCCCACCCTCGCGGATCGCGAAGCCGAGGCCGGACTCCAGCGGGACGGCACGCCCCAGCTCGACCGTCATGGTGACGGTGTCGCCGGGCCGCGCGACGGCCACGTCGCCGAGGTCGATGTCGCCGACGACGTCCGCGGTGCGCAGATAGAACTGCGGCCGGTAGCCGGTGGCGACGGGCGTGCGGCGGCCGCCCTCCGCCGCCGACAGGACGTACACCTGCGCCGTGAACCGCCGCGCGGGCCGCACGCTGCCGGGCTCGGCGACGACGTGCCCGCGCCGAACAGCGTCGCGGGCCACTCCGCGCAGCAGCAGCGCGACGTTGTCACCGGCCTGCGCCTCGTCCATCGGCTTGCCGAAGGTCTCGACACCGGTGACGACGGTCTCGGCGTCCTTCGGGGAGTCCTCCGGCCCGTACACGCGCACCCGGTCGCCCACGCGCACGCGTCCGCGCTCGACGGCGCCGGTGACGACGGTGCCGCGCCCGCTGATGGTCATGACGTTCTCGACCGACAGCAGGAACGGCGCGTCGACGTACCGCTCCGGCATCGGGACGTAGGTGTCCACGGCGTCGAGCAGCGCCTCGATCGACGCCGTCCAGCGCGGGTCGCCCTCCAGCGCCCCGAGCCCGGACACCCGCACCACGGGCACCGAGTCGCCGCCGTAGCCGTGCGCGGAGAGCAGCTCGCGGACCTCCAGCTCGACGAGGTCGGTCAGCTCCTCGTCGCCCGCGTCCGCCTTGTTGATCGCGACGACGATGTGGTCGACGCCGACCTGCCGGGCGAGCAGCACGTGCTCCGCGGTCTGCGGCATGATCCCGTCGAGCGCGGAGACGACGAGGATCGCCCCGTCGAGCTGGGCGGCGCCGGTGACCATGTTCTTGACGTAGTCGGCGTGGCCCGGCATGTCCACGTGCGCGTAGTGCCGGGTGTCGGTCTCGTACTCGACGTGCGCGATGTTGATGGTGATGCCGCGCAGCGCCTCCTCGGGCGCCTTGTCGATACGGTCGAACGGGACGAACGTGCTCCCGCCGCGCTCGGCGAGGACCTTGGTGATGGCGGCGGTCAGGGTGGTCTTGCCGTGGTCGACGTGGCCCATGGTGCCGATGTTCAGGTGCGGCTTGGTGCGCACGTATGCCGTCTTGGGCATGGCTGAGTGGTCCCTTCGGGAACTTCAGGAAAAGCGATGGCCTCCTGTGGGAGGCGGGGACCCCTGAGCCGGACCGACCCTCCCCCTGCGGGGTCCGCCGGAATGTCCGGAGAGGGTCAGCGTCGCGCGCCGTCGGCAGCTGCCGCTGCTGTGAGAGTCGCTGCGAGGAGAACGGCAGCCTGAGCTGCGTCCGCGACTGCGGACGGAGCTGCGAGGAAGGCGTGCCGGAACATGAGGCAGATCTTCGCCGACGGACCGCCGCGCGTCGAACGATTTTCCGCGCCCGGCACCGGAGTCGCTCAGCCCGTCACGGACCGACGTTCACGGTCCTACGTTCTTCAGGGCTTCCCGCGCGGACAGCGGCGCGAGCACCCCCCGGTGGGCGGCGACGAAGGACCGTACGGCGTCCGGGTCCGTCTTCGCGTACTCGCGCAGCGCCCAGCCGATCGCCTTGCGGATGAAGAAGTCCGGGTGCCCGGCCCGGCGCAGGCAGTAGGCGAACAGCCGCTCGGTGTCCGTCGCCGTCTTGAAGCGGAGCTGGTGGAGCAGGGCGGTCCTGGCCACCCACAGGTCGTCGTCCTCGATCCACACGTCCATGGCGGCTGTCAGCTTCGGATCGGCGGCGACGAGCCCGCCCACGACGTGGACGGCGAGGTGGTCGACGGTGTCCCACCAGGGCACGGTCGTGACCAGCTGCCGGGCCACCGGCAGGAAACCCGAGGACAGCGCGCGGACGTGGCGGCGCAGACAGTCGATCGCGAAGTACGTGTACTCGCGCTCGGGCAGCGTCCAGCAGCGCAGGGCGAGGGCCGTGAGGTCGGTCTCGTCGGGTCGCGGCGTGCCGTCCAGCACCGTTCGCGACAGGTCCCGCCGCACGGGTGAGGTGAGCCCGAGGAAGGGGGCGACGTCCTTCATGTACGCCCGCATCCGCGCGGCCCGCTCCGGGTCGGCGGCGGCCCCGTAGACGACGGGCAGCCTGGCGAGGACGGTGTCGGCGTAGGCGCTGGGCAGCGCGGCGGTGACGGGCATGGTCTCTCCCCACGCGCTACGGGATCTGTCAGGAAATGGGAACAGCCGTGATAAGTGAGACACAACCTACGGCGATCTTATGTGTACGTCGGTTAGTCTCCCCGGATGCTCGACACCGTCCCCGCCCGTCCCGCCGGGCTCGCAGCGCGCTGCTCCAGGGTGCTGTTCTCCCCCTGGTCACGGCTGTCGCTCCTGATGGTGCTGCTGGCGGCGGCCGCCGCATGCGTGCTGCTCTTCGAGCCGCAGCGGTTCCTCCAGGACGGCTGGCCGCGCCAGTTGACCGGGGCGTTCGCGGTCGTGGCGTTCACCGTCGCGTACGGCCTGTGCACGGTGGCGTTCGTGCCGAGACCGCTGCTGAATCTGGCCGCGGGGGCGCTGTTCGGCTCGCAGCTCGGGCTGCTCGGGGCGATCGGCGGGACGGTCCTCGGCGCCGGTGTCGCGTTCGGCCTGGGCCGGGTCCTCGGCCAGGACGCGCTGCGTCCGCTGCTGCGGGGCCGCTGGCTGAAGGCCGCGGACGGCCAGCTGAGCAGACACGGCTTCCGCTCGATGCTGGCGGCCCGGCTCTTCCCCGGGGTGCCGTTCTGGGCGGCGAACTACTGCGCGTCGGTGTCCCGGATGGGCTGGGCCCCGTTCCTGCTGGCCACCGCGCTCGGCTCGATCCCGAACACGGCGGCCTATGTGGTGGCGGGCGCCCGGGCGTCCACCCCCACCTCCCCGGCGTTCCTGATCGCGATGGGGTTCATCGCGATCACGGGCCTGGCGGGCGCGCTGGTCGCCTGGTTCAAGCGGCACAAGTGGGCGCCCCCGCGCTGACGGCTCAGGCGCGGGCCACCGGACGCGCCGGGACGGGTTCCCGCAGCCCCGGTCCCAGGGTCAGCGTCACCCCCACCGACAGCACCGCGAGGGTCACCATGGCCGCGGCCGGCGAGGCGAGCTGCGCCAGGGTGCCCGCCACCAGGGCTCCTACTCCCTGCATCGTCAGCATCCCCGCCGTGTGCAACCCCAGGGCGTGGCCGCTGAGTTCGTCGGGGGTGAGCGCCACGAGGCGTTCCTGGAGGAGCAGGCTCGCCGAGAAGCCGACGGAGGCGACGGCCACCGCGGCCAGGGCAACGGGCAGCGACGGGCGCAGGCCGAACAGCAGGTAGGGCACGGCGAGCAGCAGGCGGAGCGGGGCTCCCAGGCGGGCCCGCCGGCGCGGGGGCAGGAAGCGGCCCGCCAGGATGTCGCCGGCCAGCATGCCGAGGGCGGCGCTCGCGAGCAGCAGGCCCGCGTGCGCGGTGTCGTACGGGACGAAGAGGGCCTCGCAGCCGACGATCAGGCCGTTGGGCACCCAGAGCGCCAGATAGACGTAGCGGCGCGGGACCGAGGACCACAGCAGGGCGTTGCCGCGCATCGTCTCACCGAGGGAGGGGCGGCCCGCGGCCCGGGGCGGGCGGGCGGTCAGGCCGGTGCGGGCCACCGCCGCCGACAGGACGTACAGGCCGACGGCGATCAGCAGGGTGCCGCGCGGGGACAGCGCCGTGACCAGGATGCCGCCGAGGGCGTAGCCGGTGATCTGGAAGATGCCGGCACTCATGTTGAGGACCGAACGGCCCAGCAGATAACCGTCCTTGTTCAGGATGTCGGTGAGCAGGCCGTAGCGGACGCCGCCGCCGAGCGCCGAAGGGACGCCCTCGAGGAGGACGAGGGTGAGCGCGGCGGCGGTCGGCAGGCCCGGCAGGGCCTGGACCAGGGTGGCCAGGCCCAGGAAGAGGGAGAGTCCGGCGAGGACCGCGCGCGGCGGCAGCCGGTCGGCCGCCGACAGGAGGGTGAGCGCGCCGACGACCTGGGCGAGCGCGGGCCCGAACATGGCGAGCGCGGACAGCAGCGGCGAGCCCGTCGAGGTGTAGACGAGCGAGCCGAGGGCGAGGCCGCCGACGGTCTGGGCGGCGACCTGGAGCGAGCAGGCGGCGAAAAGCGGGGAGAACTCGGGGGCGGCGAACAGGTCCCGGTAGGTACGCATGGACGGAGGCTGCGCGGGTTCGGCGGGCGGACGTTAATGTTTCGCGGTACGGCGAAACGAGCGGGGCGGGGTGGGTGTGGGGATCTGGCAGGTCGACGCCGACACGCTCGCGGGCAGCCGGTTCGTGGTGTCGTCGCTCGCGGAGACGACGGCGAGCCTCAAGAAGCTCGCCGCCCCGAGGGCCGCGCACCCCGGCGAGCGCCGCTGGCTCGACACCCATCTGCCCGCCTACCGCGCCCGGCTGGCCGGGGATCCGGTGACGGCGGCGCTGCTGGACGCCGCGTTCGGGGCGACTTGGAACGCGGACTTCTTCACCCCGACCCCGTACGGACGGTCCGATCTGGACCTCGACGAGGGGCTCGCCCGGATCGCGGCCACGCCGTCGGACGCCGTGCGCGCGGACCTCACGCTGTCGTGGCCGGGGCCGCTGCCTGCCGGGCTCGCGCACGCCGACGACCTGGGGCCGCGTGCCGCGCGGCTCCTCGACTGGGTGTGGCGGGCGACGGTGCTGCCCGAGTGGCCGCGGCGGCGCCGGGTCATCGAGGCCGATGTGGTCGCGCGGACCCGGGAGTTGTCGGTCGGCGGCTGGGCCGCGGCGTTCGGCGCGCTGCGGCCGACGATGCGCTGGCTGGGCGAGGGCCGGCTGCGGATCAACGCCCACGACTATCCGCCCCGGGACATCTCGGGGGCCCGGCTGCTGTTCGTGCCGGTGACCCCGCAGCAGGGCTGGGTGTCCTGGCCGGAGCCGCCGCCCGGTTCGGCCGTGCCGGTGGACCGGTACGCGGTGGTGTACCCGTGCGCGGGCGCGCTCGCCGACGCGGGCCGGGCAGTGGCGCCGGACGGGCTGGCCGCGCTGCTGGGCGCGGCCCGCGCCCGGGTCCTGGTCCTGCTAGACCGGCCGCTGACGACGACCCAGTTGACGGCGCTGACCGGTCAGGGGCTCGGCTCGGTGGGCCGGCATCTGAAGGTGCTGGCCGACGCCCGCCTCGTGGGCCGCCGCCGGGCCGGGCGCTCGGTGCTGTACTTCCGCACGCCGGCCGGGGACACCCTGCTGTCGGCCCAGCGTGACCTGGATGTCTAGCGGGCTTTGCCTTCCCGTCACTTGGGGCCGTTACCGTGCCCACGCGTGTGCCCGCCGTCGCCGTGGTGACAGGGGTGCGTACGTCCCCGTCCTGTCCGGTCCGCACCCGCGGCCGGTCCCGTCTCCGGCCCCTGGATCGCGTACCTCTCCATGTCTTGGTTCGAATCTTTCATTCTCGGTCTCGTCCAGGGGCTCACGGAGTTCCTGCCGATCTCGTCCAGCGCCCATCTGCGGCTGACGGCGGCCTTCGCCGGCTGGAGCGATCCGGGTGCCGCCTTCACGGCGATCACCCAGCTCGGCACGGAGACGGCCGTGGTGCTGTACTTCCGCAAGGACATAGCCCGGATCATCTCGGCGTGGTTCAGATCGCTGACCGACAAGACGATGCGCGGTGACCACGATGCCCAGATGGGCTGGCTCGTGATCGTCGGCTCGATCCCGATCGGTGTCCTCGGCGTCGCGTTCAAGGACCAGATCGAGGGCCCGTTCCGCGATCTGCGGCTGACGGCGACGACCCTGATCCTCATGGGTGTCGTGCTCGGCATCGCGGACCGCCGTGCCGCCCGCGACGAGATCGGCGGCAAGCACCGCGCCGTCACCGCGCGCAAGGAACTCAAGGACCTGTCGGTGAAGGACGGCCTGATCTACGGGCTGTGCCAGGCACTGGCCCTGATCCCCGGCGTCTCCCGCTCCGGCGCCACGATCAGCGGCGGCCTCTTCCTCGGCTACACCCGTGAGTCGGCGGCCCGTTACTCGTTCCTCCTCGCCATTCCGGCCGTACTGGCCTCCGGTGTCTTCGAGTTGAAGGACGCGACGGAGGGCGGACATGTGTCGTGGGGGCCGACGGTGTTCGCGACGCTGATCGCGTTCGGCGTCGGGTACGCGATCATCGCGTGGTTGATGAAGTACATCTCCACCAAGAGCTTCATGCCGTTCGTGTACTACCGGATCGCGCTGGGCATCGCGCTGATCGTGCTGGTGACCATGGGCGTGCTGAGCCCGCACGCCGCCGAGTCGGCCGGGTAGGACCGCCGCCGCAAGCCGCTCCCGGGGCGGTGCGCGCCTCCGGATGCGTGCCGCGCGACCCGCCCGTAACGTCACAGACGACCCCCTACCACCTCATCGAGGAGTCGTCATGAGTGGCAACGACAACGCCATGGACAAGGCCAAGGGCAAGGCCAAGGAGATGCTGGGCAAGGCCACCGGCAACGAGCGCATGAAGACCGAGGGCAAGGTCGATCAGGCCAAGGCCGACACGGCGAACGTGCGCGACAAGGCCGCGGACAAGATCAAGGGCGTGCGCGACTCCCTGAGCGACGACGACGGGTGACGACGCGGGCGACGCCCGCCCCCGCCCGGCCCGTCCGGGGCTCGCTCAGGCGATGATCCCGGCGGCGGTCGCGGCCCGGAGCCAGTCGGGGAACTCCCCTGTCAGTCGGTCGTAGAGCACCGCGTCCGGGATCAGCTTCGGGTCCTTGCCCGCCGGGAAGAACCCGGCGTTGTCCACGACGCGCCTGTCCGGGACCGCCAGCTCGTCGAGCTTGCGCAGGAAGTCGAACTTGTCCTTGCCGTAGCCGACGAACTGCCAGAACAGCGGCAGCTTGGCGGCCTTGCACAGGGTCTGTTCGGCGGCGCGGCGGGAGTCCGGGGAGCCGTCGGTCTGGAAGATGACGAGGGCCGGGCTCCCGGCGCCGCTGTCGAGGTAGTGGTCGATGACCGCGTCCATGGCGGCGGCGTAGTCGGTGGTGCCCATGTGCCCGTACGCACGGTGCAGTTCGGCGATCCGCCCCTGGTAGTCGTCGACGCCGATGTCGACGGCGGGCCGGGCGTCGCTGTCGAAGAAGACGGTGGGGACGACACCGTCGTCGTCCAGGTTCACCGACAGGGCCAGCACCTGCTCGGCGAGGTGCTGCATGCTGCCGTTCTTGTAGTAGCGGCGCATGCTCCCGGACCGGTCGAGCACCAGGTAGACGGCGGCCCGCAGCCCCGTCAGCCCCTGCTTCTCCAGGGACACGGCGGCGGTCTTGGCGAGGCTGACGAGCCCGGCGGGCACCTTCTCGTAACTGATGGGCATGGGGACGATCCTCGCAGGGCCGTGGGCCGGTGTTCGCACCCGCCCGTCCCTCATCGCGGGGCCGGAGGAGAGTCCTTGACGAACACGAGGGCGTCGCAGTCCCCGAGATGGGACGGGTCGAACGAGGCGTAGCCGAACCACGGCGAGGCGCGGGGCGCGGGCGCCGGGTCGCCGAGCAGCTCCGCGAGCGCGGCCGGGTCGACGACACAGCGGTCCTGCGGCAGCGCGTACAGGAGACCTTCGAGGGTGTCCGGGGGCGGGGTGTCGACCCCCTGGTGGCGGATCGTGCCAAGGGCCGTGGCCACGAACGCGTACCGCTCCCCCAGCCGGGCCGCCACGAGCGCGCCGGCGCTCCACCAGTGCAGCAGCGGAAAACCGTCCATGCGCATGGTGCTCCGGGGGCGCTGCAGATGGGAGTTGTGGGCGAAGACCAGGGTGGGGGCGCGCTCGGCGAGGGCGAGGAGATTGTCGGCCATCATCGAGTCGCGCACGGCGAGCAGCCGGGTCATCCGGTGCGGCGAGGTGTCGGCCATGCCGTGGTGGTAGCGGAGCAGGCCGACGGCGGTCCGCCCGTGCAGGCGGGCCCGGTCCCAGGCCTCCCGCGAGGCCGCCCCGATCAGCTGCGGGGTCTGCGCGTCGAGCAGCGCCAGCAGGTCGTCGGCGAGCAGCCGCAGCCGGGACGCGTCGGCCGACCGGCCCACCGAGCGCGCCGGGTCCCGCATCGCGGCGGGCTCGGTCCACCGCTCGTCGGCGCCGAGCAGGTCGTCGAGGGTCCGCGCCGGGCACGGCAGCAGGTTCGCGTCGCCGTGGTCCGCGAGGAAGGCGTGGAGCGAGGTGAGGGCCCGGCGCGGGCTCTCGGCTCCGGTGATCTCCAAGGGGCCGTCGAACCCGGCGAAGCGCACCTGGTCGGCGGCGGGCCTGCCGTCGTTGAACTCCCGCATCCAGCGGACGAGTTCGCGGTTGGCGGCGGACGCGCCCAGGCCGTGGCTGAAGCCGTGCCGCATGGCGTCGTCGAGCGCGTCCGGGCCCGTGCGGGCGCCGGTGACGTGGTCGTCGACGGCGAGTCCGCGCAGGCAGTCGCTCTCGATGGTGATCGTCCGGTAGCCCGCCTCCTCGACGAGGTGCCGGAACTGCGTGTTGCGCAGGTCGAGGAGCGAGTCCTCGCCGTGGGTCGGCTCGCCCAGGGCCAGGAGCCGGGGGCGGTTGGTGGGAAGCAGCCGCAGGACGGCGGCGGCTCCGATGGGATGGACGGTGTGCGCGATGTCGACAGCGTCGATACTCATGCCGTCAACGCTATCTTTGAACTCTCGGTGGAGACTTCTTCCGAGTAGGGCTCGGAAAGCGGGAGATACGTGGGCTCCAAGCCTCAATCACGAGTGCGGCTCAGGCCTGTCGATCTGGCGCGCGGGCACGGTCTGTCCACGCAGGCGGTCCGCAACTACGAGGAGGAGGGCATCCTCCCGGCAGCCGCGCGCACCCCGCACGGATACCGCACCTATACGCCGCTGCACGCGCTGGCGCTGACCGCGTTCCGCGCCCTGGTTCCCGGGCACGGTCACGCGACGGCGACGGCGGTCATGCGGGCGGTGAACGAGGGCGCGGTGGACGAGGCGTTGCGCATCGTCGACGAGAGCCATGCCCAACTGCTGGAGGACCGGCGGACCTTGCGGGCCGTGGAGCACGCCCTGCGCGGCCTGGAGTCCGTCCCCGCCGCGGCTCCCGGACGGGCCGTCCGGTTCATCGGGCCGCTCGCGAAGGAGCTGGGCGTCAGGCCCGCGACCCTGCGCAAATGGGAGCAGGCCGGGCTCGTGCGGCCGCGCCGCGACCCGGTGACCGGATACCGCGTGTACGACGAGGCCGATGTGCGCGACGCCCGGCTTGCTCATCAACTGCGGCGCGGCGGCTACCTGTTGGAGCAGATCGCCCCGCTGATCGACCAGGTGCGCACGGTGGGCGGCACCGAGCCGCTGGAGGGCGCGATGCGCGACTGGCACGACCGGCTGTCGGCCCGCGCCCGCGCGATGCTGACGGGCGCCGCCGGGCTGGAGAGCTATCTGCGCGGCCGCGAGGACAACCCCGGCGACGGCGCGACGGATCAGGGACAGCCGGAAACGGCGGTGGGCAGCTCGCGCGCCTGATGTACGGGGATCAGCTGTACGGGAATCAGTCGTACTGGAATCAGTCGTACGGGGATCAGTCGTCCGGGGACCGGCGCGGCCGCGTCGTCGCAGGTCACCAGGGCACGGGGCCCGACGCGGCGAAGAATCCGCCGGTCGGTCCGTCCGGGCCGAGCTGTGCCATCCGGACGATGATCTCGGCGCCCTCCTCGACCGTCTGGGTGCCGGAGTTGCCGTTGAGGTCGGTCTTGGTGAAGCCGGGCTCGACGGAGTTGACCCGGATGTTCGGGAACGCCTTCGCGTACTGCACCGTGAGCATGTTCACGGCCGTCTTGGAGGCCGGGTAGGCGATGCCCGGGTAGAAGCCGGCGGGGGCGTCCGGGGTGGCGATGAGCGCCATCGAGCCGAGACCGCTCGCCACGTTCACGATGACGGGCGCGGCGGAGCGGTTCAGGAGCGGCAGGAAGGCGTGGGTGACCCGGAGCGTGCCGAAGACGTTCGTCTCGAAGAGCGGGCGGAGGGTGTCGACGGTCTCGTCGGCGGGGGCGACGATGCCGTTGTCGGCGGTGCGGCCCTCGATGCCGGCGTTGTTGACCAGTACGTCGAGGACCCCGTCGTGGGCCTCGCCGATCGTCGCCGCGGCGGCGGCGACGGAGTCCTCGTCGGTGACGTCGACGACGACGTGGCGGGCGCCCAGCTCCTCGGCGGTGCGACGGCCCTTCTCGGGGTCGCGGCTGCCGATGTAGACGGTGTGGCCGGCTTCGATCAGACGGCGGGCGGTTTCGCGGCCGAGGCCCTTGTTCGCCCCGGTGATGAGTGTCGTGGTCATGGGTCAAGCCTCCGGCGAAGCGTCCCGTCCTGCCAGCCGTCCCGTCTTCCTGGGACTGCCGGTACCAGGAAGATCCGCGCGCGAGAGGGCACAGTGGGGGCATGAGCAACGACTTCGGGGACGCCGTCCGGCGCTGGCGGGACCGCGTCCGGCCCGAGTCGGCCGGACTCACCCCGGTGGGGCAGCGGCGCGCCGCCGGGCTGCGCCGCGAGGAGCTGGCGCTGCTGGCCGGGATCTCCGCGGACTACGTCACCCGGCTCGAGCAGGGCCGGGCCTCCCACCCCTCGGACCAGGTCGTCGCGGCGCTGGCCCGCGCGCTGCGGCTGTCCGGCACCGAGCGCGAGCACCTGTTCCGTCTCGCGGGCCTGGTGCCGCCCGGCCGCGACCGGGTGCCCGGCGCGCTCACGCCGAGTGTGCACCGCCTCCTGGAGCGGCTCGCCGGGACCCCGGTCGCGGTCTTCGACGCCGCCTGGACGCTGCTGCTCGCGAACCCGCTGTACACGGCGCTGCTCGGCGAGCGCCCGCAGTGGCGCGGCCACCGGAGCAACGGCGTCTGGTGGACGTTCCTCGGCCCGCCCGGCCGGGTGCGGCTGAGCCCCGCGGAGCGCCGGGCGATGGAGGCGGCCCTCGTCGCGGACCTGCGGGCGACGGCGAGCCGCTATCCGGCCGACCCGGAGCTGGCCGCCCTGATCGCCGAAGTCCGCTCGGACAGCCAGCGGTTCGCGGCGCTGTGGGACGCGGGCGCGGTGGGCCGGCACGAGGCGGCCCGCAAGACGGTCGACCACCCGGAGGTCGGCCCGCTGACCCTGGACTGCGACATCCTGACCGTCGCGGGCGACGATCTGCGCGTCATGGTCTACACGGCCGAGCCGGGTACACCGGACGCGGACGCGCTGGCCCTGCTGTCCACACGGGTGGTGCCGGCGCTGTTCGTATCCTGACCCGCATGACACGCCACATCGCCTTCGCCCATCTCCACAACTTCCGTGACCTGGGCGGATATCGCACCCTCGACGGCCGTACCGTCCGCTGGGGGCGGCTCTACCGCTCCGACGCGCTGTCGAAGCTGAGCCCGGCCCTCGACGACGCCACCGCCGAGCGGGCCGACTGGGAGAGATACACCGGCCTCGGCATACGCACCGTGATCGACCTGCGCTACCCGCGTGAGATCGCCGCGAGTGGCCGGGTGCCCGAGATCCCCGGCCAGAGCTGGGTCAATCTCAGCGTGGAGCGCCGCCCGTACGACCAGACGGTGATCGACCCGGCGGTCGACCCGTGGCGCCATCTCGCCGACCGCTATCTGGAGGTCGCCCACGACGGCGCCGACGAACTGCGGCAGGCCCTCGACCTGATCGCGTCCACCGATGAACCGCTGGTCTTCCACTGCGCCTCCGGCAAGGACCGCACCGGCCTGCTCGCCGCGCTCGTCCTCACCCTGCTCGGGGTCCACGAGGACGATGTGGCGGCCGATTTCGCTCTTACCGAACTCGCCAGGGATCGTCTCCTCGCGGACTGGAAGGCGGCGCACGAGGGCCGTGAGCCGGGCTGGCCCGGCTTCGGGCGCGCACCCGAGACGATCATGCGGCTGTTCCTCGCCGACCTGTCCGCGCAGTTCGGGAGCGTGCAGGGGTACGTCACCGAACACCTGGGTATGGACGAGGAGTTGACCACCCGGCTCCGCAAGGGACTGCTCAGCTGACCGTCAACTTCGCGCCATAAACGATCACTTGGCGCAGTCGACCGCTCGCTCAGGGTTCACATTCGGTCGCGCCGCCCTTAGCCTTGGCACATGCCATCTGCCACCCGCCGGCCCGCGCGGACCGCCGAGGAAGTGAACGAACAGATCCGCGGACTGTGGCTGCGTGCGGGCGGGAGACTCACCGCCGAGCAGCGCACGCAGTACGAGTTGTTGGTGACCGAGTGGGCCCAGGCCATGCGCACCGAGGTCGTCGAGGCAGCCTGATCCGGGCCCGTCCGGTCAGCGTCCGCCCGCGACGCGCAGCACCGTGCCCGTCGTGTAGGCGGCGTCCGCCGAGAGCAGCCAGCTGATCGCCGCCGCGACCTCGTCGGCCGTGCCCGCCCGGCGCAGCGGCAGACCGCCCGCCATCCGTTCGGCCCGGCCGGGGTCGCCGCCCGCGGCGTGCATCTCGGTGTCGATGATGCCGGGGGCGACGGCGTTGACGCGGATACCGGCCGGCCCGAGTTCCTTGGACAGGCCGACGGTGAGCGTGTCGACGGCGCCCTTGGACGCGGCGTAGTGGACGTAGTCGCCGGGGCTGCCCAGGGTCGCCGCCGCGGAGGAGAGGTTGACGATCGCGCCGCCGCCGGACGCGGTCATGTCGCGGGCCGCGCGGCGGCAGCACAGCAGTACGCCGAGGACGTTGACGTCGACGATCCGGCGCAGGTCCTCGGTGCGCGCCTCGGCGAGGGGGCCGAACGGTCCGGCGACACCGGCGTTGTTCACCAGGCCGGTGAGCGGGCCGAGTTGTTCCTGCACCGAGTCGAACAGCCGCTCCACGTCGGCCTCTTGGGACGTGTCGCCGCGCAGGACCACGCAGCGGGCACCGGCCGCGCGCACCGCCTCGGCGGTGCGCTGCGCCGCGGACTCGTCCCGGACGTAGGACAGGGCGACGTCGTGGCCGTCCCGGGCGAGACGCAGCGACGTGGCGGCGCCGATGCCCCGGCTGCCGCCGGTGACGAGCGTGATGGGGCGGGTCAATCGAGCCTCCTGGCAGTGATCATGTCGCGCGGGGCGAACCGTACCAGCGCCACTTGCCGACCCTTTCCCGGCCCGGCAGTTCACCGCGTCCGGTCGCCCACAGCAGCGTCGGCCAGGGCTCGCTGTCGGTGGGGGCGTCGGGGAAGAGCCGGTGCAGGGTGCGGGCGCACAGGCCGGCGGGCGGCTCGAAGGGGACGCCGAGGCCGAGGGCCATGTCGTGGGCGTGCAGCAGCGTCTCGACGACGCCCATCGCGGCGAAGCCCTCGGGGTCGGAGGCGCCGAAGACGTGATGGCCGCGGGCGTCGGCCGGGGTCCCCCGCACCACGGCGACGAGCAGTCCGCCGCACGCCTCGAGCACCCCCAGCAGTCCGGCCGGGCCCGCCTCCAGCTCCGCGGTGACGGTGTTGGCGGGGCCCTGCGGGCGGCGCCGGGAGAAGCCGAAGCTCACGTAGTCGTCGGCCAGCGGCCGTGTCGAGCCGATCTGGGCCGCGTACGCGAACAGGTCGTCGGCCAGGTGCTCGCCGGTCTCCCAGCACGTCCACTCCAGCGGCCCGGCCGGGACGTGCCAGTCGGCGCCGGTCGCGGGGCTCAGGGCGTCGACGGTGATCCGGACGGCGTGCGCGACGTCGTCGGCCGTGACGGGGCCGGGTACGGGGGTGTTCGGCTCTGCTGACATGGGGTGACGGTAACAGCGACCTGACGCACGCCTCTTGGCTGTGCGCGCCGGGGCCCCGAGACTGACTCGATGACGCAGCGTGTGGAACTCGCGACCGTCCTCGACCGGCTCGCTGTCGACGAGTTGGTGACCGACTATGCCGTGACCGTGGACGACGGGGACTGGGCGGCGTACCGCGCCCTGTTCGCGCCGGACGGCCGCGCCGACTACCGGGCGGCGGGCGGTGAGGAGGGCGGCGCCGAGGAGATCGCCCGGTGGCTGACCCGGACCATGGAACTGTTCCCGATGCGCCAGCACCTGATCGTCAACCGACGCGTGGGCTTCGGCCGCCTCGACCGGGACGTCGGCGACACCGCCCTGGTCCGCGCCGACTACATCAACCCCATGCGGTTCACGGGCGCGGACGACGGCGGCGCCCCGGACTTCGTGTGCGGCGGCCGGTACGCGTTCGAGCTCGTCCGTACGTCCCTCGGCTGGCGGATGCACCGGGTGACCGTCCACGAGAAATGGCGACGGGCTCCGCAGCGCTCGGCCACGGGTGTGTGAGCCGGACGGCGCCCACTGTCGTTGATCGCCGCCGACGCGCACACTGAAGGCACGTGACCGATGACGGCGGCAGTCGTACGAGGTGGGAGGCACGGCGGATGCGGGGATGGCGGCAGCGGCTCGGCACATCGCCCTGGTGGCGCGGGGCCGCCGCGGCGGGGGCGGGCGCACTGCCCGCGCTCGCGTTCCCCGCGCCCGCGCTGTGGTGGTTCGCGTACGTGGCCCTCGTGCCCTGGATGCTGCTTGCGCGCGCTGCGCCGACGCCGCGCCGCGCGGCCCTGGACGGCTGGCTGGGCGGCTTCGGATTCATGCTGGCGGTGCACCACTGGCTGCTGCCCAGCCTGAACGTCTTCACGGTCGTCCTCGCGGCGCTGCTGGGTGTGTTGTGGGCGCCGTGGGGCTGGCTGCTGCACCGGCTGCTACACGGCCGGCCGTCGTCGCGGCAGGCGGTGGCCGCGCTGGTCGTGGTGCCCTCGGCGTGGCTGATGGTCGAACTGGTCCGGTCCTGGCAGGGGTTGGGCGGCCCCTGGGGCATGCTGGGCTCCAGTCAGTGGCAGGTGGGTCCGGCGCTGCGGCTTGCCTCGGTGGGCGGCGTGTGGCTGCTGAGCCTGCTCGTCGTCGCCGTGAACACCGCGGTGACGCTGCTCGTCGTCGCGCACGGCGCCCGCACCACGGCGGTGGCCGGGCTCGTGGCGACGGTGGCGGTGACCACGGCCGCGTCGGCCTGGGCGCCGCGCCCGCAGACCGACGGCACCGCGCGCGTCGCCGTCGTCCAGCCCGGAGTGATCGGCGGCGCCGAGCGCCGCTTCGACCGGGAGGAGACCCTCACCCGACGGCTCGCCGGACGCGATGTCGACCTGGTCGTCTGGGGCGAGAGCAGCGTCGGCTTCGACCTGGCCGAACGCCCCGACCTGGCCCGCCGGCTCGCCGCGCTGTCCCGGCGCGTCGACGCGGACATCCTGGTCAATGTGGACGCGCGACGCTCCGGGGGCATCTACAAGAGTTCGGTCCTGATCGGGCGCGACGGTCCGACCGGTCCGCGCTACGACAAGATGCGCCTGGTGCCGTTCGGCGAGTACGTGCCCGCCCGCTCGTTGCTCGGCTGGGCGACGTCGGTGGGCAAGGCGGCCGGCGAGGACCGCAGGCGCGGTACGCACCAGGTCGTCATGGACGCCGGGGCCCTGCGGGTCGGGCCGCTGGTCTGCTTCGAGTCGGCGTTCCCCGACATGACCCGCAATCTGACCAAGGACGGGGCCCGGTTGCTGCTCGCGCAGTCGTCGACCTCGACGTTCCAGCACAGTTGGGCGCCCGAGCAGCACGCGTCGCTGGCGGCGTTGCGGGCCGCCGAGACCGGGCGGCCCATGGTGCACGCGACGCTGACCGGGGTGTCCGCGGTGTACGGGCCCGACGGTTCACGGGTCGGCCCGTGGCTCGGTACGTCGTCGAGCACGGCCCGGGTGTACGCGGCGCCGACCGCCCACGGCACGACCCTGTACGTCCGCTTCGGCGACTGGCCGGTTCACGGGGCGGCCTCGGTGCTCCTGGTCCTGGGCGCGGCGGAAGCCGTGCGCCGGCTGCGCCGCCGGGCCGCCCTGTCCCACGCCCACGCAGTTCCCCGCGCCCCTAGGTAGCCATTCACCCGCGGCCCGGTGGGGGCTGGTCGCGCAGTTCCCCGCGCCCCCAGGTCGCCATTCACCCGCAGCCCGGTGGCCGCTTCTCGCGCAGTTCCCCGCGCCCCTGAGATGCGCACTTCGTGCGCCATCTCATCAAAGGCGCGCCACCCACCCGTCAGGAGAGGCGCGCCACCTGCCCAAGGCGGAGGCACGGCCCCTGCCCCGTGTGGACGCGCCCCATGTCCCGAGCGGAGGCGCGCCCCCATGTCCCGAGCGGAGGCGCGCCCCCTGCCCCGTGTGGAGGCACGGCCCCTGCCCCGTGTGGAGGCGCGGCCCCTGCCTCGGGTGGAGGCGCGCGCAGCGCAGCCTCAGGGGGAGGCGGCGCGAAGCGCCTGACTCAGGGGCGCGGGGAACTGCGCGAGAAGCGGCCACCGGCCCGCACCCGACCGACAACCCCACAAGGGGCGCGGGGAACTGCGCGACCAGCCACGACGCAAGCCGCACCTGCCGACGGGCCCAAACTCACACCCCGCTCAAAACCCCCCGCACAACCCGCTCACACAACTCATGCGTCCCCAGCGCATCCCGCCCACTGACAACCTTCCCGGCCCGCACAGCATCCAGAAACGCCAGGGCCACCTGCTCGATCCCCCGCTGGCGAGCGACCGGCACCCAGTCACCCCGCCTGCGCACGGTCGGCTGCCCCTTGTGGTCGACGACCTCGGCGAGGTTGACCACCTGCCGCTTGGTGTCCTGCCCGGAGACCTCGAGAATCTCCTCGGTGGAACCGCTGAGCCGGTTCATCACTCCGAGCGCGGTGAACCCGTCACCGGCGAGCTGAAGCACGACATGGTGCAGCAGACCGTCCTCGACCCGGGCCCGGACGGTGACGTCGTCGATGGTGCCCGGCACCAGGAACCGCAGAGTGTCCACGACGTGGATGAAGTCGTCGAGGATCATCGTGCGCGGCTCCTCGGGAAGCCCGACCCGGTTCTTCTGCATCAGGATCAGCTCGCGCGGATGCTCGACGCACTGCGCGTAACCGGGCGCGTAACGCCGGTTGAAGCCGACGGCGAGACTGACCCCGCGCTCGTCGGCGAGGTCCACGAGGCGTTCCGATTCGGCGAGTTCGTAGGCGAGGGGCTTGTCGACGTACGTCGGCACCCCGGCTTCGAGGAGCCGCCTCACGATCTCGGGGTGCGTGGCGGTCGGCGCGTGCACGAACGCGGCGTCGAGCCCCTGCGCGAGCAGCGCGTCCAGATCGGCGTGGCGCTGGGCCGACGGGATCCGGTACTGCTCGCCGACCCTGGTGAGGGTGGCGGGCGTGCGGGTCTGCAGATGCAGTTCGATGCCGGGCTGTGCGGCGAGCACGGGCAGATAGGCCTTCTGGGCGATGTCGCCGAGTCCGATGCAGCCGACCTTCACGTCCGGTACTCCTCTGTGTCTGTCCCCGTCGCGTGCGTCCGGGCAGCATACGGCGGCTGTGGCGGCCGCCAGTCCGCGATGCCGTCCATGCCGCGCAGCAGGAAGGCCGGGCCGAGGACACCGGCGGCGCGGATCACGGTGTTGCGCACGGCGATCGCGGGGCGGTTGGTGAGCAGGTTCAGCCGGCTGACGGACATCGCCTTCCGGGCGACGGCGGTGGTCCGCGGCTGCCGTACGCGCGTGTAGCCGGCCAGGTCCGGCGGGGCGCCGGCCGGGGCGTGGTGGGCGAGGACGACCGCGTCCTCGATGGCCTGGTTGCCGCCTTGCCCGAGCATCGGCGCCATGGCGTGCGCGGCGTCGCCGAGGAGGGCGACCCGGCCTTGGTGGAAGGCGGGCAGCGGTTCGGCGACGTGGTGGACGTCGTGGCGCAGGATCCGGCCGGGCTCGGCCGCGTCGACGATCGCCGGGATGGGATCGTGCCAGGTCCCGAACCTGCGCCGGAGTTCGGTCCGTTCGTCCCCGCCGGGCGCGACGGCCCCTTCCGGCGCGCGGGCGGCGGCGTACGCGTAGACGGTGCCGTCGGCGAACGGGTGCGTGCCCCAGAGCCGCCCCGGCCCCCAGCTCTCGTGCTGCGCGAAGGAACGGCCCAGCGGCGGCACGAGCACCCGCCAGGTGGTGAATCCGCTGTACACGGCGCCGGGGTGCCCGGGGAACAGTGCGGCGCGCACCCCCGAGCGGATGCCGTCGGCGCCCACGACCAGTTCCGCCGTCAGTTCGTCGTCGCCCGTCACGATCCGGGCGGGCCGCGTCGCGTCCCCGGGGTCGGCGAGACGTGCGGCGCACCCGGTGCGTACGGCGCCGGCCGGCAGTCCTGCCGCCAGCTTGTCGATCAGCGTCGCGCGGTGCAGCAGGACCAGCGGACCGCCGAACCGCTCGGCGGCGAGCCGTGGGTCGGTCCGCGACAGCCAGCGCCCTCGCGGTGTGAGCAGCCCGCCGTCGCCCTCCCAGGCGGCCAGGGAGCGGATGTCGTCGCCGAGTCCGACCACGTCGAGGGCGCGCTGCGCGTTGGGCGCGAGGGAGATGCCCGCCCCGACGGGCTTCAGCTCGCGCGCCTTCTCCAGGACGGTGACCCGCCAGCCGCGCAGATGCAGCGCGAGCGCGGCGGTGAGCCCGCCGATGCCGCCGCCGATCACGACGGCCCGGGCCTGCCCTGCGGGTTCGCTGGATGCCATGACGCCTCCTCCTAGTGCGCGCAGGTGAACGCGAACGACCCACCTCACTACACCTGTAGTGAACGGATGCCATGACCGTACTACAGCTGTAGTGCACCGGGTAGATTGTTCTCATGCCCAACCAGCCCGCCCCTTCCCCGCCCCCTTCCCCGGCCCCTTGCCCCGCCCCGCGCCCCGACCTGTCCCGCGCCGACCGCATCTCCGACGCCGCCCTGGTCCTCCTCGCCACGCGCGGCATGCGCGGTCTGACCCACCGCGCCGTCGACGAAGCGGCGCACCTGCCACAGGGCTCGACGTCGAACCACGCCCGCACCCGGCTGGCCCTCCTGGAGGCGGCGGTGCGACGGCTCGCCGTGCGCGAGGGGCAGGTGCTCGCCGTGGAAGAGCTGCCGAGCCCCGCGGCCGGCCTGCCGGGCCTGGTCGACGGCATGGCCCTGGCCCTGCACCGCTACCTCACGCGCCATCCCCAGTTGCTCGTCTGCCGCTACGAGCTGGCCCTGGAGGCGACCCGGCGGCCCGAGCTGCGCGTCTTCTTCGACGAGGCGGGCCGCCGGTTCCGGGAGCCACTCACCGCGCTCCTGCGCGCGGCGGGCTCACGCGATCCGGACCGGCACACACTGTCGCTGGTGGCCTGGACGGAGGGAATGATGTTCTCGTGCGTCGCGGGCTCCTTCCACGCCACGGCGCCGAGTCTCACGGAACTGCGCGAGGGATACCGGGAGTTGCTGCACGGCCTCCTCGGGCCCGAAGCCTCGTAGATCCCCCGGCGCATCACCCGTGTGGGGCAACCTCGCCGATTCGGGTTCCCCCACCGCCCCACGGTCCACCAGAGTGGCGCGGGTGCTCAGAACCACCAGCTCAGCCACGCTTCTGCTGACCGCGGCGGCCGCCGCCGTCACCGCGGTCACCGCCACCGGATGCGTGAGCGTCAGCGCGCCGCCCGCTCCGGCCGCGCCCACCCCGTCCGCCACGGCTCCCGCGCCGCGCCCGGAGGGCCATTCCGACGGCCGGCCGCTCGTCCAGGGCCCCGCCCGCGAGGCCCTGCAACGGACCGAACCGTCCCCCCACCGCTCCCCCGCCGCACCGCGGCACGCCGAGACACCCCGCGCCCCCGCGCACCACGCCGTACCGTCACCGCGCAGGGCGCCGGACACCGTCGCCCCCGCGCACACCACGGCGCCGAGAGCGGAGCGCCCCGTCGTCCCGGCGCCACCGCACACCGACGTCTGCGCCCTCGGCCGCCAGTACGGCGGCTGGGACCCCGACAGCCCTCAGGCGACCATCTGCAAGGACACATACGGCGGTTGACCGCCCGAACCGCCCTACTACTCCACCCCGCCCCGTCCCGTCCCATCTGAAACCAGCCCTGCCTCCCCCGTCACGAACCGGTCCGCGGCGGCCCGAGCGGCTCCCCGCCGGGCCGGCCCCCGTCGTCACCACGACCGCCGCGTCCCCCGTCGTCGCCGAGGTCCTCCGCCGGCAGCTTCGCCACCTCCGCGTCGAGCCGCGTGAGCGCGGCCCGTACACCGGCCGCGTGCCCGTCGGCCGCGGTGTCCCCGAGCGGGGCCGCGGTGGCGCGCGCCCGCGTCAGATGGCTGCGGGCCGCGCCCGGGCGGCCCAGCTTCACGTAGTCGCCCGCCAGGCTCAGATGCAGCGACGGATACAAGGCCCGCAGCGCCGGCGACGGTCTCTCGCCGCAGGAGTCCGCGGCGGTCAACGCCCGCAGGTCCCACGCCAGTTCGGCGGACGGGTCGGTCTGGGTGCGGGCCAGATAGTGCGCGAGCGTGCAGCGGTGCAGCGGATCGCCGCCCTCGCCCAGCTCCGACCACAGAAGGAGCAGCCGGTCCCTGGCCTCCTCGCGGTCACCGGCGTGGTGCAGCATGACCATCTGCCCGATCCGGGTGGGCAGCGCGTCGTCCGCCGCCTGCTCACGCTGCTGTGCCACTGGTGCCTCCAAGCTCGGAAACCGGCTCGCCCACCGGTCACGGCTTCCGACGCTAACCGCCGCCGACGGTGATCCAGGGCAGGCGCGGCCTCAACCGAGGTCCGGGATGCGCCAGTCGATCGCCTCGTGGCCCTGGGCCGCCACCGCCTCGTTGATCTGCGTGAAGGGCTGCGAGCCGAAGAACTTCTTCGCGGACAGCGGCGAGGGGTGCGCGCCCTTCACGACGATGTGCCGCTCGGTGTCGATGAGCGGGAGCTTCTTCTGCGCGTAGTTGCCCCACAGCACGAAGACCGCCGGGTCGGGCCGGTCGGCCACCGAGCGGATCACGGCGTCCGTGAACTTCTCCCAGCCCTTGCCCTTGTGCGAGTTGGCCTCGCCCGAGCGCACCGTGAGCACCGCGTTCAGCAGCAGTACGCCCTGCTGGGCCCACGGCATCAGATAGCCGTTGTCCGGGACGGGAGTGCCCAGCTCGGCCTGCATCTCCTTGTAGATGTTGCGCAGCGAGGGCGGTGTCTTCACCCCGGGGCGCACCGAGAAGCACAGACCGTGCCCCTGGCCCTCGCCGTGGTAGGGGTCCTGGCCGAGGACGAGCACCTTCACCCGGTCGTACGGCGTGGCGTCGAGCGCGGCGAAGACCTGGTCGCGCGGCGGGTAGACGGGGCCCCTGGCGCGCTCCTCCTCGACGAACTCGGTGAGCTCCTTGAAGTAGGGCTTCTGCAGCTCCTCGCCGAGGACGCCGCGCCAGGACTCGGGCAGCATCGCGGTGTCGGTCACGTCAACAACCTCCGGGGTACGAGCACTTGCACGGCCGCGCGCGCCGTCATGACACGCGCGGCCGCATCGATACCCAAGAACCTACCGGCGGCCACTGACAATCCGGACCCGCCCCCGCTCACCAGCTCGTCTTGCGCTCCAGCTCCCACATCAGCATGATCGTCGACGGGTCGAGGGCCCGCTCGCCACCGGCGATCTCCTCGCTCGCGGCGATGTACTGCTTGCCCTGCCACAGCGGCAGCAGCCGGGCGTCCTCGGCCATGATCTGCTGGGCCCGCGCGAACTGCCGCACCACCGCGCCGCGGTCGCTCTCCCGGCGCGACTGCGGCAGCAGCTCGTCGGTGATCTCCGGCGAGATGTACGGCGTACCCAGCGCGTTCTCCTTGCCCACGAAGGGCGCGATGAAGTTGTCCGCGTCGGGGAAGTCGGGGAACCAGCCGCGCCCGAACACCGGGTACTCACCCTTGCGGTAGCCGGCCTCGAAGGTGTTCCAGGGCCGGCTCTCCAGCTTCACCTCGAACAGCTTGGACTCCTCCAGCTGCCGCTTCAGCTCCTCGAACTCGGGCTCGGTCGCGGATCCGTACCGGTCCGTGGTGTACCAGAGGGTGAGCGGGACGGGCCCGTGGATGCCCGCCTTGGAGAGGATCGCGGCGGCCTTCGCGGCGCTCGGCGTGCCGTAGTCGTCGAAGAAGTCCGTGGTGTGCCCGGCGAGGCCCGCCGGGACCATGGAGTACAGCGGCGTGACGGTGTCCGAGTAGACCGAGTGCGCGATGGCCCCGCGGTCGACGATCTGCGCGACGGCCTGACGCACCGCCTTCTTGCCCGCCCACGGGTCCTTGGGATTGAAGACCAGGTAGCTGGTCTCCATGCCCGCGCCCTCCACGAGCTGGAGGTCCTTCTCGTTCTTCTTGTCCTTGAGCTTCACCGCGTCGGAGGCGGCGAGGCCTCGGAAGGTGACGTCGATCTTCTTGGCGCGCAGGGCCGCGACCATGTCGGACGACGTCGTGAAGTAGCGGATCGTCACGGCGCCGTTCTTGCGGTCCGCGAAGCCCTTGTACGAGTCGTTCTTGACCAGCTCGGCCTTGTCGCCGGGGCTGTAGGACTTGAGCGCGTACGGGCCGGAGCCGTTCACCTCGCGGTCCTTGCGGACGGACTTGGCCGGGTAGTCGTCGGGGTCGACGATCGACATGGCCGGGGTCGCGAGCACGTAGGGGAACGTGGCGTCGGCCTTCTTCAGATGAAACGTCACATCGCGATCACCCTGGGTCGTGACGCGGTCGAGGCTGCCGAGCAGCCCCTCGGGACCGCCCTTGACCCCGATCGCCCGGATCCGGTCGATGGAGTACTTCACGGCGGCGGCGTCGAGGGTGTCCCCGTCGGAGAACGTCATGTCCTCCCGCAGCCGGCAGTGGTAGACGCGGTTGCCGGTGCCCTTGAAGGAGCACTCGGCCGCGTCCGCCTCCGGCTGGGCGGCACCGGACGGGAAGGCGACGAGCGTCTGGTACACGTTCCGGAACAGCTCCCACGAGCCGTCCCAGGAAGCGGCGGGATCCAGCGTGCTCGGCGCGCTGGTGGTGCCGACCACGATCGGGTCCTCGTCCTCGGAGTCGCTCGCGTTCACCACCCCGCACCCGCTCAGCAGGGATATGAACGTAGTCGCCGCCAACACGCGGGGGGCAAGCAACCGTCTGAACACGCGCACGCTCCTCGATCGGCCATGCCATGGGAATCGGCAGACCATATCGCAGTGCCCCGCCGGATCAACTACTTGATCAGACGGGGCACTTGAGCTGCGGGAAGTTTGTCTGTTGACGCCCGCAATCTGACTTGTCAGCCGACGCCCGCGTTGAGGAAGATGCCGCCGTCGACGACGAGCGTCTGCCCGGTGATCCAGTCCGACTGGGACGAGGTGAGGAACGCGGCGGCGCCGCCGATGTCCTCCGGTACGCCGAGCCGGCCCAGCGGATAGGCGGCCGCGGCCTCGGCCTCCCGGCCCTCGTACAGGGCCTGGGCGAACTTGGTCTTCACGACCGCCGGGGCGATCGAGTTGACCCGCACCTTCGGCGCGAACTCGTGCGCCAGCTGGAGCGTGAGGTTGACCATGGCGGCCTTGCTCATGCCGTAGGCGCCGATGAACGGCGAGGCCGAGACTCCGGCCACGGAGGCGATGTTGACGATCGCGCCGCCGTTCTCGCTCTGCCACGCCTTCCAGGTCTGCTGGGCGAAGCCGAGCGCCGAGACGACGTTGGTCTCGAAGACCTTCCTGGCCACGTTGAGGTCGAGTTCGGCGATCGGGCCGAACACGGGGTTCGTACCGGCGTTGTTGACGAGGAAGTCGACGCGGCCGAACGTCTCCATGGTGTGCGCGACGGCGGCGGCCTGGTGGGCCTCGTCGTGCGCCTTGCCCGCCACGTAGGTCGCGCGGTCGGAACCGAGCTTCTCCACGGCCTCCTTGAGCGCGTCCTCACCGCGGCCGGTGAGGCACACGCGGTCGCCGCGGGCGACGAGCGCCTCGGCGATGCCGTAGCCGATGCCCCGGCTGGCGCCGGTGACGAGGGCTACCTTGCCCGAGAGTTCAGCAGTCATGTCCGTTGTCCCCAGCCTTAGTTGAGCGGTCCGCCGGCCACGTACATGACCTGGCCGGAGACAAAGCCGGCCGCCTCGCCCGTGAAGAAGGCGATGGCGTTGGCGATGTCCTCGGGACGGCCCACGCGCTGCACGGGGATCTGGGTGGCGGCGGCGGCCTGGAAGTCCTCGAAGCCCATGCCGACGCGGTCGGCGGTGGCCTTGGTCATCTCGGTGACGATGAAGCCGGGGGCGACGGAGTTGGCGGTGACGCCGAACTTGCCGAGTTCCTTGGCGAGGGTCTTGGTGAAGCCCTGGAGACCGGCCTTGGCGGCGGAGTAGTTGACCTGGCCGCGGTTGCCGAGCGCCGAGGACGACGACAGGTTCACGATGCGGCCGAACTTGGCGTCCACCATGTGCTTCTGGACGGCCTTCGACATCAGGAAGGCGCCGCGCAGGTGCACGTTCATGACGGTGTCCCAGTCCAGGGCGCTCATCTTGAACAGCAGGTTGTCGCGGAGCACGCCCGCGTTGTTGACCAGGATGGTCGGAGCGCCGAGCTCCTCGGCGATGCGCGCGACGGCGGCCTCGACCTGCGCCTCGTCGGACACGTCGCAGCCCACGGCGAGGGCCTTGCCACCGGCTGCGGTGATCTTCTCGACGGTGTCCTTGCAGGCTGCCTCGTCGAGGTCGATCACGGCGACGGCGCGGCCCTCTTCGGCCAGACGGACCGCGGTGGCGGCGCCGATGCCGCGCGCGGCTCCGGTGACGATCGCTACGCGCTGCTCAGTGGTGGACATGCTCTTCGGTCTCCTCGCCCTAGAGGTCGGCCGCTCCGCTGCGAAATCGCTGAGCAACCGCTTAGTACCCTGTGCGTGTGACGCTAGAAGTCCTGGCACCCGGTGTCAACGTACCCACCGGGTGCCCCTGATCACTCAGCGCACCAGAAGGGTGAGCAGCCGCTCCGCCTCGGCGGCCGGATCGCTGGTCAGCCCGGTGTGCACCGGCCCCGGCTGCACCACGGTGGAGCGTGGTGCGACGAGCCAGCGGTAGCGCCGCCCGGCGTCGTCCGCGCCCGCCTGTCCGGCGCCGGCTCCCCCGGCGCAGTGCCGCTCGACGGCGCCGAGCAGGGCCCGTACGCCCGCCACGTCCGCCTCGGGGTCGAGGGCCAGCAGCCGCGCCTCGTCGAGGTGGGTGAGCGCGGTGACGTAGGACCGGGCCCGGCAGTACACGACGACCCCGGCGTTGATCTGCTCGCCGCGCTCGACGCGGGGCACCACGCGCAGCAGGGCGTACTCGAAGACGTCGCGGGCCTCGCGGGTGTCGTGCTCGCTCATCGGCCGGCTCCTTCGTGCGTGATCCAGCCGGTGGTCCGCGGCCCTGATCCGGGGGCGGCCTTCGGCAGTTCGATACGTTCATGAATGCCCGGGGCGCGTTCGAGCAGCGTCTCCACGTACGCGCGGCGCACGGCGTCCGGGCTGTCGAACCCCGGCTCGTCGGTCAGCCACACGTCGGGCACGTCCGCCGCGGCCTCGGCGAGCAAGTCCTCGGTGACGCGCGGCGCGAGGTCGGCGGCGGCCGCGGCGAGGTCGGGCCCGAACGGGGCGAGGGCGTGGTCGGTGGCGTCGTACGGCTTGCCGGCCCAGGCGGGGGCGCCGCGCCAGTTGTGGTGCCAGATCATGGTCGCGCCGTGGTCGACGAGCCACAACTCACCGTTCCACACGAGCATGTTGGGGTTGCGCCAGGAGCGGTCGACGTTGTTGATCAGCGCGTCGAACCAGACGACGCGGCCCGCCTCGACCGGGTCGACGGCGTACGCGAGCGGGTCGAAGCCGAGCGCGCGCGGCAGGAACCGCATCCCGAGGTTGGTGCCGCCGCTGTTCTTGAGCAGCCCCTGCACCTCCGGATCGGGCTCGCCGAGGCCGATCACCGGGTCGAGGTCGAGCGCGGCCAGAGAGGGCACCCGGAAGCCGAGGCGCCGCGCGAGCTGCCCGCAGATCACCTCCGCGACGAGCGTCTTGCGCCCCTGTCCGGCGCCGGTGAATTTCATGACGTACGCGCCGTGGTCGTCCCCCTCGACGAGCCCCGGCAGCGATCCGCCCTCACGCAGCGGCGTGATGTAGCGGGTCACGGTGACCTCTTTCAGCATGTCCCCAGGTCACCCATCTCTTCGGCCCTGCAATCCACGGTCGGCTCTGGAGGGGCGTCACCGCGGGAATCACCCGTTCCGGCCCCGGCATGAAGTGAGCATAGTAACCAAGGGTGATCGCAGGCGAGGAGTGCCCGAGCGGCACGCTCCGAGTGGAGCGTGCCGCTGTGTCGGGGTGACGGGGTGCGGGGTCAATGCCTGCGGGGACGGCGGCGTACGGCGGTCCTGGCCAGGACGAGGCCCGCGATGAGCAGGGCCGCGACGACGGCGAGCGCCGGACCGAGCGACCAGCCGGTGTCGGGGAGCTGTCCGTGGCCACCCGGGGGCGGGGTGTGCCCGCTGGGGTTCGGCGACGGGGTGGGGCTGCCGCTCGGCGTCGGGGGGTTGTCGTAGGTGTTGGTGACGGTGGCCTGGGCGGGGCCGGTGGGCCGCAGGACGACGGTCGCGGAGCTGTCGTCGCCGTCGTCGTCCGCCGCGTCGGGCTCGGCGGTGACGACGACCTCGTCGGCGCCGTCGGTGCCGGGTTCGGTGACCGTGCACTGCGCGCCGACGGGCAGGCCGTCGATGCGCTGACGCCCGGCGCCGTCGAAGGTCAACTGCTTCGGGAACCCGTCGAGTTCCTTGTCACGCCAGGTGCAGTCCACGTCGACGGTGAACGGCCCGTGGTCGGCGCCGGACGGGTCCTCGACCTTCTTGACGATGTCCAGGGAGCGCTGCGGGTAGTCGTTGGCGACGTCGACGACGCTGGGCGCGTCGGTGGTGGTCTCGGGCCGGATGGTGACGGAGGCGGCGTTGGCCTCGCCGTCGTGGTCGCTGGTGGCGCCGTCGGTGTCGGTCTCCCAGACCCGGCACACGGCGCCGGCCGGGACGTCGGTCACGGTGAAGGGCTTGCCGGGGACGACCTCACCGGTGCCGTGCCGCACGCTGACGGGCTTGCCGGTGTCGGGGGTGACCACGCAGTCGTACGCGATGCCGTACGGGCCGGTGGTGTGACCGCTCGGGCCGTTGGTGACGGTCTTGTCGACGCGCAGGGTGCCGAAGACCATGCCGATCCCGGACTTGGGCGGCTCGGTGACCGGCAGGACGACGCTGCCGCCGCCGACCTGGACGGTCTCCTTCTCGGCGAAGGAGTTCCAGGCCAGGGACAGGTCGTTGCGGGAACCCCGGTCGGTGAGGTCGGCCGGTGAGGACATCGGGTAGCTGAGGGTGAAGCTGTCGCCGGGGGCGAGGCCGCCGTCGAAGTCGATGTGGGTGAAGAAGGCGCTGTCCTGCGCCGTCCAGTCGCCGGTCCAGGTGGCGTCGGCGCAGTCGCGGCGCGGGGTGGGCACCTCGTCGCGGCAGGGCTGCGGGGTGGTGGTGTACTCGGCGCCGAGGGTGCCGGGCCCGTTCAGGGTGACCGGTCCCGCCAGGCGCGGGCGCGGGTCCCATTCGGTGCCGCGGTCGGAGCCGCCGAGCAGGACGCCGGTGTCACCGACGAACGGCAGGACGTCGAGGAGGTCGAAGTCGGTCGCCGGGTTGGTGCCGATGTTGTCGACGGTGATCAGCTGCCGGTAGTTCTGGCCGGGCAGGACCAGGGCGGTGCAGGGGTAGCGGGTGTAGGTGGCGCCGCCGGAGACGAGGTTCGGGCAGCGGGTGTCGCCGACGGGGATGTACTCGCCCGTCAGGGAGTTGTAGAAGCCCAGGTCGGCGTTGCCGGTGATCCACTTGTCGGCGTCGAAGGCGGTGCCCGCCTCCGTGGTCAGGGTGGCGGTGGAGGTGCAGTAGTGGCCGTCGCCGTAGGCCGGGTCGTCGTCCACCTCGCCGAGCCGCGGGGAGGAGCTGTCGCAGGGCACGTCGTGGCCCGGGGAGCCCGCGCCGAAGGTGTTGGGGATCTTGGTTCCGGCCTCGACGCCGCCGCGCAGCTTCACGTGGAAGGTGAGGGTGACCGTGGCGCCGGGATACATCACCCAGTCGGGGAAGTCCCAGTGCAGCCCGGTGATCTTCCCGTTGGCGTTGCGGTCCGCGGTGAAGTCGACCTTGGCGGGCTTGGCGGTGCCGTCGGGGGTGGTGACGGTGATCGAGTAGTAGCCGCTGTTGCCGGCGAAGTCCTCGTCCACGATCAGGTCGGCGGGGATCGGGTCGGAGATCCGCAGCGGGTCGATGGGGGCGTCGCCGGTGTTCTTGACCGTCAGGGTGAAGGGCTGGGAGACACCGGGCTGGACAACGGCGTCCTTCTCCTTGGAGACGTACAACTGGGGGTCGCCGTCGGAGATGTTCAGGTCGGCGTCGGCGGGCGGGATGGTGAAGGTGCCGTGCTTGTCGCTGGAGCCGCTGCCGGTGACCGTGTCCTGAAGGTGGTCGGGGATCTCGGTCGACGGGTCCGAGCGCAGCGTCTGGCGGGGCTTCACGGTGAAGCAGACCGAGGCGGTCTTGCAGGCGCCGCCGAAGGTGGGGGTGCCTTCGACGGGGACGATCGCGTCGCCGTTCTCGGAGCGGAAGGTGACGCGGATGCCCTGGACGTCGGCGGCGGAGACACCGGCGGGCAGGCCGGGGGTGTCGCTGCCGGTCCAGGTGCCCTCGACGATCTCCGGGTTCGCGGTGCCGCAGCGGGCGGTGCAGACGTCGACCTTGACCTGGTCGGCGCCCTTGGGGAAGGAGACGCCGTCCAGGGACACGAAGTCGACGGCGTCGAAGAAGTCGGTGTCGAAGTCGGTCGCGGCGAGCTGGTGGAGGTTGACGTTGCCCTTGTTGACGACCGTGAGGGTGGCGTGCACGTCGGCGGCCGGGCTGCCCGGGTAGGGGCGGGTCACGGTGGAGGGGCTCAGCCCCTTGTTGAGGGAGGCCTCCGAGCTGGCGTCGCCGACGGTGGCGTTCTGCGAGCAGAAGTTGTCGCCCAGTGCGGCGCCGTCGCTGGTGGCGGCGGCGCAGTTGCTGATCACGGTGCCGTTGGGCACGCCGTCGCGCAGCTGGACGGTGATGTCGGCGTGCACCGAGGCTCCCACGGGAAGCCCGCCGGGCATGACGATCCGTACGCCCTTGGCACGCTCCAGGAGCGCCGCGTCGCCGGCGTCGTAGGCCACCCAGGCGTTCGCGTCGGGGTCGTACACCTCGAGGTCGTAGTCGAGGCTCGCGGGCGTGACCTTCGGGGTGACGGAGGTGATGCGCACGGAGTCGAACGGGTTGGGGTCGGCGGTCGGGTCGACCGGGTCGCTGACGACGACGGGGCCGTCCAGCGGCACGTTGCCGCGGTTGGTGAGCCCGATGCCGAAGGTGACGGGCTGGCCGGGCGGGACCGAGGTCTGCGAGGCGTCCTTGGTGCCCTGGCCGTCCTTGCGCGGCACCTCCACGTCCAGGTTGGTGCAGACGTTGCCCGCGGCGCTGCCCGAACCGTTGGAGGGGTTGGCGGCCGAGCCGTCGGCGCAGTCCTTCACGCCGTCCTCGGCGTCGCCTTCGTCCGCCTGGTCGTTGAGGGTGCCGTGCACGTCGAGACCGGCGGTCGCGTTCTGCTCGATGGTGCCCTTGCCGCTCGCGTCGGTGCCGCGGTAGGTCACGGTGATCGAGGCGGCGGGCCCGCCGCCGGGGCAGCCCAGGTCGGTGGTCTGGGTGGCGGGCGGGTTGGTGAAGTTCTGTGCCGGAAGGACCGTGCCGTCGCGGCAGGTGACGGTGAGCGTGGCGTCGGTGGCACCGGCCGGGAACCGCAGCCTGGCCTGCGTCATGTCGGTCTTGTCGAACTCGTTCGCGGCCGACGTCGACGGCTCGGTGATGGTCATCTCGCTGACCGGGAACGGCGAGGTGTTCTTGGAGTCGATCGTCGCCGTGATGCCGGGCTTCGTCCCGATGACCGCGGTGCCGTCGGCCTGCCAGTCGCCGTCGGTGTCGGAGAAGATCTTCTTGCTGAGGTCGATCGAGGCGACGTTGGGCAGGATGTCGTGGTTCGCGCAGACGTCCGGGCCGTCCAGGTCACGGCGGAGCCGGAAGTCGATCCCGGGGCTCGCGCAGTTCTCCACGGTCTGCCGGTCGCTGGGGTTGATCGCGTCTCCGGTGGAGCGGTTCTCGTCGCGCAGCGTCACGCTCATGTCGACCTTGGCGCCCTCGGGGTCCGCGGGCAGCGGGGTGCCCGCGGAGTTGGAGAACGTGTAGACGATGCCGGTGATGTCGGCGGGGTCGACGCCGGGCGGCAGCTCGATGTCGGGCCCGGGGCCGACCGGGCCCGCGACGAGTTCGTCGGGGGCGCAGTTGCCGCCCGGCTTCACACACACGGACACCTGCACCTGGTCGGCGCCGTCCGGCATCCGGGTGACCGGTCCGACCTGGGTGACGTCGAAGTTGTCGAAGAGGTCCGGGTCGGTCTCGGTGATGGTGATCGCGTTGATGTCGGTCGAGGTCGACGAGGTGTTCGCGGCGCCCAGCGAGATCTTCGACGCGCCACCGCTGCCCGCCACGGTGGACGAGGGGCTCCACGTCTTCGTGCCGGTCACCATCGGCCGACGCGGCACGTGCAGGGTCTGGGTGTCGGAGTCGTCGACGGCGGCGGCGTTGTCGGCGTCGGCCGTCGCCTTGTTGGTGATCGCGTCACCGTCGTTGAGCTTCGTGTCCTCGGGCACGCGGACCGTGATCAGAATGTCCTGCGAACCGCCGGCCGCGAGACCGAACGACCCCGGAGGGTTGGGCGGGGTGGGCAGGGACTCGGTGAAGTTCGCGGTGATCTTCCCGGTCTGGTCGTCGTAGTCGATGGTGTAGTTGGCGCCGTCCGACGGCACCGTCACCAGTTCGAGCCCGGCGGGCAGCACGTCCTCCAGCGACGCGTTCACGCACGCCTGGGTCAGCGAGGAGCACGACACGGTGATGCGGTAGGTGAACTCCGAGCCCGGAACCAGCGGGTCGGGAACGTCCACCGCCTCCTTGCTCACGGTCAGCTGCGCCGTGTCGTCGGCCCGCTTGCCCGCGGTCCCGCCCTTGGCCTTCCGGCCTGTTTTTCGCTTACGGGCTTCGGGGCGCGCCCCGGCCTTCGGCGACTTCTTGGCGGCGTCCGGCCGGTGGGCATGCGGCGAGGTGGACGCCGACGGCGTGCCGGAGGCGGAGGCAGAGGCGGAAGCGGAAGCGGAAGCGGAAGCGGAAGCGGAAGCGGAAGCGGAGGCGGACGCCGAGGGGACCGGGTCCGGCACCGCCATGGCCGGTCCCGCCATCAGCGTGGTCTGCGCGACCAGCAAGGCCAGGACGGCGCGTGCGCTCGTCCGTCTCCAGTACAACCTGCGCATGCGCGACTCTCCCGGGCTTGTGACGCGTTCCCCGAACAGCACGTCGCCACTGACGTGCCATCAGAACAGCTCGCGGTGAGAGTAAAAGACATAAATAGGACTAATCAGCGGCACGCCGCCATGCCGCCGCACTGTCACCCGAACGCGCCCCGGAACGGCTCGGCCCGCGCGGGGCATCCCTGGCCGGGATGCCCCGCGCGGACGCGTCAGTGCGCCGGGATCACGGTCACGGGAAGGACGTGATCTTGGACGGGACGGTGTCGGTGCCCGAGGTCGGGGCGCCGGTGTTGTTCACGACATGGGCGTACTGGCCCTTGCCGCCGAGCGAGATGACCTGGATGTCGTGCAGCTTGATGCCCGACTTCACCGGTACCTGGAAGCCGTGCTGCTGCACGATGCTCGGATCGGAGGTGAAGTTGCAGTAGCTGCCCAGGCCCCACGCCTCGTGCGTGTTCACACTGTCGGCGACCTTGTAGGCCGCGTAGCCGACGATGCCGTCGTGGGTGATGGAGGCGGCGTTGGGCGCGTCGTACGCCTTCTCGTTCTGGAAGAAGATCGTGCGGCCGCGCTCGCCGTTCCAGAGCACGTCGTACTTGTTGAAGTGCTCCACGAACAGACCGGTGGCGAGGACGTCGTCGCCGTTCACGACGAGCCCGTAGTCGGCGCGGTTGGTCTCCCAGCCGACGCCGTCACCATGGTCGGCGCGCCAGATCCAGGTGTGGTCGACGATGACGTCGTCGCTGTTGACGACCACGGAGTTGGTGGCGAGGCCGGGGCCCGCGCCGCCGATGCGGATGAACACGTCCTGCATGGAGGTCGGGTTCGCGGCGTGGTCGTCGCTCGCACCGGACCCGCCGATCTGGAGCAGCGTGTCCGACTTCTTCGAACCCGCGTCGATCAGGAAGCCGGCCAGCTTCACCCCGTCGACGTCGGCGACGTGCATCGCGTCGACGCCGTTGTCCGGGACGATCGTGGCGAGGCCGAGACCGAGGACCACGGTGTTGGCGCGGTTGACGTTGATGGTCTGGTCGAGGTGGTAGACGCCGGGCGTGAACAGCAGGTTCAGGCCCTGGGAGAGCGCCTGGTTGATGGTGGCCGCGGTCGCGCCGGGCTTGACGACGTAGAACTGGCTCAGCGGGAGCGAGGTCCCCGCGTTGGCGGGCCAGGACACACCGCGCGCGTTGGTGCGCTTGGCGGGGACGAACACCTTGTAGTCGTTGCCGTCCAGGTACAGGAACGGCTTCTCGCGGGAGACCGGCGTGTTGTCGAGCGTCGTGTACGGGCCGGTGTCGAAGTTGGTCGCCGGGGCACCCTGCACGCCGCTGAACGTCATGTTCCACACGCCGTTGGTCCAGCCGCCCACCGAGCTGTCGCGGGTGTACCACTGCTGCTGCGAGTACGGGCCGACCGTGCCGTCGATCTTGGAGTCGGCGATGTACCCGCCCGAGGCCCATCCGTAGCCGTTCGGGGCGAGGTTGAGGCCACCGGTGACGTGGATGCGGCGGAACGGCGCGGCCTGCGCGACGGCCCAACGATCCGTGCCGTTCACCGGGTTGAGGGACAGGTTCTCGGCGGAGCGCCAGAAGTTTTGCGTGGCATTGCCGTTGAACCAGCCCGCGTCGACGGTGACGTCACCGTTGATCTTCACGTCGTCCGGGTTGAGGCCGAGCCCGGAGATCGAGGTGTAGAAGCCGAGTTGGGCGTTGATGTTGTTGTACGTGCCCGGCTTGAGCAGGAACTGGTAGCGCTGCGAGCCGAACTGGTTCGACTCCTGCTGGGCGAAGACCTGGTCGAACTTGCCTTGCAGATTCGCGGTGTTGGGGTCGACGACGATGACGTTCGGTCCGAGATCGCCGCCGCCCTCGACGGGCGGGGTGGTGGAGCCGGACCCGGTGTGCACCCCGACCTCCCACAGCGAGTAGCCGTAGCCGGTGGCGCGGGTGGTCCCGTAGATCCGCAGATAGCGGCCCGTGCCGCTGACGTCGTACGAGGTCGTGCCGCCGGTGGCGCCGGTGACGTCCTTCAGGGTCGTCCAGGTCTGGCCGTCCGCGGAGGCCTGGATCTTGAAGGCCTTGGCGTACGCGGCCTCCCAGTTGAGGTCCACCTTGCAGATGCTCTGCGACGAGCCGAGGTCGACCTGCACCCACTGCGGGTCGGCGGCGGCGCTGGACCAGCGGGTGGCGGTGTCGCCGTCGAAGGCGGCCGAGGCCGGGGTGCCGCCGTTCTCCGTGGAGGACGCGGTCGCCGGGTGGCCCTTGGCGGCGTTCGCCGTCGAGCAGCCGTCGGCCGGCGGAGTGGTTCCCGAGCTGCCGAAGACCTGGAACTCCCAGAGGGAGTAGCCGTATTGGGTGGCGCGGGTGACACCGGTCATGCGGACGTACCGGCCCGAGCCGGAGACGTCGAGGGTGTCGGTGCCGCCGTCGGAGCCGGTGACGGACTTGAGGTCGGACCAGGTGCTCCCGTTGTCGGAGACCTGGATCTTGTAGTCCTTCGCGTAGGCGGCCTCCCAGCTCAGGACGACCTTGCTGAGTGTCGCCGAGGCGCCGAGGTCGACCTGGAGCCACTGGGAGTCGGTGGCGGCGGACGACCAGCGGGTGCCGGCGTCACCGTCGACGGCGTACGCCGCGGGTGTCCCGCCGTTCTCGGTGGAGGAGGCCGTGGCGGTGCGGCCCTGGGAGAGCGGCGTGTCGGCGGCCGCCGCCGAGGAGGCCTGGGCGGGGATGGCCAGCAGCGCCGCAGCCGTGGCGAGCGCGATCCCCAACGATCTGTATCTCATGCGTGTCACTCCGTGCGGGGGTGAGGGTGAAACGGCCCGAAGCAGCCTTCACCAAGTGAGCGCACGTCCGGGTCGACGGGCGCGGTGGAGCGCACTCCTACCGTGTCCGGAAGAGTTCAACGGCCAGAGAGAACCACTTAGTTCGCGGTTTGATTTAAGGAGCGAGGCAAGAGTTCGGCAAGACCTCGGGAACGTCTTCTTTTCACAACTCGAACGGACCGATCATCGAACCCGCGGCGAAGGGCGCCCGTACGAGCCCCTCACCTGGACCGACGGCACATCCGGCGGGACAGCCATCGCTCATGCGCCGTCAGAGCATGGAGGCAGGCATCGCGTGGACCGCCCGGCGGTGACCGGTGCCGGGTCACTTCCGGATGCTTCCCCCAATGGAATGACATAACGGGCCACCGTGACGTCGGGGAGGGAAGGGCCGAGTTATGAGATCAGCTGGGCCTTGAACACTTCGGTGCGACCACACGTACCGGAGGGGGACCCCCACGGACCCGGCCCGCTCGATCGAAAGGAACCGACGGCATGACCGTTTCGCAGGAGTCTGCCCCTACCGACCCCACTGTTCCCACCGGCACCCCCGCCCTCGGCCCGTGCCGCCGCAGTGTCGTCGCGGCGGTCGGCGCGGCCGGGATCGCCGCGGCGCTCACCGCGTGCGGCTCCGACGACGGCGGCGGATCGCAGCCCGCGGGCAACGCCTCGGCGGCCGGCGGTGACGCGCTCGCCAAGACCTCGGACATCCCGGAGGGCGGCGGCAAGATCTTCGCCGACCAGGGGGTCGTGGTGACCCAGCCGAAGAAGGGCGAGTTCAAGGCCTTCACCTCGACCTGTACGCACCAGGGCTGCAAGGTGACGAAGATCGAGGGCGGCACCATCGACTGCCCGTGCCACGGCAGCAAGTTCTCCATCGAGGACGGCAGCGTCAAGAACCCGCCGGCCACCCAGCCGCTGCCCGCGAAGCAGATCAAGGTCAGCGGCGACTCGATCAGCCTCGCCTGAAGATCCGCCGAAGATCCGCCGGGCGGGCCGCGTGGATACGCGTCAGCGGCGCTTCCACGCGGCGAGCACGTCCTGCGTCGTCGTCACGGTGGCGACCAGGGCGAGGGTGTTGCGGATCATCGCCGGGGTGTAGTCGGAGGGCACCCCGGCGATGGCGTCCCCGGGAACGACCACGTCGTAGCCGAGATTCACCGCGTCGAAAACGGCGTTCGGTATGGCCACGTTCGCGGAGACCCCGGTGACGACGAGGGTGCGGCAGCCGAAATTGCGCAGCAGCGGATCGACGTCGGTGCCCGCGATCGGGGAGAGCCCGTGCAGCCGCCGCACGACGAGGTCCTCGTCGGCGACCTCGATGGGCGGGGCGATCCGTACGGCCCTGCTGCCGGTGAACTGCTGCACGGGAAGGCGTTCGGCGGCGCGGAAGAGGCGGCCGTTGCGGTTGGCGCCACGGCCGTCGGGCCGGCGCTCCGCGACCGCGTGCAGAACCTGCACCCCGCTCTCGTGGGCGGCGGCCACCAGCCGCGCGACCCGGACGAGCGCCCCCGACTTGCGGGCCTCGTCGGCCAGTTCGGGCAGGGAACTGTCGGTGCCGACCACGCCCTGCTGGCACTCGACGGTGAGCAGCACGGTGCCGGCCGGGTCGAGCAGTTCCACCAGTTTCTCGTGTGTCGGCATGATTCTCCCTGCCCGTGGTCAGCCTGTGGGGGCTGCTGGAGAGTAGCCACCATTGCGCCGGGAGGGAAGAGCATCCATGCTGCATTCCTGACGAACCGTCAGCAAGCTTGCGGAGGAGCACCGATGACCGTCGCCCAGCGCAGAGGTCGCAGGATCATGATGAGTCCCGACGAGCGGGACGCCTTCCTCACGGAGCAGCGCACCTGCCGCGTGGCCACGGTGTCGGCCGACGGCACCCCGCACGTCAGCCCGCTGTGGTTCCTGTGGGACGGCGATGCGCTGTGGCTGTACTCCCTTGCGCGCAGCCGCCGTTGGGCCGATCTGCGGGCGGACGGGCGGGTGGCCGTGGTGGTCGACGCGGGCGACGACTACGGCGAGCTGCGCGGCGTCGAACTGTCCGGCCGCATCGAGTTCGTCGGCGAGTCCCCGCGCATGGGCGAGCCGTTCCCCGAACTCGACGCGCCGGAGCGCCAGTTCGCCGAGAAGAACTTCGGCCTCCCCACGATGGTCTACGACGGCCGCCACGCCTGGGCCCGCCTGACCCCGACCTGCATCACATCCTGGGACTTCCGAAAACTCTGAGCTCTATAGCAGCCGCAGGCCACCGCCGCCTTGGGCAATCTGCCGTCCCCCAGACTCCGTCCGGGGGGACCCCCGGAGCGGCAGGGTGGGCAAGGCGGCCCCCCAGCGCGGGGCAAGCGCCCATCAAGCCCGAGCCCCAGCCCCGCCCACCCAAAACCCCGCCCCACCCCACCCCCGCTCACCCATACCGCCCCCCACCCCCCGGCCGAACGGCCTCAGCCACAACCCCCGCAACCGCCAAGACCTCCCCCACCCCCACCCGGGAAACAGTGATCCGCACACCGGGCCCGGCCCCGATCCGAAACCGCGCCCCCGGCGCCACAGCCCACCCGGCATGCAGCAACCGAGCCACCGCCCCGGTCTCGTCCGGCACCGGCACCCACACATTCATCCCGCTGCGCCCGTGAGCCACGACCCCCCGCTCACCGAGCGCCGCGATCAGAGCGTCCCGCCGCCCCCCGTACGACGCGGCGACGGCCCGCGCGTCGACGGCCCCGCTCGCCCACAGCCCGGCCACGGCACGCTGCGTGATCCGGCTGACCCACCCGGGCCCGAGCCGCTGCCGCCCGCGCACCCGGTCGACGGTCCCGGCGTCACCGGTGAGGACGGCCAGCCGCAGATCGGGCCCGTACGCCTTCGCCACCGAGCGCACGAACGCCCAGCGCCGGGTGACCCCGGCGAGCGGATGCAGCGGCAGTTCGACGATGCCGTGCCCGTGATCGTCCTCGACGAGGAGCACGTCCTCGTACCCGGCGAAGACCACGCGCAGCGCCTTCGCCCGCTCCGCGCTCACGGCGGCCCCGGTCGGATTCTGCGCCCGGCAGGTCACGACGACGGCCCGGGCCCCCTCCCGCAGCGCCCGCTCCATGTCGTCCGGCAGCGGCCCGTCGTCGTCCACGCCGACCGGCACAATGCGCAGCCCCAGCGCGGGCACGAGATCGAGCATGCTGCCCCACCCCGGATCCTCGACGGCGACGGCGTCCCCGGCCTTCAGGTGCACGGCGAGGACCCGCTCGATGGCGTCGAGCGACCCGGACGTGACGGCGACGGGACCGCCGGGCACCCCGTCCGCGTCGAACGCCGCGCGGGCCCGCCGCACCAGCTCCGGCTCCAGCGAGTCGCTGCCGTACAGCACGGGTTCCGCGTCACCGACGGCAGCGGCAGCGGCGAACACGTCCGCCAGCTTCGGCAGCAGCGCGACGTCCGGATTGCCGTCGGAGACGTTCCGCACCCCCTCCGGCACGTCCACGCGGATGCGCTCGCGGGCGGTGATGGCGGGCTTCGGACGCACCCGGCTGCCGCGCCGCCCGGCCGTCTCGATGACCCCGCGCTCGCGCAGGGTCCGGTACGCCGCCGCGACCGTATTGGGATTCACGCCGAGCCGCTCGGCCAACTCCCGCATCGGCGGCAGCAGTTGCCCCGGCTCAAGACCGCCGTCGGCCACCGCCTGCTCGACGCTCGCGGAAATCTCCACTGCGCGACGCCCTCTGATCGGGTAATCTCCTAGCACAAACAGCATTTTGCACTAGTGCAATGGAGTTCGCAACATGAGCGTGTCCGCCGAGCAGCAGTCGTCGTCCCAGCCCGACGCCTACACCCCCACGGACCGCACCGTCCCCACCCGGTCCAAGGAACGCGCCTCCTACGACCGCGCCGTCGTGCACGCGATACTCGACGAGGCGTACATGTGCCATCTCGGCTTCGTGCGCGACGGCGCCCCGGTGGTGCTGCCCACCCTCTACGGCCGGGTCGGCGACCGTCTCTACGTCCACGGCTCGACCGGTTCGCGTCCGCTGCGGATGGCCGGACAGCAGGACCCGGGGCTCGCGGTCTGCCTGACGGTGACGCACGTCGACGGGCTGGTCCTGGCCCGCTCGGCCTTCCACCACTCCATCAACTACCGCTCGGTGGTCATCCACGGGACGGCGCAGCAGGTCACCGACGCGGAGGAGAAGCGGCTGGCGCTCGACGCCATCGTCGACCACGTCGTGCCGGGCCGGGCCGCCGACTCCCGTCCGGCCAACGCCAAGGAACTCGCGGCGACCGCCGTGCTCAGCCTCGACCTGGCGGAGGTCTCGGCGAAGGCGCGCACCGGCGGCCCGAACGACGAGCCGGAGGACATGGACCTGCCGCACTGGTCGGGCGTGGTCCCGCTCCAGAAGGGTTACGGCCCCCTGGTCCCCTCGGCCGACCTCGCCGCCGGCATCGACGTCCCGGACTACCTCCGGGAGCTGTGATGCTGATCCACCCCTGGGACGCGGCGCGCAGCGACACCGAGTGGCAGCAGTGGCTCGCCGCCCACGACTTCGGGCAGCTCGCGGTCAACGGACTGCCGGGCGAGCCCCCGTTCGTCCAGCCGATGCACTTCGCGTACGAGGCCGATCGCGGCGCCCACGGTGAGGTCCTCGCCCACCTGGCCCGCCCGAACCCGATGTGGCCCGCTCTGGACGCCAACCCCGAGGTCGTGCTGAGCGTCGTCGACGACTACGCGTTCGTGCAGGGCCCGTGGCAGGCGCTGCCCGGCGCCCCGCCCGAGCACGGCACGCCGACCAGTGTCTACACCGCCGTCCAACTGCGCTGCACCGCGCATGTCGTGGACGACCCGGAGGAGAAGGCCGCGCTCCTCAACCGCCAGGTGGGCCACTTCCAGCCGCCGGGCATGTCGGCCGCGGCGGCCGTCGGCGAGGCACCGTACGGGCGGCTGCTCTCCGGCATCCGGGGGCTCAGGCTCGAGATCACCGACGTACGCGCCAAGTTCAAGTACGCGGGTCACAAGCCGGAGGAGGTCCAGGACCGGATCGCCCGGGGGCTCGCCGGGCGTGGTGAGCCCCGTGACGCCGCCGCGCTCGCGGCACAGCGGCGACGGCGTCAGGAGGCGTAGCCTCAGCGGGCCGAGCGGGCCTCCGTGACGGCGAGGCCCGCCACCGCGACCAGCATCAGCACCGTGCCCGTCACCGTGGCCGGGGTCAGTTCCTCGCCCAGCAGGGTCACCGCGATGACGGCGGCGCCCACCGGTTCGAGCAGCATGATCACGGAGACGGTGGCGGAGCGCACGACGGCCGCGCCCGCGAAGTACAGGCCGTAGGCGAGCGCGGTGGGCACCGACGCCGTGTACGCCAGCAGGGCGACCACGGTGAAGACGTGGTCCGTGTGCGGGACGAACCCGTCAGCGGCTCCGAACGGCAGCAGCACCACCGTGGCGACGGCGAAGGTCCCCACCGTCGTCCCGAGCCCGTCGCCGCTCTTCCCGTCACGCCCGAACCAGCGGGTGAGCAGCGTCATCACGGCGTACCCGGCCGCCGACACCAGCGCCCACAGCACCCCTGCGGGCCGTACCGTCGCGCCGCCGCCGCCCAGGACGAGCACGGCGAGCCCGCCGAGCGCACCGGTGACGGCGAGCAGCCCGCCCCCGCCGAGCCGCTCCCCCATCGTGACCCGTGCCCCCACCGAGATCAGGACGGGCCCGGCGCCGAGCGTGACGACGGTGGCGACCGCGAGTCCGGTCGCCTCCACGGCGACGAAGTAGGCGGTCTGGAAGACGGCGAGGGAGAGCCCGAGCACCCCGAGCCGGACGGCCGCCCGCCCCCTCGGCTCCCGCACGGCGGCGCGCGGCGCGGGGCCGCGCAGCAGCCGTGCCACGAGCAGCAGCAGGAATCCTCCGGCGCACCGCCACCACGACAGCGCGCCGGCTCCCAGGTCGCTCACCCGGAACACCAGCGAGGCGGCGGCACCGGCGGTGCCCCAGGCGACACCGGCGACGATCAGATACATCAGGCCGCGGGCGACCGGCAGTCGGCCGGACGCGGGCAGCACGGAAACAGCGGGCACGGCAGAGCCGGCCGGTACAGCGTTCGACACGTGGTTCTCCACGGATGCGGGCCCCGGGAACGTCACGGGGCCGGCGGACACGGACCGTCGACGGCGGGCGGCCGTGCCCTCAGAAACACCTGAGAAGAAGATCAGCCACCCGCACAGGGGCCCGGCGAGCCGCCCCGGCCGGGATCACGCGCGCACACGCACCCACCAGGGAACCGACACCCGCCCGCGGGCCGCACGGCGATCGGACACCACGACGCGGGCCGTCACCGTGGGACGGTGGCGGCCGGACATCGGCGGGATCGCCGCACGGACCGGATCCGGCTCCAGGACGCCACACGCCCCGCGGCCGGACAGGCCCTAGCGGGCCGGCGGCGGGAGAACGAGCCAGTGCGTATGCATGATCGACACCCTAGACAGGACTCTTCGGCGAGGACAACACGGTTTCGGGCTCGACGGCCGCGGGCGGCGCGGCCGTCTTCGACGACTGCGCGATGAACGCCCCGACGAGTACCACGGCACCGCCGAACAGCTGCGGCGCCGACAGATGCTCCCCGAGCATGATCCAGGCGAGCACGGTCGCGATGACCGCCTCCAGACACGCCACCACTCCGGCCACCTGCGGCGAGAGCCGTCGCACGGAGACCACCCCGGTGACGTACGCGACGACGGTGGCCAGCAGCACGATCCAGCAGAGCAGCAGCCAGGCAGGCACGGCGGTGCCGTTCATGTCGGCGCTGCCCGCGAGGACCGACCAGTCCATGCCCCAGGGCCGGGCGACGACCGTGAGCAGCGCGGCCCCGACGAGCAGCCCGTAGGCGATCACGCCGAGCGGATCGGGCACGGACCGGCCGTGCTCGTCGGCGTCGCTGCCCTGGTCGGACAGGACGAAGTAGCCGACCTGACAGCAGGCGGCGCCGAGCGCGAGCAGCAGCCCGAGCACGTCGAAGCTGAGCCCCGCCCACACCTCGACGACGCAGGCCAGCCCACCGACGGCGAGGACCACGCCCAGCGCGGCGGCCCGCGTCACGGGCTTGCGCTGCACGAACCGCACCCAGCCGAGGACGAGCGCGGGCGCCAGATACTCGATGAGCAGGGCGACGCCGACCGGGATGCGGGAGAGCGCCGCGAAGTAGCAGGCCTGGACTCCGGCGACGGCGAGCAGCCCGAACCCGGCGAGCAGCAGCGGCCGTTCGCGTACCAGCGAGCGGCGCCGCCACGCGATCGGCAGCATCACGAGCGCGGCTCCGGCGACCCGCAGCCACACCACGTGCAGCGAGTCGAGCCCCGCCTCGATCAGCGGCTTGGCCGCGACTCCCGAACCGCCGAAGGCGAGCGCGGAGACCAGGGCGAGCCCGAGCCCGAAACCCCGCCCGGCCGTCCCCCGGCTCTCCTGCGCCCCCGCGGACCCCTGAGATCCCTGTGACCCGTGCATCGGCACATCATGACAGGGCCGGTCATGACCGTCACCCCTGATGACCCCTGTCTCACGGCGCGGACGTCAGGACCGGTCCATACCCGTCCATCCCCGCCGATTCAGCCTCCGGCGCAGTCCGTCGACGTCCACACCGGCCCGGCCGAGCACCTCCACGGCCCGCGATTCCCCGTCCGTCGCGAGCGCGGCCAGGACGTCGACACCGCGCGCCCGCTCGTCACCGCGCTCCACGGCCCGCCGGGTGCCGGCCTCCATCGCGCCGGCCGCCACGGGCGACCAGCCGGGGGCGCCGCCGCGCACCACGGGCACGGCTCCGGAGTCCTCCACCGTCCCCTGCCACTGGAGCCCGTAGCCGATGCTGCGCTGCACGAGATAGCCGAGCAGCCGGGCGACCTGCCCGCCGTCGGCGAAGGCGGCGCGCACGTCCGGGTCGGCCTCCAGCAGGGAGTGCAGCAGATGCGCGGAGTCGACCTGCCGGTCCCCGTCGCGGACAGCGCGCCGCCGGGCCCCCGCGACGACGAGAGCCAGCTCGTCGCTGAGCGGGGTGTCTTCGGGATCGGGCGGAAGGTGGCCGCAGGCATCGGCGCCGGACGGGAGAGAGCTTTGCACGTACCCCACCTCATCAGCCCCGATACACAGGAACATCCCCGGAGGGGAGCATCTTCGCGTCCGACGCAAGGTGGGCACGGACGAGCGACGTCTCCTCCTTGCGGATGACATCGCGGGGTTTTCCCGGAGGGGCGCGACGCCTTTCTCGCAGCGCCCCGAACGCAACCGCAACCCCCGCGCCCCTCGTCCGTCACAGTCATGGAGAGCAGGTGCTGGCTCGTGGCGCTGCCCGCGACCGACGGCAGGCTCTACGTGTACCGGGTGTACGCCCCGGACGACGCGCTGCCCGCCGACCTGTTCTGGGACGCCTGGCACTGCCACGACGAGGGCCCGCACCCGCGCGCGTACGACCTCTTCGACGCGGCGGAGATCCAGCTCCTGAGCTGAGTGCACGGGCCCCATATTTCTGACGGTTCATCAGTATTGAATGTTCGAGGCCGCCCGGCTACGTTCCGCGACGACGCATCATGGCTCACTACTCGTAAGGGGTGGCCGCATGGCCGAAGTCAGCGCGGAAGCACGCATCGAGGCACCGGCCGAGAAGGTCTGGGCCAAGCTCACCGACTTCTCCGTGTACGGAGAGTGGAACGCCACCCACACCAGCTTTCCGAAGGGGCCCCCGACCTCGCTCGAACTGGGCGGCCGGTTCGAGGAGAACATGAAGCTGATGGGCTTCCCGGCCGAGGTCACCTGGACCGTCGAGGACCTGGCGGACACCCGCACGCTGGCGATCAGGGGCAAGGGCCCGATGGGCGTGAACGTCGGCACGCGCTACACCCTGACCGCGGACGGCGACGCGACGACGGTCCGCGTCGACGGCGAGTTCACGGGCGCGGCCGTCTCCCTGATGGCGGGCAAGCTGAAGGACTCGGCGACGGCGGCGCTCAACGAATCACTGCGCAAGCTGTCCGGCCTGGTGACGTGACACGACCGCCGCCCGATCCCGTACGCGGATGACTCCCTGCCCGCATGACTGCGTACGCACATGAAGAGGCGCCCCGCACATCTCGTACGGGACGCCTCTTCGTCTGTCTGCCCCCGGCATCGGCCTGGGCCCGCACGGGGCTCAGTCCTCGTCGGCGAGGATCAGGTACAGCTTCTTGCGCGCGTCGTTGATGACCGCGAGAGCCTTCTCCCGCTGCCCCTTGCTGCCGGTCTTCCAGACCTGGCCGAACGCCTCCATCAGACCGAAGCCGGCCTGCCGGATCTCGTTCATGGCCTCCCAGTCGACGCCGCGCCCCGCCTCTTCCCAGGGAGCCTCGGGGCCCTCCTCGGCGGCGGTGCGGCCCGCGTCGGTGAGCGAGAACAGCTTCTTGCCGCCCTCACTGGCACTGGCGATCAGGCCCTCGTCCTCCAGCAGCTGGAGCGTGGGGTAGACGGAGCCGGGGCTCGGCTTCCACGCGCCGCCGCTGCGCTCGGCGATCTCCTGGATCATCTCGTAGCCGTGCATCGAGCGGTCCTTGAGCAGCGCCAGGATCGAGGCGCGCACATCGCCGCGCCGGGCCCTGCCGCGCGGGCCGCCACCGCGACCGCCGCGACCGCCCCAGGGGCCGCCGGGGCCGGGGCCGAAGCCTGGCCCGAAGGGTCCGAACGCCCGCCGGCCCTCGAAGCCGGGGCCGCCCTCGAAACCGGGACGGCCTTCGTGGCGGCCGGGTCCGTAATGTCCATGTCCGTGGTCGTGTCCGTGGGTACGCATGAGAATCAGTCCTTTCACAAACCGATCGTGGGTTTCGTTGAACGCGATCATTGACCGATCGCGATGCCTCAACGATATATCGGAACAGTTCGTTTGGCAACACTCGTCTCGGCAGGCGCCCTGGGAGTTCGTCTAACGTCCCTGACATGCGGATTCGAATCGTGGACGCCTTCAGCTCCCGCCCCTTCACCGGCAACCCGGCCGGGGTCCTGCTCCTCGACGCCTTCCCCGACGACGAGTGGCTGCAGAACGTCGCGAAGGAGGTCAACCACGCCGAGACGGCCTTCGCGTACCCGCTCCCCGAGGGCGGCGACGCGGACTGGGCCCTGCGCTGGTTCACGCCCGCCACCGAGGTCGCCATGTGCGGCCACGCCACCCTCGCGACCGCGCACGTACTGCACTCCACGGGGACCACGAAGGGCCGGGTCCGGTTCGCCACCCTCAGCGGGGTCCTCGTGGCCACGCCGAACGAGGACGGCTCACTCACCCTGGACTTCCCGACCGCGCCCCTCACCGAGGAGCCGGTGCCCGCCGGCCTCGCCGAGGCGCTCGGCGCCCGGCCCCTCGGCGTGCGCGACACCGGCCCCTCGGTCGGCGACCTGCTGGTCGAACTCGCCGACGAGAGCACGGTCCTGGCCCTCGCCCCGGATCTCAAGGCGCTCGGCGCGCACTCCGCGCGCGGCATCATCGCCACCGCTCCCGCCGACGACCCGGCACGGGGCTACGACTTCGTGTCCCGCTGCTTCTTCCCGAACGTCGGCGTCGACGAGGACCCGGTGACCGGCAGCGCGCACACGGCGCTCGCCCCGTTCTGGGCCGAGCGCCTCGGCCGCACCGACCTGACGGGCCTCCAGGCCTCGGCCCGCACCGGCCTGGTCGGGGTCGCCCTGCGGGGCGAGCGCACGCTGCTCACCGGATCCGCGGTGACCATGATCGAGGGTGAACTCAACAGCCGCCCGTAGAGGGGGCGAGGTCGTCCATGACCGCCGGGCCACCGGGAGCGCGCGGGGTGATCAGGCGGTCGGCAACCAGTCCACCTTCCCCGCGAGCAGCGCGTATCCGACGAACGCGCCGACGTCCAGCAGGGTGTGGGCCACGACCAGGGGCCCGACCCGCCCCCACCGCCGGTACAGGAAGGCGAAGACGACGCCCATCGCGAGGTTCCCGAAGAACCCGCCGATGCCCTGGTACAGGTGGTACGAGCCGCGCAGGACGGACGACGCGACGAGCGCCGTGCCGGGCGTCCACCCCAACTGCCCCAGCCTGCGCAGCAGATAGCCGACGACGATGACCTCCTCCAGGACGGCGTTCTGCGCCGCCGAGAGGATCAGCACCGGGTACTTCCACCACACGTCGGGCAGCGCCTCGGGCACCACGGTGAGGTTGAACCCGAGCCCCCGGGCCGCCAGATAGAAGGCGATCCCGCAGCTGCCGATCACGGCCGCGATCGCGGCGCCGCGCGCCGAGTCGAACCACGGCCGCGTCCGGTCGAAGCCGATCGTGCGCAGGCTCCGGCCCTCCCGCAGCAGGAGGTGGGCGACGAGCGCGACGGGCACCAGCGCACTGGCGATGCCGAACAGCTGCCACGCCAGATCAAGCCACGGACGCCCGGGCGCAGCCGACGCGTTGAGGGTCGCCGCCTGGTCCTTCAGACCACCCGGTTTGGTGACCGAACCGACAAAGCTGATCAGCGCGGACACGCCACTCGCACCGAGCGAAAGCCCCAGAACGAGCAGCGTCTCGTCCCGGAGAAATCGCCGTGAAAGCCGCTCGCCGGGAAAGGATTCGGCCACAGCCCCTGGTTCCACCTGCACACCTGCCTTAGTTGTGTATTCCCGCCTCATCCCTCACGTCGCCCCGCTAGGGTCTCGAATGCAGGTACGAAGATCGCGCGCGACAGGCCGAGGGGACGGGGCGCCGCAGTCCGGCGAACCGCTCCCCTTCCTTGCTTCACCGCTTATATCGCAACTGCCTTTACGGCTCAGGGAGGGGCTCCAACGTCATGGGACGTCACAGCAGCATGCCCGACGAGTACGGGACGGCCACGGCCGACCACCGGCCGCGAAGACGCGGCCGCACGGTGGCCATCGCCACGGCTCTGGTCCTCGTGGTCGCGGCAGGCACGACCGTGGCGCTGCGCAGTGATCTGATCCACCTCGGCGGCTCCTGCGGAAAAACGGTCCATCTGAGCGTGGCCGCCTCCCCCGACATCGCTCCCGCGCTGCGCGCCGCCGCCACCCACGCCAGGGAGCAGGAGCTCACCTCGGACGGCGCCTGCCTCGATGTGGCCGTCTCCGCCCGCGACTCGTACAAGGTCGCCGACGCCCTGCGCAGCGGCAAGGGCGAGGAGGACTTCCAGGTCTGGGTCCCGGACGCGGAGCTGTGGATCAAGCGGGTCGAGCAGAACGACAAGGCCACGAGCGTGTCGGCGACGGGCAATGTCGCCACATCGCCGATCGGTGTGGGCATGGTCCCGTCGGCCGCCAAGTCCTTCGGGTTCCCCAAGAAGACGTACAGCTGGACGGAGCTGGCGGGCGCCGCGCTGCAGGACAACAAGCTCCGCCTGGGCGCCGCCGATCCGGCCCGCAGCGCCACGGGGCTGCTCACGCTGACCAAACTCGCCGCGGCCTCGGCGAAGTCGGGCGACGACGGCACCCAGGCCGCCGCCATGGCGAAGATCCTCTCCCAGCGCACGTCCGACAGCGACGGGCAGCTGATGGACACGGTCGCCCGTGACGACTCCGGCACCGAACGGGGCAACCCCAAGCGCAACGAGGCGCTGGTCCTCTCCGAACAGGCCGCCTTCGCACACAACGCCGAGGTGGGCGACTCCAGCGCCCTCGACCTCTTCTATCCCAAAGACGGCTCGCCCGAGCTCAACTACCCCTTCACCCTGGTCGACGAGTCCTCCCTGAGCACCGAGGAGAGCCGCGCCGCCGTCCGCTTCATGACGCTGCTCAACACCACCGACGGCCACCGGATCCTGAGCAAGTACGGATTCCGCAACGAGGACGACTCCGTCGTGAAGTCGGTCGCCGAGGGCGCCGGCGGCCGCGCACCGCAGCCCTACACCGAGGCCGCCTCGGAACCGGCGACGGACGAGCAGCTCGAACAGACCCTCGGCATGTGGACGATCACGGTGCAGAGCGCCCGCGTCCTCGTGGTCGTGGACGCCTCCGGCTCGATGGCGAACCCGGCGCCGGGCCGTGCCCAGTCCCGGATGGAGGTGACGAAGGCCTCGATGCTGGCGGCCCTGTCCACCTCCTTCACCGACGAGGACGACATCGGCCTGTGGGAGTTCGCGACCAAGCTCGACGGCGATCGCGACTACAAGAAGCTCGTCCCGACCGCGCGTCTCGGCGACCGCAGCGGCTCCAGCACCCAGCGCGAGCGCCTCTCCGCCGCGTTCGCCTCCCTCCAGCCGGTGGCGGACGGTGCGACGGGCCTGTACGACACGACACTCGCCGCCTACAAGGACGCCAAGGCGACGTACAAGAAAGGCAAGTTCAACGCCGTGGTCGTGGTGACCGACGGCGTGAACGAGGACCCGGGCTCGATCTCCCGCAGCAATCTGGTCCAGCAGCTGCAGTCGCTGACCGACATCGAGCAGCCGGTGCCGCTCATCGCGATAGCCGTCGGCCCGAACACCGACAAGGACGAGATCCAGCAGATCGCCGAGGCCACCGGCGGCTCGGGCCATCAGGTCAGCGACCCCGCCGACATCCAGCAGGTCATCCTCAAGGCCATCATGGAAGCGGGCGCGCGGACCAACTGATCAGCGCAGCGGCACGGCGGGCTCCGGCAGTCCGACGGGCCAGGTGTGGACCGGTTCGCCGACGTGCATCAGCTCGGCGTACCGGCGGGTGGTCGCCGCGAGCGCCGCGTCCCGGGCGAGTCCGCTCTCCAGCGCCCGGTGGTACGTCGCGGCCTGCCACTGCGCCCCGTTCGTCCGCCGGACGCACCGCTGCTCGATGACCCCCAGATAGAAGTCCCGGTCGGCGGGTTCGACCCCCCACGCGTCCAGCCCGGCGGCCGCGAGCGGCAGCAGTTCGTCGCGTACGAGCGTCACGGCGGCCACCTTCTCCGTGCCGCCGAACCGGCCCCGGCGCGGCCACTCCAGACGCGCCTCGATCCCGTACCGGCAGGCGGCGTCGAAGTTCCGGGACGCCGCGGCGAAGGAGAGCCGCGACCACACGGGCCGCGCGTCCTCGGCGAGGGCCCGTACGACGCCGTAGTAGAAGGCGGCGTTGGCGATGACGTCGGTGACGGTGGGCCCGGCCGGCAGCACCCGGTTCTCCACCCGCAGGTGCGGCACCCCGTCGGCCACCCCGTACACCGGCCGGTTCCACCGGTACACGGTGCCGTTGTGCAGCACGAGTTCGGCGAGGCTCGGTGTGCCGCCCTTGTCGATGACCTCCAGCGGCTGTTCGTCGTCGATCAGGGGCAGCAGCGGCGGGAAGAATCGCAGATTCTCCTCGAAGAGGTCGTACGCGGATTCGATCCACCGCTCCCCGAACCAGGTCCGCGGCCTTACTCCTTGCGCGACGAGTTCCGGCGGCCGGGTGTCCGTCGACTGCTGGAAGAGTGGCGGCCGCGACTCCCGCCACAGCTCGCGCCCGAACAGGAACGGCGCATTGGCACCGAGTGCAATCTGTACGGCGGCGACCGCCTGCGCCGCGTTCCACACATCGGCGAATCGCCCCGGTGTGACCTGGAGATGCAGCTGCACCGAGGTGCACGCCGCCTCCGGGGCGATCGACGCGGAGGTGCAGGTCAGCCGCTCCACGCCGTCGATGTCGAGGGAGAACTCCTCGCCCCGCGCGGCCACGATCTGCTCGTTGAGCAGGGTGTAGCGGTCGACGTCCGACAGATTCGCGGAGACCAGATCCTCCGCGCTCAGCGTCGGCAGAATACCGATCATCACGATCCCTGCGGCGACCTCATTGGCTTTTCGGTGCGCATAGCCGAGACCGGTCCGCAGCTCCTCCGCCAGCTGGTCGAGCACTCTCCCGCCGAGCCGGTGCGGCGCAATATTGACTTCGAGATTGAACATGGCGAGTTCCGTCTGGAAATCGCGGCTCGCGATCCTCTCCAGAACCTCGGCATTCATCATTCTCGGCATACCGTCGGGGCCTGCGAGATTCAATTCGATCTCCAGGCCCATGAGATTCTTCGGCCGGTCGAACCTCTTCTCGTCCAGCAACCTCTGGAGCCCCTCGAGACACTCCCTGTGCTTGTCCCGGTAGCGCCGCCGGTCCCCCGGAACGACCGCACCCGCAACGACCTTCTCCCCCATGGAAGCGTCCCCTCCTCGCATGGGCAGCCCGCCCACCCGGCCGCATGTCACGGTGGATGATGCCCAGGCAATGTGATCGATAACGCCCCGCTCGGGCCCGCGGGGCAGTACGCTCCACGCAGTTACCCCGAGGCACATTCCTTAGGCATGCGGCCGCACGCAGATTCACGGGGCAGGGATCTGGTGAAAAACGCCGACGAGAACCGGCCGACCGCTTGACCGAAGGACACCGAGGTCACGGTCGGGGCCCTCACGGAAACGGCGAGAAATGCCCGCAAAATATCGCGGGAACTCCGGCTGATTAAGGACTTGCCGGCGCCCTGAGGTCTGGTAGCCGAAACATCGCGTGAACATACGTCGTATAAACTCCGCGAACGAGACAGAGTGTGGGCGCCCGTGGCCTATGCCCCCGCCCTCTCTGGCCCGCCACGCACCTTCTGTGTACTCACGTGCCCCCAGCAGCAGACAGCGCCGTCCGCTCTCCCGCACCGCCCTCGCACCACGTGCCTGTCGAATGAGAGGCGACCCACCATGCCGCTGCATGTCCCTCCGGCCCCCGCGCCCGCCCTGCGCACCGTCCTCACGGCCCTCGGTTCCCCCACTGCCGTCCGTGAGGCCCGCACCCCGTCACTGCGTGCCGCCCAAGGGCCCGCGAGCCCCGAACTACCGCTTCCCGTCCACGTCCTGGACCACATCACCGAGACCACGGGCCCCTCGCGCGCCCGTCTCACCGGCTGGCGTTTCCTGATCCGCTGCGGGGAGCGGGCGGTGGCCGCCGCCGACACCATGCTCACCCCCGACGGCTGGGCCTTCTCGCACTTCTTCGAAGGCCCGTACATCACCTCCACCGAACGCGCGCTGCGCCAGGCGGAGGCCCTGCCCAAGCACTACCAGCCCCGACTGCTCTCGGTACCCGAGCTGTACATGCTCACGCTGTGGCTGCACGGGGACCGCGATGCCGACCCCGCGACGGGCCATCCGGCGGCCGACGACATCCTGGTCCCGCTCGCGCCGGCCCCGCCCGGCATCGCGGCCCACCGGCCGCACAGCGTGGCCGAGTTGCTGCCGGTCCTCACCCTGCGTCTGACGCCGGCGCGGGCCACGACCCTGCTCGCCTGACGCGACCGGACACCACCCGCTCGACCCGCTCGAAGACCTGTGCCCCGCGCCGTCCGCCGTCCGGTCGCGGGGCACAGCCCTGTCCGCACCCTCCGCACCCGCTCACCCCGACCGGACTAGCCCCATCCGGCCACCCCGAACCACCCGAAGGGACAGTGCTGTTGAGCTGAACCGTCCGCACGGGTGACGCGTCTCCAACCTGTGAGGACCGCTGCTACGAAATCCCTGCGGATTGACGCCCACAGGGCAACACTGGGTTCCGACCGACTGACAACGGGGGGCGGCCATGAACAAGCCTTCAAGCCGCAGCACGGACAACGACGCGACCGTCATCGACATCACTACGCAGCGAAAGATCCCATCCATGTGCCAGCACCAGCCGCCGTGCCCGACAGCAGACTCCGCGGACCGGGAGGCCGCCCTTCCAGTGGCCCACCACCCGGAGCAGGGCTGGAGCCTCCTGTGCAACGGAGTCCTGCTCTTCGAGGACACCGGCGAACTGCTGCCCAACGGCAAGATCATCGCCCCCCACCGTCCCCTGGGCCCGGTGGTAACGGCGGCCTAGCGCCCGGCTAGGGGCGCGCCCCGCAAGGGGCGCGGGGCTGTACCCATATGCGGCTCCGCCGCGCGAGCGCGCCCAGCCAAGGCGCCCCGTAAGGGGCGCGGGGAACTGCGCGACCAGCCACGACGAACCGGTGGCCGCGCAGCCACCCCACCCTTTACGCCTCGTAGGCGTCCATGGGCGGGCACGAGCACACCAGGTTCCGATCACCGAACGCCTGGTCGATACGCCGCACCGGGGGCCAGTACTTGTCGGCAGCGACCACCCCAGCAGGGAAGACCCCTTCTTCCCTGCTGTACGCGTGCGCCCACTCCCCACCAAGCATCCCGGCCGTATGCGGAGCATTCCGCAGAGGATTGTCGTCGGCCGGCCACTCGCCGGAGGCGACCCGCTCGATCTCCCCCCGGATCGCGATCATCGCGTCGCAGAACCGGTCGAGCTCGATGAGGTCCTCGCTCTCGGTCGGCTCGATCATCAGCGTCCCGGCGACGGGGAACGACATGGTCGGCGCGTGGAACCCGTAGTCGATGAGCCGCTTGGCGATGTCGTCGACGCTGACCCCGGTGGCCTTGCTGAGCGGCCGCAGATCGATGATGCACTCGTGCGCGACCAGCCCGCCGGGCCCGGTGTACAGCACCGGGAAGTGCGGCTCGAGCCGCTTGGCGATGTAGTTGGCCGACAGCACGGCCACCTGCGTGGCCCGCTTCAACCCCTCGCCACCCATGAGCCGGACGTACGCCCACGAGATCGGCAGGATCCCGGCGGAGCCCCACGGCGCGGCGGAGATCGGCCCGACCCCCGTCTCGGGACCGGCGCTCGGCTGCAACGGGTGGTTCGGCAGGTACGGCGCCAGGTGCTCGCGCACCCCGACGGGACCGACGCCCGGACCACCGCCACCGTGCGGGATGCAGAACGTCTTGTGCAGGTTGAGGTGCGAGACGTCGCCGCCGAAGTGCCCCGGCTTGGCGAGCCCCACCAGGGCGTTGAGGTTGGCGCCGTCGACGTAGACCTGACCGCCGGCGTCGTGCACGGCGGCGCAGATGTCCGCGACGTGCTCCTCGAACACCCCGTGCGTCGACGGGTACGTGATCATGAGCACGGCGAGCTGGTCCGCGTACTGCTCGATCTTGGCGCGCAGGTCCTCGACGTCGATCTCGCCGTCGTCGGCGGTCCTGACGACGACGACCTTCATGCCGGCCATGACGGCACTCGCGGCATTGGTCCCGTGGGCGGAGGACGGAATGAGGCAGACGGTCCGCTGCTCGTCCCCGTTGGCCCGGTGGTAGCCGCGGACGGCGAGCAGCCCGGCGAGTTCGCCCTGCGATCCGGCGTTCGGCTGGAGCGACACCTTGTCGTACCCGGTGACCTCGGCGAGCCGCTCCTCCAGCTCACGGATGAGCGTGAGGTAGCCCTGCGCCTGCTCGGCCGGCGCGAAGGGGTGCAGCTGGCCGAACTCGGGCCAGGTGACCGGCTCCATCTCCGTCGTCGCGTTGAGCTTCATCGTGCAGGAGCCCAGCGGGATCATGCCGCGGTCCAGCGCGTAGTCACGGTCGGCGAGCCGGCGCAGGTAGCGCAGCATCGCGGTCTCGGACCGGTACTGGTGGAAGACGGGGTGGGTGAGGTAGTCGTCGCCGCGCTGCAGCGCGCCCGGCAGCGCGTCCTCGGTCGAGGCGTCCAGCACCTGGATGTCGGCGCCCCCGACACCGAAGGCCTCCCACACGATGCCCAGCTGGGCCCGGGTGGTGGTCTCGTCGCACGCGGCCGAGACATGGTCGGCGTCGACGAGCCGCAGATTCACCCCGCTCTCCCGCGCGGCGCTCACCACGGCGGCGGCGCGGCCCGGCACCCGCACGGTCACGGTGTCGAAGTACGCCTGGTGCACGACCTCGACTCCGCCCGCCGTCAGACCGGCGGCCAGCAGGGTGGCGTACCTGTGGGTGCGCCGGGCGATGGACTTGAGTCCGTCGGGCCCGTGATAAACGGCGTACATCCCCGCCATCACAGCGAGCAGCACCTGCGCGGTACAGATGTTGCTGGTCGCCTTCTCACGACGGATGTGCTGCTCACGCGTCTGAAGAGCGAGCCGGTACGCCTTGTTCCCGTCGGCGTCGACCGAGACACCCACGAGCCGGCCCGGCAGCGACCGCGCGAACTTCTCCCGGACCGCCATGTAACCGGCGTGCGGACCACCGAAGCCCATGGGGACGCCGAACCGCTGCGTCGTACCGATGGCGATGTCGGCGCCCAGCTCGCCGGGCGAGGTCAGCAGCGTGAGAGCGAGAAGATCAGCGGCAACGGTGACGATGGCGCCCAGCTCGTGCGCCTGGTCGATGACGGGCTTGATGTCCCGCACGGCGCCCGAGGCCCCCGGGTACTGCACGAGTACGCCCACGACACCGCGCTCGGCGACCTCGGCGGGGATCCCGTCGCTCAGGTCGACGACGACGATCTCGACGCCGGTCGGCTCGGCCCGGGTCTGGATGACGGCGGTGGTCTGCGGCAGCGCGTCGGCGTCGACGACGTACACCCCGTTCTTGACCTTGCCGATGCGCCGCGACAGCGCCATGGCCTCGGCGGCGGCCGTGCCCTCGTCGAGCAACGAGGCGCCGGAGGTGGGCAGACCGGTCAGCTCGGCGACCATGGTCTGGAAGTTGAGCAGCGCCTCCAGGCGGCCCTGCGAGATCTCCGGCTGGTACGGCGTGTACGCCGTGTACCAGGACGGGTTCTCCATGACGTTGCGCAGGATGACGGGCGGCGTGAACGTCCCGTAGTAGCCGAGCCCGATCATCGAACCCAGCACCTGGTTGCGATCGGCGAGGGACCTGAGCTCGGCCAGCACCTCGGCCTCGGTGCGCGCGCTCGGCAGCTCCAGGGCGTCGGCGCTCTTGATCACATCCGGCACCGCGGCCGCCGTCAGCTCGTCGAGCGAGCCGTAGCCGACCTGCGCGAGCATCTTGGCCTGCGCGGCGTCGTCGGGACCGATGTGGCGCTGCTCGAAGGGGATTCCCTGCTCCAACTGCGAGAGCGGAATTCGGTTGGCGGTCATGGCGGAGGCCTCCTGGTCATTGCGACCTGCGAGGGGCACCACGGCGCTGGTGCCCGGACGGCCTCCCCCTCTGTCATCTCAACCTGAGAGCTTCACCGGCCGCCCGCCCGATCACGGGGCACACCGGCTTTCACCGTCGGTGAGAGCGGGCACTGCGCACCCCGCCCTGCTTTCCAGAGTGACCTCGTCCGTGCGGTACAGGGGCCTGAGAGATTCCGGGGAGGATTTGCTCCTTCGGCGCCCTCCGACGACAGTCGGGGGACTCTCCCGCACGGGGTCAGCAGCCACTCGCCAGCCTACCAGCGGCGACATGGCCGTCACCCTCGAGTGGCCGCCCGCCCCAATGTGCTCTTTCGTAGTGCTTACAGACGAGTTGCGACCAGCTGGAGGGCCCGTGCAGACCGACATCGATCCGCGCAACCTGATCGGCCGCAAGGCGCTCGACCGCAACGGAACGAAGATCGGCACCATCGACGAGGTCTACCTCGACGACGCCACGGGCGTTCCGGAGTGGGCGGCGATACGAACCGGCCTGTTCAGCCGCGACGCCTTCGTCCCCCTGGAGCCGAGCGAACTGGTCGACGGCGCCCTGCACGTCCCCTTCGAACGCTCCCTGATCAAGGACGCCCCCGACTTCGGCGTGGGCCGCCACCTCTCCCCCGAACAGGAACTGCAGCTCTACCACCACTACGGCCTGGATGTAACGGCCCCCGAGGACCCGGACATGACCTTCGGCCACATCGCAGGAACAACCGAAGACCCGACGTAAGCCCGGTAAGGGGCGCGGGACCGTACCAACATGCGGCTCCGCCGCGCGAGCACGACCAGCCACAACGCCCCGTAAGGGGCGCGGGACCGTACCAACATGCGGCTCCGCCGCGCGAGCGCGACCAACCACAACGCCCCGTAAGGGGCGCGGGGAACTGCGCGACCAGCCACGACGCACGCGCACCCGCCATCGCACCCCGTCCCGGCAGACGCATCAGCGCACGACGGGCACCTCAACAAGCGGCAACGGATCAGCGGCCTCCAGCAATGGATCGTCAACAGAAAACGTCCGCACCCGCCCCGGCTCCACCGAATAGGGCGTCTCGAACCGCACGGTCACCCGCCCGACCCCACTCCCCTGCACCCACCCGGCCCCGAACTCGGCATGCCGCACATCGAGCCCCGCCATCCACCGCCGCACAGGGGGCTCCTCACCCACATCTCCGTCCGCCACCTCAGCCACAGCTGCCTCCTGCCCAACCGCAGCCGCACCCGCAACCGCACCCGCCTCCTCCGAAGCGGAAGCGGAAGCGGCAACGGCGGCAGCCGCCTGAGCAAACAGATCCTCCTGCGTGAAGTCGGCAAGCCCCGTGACCCCGACCCCCAGCAACCGCACACCCCCGGTGGTGTCCACGCCCTCCAAGAGCCGCGCAGCAGCCTCCCGCACCACCCCCGGATCATCGGTGGGCCCCCGCAGCGTCTCGGACCGCGTCAGGGTCGAGAAGTCGTACCGCCGCACCTTGAGGACCACGGTCCGCCCGGATCTCCCGGCGGCCCGCAACCGCTCCACACACCGGTCGGCGAGCCGCTGCACCTCGACACGGACCCGCACCCGGTCATGGATGTCCACGTCGTACGTGTCCTCGACGGACACGGACTTGGAGTCCCGCTCGGCGACGACCGGCCGCTCGTCCCGCGCGAGCGCCATCGCGTACAGATGGGTGCCATGGGCCTTGCCCACCATCCGTACGAGCTCGTCCTCGCCCGCCTCGGCGATCTCCTCGACCGTGTGGATCCCGGCCCGGCGCAGATGGTCCCCGGTGGCGGGGCCGACGCCCGGCAGGATCCGCACGGACTTGGGCCCGAGCATCTCCCGCTCGGTCCCCGGCGGTATCAGCAGCAGCCCGTCCGGCTTGGCCTCCTCGGAGGCGATCTTCGCCAGCATCTTGGACACGGCGATCCCCACGGATCCGCTCAACCCGGTCACCCGTCGAATATCGCGGCGCAACTGCAGCCCCACGGCTTCCGCGGACCGCGCGTCCCAGGCCCTCTCACCGGCCTCCAGATCGACGAACGCCTCGTCGAGGCTCAGGGGCTCCACGAGCGGCGAAAGCTCCCGCAGGAGGGCCATCACCTGCTCGCTGATCTCCCGGTACAGCCGGAACCTGGGCACGAGGTACGCGGCGTTCGGCGCGAGCCGCCGCGCCTGCCCCATCGGCATGGCGGAGTGCACCCCGAATCTGCGCGCCTCGTACGACGCGGTGGCCACGACCCCGCGCGGCCCGAGCCCGCCCACGACCACCGCTTTCCCGCGCAGGCTGGGCTTCGCCGCCTGCTCCGCGGAGGCGTAGAAGGCATCCATGTCGAGATGCAGAATCGTCGGTGCGGTCCTCACCCCTCCGATGCTGCCCTACGCCACTGACAACGCGGCCGCACGACCGTCACACGGCCCGGCCCCGCCGCCTCGCGAGTTCGTCCGCGGGATTGGTCCTGACGATGGTCTCGCCGGTGTCCACGCGCTCCCCGTGCAGCTGCGACAGCGCGCTCTCCACGTCCCGCCAGACGACCCCCACGGCGATGCCGAAGATCCCCTGCCCGCCCTGGAGCAGGTCGTGGACCTCGTCCGGCGACGTGCACTCGTACACCGTGGCGCCGTCGCTCATCAGGGTCATGCGCTCCAGATCCCGGAAGCCCCGCTCCCGAAGATGCTGCACCGCCGTCCGGATGTTCTGGAGGGAGACCCCCGTGTCCAGGAACCGCTTCACGACCTTCAGGACGACGACGTCCCGGAAGCTGTAGAGCCGCTGCGTCCCCGACCCGTACGCGGGCCGCACACTGGGCTCGACCAGGCCGGTCCTGGCCCAGTAGTCGAGCTGGCGATACGTGATGCCGGCCGCCGCGCACGCGGTCGGTCCCCGGTATCCGATCTGCTCGGACGTCGCGTCGCCATCCGCCCCCGCCACCGCAGGCACCGCCTGCGGGCGCTGCGGAGTGTGATCGGCCGCGCTGCCGTGAAACGAGTACGGACCGCCCGTCGCCGTACCGTCGCCGCTGCTTCTCACGCCGACCTCCTCTTATGACCTGCCTTCTCGACGGTAGGCAGTCACTGGGGGTGCGTCAACGAACGCCACACTCGCCACGCCGAGTGATAATCACCCTAAGAGTGGTTTCCCGTACCCCACCGCGGGGAAAGGCTAGCCGAATGCGCGGAGGCGGCCGCCACCAGGCGACCGCCTCTCTTCACGACCCGCGGGTCGCTATGTACCACTCATTGGCTGTTCGTCCCGAAATCCTCGGGCGAGATCTGGTCGAGGAACTCGCGGAACTTCTCCACCTCGTCCTCCTGCTCGTCCGGGATCGCGATCCCGGCGTCGTCCAGGACCCCGTCACTGCCGAAGATCGGCGTACCGGTCCGCAGGGCGAGGGCTATGGCGTCCGACGGGCGGGCGCTGACCTCCACGCCGCTCGCGAACACCAGCTCCGCGTAGAAGACGCCTTCCCGCAGGTCCGTGATGCGTACTTCCGTGAGCTCCTGTCCGACCGCCTCCAGCACGTCCTTGAACAGGTCGTGCGTCAGCGGACGCGCGGGGGCCATGCCCTGCTGAGCGAAGGCGATGGCCGTCGCCTCCCCCGGTCCGATCCAGATGGGGAGGTAGCGGTCGCCTCCCACTTCACGCAGGAGCACGATCGGTTGGTTGGAGGGCATTTCGACCCGGACACCTACGACGTCGAGCTCGTTCACACAGCAACCCTAGGACGTGCCCGGCAGGTTTGGGTAGTCGGGCATGCGCCGCATGCCGGGCCGGCAGCGCTCACCCGCCCCTGCGATCAGGGAAGACGCACCCCGAGAGCGGTCTGCACAAGTGCCGCGTGCAGCTTCACCGTGAGTCCCGCGAGCTCCTTTGCGCGCGCCTGCGCGAGCGTCCTGGTCTGCGGGTTGCGGTGCACCTTCAGCGGTGCGACGACCGAGTCCACCAGGCCCGCCTCGCGGTCCGCGGCGGCCCGCATGAGCCGCAGGTGGCGCGGGCCGATACCGAACCGGCCCAGCTCACCGATCAGCTCGGCGACCAGCACGGCGGAGGCGTCGTAGCCGCCGTCGGGCAGCGGAGCGATCAGCCCGTAGGACTCCCACTCGCCGAGCTCCGCCTCGTCGACGTCGGCCGCGGCGAGCAGCTCGTCCCGGCCGACGCGGGCGGCGGTCGGAGCGTCGCCGCTCTCGTCCACGGCCGCGTCACCGGGCCGTCCCGGCGCGGGCACGGGCAGGGTCTCGCCCCGCTCCAGGGCGTCGAGCTGCTCCTTGATGACCTTCAGCGGCAGGTAGTGGTCCCGCTGCATCCGCAGGACGTGGGCGAGTCGCTCGACGTCTTCCGGGCTGAACTTGCGGTAGCCCGAGGGCGTCCGCTGTGGCTCGATGAGCCCCTCCGACTCCAGGAACCGAATCTTGGAGATCGTGACTTCGGGAAACTCGTCGCGCAGCACGTTCAGTACGGTGCCGATGCTCATCAGCCGACTGTCCGCGGTGGCGGTGCCGCTGCCGGCACCGCCCCTCGGTGTGTGAAGCATGGACCTTCCTGACGGTTCGCTGGTGGGTCAGATACCTCGCTGGGTCGCCGCGTAGAAGACCAGCCGGTACTTGCCGATCTGCACCTCGTCGCCGTTGTTCAGCGTCACCGAGTCGATGCGCTCACGGTTCACGTACGTGCCGTTGAGGCTGCCGACGTCGGCGACGGTGAACGAGCCGTCCTGGACGCGACGGAACTCCACATGGCGGCGCGACACGGTCACGTCGTCCAGGAAGATGTCGCTCTGCGGGTGGCGCCCCGCCGTCGTCAGCTCACCGTCGAGGAGGAAGCGGCTGCCCGAGTTCGGGCCGCGCCGCACCACCAGGAGCGCCGAGCCCAACGGCAGCGCGTCGACCGCGGCCTGCGCCTCGGGCGACAGGGTCGGAAGCTGCGTCTGACCGGTGGCCTCGGGGTCATAGGACTCAAGACCGGAGATGGAGATCGTGGAGGTGGTCTCCGACGGCCCCTCGGCCGCCGCCCCGCCCCGCAGCGGCGCACCGCAGTTGGAGCAGAACCGGCTGTTCTCGCCGTTCCTGTTCCCGCACCTCTGACATACGAGAGCCGACATGGACGGATCCTCCTGCCGCGGCTGCCCCGCGGGGGCTTCGGACGCGTACGGGCCAGGGCCAAACCCTCCACCCGTACTTGAGGTTGACGGTTCCCCGAAACCTATGCGGCCGGAACCGGCAGGGTCAACAGCCGACGCGCCCTGTCCGCCCGAATTGTCACCACCGACCTGATCCCGGAAGAGCGGGCGCTCGCCCACCTGTGTCTCCGGCACGTCTCCCTGGCGCGACGCACGGTGACGACCATCCTCACGTGCGCTCTTGCCGAACAACTTCGCAAACAACTTCACGGGCGATTCCCCTTGACCGAAACAGACCCGCCCGTGGGGCAGGACGAACCCTGACTGCACACATCGGCGTACATCACGAACACGGACATCCTCACAACGTCCGTATCCGACAAACAGTTTCCACCACGCACCCCGCCTACGGTGCGCCGACCCCCCGCAACCTCATGCCCTCGCACTACATCCCCCATGCACACGCGCCTCACTGGGAGGACGACCGAGCGTAATCAGGCTGTCGCGCCGCTCGCAAGGCGTCCACGACGATCTTCTCCGAACGGCTCACGTCCACGGTGGCCTGCTCCTTCTCCAGCGTCTGCACCACGCCTCCGGGGATGTTGAGGGCCGGTTCGAGGTCCTGCGGCTTTCCGATCACCTTGAACGTGTACGGCTGGGTGATCTTGTGTCCATCGACGCTGACCCCCTTCCCTCCGGTTCCGTCCGTCAGGTACGTGTTGGCCACGACACGCACCCCGTTCACCTGGATCGCCTCGGCGCCCGCCGCTCGCAGCTCCTGGATCGCGTCGAGCAGCATGTCCGCCTCGACGGCCCCCTTCGTGTCCCTGACGGTCATCGTGATCCCCGGACCCTGTGCCGCCACGGTGCCCGCCAGAATGCCGAGTTGACGTTCCTTCTCGACAGTCTGTTTACGGGCCTCCTCGGCCTGGTCCGAACTGTTCTCCAGCTCGGTGCGCTGGTCCTCGAGACCTTGCTTCTCATCTTCCAGACGCTGAGTCCGGTCATCGAGTTCATCGAGGATGCGCACAAGATCTTCCTGGCGCGCACCGCGCAGAGCGCTGTTGTCGCTGTTGGACCGCACCTGGATGGCGAGTCCGAGGCCCAGTACGAACAACAGCACGGCGACGGTGAGTTGAGCGCGTGACACGCGCGGCGGCCACAGCCCCTTCACCAGCCGCTGACGTCCGGTCAGCTTCGGCTCGCCCTCCGGCTCCGCCCTGGCCTCCTCCGGCACGGTCGCCCGGACCTCGGCCGGCAGCTCTTTGCGCAGCCGGTACGGGGGCTCGGCGCCCTCCGGCGTCTCCCCCGGCTCGGGGGGCGGTGGAGTCTCGTCCGGATTCATCGGCCTCACGCCCGGAACACGTGCCGCCGGATGGCGGCGGCGTTGGAGAAGATCCGGATGCCGAGCACCACCACGACACCGGTCGACAGCTGGGCGCCCACGCCCAACTTGTCGCCCAGGAAGACGATGAGCGCGGCCACGACGACGTTCGACAGGAACGACACGACGAACACCTTGTCGTCGAAGATCCCGTCCAGCATGGCGCGCAGCCCGCCGAACACCGCGTCGAGCGCCGCGACGACGGCGATCGGAAGGTAAGGCTCCACCACCGCCGGAACCTCGGGCCGGATGAACAACCCGACCACGACTCCCACGACGAGGCCCAGTACGGCGATCACGATGTGCCCTTCTGCTCTGCTCTCGGCTGTGCTGTACGTACGATCACGCTCGGCGCGGCGGGGATCTTGACGTCGTCCTGGGTCGAAATGCTGTTCCGGATCCCGAAGTTCTCCGTCAGGGCATGCAGGTACAACCCGTCGGAACTGTTCTGGAACCGGGTGCTCAGCCGCTGCCCGTCCCCCACCGCGAGCACCGTGTACGGCGGCACCAGCGGCTTGTTGTCGACCAGTATCGCGTCACCGGCGGCCCTGATGGCGGACAGTGCGGTGAGCCGCTGCCCGTTGATGCTCACGGCTTCGGCCCCGGACTGCCACAGGCCGTTGACGACGCGCTGCATGTCACGGTCGCGCACCCGCCCCGTGTCGGAGAAGTCGGCGCTCTCGCGCGGACCGCCGGTACCGCTCTGGGCGGATTTGGCATCGTCGACGACGAGCTTGACGCCCGGCCCGTGGACGGCGACGGCCCCCGACAGCATCCCCACCAACTCGCCCTGCTCGCCACCGTGTTTCTTCAGCGCCTCGCGCTGCTTGTTCCCCACATCGGTGCGCAGCGAGTCGACCTGGCCCTCGAGCCTGTCCGCGGACTCGGTCTCCCGGTCGATACGGTCGATCAGCTCGTCGCGCTCCTTGGCCACGACCGGCGCCGCGATCCGGGCCTGCGCGGCCCCCACGGTGACGACCAGTGCGGCCAGCACCAGGCCCGCGGCGAGCCCCAGCTTCGCCCGCAGAGTCTTCGGCAGCCCGCTCTGCCCCTGGGCCCGCTTGCGGGCCGCGGCCTCCGCGTACCCGTCGTCCAGGCTGTGGTCCATCACGTTCGTCAGCAGCGACATGGACGCATCGGGGCGCCTGGGGCGCTTGGGGCTGCTCCGAACGGGGTGCTGCTGCGGCATGCCGCACATCGTCGCACGTCGTGCCCGCTACCTCCGAATGGCCCCACGGACGGGCCGGTCACCGCCCCCATCGGAGCGTGACCGGCCCCCGTACCGGGCTCAGCGGCCGGCGCTGTCCACGATGGCCGTCCACTCGTCGAGCAGCGCCTGCGCGGAGGCGTCGTCGGGGCCCTCGGCCCACAGGTGGGTGACGGCCTCGGCCGGGTCGGGCAGCACCATGACCCAGCGCCCGTCGGCCTCGACGACCCGCACGCCGTCGGTGGTGTCCACGGACCGGTCGCCGGCCGCTTCCACGACCCGGCGCATGACGAGACCCTTGACGGCCCACGGTGTCGCCAGGTCCCGCTTCAGCACATGGGCCCGCGGGATCCGCGCGTCGATCTGGCTCAAGGTCAGCTGAGTCCGCGCGACCAGTCCGATGAGCCGGACGAAGGCGGCGGTCCCGTCGAACACACTGCTGAACTCGGGCACGATGAATCCGCCGCGCCCGTCGCCTCCGAAGATGGTCCCGTCATCGCGTCCCACGCGCGTCAGGTCGTCGGGCGAGGTCGTCGTCCACTCCACCTGCGTCCCGTGGTACGCGGCGACCTGCTCGGCGATCCGGGTGGTGGTGACCGGCAGCGCGACCCGCCCGCTGCGGCGATCGGCGGCCACGAGGTCGAGCATCACCAGCAGCGCCCGGTCGTCCTCGACGATCCGCCCCTTCTCGTCGACGAGCGAGAGCCGCTCACCGACCGGGTCGAACCGGACGCCGAAGGCGGCCCGCGCCGAGGCGACGATCTCCCCGAGCCGGACGAGTCCGGACCGCCGTCCGTCCGCGGTCTCGGTGGGCCGCGACTCGTCGAGCCCCGGGTTGATGGTCAGCGAGTCGACGCCGAGCCGCCCCAGGAGGCTGGGCAGCACGAGCCCGGCGCTGCCGTTGGAGGCGTCGACGACGACCTTGAGCCCCGCGTCGGCGATCCCCTTGGTGTCGACGTTCCTGAGCAGCGATCCCGTGTACGAGTCGAAGACGCTCGAAGGGAAGTGCAGATCGCCGATCTCTCCCGGGAACGCCCTGCGGTACTCCTGGCGTGCGTACACGCGATCGAGCTTGCGCTGGCTGCCCTGCGAGAGGTCGGCTCCTCTCTCGTCGAAGAACATGATGTCGACGGAGTCCGGTACTCCGGGCGTCGTACGGATCATGATCCCGCCGGCGCTTCCCCTGGCCGTCTGCTGCCGGGCCACGGGCAGCGGCACGTTCTCCAGGTCCCGTACGTCGATGGCGCTGGCCTGCAAGGCGGAGATGACGGCCCGCTTCAGCGCTCGCGCACCGCGGGAGTGGTCGCGGGCGGTCGTGACGGTCGACCCCTTCTTGAGGGTCGTCGCATACGCTCCGGCGAGCCGCACCGCGAGTTCCGGCGTGATCTCGACGTTGAGGATCCCGGAGACACCACGGGCCCCGAACAGATGGGCCTGCCCGCGCGACTCCCAGATCACCGACGTGTTGACGAACGCGCCGGCCTCGATCGTCTTGAACGGATAGACCCGCACGTTGCCCTGGATGATCGATTCCTCACCGACGAGACATTCGTCCCCGATGACGGCACCGTCCTCGATCCGGGCGGCCCGCATGATGTCGGTGTTCTTCCCGACGACACAGCCGCGCAGATTGCTGTGCTGCCCGATGTAGACGTTGTCGTGGACGACGGCCTTGTGCAGGAAGGCCCCGCTCTTCACGACGACGTTCGAGCCCACGACGGTGTGTTCGCGAATCTCCACATCGGCTTCGACCTTGGCGTAGTCACCGATGTACAGCGGCCCGCGGAGCACGGCGTCGGGGTGCACCTCGGCGCCCTCGGCGACCCAGACACCCGGAGACATCTCGAATCCGTCGAGTTCGACGTCGACCTTTCGTTCGAGCACGTCGGCCTGGGCCTTCACGTAGCTCTCATGCGTACCGACGTCTTCCCAGTACCCCTCGGCCACGTATCCGTAGACCGGCTTGCCTTCCTTCATCAGCTGCGGGAAGACGTCACCGGACCAGTCGACGGGCACATCCGCTTCGACATAGTCGAAGACCTCGGGCTCCATGACATAGATGCCCGTGTTCACAGTGTCCGAGAAGACCTGTCCCCACGTCGGCTTCTCAAGGAATCGTTCGACCTTCCCCTCTTCGTCGACAATGGTGATGCCGAATTCCAGAGGGTTGGGAACGCGCGTCAGGCATACGGTGACGAGCGCACCCTTTTCCTTGTGGAAGTTGATGAGCTCGGTGAGGTCGAAATCGGTCAGAGCGTCACCGGAGATCACGAGAAACGCATCATCCTTCAGCGCCTCTTCCGCGTTCTTCACGCTTCCGGCGGTGCCGAGTGGCTTCTCCTCGTTGGCATAGGTGAGCTCCATACCGAGCTCTTCGCCGTCTCCGAAGTAGTTCTTGACGAGCGAAGCCAGGAACTGAACGGTGACTACGGTTTCGCTGAGCCCATGCCGCTTGAGCAACCTCAGCACATGCTCCATGATCGGCCGGTTGGCCACCGGCAGGAGCGGCTTGGGCATACTCGAGGTCATGGGGCGAAGGCGTGTGCCTTCGCCTCCGGCCATCACGACGGCCTTCATGTCGGAAGCGTCCTCCTTGAGAGACGACGGTCTAGCCGACTGTGCCCGTCATGAATCGCTCACCGCCAGGACAGCGGGAGCGACCTCGTCTCCCTCGACGCGCATTGGCGAGCTCAATCGGCCGTGGAGTCCGCCTTGACAACTCGGCGGACCTGGACCACGTAGAGGATCCCTGCCCACCAATACAGCGTTGTACCCCATCCGGCGAACGCCCATCCGAAAATAGCAGCGAGTTCATGGATCCAGCCACTTCCGTCGCTGAGCAGCAAGAGCGGGAACGCATACATCAGGTTGAAGGTGGCCGCCTTGCCCAGGAAGTTCACCTGGGGCGGCGGATAGCCGTGCCGCCTGAGGATCCCCACCATCACCAGAAGAAGCAGTTCTCGCGCAAGCAGTGCAGCCGTCAACCAAATGGGAAGGATGTCGCGCCAGGTCAGCCCGACCAACGTGGACAGAATGTAGAGCCGGTCGGCAGCGGGATCGAGCAGCCGGCCGAGGTTGCTGATCTGATTCCAGCGGCGCGCGAGCTTCCCGTCGAGATAGTCGCTGATGCCGCTGAGCGCGAGCACGAGCAGCGCCCATCCATCACTCTTCGGCCCGCCGAACTCTGGCCTGAGGATCAGCCACAGGAACAGGGGTACGCCGACGAGCCGCGCCATGCTGAGGATGTTCGGGATGGTGAGGACCCGGTCTGTCTGGACACGGGTCTCTTGGACCTCCACCCGGGGGCCTCCTGGGTAAATAAGCCAACGATGCCCCCTGACTTTACCCTCAGCCCTGCCCGGCGGACGCGAGGGGTCCCTCCAAACGCAGAAAACCCCCGTGCCGATGGCACGGGGGTTTTCTCAAAATTTGTTCGGCGGCGTCCTACTCTCCCACAGGGTCCCCCCTGCAGTACCATCGGCGCTATAAGGCTTAGCTTCCGGGTTCGGAATGTAACCGGGCGTTTCCCTCATGCTATGACCACCGAAACACTATGAAACTGTCAACCGCACCACACCGTGACCATGGCATGGGGTTGTTCGTGGTTTCAGAACCAACACAGTGGACGCGAGCAACTGAGGACAAGCCCTCGGCCTATTAGTACCGGTCACCTCCACACCTCACGGTGCTTCCAGATCCGGCCTATCAA